>CAVWXM010000001.1:0-49948 GCA_963759045.1 uncultured Bacteroidia bacterium
TTTGGACTCCTCGAAATGCAAATGATAAACCAGGTCCTGCGAACCGAAACTACTACAGGTTGAATTTAACCACTCAGGAATCAAGTCCACTCTTCGAAGAAGGTGTAAAAGGAGGGTCACCCCAATACAGTCCTGATGGTTCAACTGTTGCTTTTACCTATAAAAAAGAGAAAGAAGTTAAACAAGTATGGGCCATACCTTCTGACGGTGGAGAAATGATACAAGTAACCCAGTCAAAAAACGATGTCAGTTATTTCAAATGGCAACCTGATGGGAAAGGTATTGCCTACCTTGCAAAGGAACCAAAATCAGAAAAGGAGATTGAACTTAAAGAACGTGGTTACGACTTTATCTACTATGAAGAAAACCTGAAAAACAACCAGCTTTTTGTTGTTAACTTCGATTCTGACTTTCAAGTTAAATCAGAAAAACAATTACTCAAGAATTTTCATGTTTGGGATTTTGAATTTAGTCCGGATGGCCAATGGTTAGCTTTTTCTACTTCAGAGAAAAACCTGATCGATTACCGATATATGTTTCGTAAACTAAAAATCCTGGATATCGAAACTGGTGAAGTGGTTTACGAGGTAGGAAATGAAGGTAAGCTAGGCAACTATGTTTTTAATGAAGAAGGTACACATTTAGCCTACGCTTCAGCTTTAAATATGAATGATCATGCTTACAGCCAGGCATTCACTTATTCGCTGAATACAGAAACTATCACCAACCACACACCGGCCAATTTTAAAGGACATATCAGTTGGGTTGGCTGGAAAAACAACAAGGAGTTACTTTGTTACTCCGGCGAAGGGGTTTATCCAAAATTGTCAGGCATTTCTATAAAAAACAATAAACGTTCAGTATTACTGGATACTGAATCTACCGGTGTTATTATTGGAGCGCCCTTATTTACTGATGATGGTCAATTGTTTGTATTTGCTGGTAATACACCAAAGGATCCTTCCAATATTTATACATGGAACGGCAGCGGTGACTTAAAAAGAGTAACTGATCTGAATCCACAGCTGAATAATACGCTTTTTGGTGAACAGGAGGTAATCCGCTTCGAGGCCAGAGATGGTTTGGAAATAGAGGGTTTACTGATTAAACCGGTTGGCTATAAAAGTAGTGAGAAATACCCGCTCGTTTTGTATGTTCATGGCGGACCTGAATCACACCATAAAAACGGCTGGTTGAGCCGTTATTCAACACCCGGACAAGTGATGGCCGGTAAAGGCTATATGGTGGCTTATCTGAACTACAGGGCAAGTACAGGCTATGGCGTTGATTTTGCAATGGAAGGATTCGAGGATCCGGCAGGAAAAGAATTTGATGACCTGGCAGATGGTATTGATTACCTTGTGGCAGAAAAAGGTGCTGATAAAGAACGGGTGGGTATGGCCGGAGGCTCTTATGGCGGTTATGCTTCAGCCTGGTTTGCAACCTATTACACAGATTATGTAAAAGCAGTTTGCATGTTTGTGGGTGTAAGTAACCTGATCAGCAAAAGAGGTACAACCGATATTGCCTACGAAGAAATGCTGGTTCACAGCGGTAAACCTCTGGAGGAACAGTGGCAAATGAGTTTGGAAAGGAGTCCCATTTACTGGGCACATCAAAGCAAGACGGCTACTCTTATTTACGGAGGAGCAGCTGACCCAAGAGTGCATCCCACACAAAGCATGGAAATGCACCGTCGAATGAAAATGAACGATCACCCTGCTGTCAGGTTGGTTCAATACCCCGGCGAAGGTCATGGGAACCGAAAACAGGTAGGCAGGATAGATGTGTTGTACCGCCAGATCGATTGGCTCGACTGGTATGTAAAGGACTTAAAACCGCTGAATGGGCCAATGCCACCGTTGGACATCAGTGACAAGTATGGCCTGGATTGGGGACTATAATAGTCACTCTAAATACTAATTTTTATTCGTAACTTTTTCTTATCATTCCATTTTCATTTATTGAGGATTTTATGCTCGATATATTGAATGCCAGACGTTGTAAAATGGCCTTGTTTCTTTTATTAATTAATTCAAATTCTAGTTGTCTTCCTTCTTCTTTGGCTTTCTTATCCATACCTGTAGCCAATTGCCAATCAGGTTCTCAGCTCTATATTTTCTGTTAAACAGAATCATCTTTAATTTATTGTTAATTATTTCGATCTGTTGTCCTCTTAAATTAACAATTACTTAATGAATAATTAAGCATTAGGTCATACTGAAGGTTGACTTTTGTGGCAATCAATTAAAATAAATAAGAAATGAAAAAAGTAAACTTTTACCTGATAATTACCATGCTTTTAATTTTAGGATTTTCAGCGTGTAAAGAGGACAATCCAGAACCTGAAGCACAAACACCTACCATGACAGGGATTTCATTGGAAGGCGAAGGAAAGACATTTGATATAACTGTTAATTTTAGTGCGGGTGTCTATAAAAACACAGATGCTACCGGTGACCTGGATGAGAACAGTTTTTCAGTAAGTATTTCAGGAGGCGTTGCAGGACTTAGTAGTGTTTCTGTCACTCATTCCGCTTCACAAAAGTCGGCCTTAATTAGAATTGTAACCGATCAAAACTCTAATGGAAATGAACAAGTAACTGTACAACCAAAAGATGGCTCCAGTATTTATGATAATAATGGCACCGCTATGAAATCAACAGAAATCAGAACAATTTCACTTTCCGGAACAACACATGAAACGATAACAGTGAAAGATGATGGAAGCGGAACAGGCACAGTTACATGGACATCTAACAATACTTACCTGCTAGATGGATTTGTATTTGTGAATGACGGACAGACTTTGACGATAGAAGCAGGAACTGTTGTTAAGGGAAAAGCAGGTCAGGGTGAAAATGCATCTGCACTTATAGTAGCACGTGGAGGTATGATAATGGCAGAAGGTACTGCTGATGCACCGATTATTTTCACTGCCGAAGCTGATGACCTTAATGGCGCTGTTGCTGACATGGATGATGGTTTGTGGGGAGGAGTCATTATTCTTGGAAAAGCAAAAACGAATACTGTTCCAACTGAACAACAGATTGAAGGTATTCCACAAACTGAACCCCGTGGAGTTTATGGCGGTGATGATGACAATGATAATTCAGGAACGCTCAAATATATATCTATCCGTCATGGCGGAACCGACATTGGAGAGGGAAATGAAATAAATGGATTAACACTTGGTGCAGTCGGAAGTGCAACAGTGATTGACCATATTGAAGTGTTTGCAAATAAAGATGATGGTATCGAATTCTTTGGAGGAACTCCACGTCTTTCTCATATTCTGGTCGCCTTCTCAGGAGATGACTCATTTGACTACGACCAGGGATATCGCGGATACGGACAGTTTTGGGTAGCAGTACAAGGATTTGAACGTGGCGATCGACTAGGTGAGCATGATGGTGGAACTGATCCTGAAACCGGACAGCCATATGCAACACCAACCATTTATAATGTAACATATGTTGGACGAGGTGATGGTGCAGGTAAAAGAACAATCACTTTCCGTGATAATGCCGGTGGTCATTATTCTAATTCGATATTCTATAACCAGGAAAAGGGAATTGATGTGGAATTACTAGTTGACGAATGCAGCTATACCCGTTTTGGGAGTGGTGAGCTTACACTTAAAAACAACATATTCTATGCGATCACGGAGCCGATGTTCAAAGTTTCAGCTGATGAGGGAGTTAGTTCAGATGATGAAGACGCTGCCAATGCCGCATTATCAGATTATTATGAAAATGCAGGAAATGCAATTGTCAATCCTGGCTTTACATTGGATGGCTTGAGTTTTAAAATTATCCCTACAAACGATGTTTCAGGAAATATGGATACCTATCCTGGTGACTGGTTCCAAACTGTAAACTATAAAGGTGCTTTTGATCCCAATGCAAACTGGGCCGAAGGGTGGACACTCTTTTCTAAATACATGAACTAATTAGTTATTGCATTATTAATTAACATTGGAATTGCAACTATGCATGAAGCATGGTTGCATTCCCATTTATAAAAGCTTAAGAAATACGAGACAACATATTGTATGTTAGGTTTTAGTTTCTCATTCAATAAAATACAGATTCAAATGATTAAGAAATGGATAATCCTGTTTATATTTTTTAGCTCGATTACCAGCATAATTGCGCAAACAGGAAGTGTGCAGGGCAAAATTACAGATGCAGAAACAGGCGAAGAACTCATTGGAACATCTGTAATAATTGAAGGAACCGCGATTGGTGCATCTTCTGACCTGGATGGGAACTACCAAATTCTTAATATTCAACCGGGCACATATACCCTTGTTTGTCAGTACATTTCTTTTCAAACCCAAAGAATAACAGATGTTGAAATTAGAGTCGATGAAACTAAAACCATAAATATTGTTTTAGAGCCTGTTAGTATGGGTTTGCAGGAAGTTGTGATTTCAGCCAAATCTGTTAATCGATCTGAAGCAGCATTGTTGACGATTCAAAAAAAGTCAGCCAATGTTATTGACGGCCTTTCGGCTGAGCAAATGAAAAAGTCAGGTGATAGTGATGCTGCTGGTGCGCTAAAAAGAATTACGGGTGTTACAGTGACCAATGGAAAATACATATTTGTTCGTGGTTTAAGTGACCGATACAGCAAAACAACCTTAAATGGAGCAGAAATCCCGGGCCTTGACCCAAACCGCAATACTGTTCAGATGGATATTTTTCCTTCCAACCTCCTCGAAAACATTATTGTCTACAAATCGTTCAGTCCTGAGCTGCCTGCCGATTTTACAGGTGGGTTAATTGATATTAGCACACGTGAGTTTCCTGAGCAATTTATGCTGGGTGCGAAAATATCGTTAGGGTATAATTCACAAGCAAGTTTTAATAACAATTTTTTAAGCTATCCCGGTAGTTCAACGGACTGGCTAGGGTTTGATAATGGAACCAGAAATATTCCATCGTCTGCTGGAGGAGAACTTCCTGTTTATCCAAGTAATAGAGAAGGACTAACTGCCATTACTATGGATTTCAGCAAAATAATGGACCCTGTTAAAACAACAAAATATTTAAATAGCAATTTCTCATTTAATGTTGGTGATAACAAAAATATCGGCAAACGACAGTTAGGCTATGTTTTTGGTCTGTCTTATAAATCAGAAAACCTTTATTATGAAAATGGTATAAAAGGCCGCTATAAATTAAATGGTGAAAATGACCAAAAATTAAACACAGAACATTACTATAACGACAACCAGGGTAGCTCAGAAGTGCTGTGGGGCGCACTTTTAAATCTCTCGTTTAAAATCTCAAATCATCATAAACTGGCTTTAAATCTTTTTAAGAATCAAAGTGGAACCAATATTGCCCGTTATATGGTAGGGCCAAAACAATCGGATGATCTCGAAGGCCTTTATATTGAAACCCGAAAATTACAATGGCTTGAACGCTCATTAAATACTGCCCAGCTAAAAGGGGAACATTACTTTGAGAAAGCATCGAAATTGCGTTTTAACTGGATGGGGGCAGTAACCTACTCGTACCAGGATGAACCTGATATGCGTTTTTTCACCAATAGCTATTATCCAGATAACAATGAAAAAAACCAATATGCCATTGAACCCTCCATTTACAAGGTACCAGCCCGCTATTATAGATTCCTGAAAGAAATTAACTACAATTTCAAAGGTGATTTTATAATGGATCTGGGATCGAAAAGTGAGGCGCCAAAATTAAAATTCGGCGGATCTTATCTTTATAAAGATCGGGATTTCTCAGACAAAAGAGTTGATTACAAATTTCAATTTCCACAAAATACCTACAACGGAAATGTTTCTGAATTTCTGGCTGATGAAAACATTGGTTTGAACTTTCCAGGTTATAACCCAGCCACAGGCCAAAATTATGGAATTTATGTGCAGGGCAATCCGGGTGATGATCTGAAAAACAGTTATACAGCTAACCAGCAGGTTAGTATCAGCATATACCTTGATTGATGCAAAGCTAGATTGAGAAATTAAGGCTAGTGGCTGGTTTACGGTATGAACAGACTTTAATCAACTCGATGAGTAAGGATACCACAATGGTTAAAGGTTATTTGAATAACCACGATTTTCTTCCTGCACTAAATCTTACTTATTCCATTAGGAATAATATGAATCTTCGCTTCAACCTGAGCCGGACAATTGCAAGGCCTACTTTTAGGGAACTGGCTCCGTACGCATCTGAAGACTTTCGCCGGAGGGGAGGTTTATGTTGGAAATGCAGAATTAAAACGAACCTTAATTAACAATATCGACCTGCGTTGGGAATGGTACACACGCCCAGGTGAAATCATTTCTGCCGGATTATTCTACAAACTTTTTAGAGATCCCATTGAGTTGGTTGACAACCCCAAAGCGCAAAACCCCGAATTAAAATGGGAGAACGTTGATCGGGCAGATGTATACGGAGTGGAATTTGACTTTAGAAAAAAACTTGATTTTTGGAACTTTACACGTGATATCCAGTTTGGGTTAAATATCTCTTATATCATTTCTTCAGTAGAGATTGATTCTGTTGAGTTAACATCAATTCGGGCTACCGATCCTAGTGCCAGCTCAACAAGGCCACTATCTGAACAATCACCATTTATTGTAAATGCTTTTCTGGGCTATAATAACCAGGACATTGGTTTTGATTTAAGCCTGGTTTATAATGTTTCAGGCCCTAAAATCATCATCAATGTAAAAGGTGGGACACCTGATATTTTTGCGCAACCATTCAATTCACTTAATCTGATTGCCAATAAAACAATTGGTAAAGAAAAACAATTTACAATTGGGTTAAAAATCAAAAACCTGTTGAATTCAACCTACACAGAGAGTTATACATTTAAAGACCAGGAATATATTTACCGACAGTTTAAACCCGGTATGTTGTTTGAAATGAGTTTAAGGTACCAATTAAGATAAGGGCAAAATTATAGAATAAAAAGGGTGTTCGATAAGAATTGATTAATTAGTTGCATTAGATTGGGTTCATGTTATCGGCCCGGGAATTGACTATCCAACACTTACAAATGTTTTTGTACTTAAGCTATTAAAATTTCTTTTCAGAAGTGATCTTACCATTTTCATCCCACATATACCAGGTCCCAATTTTTTCACCTTTGTCGTAGTGCATTTCAAACCGTTTGTTGCCATTATCATCATAAACCATCCACTTGCCATGTTTCAGGTCTTTTGAATAATTGGCTTCGGCTGTTTTCTGTTCTTCCTCATTCCAGGTCAGCCATTCTCCATCTTTAAAGCCCTTTTTATAGGTCCTTTGTTCTTGTTGTTGCCCACTCTCAAAATAATAGATTGAAATACCGTTTTCTTTTCCTTTGATAAAATTTCGGACGGATAATATCTGGCCATCTTCGTAATAGGATTTAAACTCGCCATTGCAAAGCTTTCCGGAACTATAATACTTTCCATCTTCTGACTCTTCAATATCCTGGGAGAAGATGTTAAAAGTTGTAAATAATGCTAAACCAAAAAATATAAATAACTTCTTCATGTGTCTAAAATAATACATTTAGTGCAAAAGAACATCTGTAATTTACCTGAGAAAACTCAATTGGTCAAATTAATTCATAATCATTTCCAAGTTTCCTGTATAAAAAAAGACAAACTATAAAAGTTTGTCTAAATGCGAGAATAAAATCGTTTTAAATGGATTTATTTATTTTCCATCACTATTTTCAAGTTATCTGAAATATTGAGATCTACTTTTAGGTTTTGTTTCTCGTAAGAGATCATTTCAGATTCGATGCTATAAATGTCTTTCGACATGTTTTTGAATTCAAAATTTCCTTCTAAGTCTGTATACACTTCCTTATTCAATTCAGCAATTACAACTTTAACACCGGCAAGGGCTTCGCCAGTATGCTTATCGAGTACAACTCCATTTATTGAAGTAAGGTTTGAAGAATTGCTATTGGTTTCTTTTGCTAATTTGTTATCTTCACTAGCATATGTTGAACCTATCAAGAAGGAGATTATCATTAGTATGGTATAAAATCTTTTCATTTTTAGTGTATTTAAAATTACATAGCTAAAATATACAAGATACTTTGCTTTCATGTTAACACAATATTAAGTCTATATTAACTTATTGTTAAGTGTGGATTTGATATGTTACTTTGTTGAGTCTTTTTGAATCAAGAAAATAATAACTAATCACACAATTTTAAGGCGCTTAAAGCTTTACTTCCAAATCAAGTTGTCTTCCTTCTTCTTTGGCTTTTTTATCCATTCGCGCTCCGATCACCAATCCAATTACCATTCCGATTCCTATTCCAATTGCTATTGATCCTGAATTATCCATACTTACACCAAACGCCGCACCAATAGCAACTCCCATAGACATACCAATAGCCATCCATCTTGCTCGGTATAGATTCTTAGGAACTAGCTTTAGTTTTTTTTCTAGCATTTTGAGAATGTCTCATGGTTGATTTTCGCAATTGTTTTGACAGGTCTTTATTTGGCTCGCTGAAAGCATTTATGGTTTCAATTTCCTGGTTGACAGACTTGACAATTTCTGGAGGTATTTCTTTTTCGGCTAATTCCAGGATTAGTTTCTCAAAAGTGGCATATCTTTTTGACAACCTTTTGTTTTGCTCGAAGGATGTTACTTTCTTAAGTTCGATGAAATTCATTTTTCATGTTATTAATATCCTGTTTTATGGTCTAAAGATACTCATAAAATATCTTGCTTTATAGTTTTCATTTATCTGTTAAAACCGCCAATTAATCCAACTAACAAGCCAATGAAAATATACGACATCATAGTTATAAAAATTTTGACTATCTCAAAAATCAATTTGTCAAATTGATTTGAAATGTAAAAAGAATACCTAAATTTGAATACTTCCAATTTGTGCAGAATCCTTTAATTGGATAAAGAATGGGTCAATGAAGAACGAAAATTCTGATGTGAATATTCAAGAATGTAAAAACTGCAACAACCATTTTCAGGGTACTTATTGTAATATTTGCGGTCAAAAAGTAATCAACGAGCGGTACACTTTAAAACATTTGTTCAACCTTACTCTTGATAGTTTTAATGTGCAGAAAGGCCTTTTCTACACTGCAAAAATGCTGTTTAAGAATCCCGGTAATTTAATTAATGAATACCTTAATGGAAGAAGCAAGGACATTTATAATCCATTGAAGTATTTAATACTTATTGCCAGTGTAAATGCATTGCTCATGTTGTGGTTCAATATTTTTGAAACCAATATTGCCAACACAAACGAGTTATTGGGTGAACAGCCCGAAGGAAATAAATTACAACAACTTGTATCCGGCTATATTAAAACATACCTGAATGTCTTTGCTTTGCTGGTTTTACCTTTTTATAGTCTTGTTTCAAAATGGGTTTTTAAAAAATACAGGCTTTATTATGCCGAACATTTAATTATTAATGGTTATTTGTTTGCACAATATTTAGTTCTGCAAATGACACTATACCTAATTTTTGCTGCAATACCGGGGTTTTCAAAATTTTCAATGGCCTTTTCTGTAATAGTTTTCATCAGTTATTATACCTATTCATTCAGGGGAGTTTTCAAGATCAGGTTTTTCAGATCTTTATTAAATTCAATAGTAATTTATTTTCTTGGCTTTCTATTGTTTATACTTTTTATCGTTTTGGTTTTCGTCGTAGTAATTGTGATCATGAAACTAAATGGTTATGATTTGAAGGACTTAATTCAGCAATGATTTAACACATTTTAGTATCGAAATAATCACTGATGAGTATGAATCTTATTAGTGATATATTTCTCAGCATTAAAATCAACTCCCTATAGCTGAATTCAGCTATTTTTTTAAAATAATGGAATTAGGTTACAAATTAGCAGTTTTAAATATTAACCTTTGCATTTGAATACAAAGCGAATAACCCATGAAGTCTTGCTGTTTTCTGCTTATTCTTCTTGCCTCGTCATACTTGGTATTTGGTCAGCAAATGGATTATTTAGAGAACAAATCAGGGCATAAATCTGCATTTGCAAACCAAAAGTCTGAATTATTTGATCAGACCTATCCCGTTTCAGTTTTTGCACTGTCATTTAATCCTTTAGGGTTTTTACAATATGGGCCAACAGTAAATGCTGAATTAGGAATTACAAAAAAGTTGGTTTTTCATGTTCATGTCAGGTTTATTTCTTATGGATTATTAACCGCCAGTGCAAATTACCAGAATGGTTTATCTGATAATTTGGGCAATTTTGCTTTTGGATGCGGTCCCATATACTTTTTTGGAAATAAAAAATCAAAACCTTACCTGGGAATTATTGTTGACGGTAATAAAACAAAAAATCGGTTTTCAAATTCTTCAAACTATTCAAGCCAGTTAACAACAACTACAATTGTATATTCAATGAATACGGGTTATCGGTTTAGATTTAATAATGGATTTTTTTTCAATACTGGTATCTATGTGGGCGTATCAAAAAAAACCATAAAATGGGATGTAGCTGATATTTATTCAAATGGAAAGAATGGGGATGACAACAACAGCCAGGAGACAGTTGACAACAAAGTGTTTTTTACACCTGAATTCTCATTGGGATATGAATTCTAACACCTGAAGTATTGTTTCAAACTAAACATTAACAGGTAAAATGAATAAGTTCAAAAAGTAGAATTAATAATGCCTTTGACTCACAAATATTAATTTATGACTATTGGGTCAGTTTTATAACAATCGACGATCAAAGGATGCAAAATCAAATTAAATCTTGTTCAAATTTTATTGATTATTACTTTCATTATCAATTATTTCAACTACCAAACAGATTGCATCTGTCTCATTATGTGTCTTTTAAATTTTAATTTTAAATTGTATAACAAAACCATTTTATTTCGTTATATTTGTAATAATCACTAACTAATAAAAAACTAAAACTATGAGTGACAGTGGATCAAGTTCAGGATTTGCATTTATTGCAGGTCTCGTTGTAGGTGGCGCAATAGGAGCCATTGCAGGTTTACTTTTTGCTCCTGAAACCGGAGAAGAAACCCGTAAAAAAGTTGCTGTAAAATCCAAAGAATGGGCTGATGACCTTTATACAAAATTTGATGACCTTAAAGAAAGTGTAACTGAGGTTATGGAAGATGTAAAACAAGGCGCAGCTGAAGTACTTGACGATGTTAAAAAAGGTACCAACCAGGTACTTGATGATGTTAAGAAAAGTACTGCGAAGAAATAAAGTTTCTTCAAAGAAAATATGGATAGCAAAAACCTTAACAGTTCGTTGCAAAATATTTTAACGGGACTGCAAAATTATGTTGACCTTCAAATAAGGTACAACAAACTGCTGTTGGCAAAAAGGATGGGTGAAATTGCATCAGTCTTCACCTTGATCATCATACTTGCCATTATTTTTTCTTTTGCAGTCCTGTTCCTGTCTTTTTTCTTTGTTGATTGGTATGCTGAGTATTTTGGCAGCAGATATATTGGAAATATAATCATATTTGGCTTTTATGCATTAATTGGAATCATTATTATGATTTTCAGGGAACAACTCATTATAAGCCCTATTAGAAAAATGTTTGCAAACAATTTCTCCAAAAAAGATGGAGAAGAAGGTGTCACTTTTCGTTCATCAGAAGCCATTAACCTTCAGCTTAAAAACTATCGGGAAATAATTGAAGAGGAAGAAGTTGAACTCAAAGAAACACTTGAAAATTTAGGGAATACATTTACATTGGGAAATGTGATTCAAACCGCCAGCAGAAGTATTTACAAATCTTTTGTAACCACCTCAAACATTGCACGACTAACCTATAATCTAGTCAGTAAGATAAAAGAAAATATATCAAAGAAAAAAGCAAGGAAAAGAAAGAAAGAACCTCGCTTGCTTGATGAAGAGAATGACGATTAAACAGTCATTACATCTTTTTCCTTTGCATCAACCAGGTTATCAATTTGTTCAATATACTTATCGGTAAGTTTCTGAATTTCATCCGTCAGGTGTTTTGCCTCATCTTCAGGCATACCGTCTTTCTCAAGTGATTTGGCTTCATCATTTGCACTGCGACGGGCATTTCGCACCCCAATCTTTGTTTCTTCACCAACATGCTTGGCTTTTTTTACAAACTCCAACCTGCGTTCCTCGGTTAACGGTGGTACATTAATTCTGAGAAGTTCTCCTTCATTTTGCGGATTAAAACCAAGATTGGCATTTTGAATTGCCTTTTCAATTTCATGAATAGCGCTTTTGTCAAATGGTTGTATGATGATCTGGCGAGGATCAGGTGTATTGATGTTGGCAGTTTGTTCAATCGGTGTTGCTACCCCATAATATTCAACCCTTACACCTGAGAGCATATTCGGATTAGCTTTCCCTGCTCGTATTTTTTGAAACTCACGTTCAAGATGCTCGATGGCATGCATCATCTTTTCTTCGGCTTCTTCTATACATAAAATGGCATCATCATTCATGGCTATTGGTTTTTGAAACGTACAAAGTTAAAAAATATCGAAATTAACAAACTATCGTCCCAATATTTTTGCCCTGTATTACTTTAAGCAAATTGCCTTTGGTATTCATATCGAACACCAATATTGGCAAATTATTTTCTTTGCACAGCGTGAAGGCAGTCAAATCCATTATTTTTAATCCTTTTTTATAAGCTTCATCAAAGCTTAGCGTGTTGTATTTAACAGCTTCCGGATCTTTTTCTGGATCAGCATTATAGACGCCATCAACTCTTGTCCCTTTCAATAATACGTCTGCTTTTATTTCAACACCTCTTAAGGCAGAAGCTGTATCGGTTGTAAAGAATGGATTTCCAGTTCCTCCAGCGATGATAACAACATTTCCCTCATTAAGGTATTTTACCGCTTTTCTACCACTTGTCGATTCTGCAATTGGATCAATGTAGAGACCTGAAAGTAATTTGGCATTCATGCCCTGTTTTTCAAGTTCGGCCTGAAGAGCAAGAGAATTAATTACCGTAGCAAGCATGCCCATATAATCTCCCTGAACCCTATCAAATCCCTGGGCTGCACCAGACAGCCCCCTGAAAATATTTCCACCGCCAATAACGATAGTTACCTGGACCTTTACGTCCACTACCTGCTTTATATCTTCACAATAAGATGATAGTCGTTCAGGATCAATTCCATGACTCTGGTCTCCCATCAGGGCTTCACCACTTAATTTTAATAGAATTCTTTTGTATTTCATTCAATATAAATTTTCAATTTAATTATAACCAATATCCAATATTTAAAAAAAAGTTGCTCCTGGTAGCATATTCGAACCCATTACTGATAACTTCAACCGGCCCGATAAAACTATTATAGCTGACTTTTAATCCATACCCTACCATTAAATATTTTGCATTGAAGAAATTGTCCATGTAAAGTTGATTTGGTCCTATATCAAACATGGCGGTTGCATATAACTTTTTTATAGAAATTATATTGCAGACTTCAACCTGCCGATGGCAGTATAGGTACCCTGACTTTGAATAAACTTCAAACCGGTAAAAGGTATAAAAGTATCAATATAATTGTATTGATTCAGCCCACCTACGTAAAATCGGCTTTGAACAGGAACAGGTGTTTCATGGCATTTACTCAGTTGTGGGGCCATTAATAATTCCATCCTTTGTAAAAGCTGCACCTAGAAATATCCCGGGTTGTAATGTAAATCTTTTAGCCAATCTAATATTTTGGTTCCATTTCAGATAAAAGATAAGGGTATTATCAAATATTTCTTTATTCCAATCTTTAGAAAAAGGCATCTTATAAAAAGCTCTGAAATCAACAATTGATCCACGGGTTGAAAAATAAGTCTTATCCCTTGTATCAGCACCTATTGAGATAAAAAACTCACCAAAACTTGAATAAGTATCAAATCCGGCGACAACAGTATCTGTTGTAGGAATATCCTGACGGAATCGAAGGTATTGATAATGCAAAACCTGCCCTGAATCCAAACACGTTTTTTACACTTAAAGGCAAGAAAACCGAACCGCCAAAATTATCGAATTCCCAACGATTTATTTTTTCTGAGCCATCATATGTATCAAAATCAAATGAATAAAGGTCAAAATCAAAACCAAAACCCGGTTTACTGCCATTATCGATTAGGTAAAGCCCGCGAAACAAAGGATAATTTCCTAAAATGAGATCGAGAAAAAGTTTTGATCGATGACCCAGCATATTTCTTACAGCCAAATTAACGAGGATACTACCTTTATAATCATTATCGTAATGAATACCTGCAGAAAGGTTTCCCGGGTCAGATTCCTGGATTTTAATAATCAGGTTTGTCTTCCCATTTTTGTATTCTAATTCATAAAAAACAGACTGGAAAAAACCAGTTCCGTAAGCATAATTAATCGCTTCCTCAATATTAGAAACCGCCACCTTTTTGTTATCAAATTCACCAAAAAAACTTTCCAGGTATTTTCGGCGCATTCTGTCATATCCAAGGTACTTCACTTCATCAATGTAAATAGAATCAAGGGGGACAGTTGTATAAGACTTAATGGGTCTGTATTCAATTGCATTCAAGGAGTCAGCAAGGGCTTTTATTTTGTCATAATGTTTTACGGGCAACCTTTTCCCCAAACGCGATAATCGAATCATAATTATTAAAATCCATCATATTATATTCCATCTTCAGATGGATGTATAAATCTGTTTTTTCTTTTCCCTTGATATTTTCCTTCTGCCTGTGGTAACCAATAATCTGATCTAAGATGGTTGTTAGGCTACTCATGTCTTCCTTTGTCCTTGTATCACCTGATTGCACATCAGCCCCTATGATAATATCAACATCCAATTCCTTTAAAGGAGTTACCGGGTAATTATTCACTACACCTCCATCAACGAGATAATATCCCTGATAATCAACAGGCCTGAAATAGGCGGGAATTGACATGCTGGAGCGTATGGCGAGCGGAAGATATCCACTATCCAGGACAACTTGTTTTCCATCTAACAAATCAGTCCCAATACATAAAAACGGTGTTTGAAAATCTTTGAAGAGTGTATCTTTATAAGCGAGTGAATAATATCGGTTCAATAAAAGGTCAATATTCTGTCCTTCATATAGTGATACATTTCAGCCCTATTTTTTTTTCTTTTATTGGTAATGAAAAAACAAATCGTCCTCCATAAATCTTATCATCATAAGCAATATATTTTCGATCGATTTTATCTTTCATTAATGCATCCCAATCCTGTTCGACGGATCAGTTTTAACATGGTATCAGGATGATATCCAAGTGCATAAAAACCACCAACAATACTTCCGGCGCTGGCCCCGGCAATATAATCAATCGGAAGGCCAGCCTCCTGAATTACCCTTAATAAACCGATATAAGCCCATCCTTTTGCGCCACCTCCACTGAACACCAAACCAACAGAAGGTCGTTTTGATTTTGTGGTGTCACTTGTTTGCGCAAAACTGACAATAAACCAAAACAGAACAACAAGAAAATGAATAAAACGGTAGTAATTAATCTCCTTGGCACAGTTGGTTTTAAATATTGATTAATAACCAACAAATATAACCTGAAAATGTAAATATAATAGTCGCGAACAAAAAACCCCGGAATAAGAATTCCAGGGTTGATTTTAGCTGAGTAGGGGGCCTATGCTCCCTTACCGTGACATTGTTTGTATTTTTTACCACTTCCACACGGACACGGATCATTGCGGCCCACTTTCTTTTCAACTTTTACAGGTTGGGCTTTTTCCTGTCCACTCTGAGTATTGCTATGCGCCTGTGATAACAAATCGCCTCTTTCCTCTTTAATTTGCGACCTGTCTAAACCACGAGGTCTGCGCGCCTCCTGAACTTCCTGGTTTTGTAAATGAATATCTCCTTTTATCAGGAAGGCATCAACTTCTTTATTCACTTTCTGAATCATCTTTTTAAATAACTCAAATGACTCGAATTTGTAAATCAAAAGAGGATCTTTTTGCTCATAGCTGGCATTTTGAACCGATTGTTTCAAATCGTCCATCTCACGCAATTGTTCCTTCCATGAATCGTCAATAGTTGAAAGTGTAATGCCTTTTTCAAATGCAAGCGGAACTTCTTTTCCCTTTGATTCGACAGCTTTTTGCATGTTGGCAACAATTTGAACATTTCTTATTCCATCAGTAAAAGGAATCGCAATGTTTTCAAATTGACTTTGGTTTTCATAAACATCTTTGATGATCGGGAATGTCTTTTCTGCAAGAGCCTCACGTTTATTAACATATGCTTTATAAACCTGTTCAAAAAGCTTTTCAGTCAACTCTTCAGTATTGATGGTCAGGAATTCTTTCTCATCAACAGGTGATTCAGTGGCGAAAGTTCTGTATAATTCCATTTTAAACCCTTCAAAATCACGATCCATCTGGTAATCTGACACAACTTGTTCGCATAAATCATAGAACATATTTGAAATGTCAACTGAAAGTCGTTCACCAAACAAAGCATGTTTACGTTTTTTGTAGATTACCTCTCTTTGAGAGTTCATTACATCATCGTATTCGAGCAAACGTTTTCGAATTCCAAAGTTGTTTTCTTCAACTTTCTTCTGAGCCCTTTCAATAGATTTGGTGATCATTGAATGCTGAATAACCTCACCTTCTTCAAGGCCAAGGCGGTCCATAATACCAGCAATTCGGTCTGAACCAAACATCCGCATCAGGTCATCTTCGAGCGCAACAAAAAACTGGGAACTGCCTGGATCACCCTGCCGGCCTGCTCTACCACGAAGCTGACGGTCAACTCGTCGTGATTCATGACGTTCAGTACCGATAATGGCAAGTCCGCCAGCATCTTTAACACCTGTACCTAATTTAATATCAGTACCCCGACCAGCCATATTGGTTGCAATAGTAACCATTCCAGGTTGACCGGCCTCTTTTACAATTTGAGCCTCTCGCTGGTGCAATTTTGCATTAAGCACATTGTGCTCAATATGTTTCCGCGACAACATTCTGCTAAGTAATTCGGATGTTTCAACAGAAGTTGTACCTACCAAAACCGGTCTTTTTGCCTCAACCAGTTTTTCAATCTCGTCAATTACAGAATTGTATTTCTCGCGCTTGGTTTTGTAAACAAAGTCTTGGCGATCATCTCTTACAATTGGTCGGTTAGTTGGAATAACTACAACATCGAGTTTATAAATATCCCATAACTCACCGGCTTCGGTTTCGGCTGTACCTGTCATCCCTGAAAGCTTTTTGTACATCCGGAAATAATTCTGCAAGGTAATGGTGGCATAGGTTTGAGTTGCTGCCTCAACTTTTACATTTTCCTTTGCCTCAATCGCCTGGTGCAAACCATCCGAATAACGACGGCCTTCCATAATACGTCCTGTTTGCTCATCAACAATTTTAATTTTATTTTCCATGATCACATACTCAACATCCTTTTCAAACAAGGTATACGCTTTTACCAATTGATGAACAGTATGGATTCTTTCTGCTTTTACTGAATAATCTTTTATGATTTCCGATTTCTGCTCGAGGAATTTTTTCTCAGGTAAACCCTGTTTCTCAAGTTCATGAATTTTTAGGTTGATATCGGGTAGAATGAAAAAATTATTATCATCATAAGAAGATGACAACAAATCAATTCCTTTCTCAGTTAAATCAACTGAATTGTGTTTTTCATCGATAACAAAAAACAATTCATCATCGATGATATGCATATTTTTCGCCTGCTCTTGCAGATAAAAGTTTTCCGTCTTCTGGAGATAGGTTTTAATCCCTTCCTCGCTAAGGAATTTGATTAATGCTTTATTTTTTGGCAAACCCCGGTATGCCCTAAACAGTTGATCACTTCCCTTTTTTACATTATCATTACTTGTTTGATCTTTTATCAGATTTTTTGCCTCTGCTAATAATTTGCTTACAAAAGTTTTTTGTGCATTATAAAGCTTTTGAACATCAGCCTTTAATTCATCAAATTCCTGGTTATCACCTTTTGGAGTAGGTCCTGAGATGATCAAGAGGTGTTCGTGCATCATCAATTAAAACCGAGTCTACCTCATCCACAATCGCAAAATTATGCACACGCTGAACCAATTCATCAGGATTACCTGTCATATTGTCACGCAGATAATCAAAACCAAACTCGTTATTGGTACCAAAAGTGATATCGGCCAGGTAGGCTTGCCGTCGTTCATGTGAATTGGGCTGATGCCTATCAATGCAATCAACTTTCATCCCATGAAACATATATAGCATACCCATCCATTCACTATCACGTTTGGCCAGGTAATCGTTTACTGTAACAAGATGAACACCCTTGCCAGGTAGTGCGTTGAGGTAAATCGGTAAGTGTTGCAACCAGTGTTTTACCTTCACCAGTTGCCATCTCGGCAATTTTCCCCTGATGGAGAACAATGCCACCTATCAGCTGCACATCATAATGGACCATATCCCATGTGATAAGGTTTCCTCCTGCCATCCACTGGTTATCGTAATAGGCTTTATCACCTTTGATATTTACATTATCCATGGTGGATGCAAGATGTCTGTCGAAATCATTTGCCGTTACTTCGACAACTTCATTTTCAGTGAACCGCTTTGCCGTTTCCTTCATCACCGAAAAGGCTTCGGGCAACATCTCATTAAGCAATTGCTGTGTTTTATCATAGCTCTGCTTTTCAAGCCTATCAATTAACTCGTACTGACTCTCCTTTTCATTGATATCCAATTCAGGATTAGTTTCTATCTGCTCTTTAATACTGGCTATCTCCGCTTCTTCGCTGGCAATATTATCGGCAATGCGTTTTTTAAACTCAGCAGTTTTTTCACGCAGACCGTCATTGGTAAGTTTGCTTATTTCTTTATATGCCTCGTTTACTTTAGCAACATAAGGGTTTAGTTCCTTTAAATCCCTTGTTTTTTTGTCGCCGAGGAATTTTTGTAATATCTTGATCATGCTTATTTTTAATTATCCCAATAGTGTAATCAATAATTATTCCATCAGGCTTGCAAAAGTAAATACTTTAATGAGAGTTTTGCGTTTCTAGTGATGAGTTTTGAAAGGCAAATAAGTTAACAATCCTCAATCAACAGGTTTAATCAATATAATAATTCAATATTTATTCACCAGACTGCATATCTTCAAATCGTTTGATTTGTCGATTAAGATAAATATCAAGGTTTTCATCTGGCATGGGGGCAGTTGCCATGGCGATAGTTCCATCTGGATTTACGATAACATAAGATGGGTAGACCCTGATGTTGTATGCTTCCAGCAACAAGATATCGTTTTCAAGTTTAAGGAAAGGCCAGTCGAAATTACGCTCATTAGCATATTTAATTACATCCTGATATCCTTGGTCATATACTAATGTCAGGTTTTGGACTTTACCGTGAAATTTTTTGACGAGTTCATCCAGCATCTTCAGATGATCCAGGCAAATCAGGCAAGAGGGTTTTATAAAGGAAAGTAATACAAACTTTCCCTGATAATCTGCCAAACCGTATTCAGCATTGTTAACTCCGGCTAAACTGAATTCAGGTGCCTTTGTTCCGCTTTCCAGGATTTGAAGTTTTTTAATAAAATTAATTGCAATCCTTTTATTTTCCTGAAATCTTATACCTTTCTCAAAGTCCTGCAACAATTCCAACACTTTTGACCTTTTTACATCAGGGTTGTAATATTTTTTAGCAAGCAACAGAATGGAAATTAATTCTGTCAACTGAGGGTCTTTAGTAAATATGTCACTTCGCAAAACCAATGATTTAATATCAGGTATGCCATTCCCCTCGTTTATTGCAGATACCAATTCGTGATAGGCAAAAACTTTATCAGCAATAAAATAGGTTTTAAAAAAATCGCTGAGAAATTCAGCATACTGGATGTTGTTGTACAAAATAGGATTACCAATAAAATATTCTGAAATGATAGAATCATTGTCCTTCATTTTACTTGTCCACTCAAGCGAAGCAAACGAATACCGAATGTAATTTTCCAGGTAAGGATTATCAAAACTACGGAATTGTTCAATTATTTTTTTTTCAAATTCGTGAATGAATCCCTTGTCTCGACCATAATATATTTTGTTGGCATATTGGTAAATAAAAGTGTTGTATTGTATATTAAACGCACCAATAGCATCTGATAATCCTTCATCCTCAGCTGTATAAGTAAATTGAAGAGGCAATTCGTCGAATATTGAACCGCGCTGGGAAAGGGTATCGGGCAAAATATTAAACTGATAATTTGAATTCGGCGAAATGTAAAATTCGCCTCGTTTCAGGCCAACTGCCAGATATGAAAAAAGTGTTTGCGACACTTTCATATCAAAACTAAAATTACCATCGCTATTTGTATTGGTGGCTGACAATGTTTTTTCCAACTTGGAGAACTGGTCTTCATAGGTGATGATTCGTAACAGTTTATTTATCTGGCCATCTGCTGATCCTGTGATTTTTGCATTTTGTGCAATCGAAGTAATTTGTATAAAAAGAATTGCACAAAGGAAGAATAAAAGCCTTGCTCTAATTGAATTAAAGATATTCATTGTTAATTGCATCATTGCAAAACGATAAAACTCATTTTGTATTATGGTAATTTAACAACAGGGGGAACCATGCTGGAAATATCACCTTTATGTCTTATTACATCTCTTACGATTGAAGATGTTATCGGGGTATATTGTGCTTCAGTTAACAGAAAAACTGTTTCAATATTTTCATTTAATTTTCTGTTTACCTGACCTATTCCTCTTTCGAACTCGAAATCGGCAGCGGTGCGAAGACCACGTAAAATGAAATTTGCGTTTTTTGATTTGCAGTAATCAACCGTAAGTCCACTATATTTACCTACACTTACTTTCGGTTCGTCAACGAAACAGGTCTCGATCCATGATTTTCTTTGTTCAACCGAAAACATATGTTTTTTCTCACTATTAATCCCGATGGCAATAATCACTTCATCAAAAAGGGCTAGTGATCTTTTTATCACCGAAACATGGCCCAGCGTAATTGGATCGAATGAGCCAGGAAAAACTGCAATTCTTTTTGTCATGAATTAAAAATTAAACTATAAAGATACCATAATCGTTGTTAATTAAAGGCAAGGTATAAGTATATCCCTGATCGAACGATAGCTGGTGCTCAAAGCCTTTAACGCATCTTGTCGCTCCATCCAAACCACATCCGTTATGTTTTCTTCAGTCTGTGGTTGCAGTTGCCCATCAAAACTGGTTTCCATCATATACCAATTGTTTTTTTTCAGCACATAATTTTCGCTTAGCTGGTATATATGATAAGTTGGAGGTAATGATTTCACCAATTCCAGCCCATCAACCGCTGTTTCTTCAGTCACCTCTCTTTTTGCTCCGTCTTCAGGTTTTTCATCAAGGTTCAGTTTTCCTTTTGGCAAATCCCAAACATCCAAACGACGGATTAGTAAATAGGCTTTACCTTCACTTTTTACTATTCCACCTGCTGTCTCCACATATTTAAACCATGAAATAAAATCATTCATCAATTCATCAAACTTATTTCCGGTAAGGAATACATCCTCTGTGGAACTCAACTTAAAATAACGATCAAGGAACCGATACATATCTGACCGACTCCTAATAAATACAGCATTCGCATTTTCTTCAATTCCGCTTTCCATTAAGTGAATGGCAGCTTCATTATAAAACACAGTTTTCTTTAACTCTTTTTTTGACATGGGTTTTAATATTATGCGCAAATTTACATAGCTTATTTGAATCACTCTAAATTAATTTGAATAATCAACAAACATATCCTCATGAACTTTTTTTACGTAGGTTTGCCGCATGATTTTTAACGAAGACACAGCAACAAAAGTGGCCATCTCAATGCTACAGATTAAGGCCATCAAACTCAATAACAATGAGCCATTTACATGGGCATCCGGATTGCGTTCGCCCATTTATTGCGACAACAGAAAAGCACTTTCTTATCCTGAGATTAGAACCTATATACGTCAGCAACTGGCAAAAGCAATTTTTGAACATTTTGGAGATGTTAATGCTATTGCAGGTGTCGCAACAGCGGGTATCCCGCAGGGCATACTTGTCGCCCAAGAGCTGGGATTACCTTTTATATATGTGCGTTCTACAAAAAAAGAACATGGGTTAACTAACCAGATTGAAGGTGTAATAAATGAAGGACAATCCGTTGTGGTTATCGAAGACCTCGTATCAACAGGAAAAAGTAGTTTAAATGCCGTTCATGCCCTTCGCGATGCCAAACTGAACGTGAAAGGAATGGCAGCGATTTTCACTTATGGTTTGCATGTTGCTGAAAAGAATTTTAAAGAAGCAAATTGTAAGTTAGTAGCATTATCTGATTATAATGCACTGATCAAAGGTGCTGTTGACAATGAATATATCTCTGGATCTGATAAAAAATCATTGTTGGAGTGGCGCAAAGATCCGCAGGCATGGAGCGACCAGCATAATTAATTTTCTGTAAAATTCTAATTCTATACACTACATCTTTCTTCTATGAATTTCAATAGCAATCCGGTTATATTAAATGCCAACCAGAAAAAAGTATATGATTTCCTGACTGATTTCAATAATTTTGAGAGATTAATGCCCGACCAGGTGACCAACTGGAAATCTGGCACCGAAACCTGCTCATTTACCATACAGGGTATGACCGATATCAGCCTGAAATATACCGCTAAAGAAGCATTTCACACTATCAGGGTGGAACCTGACGGCAAATCGCCAATTAGTTTTGATTTAAGCGTAAAGTTGGAAGTAAACGAATTGGACGAACAAAAAACAACCGGGATCTTTGAAATCAATGCCAATCTGAATCCAATGATGGCTATGGTAGCAAAACGGCCGTTGGAAAATTTAGTTGAGGTGATGAGCGAAAAATTGAATAGTGTATTTAACTAAACAAACTCAACTTCCTTAAAATCAAACAACGATATCTTATCATCTTCTCCCCGCAACTTTAACCTGCCATATTCACCAATACCTTCCAGGGTAGCTTTAAATATATTTTTTCCTTGACGAAAATTACTCAATTGTTTATACCGATAAAGATTTTCAAGGTAGGCTTCGTCAAGATCATCAAGATATGACTTTGAAGCTGATAGGTCGTAAATCGCACCAATCTCAATCAGCATTTTTGACAATATGTCTTCAACTGAAATTACTTCTCCTGAATAATGAATTAAGGAAACGGGATTTGGCGCATCCGAATTAAATTTTTCCTGGTTGATATTTAATCCAATGCCAATGACAGCATATTCAATTTCATTTCCTTTTAGGATGTTTTGAATTAAAATACCAGCAACCTTGTCATCTATAATATATATATCATTTGGCCATTTAATCTTTACTGCTTCCTGAGGAAGAAACTTTAAAACCACTTTACGGATGGCAACAGATATCATTTTTGTAATAATAAACTGTTCGGCAGGTGGAATAAATACTGGTTTAAGTACAAGGCTGAATGTCAAATTTTTACCTTTTTCACTTTCCCATGAATTACCTGCATGTCCCTTACCATGGATTTGTTCATCAGCCCATATAACTGTTCCTTCTTGTAAACCAGATTGATTGATCAGGTTGTTTGCAAGCTGATTAGTTGATTCAACACTTTGGATATGCTTTATACTGAAATCCATAATTGGGTAAAATTATTTAAAGTTTAACAAAAAATAAAAACTACTTATTTTGATTGACAAAATTTGAATCTCTCTTGATAAAATATCATGCAACTTACTCTATTTTCGTTACTTTTGCCGCTCATCTGAATATGTAATCCAATTATTTTTTATGGGTAGAAAAACTCAGAATGATGACACGCTACAAATTTTGGAACAGGTAGTTACCGGAATGCAGGAAAAAAAGGCAAAACAAATAGTTAGCCTTGATTTGTCGAAGATCCCTAATGCTGTAAGTCAGCACTTTGTAATTTGCCATGCCCCTTCAAAAATACAAGTTAATGCCATTTATGATGGTATTTTGGAGATTGTGCAAGAACATTGCGGTGTTAAACCTTTCAATAGAGAAGGTTATGAAAACTCGGAATGGATTTTGATAGATTACGTTGACGTTGTAGTTCACATTTTTCTTGAAGACATCAGAACTTTCTATCATTTAGAGGATTTGTGGGCTGATGCAAGAATTACAAAGCATAAAAGCGACGATTAATATGTAGATTATTTTAATGATAGGACAGAATGACAGACGAAAACAATAATAAAAACCAAAATAGTTCAGAAAACAAGGACCAAAAAAATCCTTTCAGCAATTTTACCGGGAAAAATAACGGCAAAAAGCCAAAGATCAATTTTTACTGGATTTACGGATTGCTTGCTGTTGTGCTCATCGGTATCCAGTTTTTAAACTTTGGTGATAGTGCAAAACAAACGGATTGGCGAGAACTGAAAGAAATGCTCGAAGCCGGTGATATAGACAAAATTCTTCTTGTAAATAAAGAACATGCTGAAATTTATATCAGGCCTGAATTGCTTACTAACCCAAAATACCAGGATCTTCCAAAAGAAACGGCATTTGGGGGTAAGCAGCCACAGTATCTTTATAAAATATCCTCGCCCGAAAAATTTATTGAGCAGGTTGATGACACACAGATCAATGCGATTAATCCAATCTACGTTGAGAGCGATACCCGGAGAAATTGGGGTGGCGAAATACTAGGCTGGGTATTTCCTATTGCTTTGTTAGTAGGTATCTGGTTTTTCTTTATGCGCATGATGAGTCGGGGAAGTGGCGGTGCCGGAGGCCAAATATTTAATATTGGCAAATCCAAGGCGCAGGTTTACGATAAAAACACCAGTGTAAATATCACTTTTAAAGATGTTGCAGGCCTTGAAGAAGCTAAGGTGGAAATTAAGGAAATTGTGGATTTCCTTAAAACACCTGAAAAATACACCAAACTTGGCGGTAAAATACCCCGAGGTGTATTACTCGTTGGCCCTCCCGGAACAGGAAAAACCTTATTAGCAAAATCGGTTGCCGGAGAAGCCAATGTTCCTTTTTACTCAATTTCGGGTTCCGACTTTGTGGAAATGTTCGTTGGTGTTGGTGCATCAAGGGTACGCGATCTTTTTAAGCAAGCAAAAGAAAAAGCACCGAGTATTATCTTTATTGACGAGATTGATGCCATTGGCCGTGCTCGCGGAAAAAACCCGGTAACAGGTGCTAACGACGAAAGAGAAAACACGCTCAACCAGTTGTTAACCGAAATGGACGGTTTTACTCCTAATTCAGGTGTTATTATTCTTGCTGCTACAAACAGGGCTGACATTTTAGATAAAGCATTGATGCGTGCAGGTAGGTTCGACCGCCAGATTCATGTTGAATTGCCCGATCTGGAAGAGCGAAAAGCAATATTCCAAGTGCACATCAGGCCCCTGAAACTGGCTAAAAATGTGAATATCGAATTTCTTGCAAAGCAAACGCCCGGTTTTTCGGGTGCCGATATTGCCAATGTTTGTAATGAGTCAGCTTTAATTGCTGCAAGAGCAGAACATCAGTCAATTACTAAAAAAGATTTTATGAACGCTGTCGACAGAATTATAGGCGGCCTTGAGAAAAAAAATAAGATTGTAACGCCAAGCGAAAGAAAAACTGTTGCTTACCACGAAGCTGGCCATGCTGCAATCAGCTGGTTATTGGAACATGCACATCCGTTGGTAAAGGTTACTATTGTTCCAAGAGGAAAATCACTTGGTGCTGCCTGGTACTTACCAGAAGAGCGTCAATTGACCAATGTTGACCAGATGCTTGATGAAATGACAGCTACATTGGGAGGAAGAGCGGCTGAACAGGTTGTATTTAATAAAGTGTCAACCGGAGCATTGAACGACCTTGAGCGTGTTACGAAACAAGCTTTTGCCATGGTAGCCTATTATGGATTCAGTACTCAGATAGGTAATATCAGTTTTTATGATTCCTCAGGTCAGCAAGATTATGCTTTCAATAAACCTTTCAGCGAAAAAACCAACGAAATAATTGACACTGAAGTTAAAGCCCTGGTTGAAAAATGTTATAATCGTGCGATTAAAACCTTAACCGACAATAAAGAAGGTCTGGATAAATTGGCTGCAAAACTGCTTGAGAAAGAGGTGATCTTCAGTGATGACCTGGAAAACATTTTTGGAAAACGTCAATGGGGCGACTCACCAAACCTTGTAACCTCATCAGATGCTCAAGAAGAAACAGATGCACATAAGGATTTTGCCTCAAACGAATCGACCTCAACTGAAACAGATCCAAATGGCAAGGAAACTGTAAAAAAAGCAAAACCTAAGAAAAAGGAAGATCCAAAAACAAAGGATTAACTTGAATATTAGCATTGCTGAATGTCAATTTTCTAATCAATGGAAGAAAGTACAACAAAAGAAAAAATCCTTAAGAAAGTAAGGGCTGCATTAATCAGCAATACTGAAAATCCGTTTAAAGATGTTGACTTTAACAGCCCGATCTATCATGAAATGGCTGAATCCCCGGATATTCAATTTGCCTTAAAATTAAAAGAGACCGGCGGCACCTTTGTCTATTGTGAAAATGAAAAAGCAATCACCAAAAACTTGCGGATCCTGATCAAACAAAAAGGTTGGGATCATATTTACACACTTGATGAACGGATTCATGGTATGCTTTCGGATGAAAAAATCGATGTCGATAACGATCCGGAAAATTTTTCTAACCAAAAAATTGGTATCACGCGCTGCGAATACCTGATCGCAAGATTTGGCAGCATTATGGTTTCATCTGCATCTGCTTTCGGGCAGGAGGATGTTTTCATTTCCTGAAACACATATTGTAATTGCAGCAGCAACTCAGGTTGTACCGGAAATAAAAGATGCATTAACCGGAATGAGGAAAAGATATGCTTCTGATCTTCCTTCCCAAATAACAGTTATAAGTGGACCAAGCCGAACAGCTGATATAGAGAAAACCTTAGTAATGGGAGCACATGGCCCGAAAGAGCTTTATGTATTCTTTGTTGATGATCTTTAATTATCATGCTACATTTGATTTATTACAAATCAATCCCGGGTAATCCATTGTTTTCTTACTTTTACCTCCCGTAATTATAATTGCTTCACTTGAAAGATATTTATATACGTACGATTACCGGAGCTTTCTTTTTAGTTGCAGTTATTGGTTCAATCCTGCTACATCCTCTTGCCTTCTTTGGTTTAATGCTAGTCTTTGCTTTTATTGCATTAAATGAGTTCTTTATCCTCTCAGGAAACAACAATGGCAGAAAGCAAAACATACCCTATTTCGTTTTTGGCATATTATTTTATGTCATAACAGGCTTGATTAGCCTGGGATATATTGATATCCGATTTGCGTATTTCTTATTGCTGATGTCTCCATTGACTATCGGATTTGAGTTGTTCAGGAAAACCGATGCTTCATGGTCACGAATTGGCACTTATTTCACGGGTTATTTTTATATATCCATACCATTCGGATTAATGAATGCATTGTTTATCATTCCCGGACAGGAAGGTTATTCAACAGCAATTTTAATTGGATTGTTTATCCTGATATGGTCTAGTGATGTATTTGCTTACTTAGCAGGATCGATGTTTGGCAAAAATAAATTATTTGAAAGAATTTCCCCGAAGAAAACCTGGGAAGGAAGTATTGGAGGGCTGATTTTTGCTTTAATTGCCGCCTATATACTCTCATTGTTTTATGCCCAATTAGATTTAACAAACTGGCTAACTTTAGCAGTAATCATTGTTATTACAGGTACGTTGGGCGACCTTTGCGCATCGATGTTAAAGCGTATCGCAGGTGTAAAAGATACTGGCACATTATTTCCCGGACACGGCGGGGTGCTAGATCGTTTTGATGCAACTATCTTTGCAACACCTTTTGTATTTGTTTACGTTAACCTGATATAGTTATGCATATTCACCGAGAAGGAGTTAAAATCATATTAATTACTATCATTAGTTGTGTGGTATTCTGGTTGCTGATCAGGACTTACATTCCAATACCTACCATTCGCTATGTATTGTTATTTGGCCTTTTTGTATTATTGGTATGGGTAATTCGTTTTTTCAGGTTTCCAAAACGAAAAATCAATTTTGGAGATCATATTTTATCAACAGCTGACGGTAAAGTTGTAGCCATTGAAGAGGTGATGGAAACCGAATATTTTAATGAAAAACGATTAATGATCTCTGTTTTTATGTCTCCATTTAACGTGCATGTAAACTGGTATCCTTTTGAAGGTGAAATCAAATATTCGAAATACCATCCCGGCAGGTTCCTATTTGCTCACCATCCAAAATCATCAGAATTTAACGAATGCACAAGTGTAGTGCTTGAAAAAACTCCAGAACAAGATGTTTTAATTCGCCAGGTAGCCGGAATAATGGCCCGCCGTATCATTTGCTATTCGGTAAAGGGAGACCAGGTAAAACAGGGCGAAGAAATGGGCATCATTCGTTTTGGTTCCCGGGTTGATTTTTTTCTTCCGGTCAGTGCAGAAGTAAAAGTAAAAATGGGGGATAAGGTAACTGCCCAGCAAAGTGTAATTGCAACTTTAAATAGTGACGACGTAAGTCGCCATTACAAAATGTCAACATAGCTAAAGCGCGATTGTATCGCGTTTTGCGTTTTTGTATCTCATTGCACTGCATTTAAAAAACGATTTTGTATTTTTAGTGTTTATTAACCAATGTCTGAACAATACAAATTCAATGATCCAGAAGGATTATATTTCACTACTTCAACTGTTGTAGATTGGATTGACATTTTTACACGCAAAAAATTTAGAATAATCATTTTAGATTCGCTTAAATATTGCCAACTAAATAAAGGACTGGAGATATATGCATGGTGTTTGATGTCAAATCATTTACATATGATAATCTCAGCAAAGGATGGCATTCTGCTGGCTTCTATCATGCGTGATTTTAAAAAATTTACTAGTAAAAATATAATCTCATTAATAAAAAGTGATGGCATCGAAAGCAGGAGAAATTGGATCCTGGATCGATTTGCAACTGGCTGGTAAAAAATTAAATCGAATTAAAAACTATAAAGTTTGGAAGGATGGAAACCATCCTGAAGAATTGTATTCCAATAAATTTATTCAGCAAAAACTTAATTATATTCACTAACAACCCGGTTACTGCTGAAATAGTTGATGAACCAGAACACTATCTTTATAGCTCTGCTCGGGATTATATTGGTGAAAAAGGTTTGATAGATGTAATTTTAATTGATTGAGGAAGTTTGCACTCGTTGAAAACGAGCGCAAACCTTTTTAACTGCCGAGCAAAGTGTAATTGCTAAATTCCAATAACGACGACTACAATCGCCATTACAAAATAAGCTCCAATTCATCCAGGCTGTTGATATAATAGGTACTGCCATTTTGAGCATATTTTCTTTCAGGATCAAACAAAACCGCATCCATTCCAAAACGCATTGCTCCTAAAATATCAACTTCAGGGTCATCACCAATCATAATGCTTTCTTCTACAATTGCTCCTGTTTGTTCAATGGCAAAATCAAATATTCTTTTGTCGGGTTTTTTATATCCTGCTTCTTCTGAAGTTATAATTTTCTTAAAGTATTTACCGAGTCCTGAGGTTATTAATTTAGTTGTCTGCACCTCGCTAAAACCATTCGTAATAAGATGCAAATCATATGTTTTACGAAGATATTGCAGTATTTCTGTAGCATACGGGAACAGACTAACCTTTAATGGACTCAATCTTACATAATCATGACCAATTTCTTCAGCCAGATCACTATCATCAATTCCAAAGTCATTCAGGGTTTTTAAAAAACGTAGCCCCCTCAATTTTTCTTTCGTGATTTCACCAAGCCTGTATTTCGCCCATAGTGCTTCGTTGTGGATGGTGTAAGCTTTCATAAAATCAGCAACAGAAAGAACACCAAGATCCATTAAGTTATGGGTAGCATAGATCTCTTCAAAAGTCATCAGGGCACTGCTATCAAAGTCCCACAAAGTACGGTCAAGATCAAAAAAAATGGAATTATATTGTTTAAATTTCCCGTTTTTCATAAGCGATACAAAAGTACATTTTTGACCAACACTGTAACTAAATGGTTCAAATGATTGTAGGATATACAGTTAATAGTTACATTTGTAGCGTACCATATAAAATTATTCTTACCGAGATGAAGAGGAGTTATACATTTAAGTTTTTAGCCGGATTGTTATTTATAGTTTTGTTATTCAATTTCAAGGCTAAAGCCCAATTTAATTTATCCATCACCCAATGTGAGGATTCTGCAGCAGTAGTTGCATTAATTGACACGGTTTTTCTTGACGGTGTTAATCCAGCTCAAATTAAAAATATCAGGTTTACAGGTGACCCAAGATCAGTTGGATACTATAACGGGGGTTGGTTTTTCGGTTTTCAAGGACCACAAGGAATTGTCATGTCATCTGGGTTTGCAGGTGACCTTGATAAATCGAATAATTGTGCACAGTGAAAATGCAAGTAGTGGTACTACTGGAGGAGGCGATGCTGACTTACAGCAGGCTTCAGGGTTTAATATAAACGATGCCTGTATCATTGAATTTGATTTTAAGCCTTCCGGCGATTCGGTAAAATTCAATTACATTTTCGGTTCCGAAGAATATCATGAATATGTTGACAGTTTTAATGATGCATTTGGTTTCTTCCTTAGCGGACCAAATATTGACGGACCATACTCAAATGATGCAATCAATATTGCCGAAGTACCTGGCACCCATGTGCCAGTAACGATAAATAATGTCAATTGTGGAAATGTTGGTGCCGGATGTGATGTAAATTTACCTGGAGGTGATAATTGCGAATTATTAGTTGCCAATACAGACACCGATAACGTTGGATATAATAAAGTAGCTTTTGATGCTTATACAGTTCCTTTTGGTGCGGATAATGGAGTTGAATCTTGCGAATGGTATCATATGAAACTGGCTATAGGTGATGCTGTTGACGGAGCCTGGGATAGCGGGGTTTTCCTTGAAAAGGGTAGTTTTGATCCAGGTGATGTTAGGGCTGAAACAGATTATTCGCATGATATTATTAAAGATGTATTGTACGAAAAGTGCAATGAAAATCAAGCTGTGGTGTATTTCAACCTTGGATCTGAAAGAGGAGAGCCATTTTCAATTCCATACGTTATTTTAACAGATACAATAAACGGATTGGCTGCTGCAGAACGTGGAACTGATTATGAATTTCATTATGGAAACTCAGGTCAGGATTCAATACTATATATACCTGAAGGGCAGTTGTATGATTCATTAACAATTATTGCCTACACAGATGATCTTATTGAAGGGTTGGAGCATGTGAGTATTCGTTTCAATCCTGCCATGTGTGGGTTTGGTGTTCCTGATACATCAGTAGTATTTATATCGGACACACCTGATTTAATTGACACCAACTTCATTTTTAACTCTTATTGTGAACAAGAAATTAACTTGGGTTTTGGTGACGATTTAGGTGGTGTTTCTCCATATACCTATGACTGGTATTCGAGTAAATAAAACAACACCTACTATAACTGTTGCACCAACAGGTGATAATTATTTTGAATACCATTGCCTGGTTACAGATGCCTGTGAACGAACAGTTTCTGATACGGCAACACTTGTGGTACCTGACCTTGATGCAAGCGCAGGTCTTGATAAATCAATGTGTAACCAGGACAGCGTTACCATTGATGGAAGTGCGCCCGGCGGACAGAATTTCCTTTGGGTCTCAAATCCAAATGATCCTTCGCTTGTTGGGAAAGAAAACCAGGATACAGCCTGGGTTTATCCTGTGTTTAACACAGAATATTACTTAACTGTAACTGATAATTGTACCAATAGCGACAAAGACACGACCCATGTTTCACTGAATGAGGCTGTTGCAGATGCTGGGGTGGATCAATTAATTTGTTTCAATGAATCAGCAACATTATCAGCAAATGGTACAGATGGTTTTTCATGGCTATGGTCGGCAACTCCGCCCGATCCAAGTTTATCAGGCCAGGAAAGCAGCCAGACGATTACTATCAGTCCTACTACTACTACCGTTTATTCAGTTGTAGTTACAAATGATTGTGGCTTTGCAGCTGATGACCAGGCTGAAGTAACCGTTACACCATTGCCCAATGCAGATGCAGGACCAAATGATGCCATTTGTTTCGGACAGGAATTTCAACTGAATGCTTCAGGGGGAACACATTACCAGTGGTCATCAATACCAAATGATCCGAGTTTATTTACCAACGGACAGGATACACTACCAAGTCCAGTTGTAAATCCACCAACACAGGAGCCCTACAAATATTATGTTCAGGTTTGGGATCAATGTACCAACAACGATTCTATGACTTTGCAAGTTGATCCGGTACCCAATCTCAGCGTATCAGCTGATAACGATATTTTGTGTTTTGGTGGATCCACTACTATCTCGGTAGTTGGTGATGCAATCTATACCTGGACTGCAGCACCCGCTGACCCAACTCTTTCGGGGCAGGAAAACAACCAGACTATTACGGTGTCACCTGTTGTGAGCACTATTTATACATTGGTAGGTGTTGTTTCCGGATTTAATTGCCCTGCAACAATTACCCAAACCATTGAAGTAAAACCTGAATTAATGCCAACTTTCGAAATCCAGGAAAATGAAGTCTGCCAGGGTAAAAACTTCAGTATCATGTATACCGGAAATGCTGCAACTTCTGCGAATTATACCTGGGATTTTGATGGCGCAACTGTCGTCAATGGATCAGGCGGTGGCCCGTATGACCTGAGCTGGGATACGGAAGGCCCCAAGACAATTACTTTAACAGTTGAAGAAGATGGTTGTTTCAGCGAACCCGGCACAATGAGTTTAAATGTACTTCGCTCACCGGTTGCAGACTTTTTAGGGGACGTACTTGAGGGCTGTGCACCACTGACTGTTGATTTTAGTAACAGCTCTACGAATATCAGTGACAGTGATGTTGTATATGCATGGGATTTTGGAAATGGTGAAGTTAGCAACCAGGCAGATCCTGGATCGCAAATATACAGCACTCCTGGTTTTTACACCGTTACACTTACAGTAATTAACAACCAGAAATGTTCTAGTACATTCACACTAACCGATTACGTTAAGGCGAATGAAGTACCCGAAGCTGATTTTGAACCGGTTCCTCCTGAAACTGTTTTGGAACAACCTATGATAGATTTTACAAATAATTCAGCGAGTAACGAATCGTTGGTCTATGATTGGAATTTTGGAGACGGCAATTCTTCATCAGAACAATCTCCATCGCATGCTTATGGAGCTGTTGGAACTTACCTTGTTAAATTATTGATTACCACACCTAATGGTTGTGAAAATGAAATTGAAAAAGAAGTGATCATTCATCCTGACTTTGCCGTACATGCCCCAAGCGCATTTTCACCAAACGATGATGGACTAAATGATGTTTTTGAAGTTTACGGCGTAGGGATCAGTGAGTATCTCCTTCAGATTTTTGACAGGTGGGGAGGTTTAATTTATGAATCTAAAAATCTTGAAGACCAATGGGATGGAAAGACTAATGGCGAGCTGGTACCAGGCGGAACCTATGTGTATACTATCAATTACAGGAGCATGCTTAATAAAGATTTTACTAAAAAAGGTACTGTTACAGTTACCCGATAAAACAGAATAAAATTAAGTGTAATGAAACCCGGGCTTTTGTTCGGGTTTTTTCTTTTATGGCATTTCATATTATCTAACTTTGCCCTGTTAATTTTAAATACTATGAATAAAATCAGGGTAGCCATCAACGGTTTTGGCCGTATTGGAAGAATCACTTTCCGGCAAATCCAGAACACTAAAAATATTGAGGTCATTGCAGTTAATGACATCACTGATTCTGCAAACCTGGCTCATTTATTAAAATACGACACCTTGCAGGGCAGGTTCAAAGGAGTAATTGAACACAATGGTGACCATTTGATGGTAAACGGTAAAAAAGTCCTTGTATTTAATGAACCTGACCCCTCGAAATTACCCTGGGCCAAATTAAAAATTGATGTAGTTATTGAATCAACCGGTGAATTTGTAGAAAGAGATGATGCCATTAAACATATTGAAAATTCAGGTGCAAGGAAAGTTATCATTTCTGCACCCGCAAAAGGTGAACGTGACAATGTAAAATATATCGTTTTGGGGGTTAATGATCATATCATTGATAAAAATGATGTCATTTTATCCAATGCTTCCTGCACCACAAATAATGTAGCACCGCTGATCATGATTTTGGATGAAAAGTGGGGCATTGAAAAAGGATTTATGACAACTGTCCACTCTTATACAAAAGATCAGAACCTGGTTGACGGACCGCATAAAGACTGGAGAAGAGGCCGGGCTGCAGCATATTCAATAGTGCCCACTACAACAGGCGCAGCAAAGGCGGCAACCAAAATATTCCCTCACCTGGCGAAAAACCTTGGTGGAGCAGGGATGCGGGTTCCGGTGATAGATGGCTCGCTAACTGATTTGACCTGCACCTTGAAAAAATCAACCAGTATAGAAGAAATTAACCAGGCATTTAAAGAAGCAGCCCAGGGCAGATTAAAAGGAATTCTTGAATATACCGAAGATCCTATCGTTTCAATGGATGTGATTGGCAATACACACTCTGCTGTATTTGATGCCAATCTCACTGCTGTATTGGGCGAAAAAAACAAACTGGTTAAGGTTGTTGCCTGGTACGACAACGAAATGGGATATTCAACCCGATTGGTAGAATTGATTGAAAAGATTGCCTGAGTTTTCGTTCAATTGCGAGGGAGTTTGCGACCGCGGCAATCCTTAAATACACGTCAAATTGCGAGAGAACGGAGTGAACGTGGCAATCTTAGTATAATATCTTGTTTCAATTCAGGAGACTCTTTTCGGCAGGGCTCTCGCTCGGAGTTAAACGAAGTTCTTACTTAAAATATTCAATCCGCATTTTCCCATTCTTCAAAAACACCATAAGAAAAATGAGTGAGCCAATCGCCAAGGATAACCACTTTAGCTTTTTCACCAACCTTTTGGATTATTGGAATATGCCTGTGACCAAATATAAAATAATCGATCTCAGGATTATTTTTTGCTTCTTCTTCTGCAAAATGAATCAGCCGTTCTTCGTGGTGAATCGATTTATTTTCCGACTTTCCTTCTTTGGCAATATTAGCCAGGCGGCTTTTCTTTGAAAAATAAAGCCCCATTCGCGAGCCGATATCAGGATGCAGCCAACGGAAAAGGAATTGGTTTGGTTTAAATTCAAATACCTTTTTCAGCATCTTGTAACCATGATCTCCAGGCCCTAAGCCATCGCCATGTGCAAGATAAATTGATGTGTTTTCGAATTTTCGAATTACCGGCTCACGATGTAATTGTACATTCAGTTCTTCACTTAAATAATTGAACGCCCATACATCATGATTTCCTCGAAAAAGATGGACAGGGATTCCATTGTCAGTTATTTCAGCTATTTTTCCTAATAAACGGACATAACCTTTAGGTACGACAAACTTGTATTCGAACCAAAAATCAAATACATCACCCATCAAAAATATTTCAGAAGCATCTACTGAAACCTTATCTAGCCAGGCAACAAGCATCTTTTCACGCTTCAGGCTGCTTTTGCTATCAGGGATGCCCAGATGAAAATCAGAGGCAAAGTATAACTTTGTTTTTCCCAAAATGGATTTGACTTTGTTCAATCAGTAAAACTACAAATTTGCAGAAAAGTGAATTATTAAACTTCTTTAACTAAATCTTTAATGATAAGTGTAAGCTTTGGTGCAACAAGGGCAGCAGCATCAACAACTTCATCATGCGATATTTCAACAATCTTACCCTCAACACCGAGATCGGAAATAACAGAAACAGCAAAAACAGGTAATTTCATATGCCTTGCCACAATCACTTCTGGTACAGTTGACATTCCGACTGCATCAGCTCCCAGCGATTTGATGTATTTATATTCAGCCAGTGTTTCATAGGTAGGACCTGTAACAGCTGCATAAACGCCTGTTTTAAAGTTTATACTATGGTGACGTGCGACTTTCTTTGCTTTGCTCAGTAGGCGTTTATCGTATGCCTCGCTCATATCAACGAACCGAGGTCCAAATTCACTATTGTTTGGTCCAACCAAGGGATTCGGCATCAGGTTAATATGATCGGTTATAAACATGATATCTCCTACCTCAAAATCATGGTTAACACCACCCGAAGCGTTGGATACAAATAAACATGTAATGCCTAATAATTTGAACATGCGGACGGGTAAAACAACTTCATCCATTGAATAACCCTCATAAAAATGGAAACGTCCTTGCATGGCTACAACCTTTACGCCATTTAATGTACCAAAAATGAGGTGGCCTTTGTGGCCCTTAACGGTTGAGACAGGAAAGTCAGGTATATCGGTGTATGCAATTTTTTTTGTTACTTCAATTTCATCGGCCAACTGGCCTAGTCCTGATCCGAGGATGATTCCAATCTTCGGCATATCCTGGATATTACTTTTTATAAAGCTAACTATCTCGTTTATTTTGCTTGACATAGGTTATTATTTGGTTATCAAATTCTTCTGCATCCGGATTGTGCAATTTTACCTGTACTGGTAAATAATATGCCGGTAAATTTTGAAGGACACTAATGTGGGGTGAATTCATAAGCCGCATAGCATCTTTTTCTGTCGTGACGATAATCTTTTTTTGTGTAAACGACTCTTCATATTTTTTAATAATTGCATCGATGTCTTTCCTTCTGTAAACATGATGGTCAGGAAAATCAATCACATGAAGTTCGTCGCATAATTGCTGAAGATGTTCTTGCAGGGGATATGAATTAGCGATCCCGCTAAACAAAACTATTGTCCTTATTTCTTTTAGAATTGTTTTTTCGTATGCTTCAAACAGGGGCTTAAATTTCCCATATACCAGGTATGAAAAATAAAGTGATTGATCTTGTTCCGGCTTTAAAATATCGGTGATTCGGCTCCTGGTAATGGGTGAAAGCACTTTATGTGATTTAGTAACAATAATAATGTTAGCCCTTCTTGCCGCGTGAATTGTATCACGCAGTGTACCAACCGGCATTAAATAATCTTCCCTGTATAATTTATGAAAATCAGTAAGCAGTATTGAAAGCCCTGGTTTTACATACCTGTGTTGAAATGCATCATCCAGCAAAACCAGATCAAGTGCTTCATCATTTTCCATCAGGTGACGGATACCTTGCCTGCGGCTCTCATCAACTGCAACCAGAACTTTGCTTTCAAACTTTCTGACATATTGCATGGGTTCATCTCCCACTTCCTGGTGTTGCGAAAACTGATTTCCAACCAGAAAACCTTTTGTTTTTCGACCATATCCCCTACTTAAAGTGGCTATTTTATTGTCACTAATCAGCAAACGGATTAGATATTCAATAAAAGGTGTTTTCCCTGTACCACCTATGCTTAAATTCCCGACACTAATAACAGGAATTGGAAATGATTTAGACCTCAATATACCCTTGTTGAAGAGAAGATGCCTGAAGCGGATTGCCCAGCCATAAACCCATGCTAATGGAAATAATATTATCTTCCACGAATCCATATCTAATTTCTTTTTAAAAGAAGGATAAACATTAAATTAGATTAATTTAGTATGAAATTTAGTGAATTAAGCCCCTAATAATTTGATGAAAATACAAAAAAGATCACTTTAATCTGAACACTTTTCAAATAATATATTTTAATGAAACTAAAAGACATTACGAATTTTTTAGAAGATTATGCCCCTTTAAGCCTTCAGGAGTCATATGATAATTCAGGTTTATTAATAGGCTTACCAGAAGCCGAAATCAACAAAGCAATTATTACACTTGATATTACAAATGAGGTTATTGACGAAGCCATTGACAGCAAATGTGAACTTGTTATCGCCCATCACCCACTAATATTTAAAGGATTAAAGAGTCTGACCGGAAAAAACTACGTTGAAAAACTTGTAGTAAAGGCTATAAAAAATGATATTGCTATTTATGCTATACATACAAATCTTGATAATATTCAGGACGGTGTAAACAGTATTTTGGCTGAAAAACTTGGTTTAAAAAATACAAGCATTTTAGTTTCATCAAATAATGGATTTAAAAAGCTGGTGACGTTTTGCCCGGTAAAACATGCTGAAAAAGTCAGAGAAGCAATGTTCAATGCAGGGGCCGGACACATTGGTAATTACGACAGTTGCAGTTATAATTTAATAGGTGAGGGCTCTTTCAGGGGTTTGGAAGGAGCAGACCCATTTGTTGGCATTAAGGGTGAGATACATTTTGAAAAAGAAATAAGGATTGAAACCATCGTACCCGATTTCAAAATCGGCAAGGTGATACAAGCTATGAAAACAGCACATCCGTATGAAGAAGTTGCCTATGATGTATATCCCTTAGATAATAAAAATACAGCAATTGGAGCAGGAATGATTGGTGAATTGGCCACAGAAATGCAGGCAAAAGATTTTTTATTACACCTTAAAAAAATATTAAATTGTAAAGTCATTAGGTTTAATTCACTTATCGATAGAAAAATTAAAAAAGTAGCAATATGTGGAGGTAGTGGCAGTTTTCTGATAGAAAGTGCTTTCCGTTCAGGTGCTGATATTTTTGTAACGGGTGATGTAAAATACCATGATTTTTTCGATCACCAGGGAAAAATGATTATTGCTGATGCAGGACACTATGAAACAGAGCAATTTACAAAAGAACTATTGCACGCAATATTAAAGGAAAATTTTCCTAATTTTGCACTCCTGATTTCAAGCACGGTAACAAATCCCGTAAACGTTTTATAAATTTCTGAAATACAATTAACTATGGCGAAAAAAGCAATAGAAGCAGAAGATATTAGTGTTGAACAAAGATTGCAGGCTTTGTACAATCTACAGCAAATCGATTCACAAATCGATAAAATTAAAATTGTCAGAGGCGAACTTCCATTAGAAGTACAGGATCTTGAAGACGAAATTGCAGGCCTGGAAACACGGGTCACTAATTTCAGACAGGAAATTGAAGCCCTGAACGATGAGATTGCTGAACGCGAAAATGCAAAGAAAGAAAGCGAAGCCTTGATTAGCAAGTATAAGGATCAGCAGATGAATGTCCGAAATAACAGGGAATTTGACTCTTTGACCAAAGAAATTGAATTTCAGAACCTTGAAATTCAACTGGCAGAAAAAAAGGTAAAAGAATCAAAATTCAGAATTGAAAACCTTGAAACTGATATCGAAGAGGCTGATTCAAGATTTAAAGAAAGAACTGTTGACCTTGAAGCTAAAAAGGCTGAGTTAACTGATATTGTTGCCGAAACTGAAAAGGAGGAAAAGGATCTCAAAGATTCATCAAAAGCAAATGGAAAGTTTATCGAGGACAGGCTGTTAACGGCTTACCAACGGATTCGTGAAAACGCACGCAATGGGTTAGCTGTTGTTCAGGTTGAGCGTGATGCTTGCGGAGGTTGTTTCAATAAAATTCCACCTCAGCACCAGCTTGATATCAAGATGCATAAAAAGATTATCGTTTGCGAATATTGTGGCCGGATTTTAATTGATGGTGATGTTGCAAAAGCAATTCGCGAAAGCAAATAGATAAAAAATATATCCTCTAAAAGCCGGCGTTAGCCGGCTTTTTTATTTTATGCCTTTTCTTGCTGCCGCTTTCACAAAATCTGCCTTACTGAATCGTCTGCCATGAGATGGGTAAAACCAATTCACATCCCATTCCAAAATAATTTTCCAGGTGTTGGCTAACTTTTCCTCATCATCAGCAAAACCGGGATAAATACTCCCATGCATATTAAACATGCAATCACCAACAATGGCTTTGTCGCCAACAACTATTCCAGATGATCCGATCGTATGACCCGGGATATGCCTTATTTCAGCATCAAAACCATACTTTTTGAGTGACAACTTATTATCAAAAGTTATATCGGGTTTTACCGGAGGGTACTTGCCAACTTTCAATTCAATGGATTTCTTAAATTTTCCTGCTTTAGAAATAAACTTAAAAACCGGAGATGTCCCTTTTGGAATTGGCTTAAATCCATGTAAAAGATTTTCCGCTTCGCTTTTATGGACAATCACTTGCGCGCCAGTCAAATCTTTCAGGTTTGCGGTACTTCCAGTATGGTCGTAATGGGTATGTGTTAAGAAAATATATTTCAAATCGTTGTTGCTTAAGCCAGCAGACTTTATTGCTTTTTGCAGTTTCTTCACTTCTCCCCTACCACCTGTATCTACCATCAAAGCTTTTCCTTTTTCCAACAAAAGGTAAACGTTTGTAAAACCTATTCTAAATGTTTTGATTTTTGAGATCCATCATACAAATACATTAAATTGGATCAACATCAAACTGAACAATAACTGATCGATGCTTTCCAGCTTTTCTGAAGCTCTCGTATGATTCGAGAATCTTTTCTTTTACAGCGGTTTGTTTTGTGTTACGAGGACTTTTAAGAATGATTTGTTTGATATAATAATTCCTTACCCTGGCTACCAAAGGAAATTCGGGACCAATCACCCACTTGCCAAACTTCGACCTCAATTCAATACCAAAAGCTTTGGCAGCTTCGTTAAGCACGTCAGGCTTTTTGTGTTTAAGTTTGATGAGAATCATCCGGTAAAATGGAGGATATTTAAACTGTTCTCTTTCTCTAAGCTGCGATTGATACATACCCTGGTAATCATGATTCACAACCAATTTGATAATAGGATGCTCAGGTTGCCAGGCCTGAATGATAACCTTGCCCTGTTGAAATTTTCGACCAGCACGACCACTTACCTGTGCCATCAACTGAAAACTCCTTTCATGTGCCCTGAAGTCAGGGAAACTCAACATATTATCTCCACTTAGTATACCTACAACATGCACATTATCAAAATCCAATCCTTTGGTAACCATCTGTGTCCCGGTAAGTATATCTGTTTTCCTGTTTTCAAAATCAGAAATGATCCTGTGGTAGGCATTTTTTGAACGTGTGGAATCCAGGTCCATCCTGTCGATTTTTGCTTCAGTAAGTAAAAATGAAAGTTCTTCTTCTACCTTTTCGGTACCAAAGCCCTGCATCTTTAAATAAGTACTTCCACAATCAGGGCAAATCGGCGGAATAGTTGTTGAATAACCACAGTAGTGACATTTCAATAAATCACTATGTTTATGATAGGTTAAGGTTACATCACAATTTCTACAAACAGGAATAAAATTACATTGCTCGCATTCGAGGCGTAAGGAAAAACCACGTCTGTTCTGAAAAAGTATGATCTGCTGGTTGTTTTCCAGTGATTTCTTCATTTGCGATAGAAGTACTGATGAAAAGTGTGATCTCAATAAGCGACGTCTTTTCTCGTCACGCATATCCACCACCTCAATCTTTGGCATTTTTAATCCACCAAAACGTTCGGTAACCTCAACCAAAGCATATTTTCCGGTTTTAGCATTGTAATAACTTTCAATAGCCGGTGTTGCAGAGCCTAACAGCACCTTAGCATTGTGCAAAGTTGCCAGGTAAATTGCCGAATCACGCGCATTGTAGCGGGGCGCAGGATCAAATTGTTTGTAAGAATAATCGTGTTCTTCATCTACGATAATCAATCCCAGGTTTATGAATGGCAGAAAAATAGCAGACCTCGGACCAAGGATGATTTTGTATTGATTTTTTTCGTCAGAATCATCCAGACCTATAATATTATTCCAAACTTCAGCCCGTTCATTTTTGCTATACCGTGAATGGTAAATGCCAACTTCGTTTCCAAAATATTTTTTCAAACGGCTGATGATCTGTGTTGTCAGCGCAATCTCAGGCAATAAATACAAAACCTGTTTTCCTTCGGCAATAGTTTCTTTAATCAGGTTGATGTAGAGTTCTGTTTTTCCCCCGGAAGTTACCCCATGCAGCAGCACAACATTGTGGTTGTTGAAACAAGTTTTAATTTGCGCATAAGCACCTGTTTGGTGTTTTGTTAACTCCAATTTTGAGAGCTCGCCAGACAGTTGATTCTCTTCAAGCCTGCTAATCACTTTTTCAAATTCTTCAAAAACACCCTTATCAACCAAACTTTTATACGCTGCCTGACCAGCATCGGCCTTTTTCATTAAAGTGGCTTTCATCACCTCCTTTTCTTCTCCACTTAAAACGGCACTTAAAGAAAGATAGGTCATGATTAGCTCAAGTTGCTTAAATGCCCTTTTACCCAGCTCATCCATCAATTGTTGGAGGGATTCTTCAGACTTGAATTTCTCGGAAAGCCGAACGACTTTTTCCTTCTTTGGTTTAAAGCCATCCTGCAATTCCTCCTCCATGATGAGCATCTTTTTCTCGATCATTTTTTTAAGAAAAGGAAGTACATTTTGAAACCCCAGTGTTTTTCCAATTTCATCAATGGTCAGCCTTTTTTTCGCCAGCAATGCTTCTGTGATTTTAAACTCATGTTCATCAAGGCGATCGTGATCAGGAATAAAAGTGGGCGATAACAACACCTTTGATTCGCTGGCCAGTTTATAGGCCGAGGGTAATGCAGCATTCATAACCTCACCTTCAGTACTCATATAATATGCCGCAATCCACTCCCAGAACTTGAATTGAAATTCATTGACCAAGGGTTGTTCATCCAATAAGTGCAGTATATATTTTGGTGCATATTCAGGAACAATCTTGATGCAGTTTTTTAATCAATCCTGCATACACTTTCTTTTTGCCAAATTGCACTGCAACCCTTTGCCCCGCCTGAACAAATTCATTTAGTTCATACGGAACACGGTAAGTAAATGTACCTTTTACAGGAAGAGGAAGAAGAATATCTGCAAAAAGGGTGATTCGCTCCATATAAACAAAGGTAGGGATTTGCTAGTTCAAAGTTTAAAGTTTGGCGTTTAAAGTTATGATGTGAGTTCACCAAAAATTAACCAGATTCAACATAACTTACTGATTCAACCTTTGTAACAAATTCAACCAAGCCGGAGAAGGATTTCATTTATGATTGCAGAAACTTCATCTGCTTTGTTATACACCATGAGGTGAGTCCCTCCTTTTACCACAACATCGGGTTTTACTTTTTTAACCGGGAATATTTTGTCCTCATCCCCATTGATGATAATTGCATTTTCAGGTTTAATTTTGTTCTTCCAATTAGCAAGTTGCCCAATTGACCAATAATTCAAATCATTATCTCCCTCAGCAATAAAGAGGTCCAACTTCTCCTTTTCATCTTTTGTTTTGGCACCAAAAGCATAGTAATTTCCGGGGTTAGGTTTGGTCAGCTGTTTTTTTGGAAGAAGTTTGTTTAAACCAAGTTGACCAAAATACCTTATCAGTGGTAACAGTCCATCACTTGTTGCCGTACTTGATAATAAGATTAGTTGTTTAGCCTTAACAAGCTTATTAATTTCGATGGATACCATGCCGCCAAACGACAGGCCAATTAAGATGTCTCCTTCCTGAATATGGTAAGCATCCACCATGCGTTTTGTGTAGTCAGATAATTTTTCGCTTTTAAACGGAGTAATCCATTCTGCATAGTTTATTTCAATTCTTGTGTCAATTTTAAGGAAGGAAAATGCTTTTTTATCAGCACCCAGGCCGGAGATAAAATGAATTTTAGGCTTCAGGTTCATTTTTATTGTTCATCATTATTCATGTCAATCCATTGAGATTCTGGATTAGTATAGTCGAGTAATTTGCAGTCAAATTTCTGAGCGCAAAGTTTTCCTAATTCCATTGCTGCAATTTTATCATCAAACGAAGCTATATCATAAAAGTCATCTTCAGTTGCGACTAATTTAACCATCATTATCTTATGCTTATCCTGGTAACTTAAACTTTGCATGCCACCCTGTTCGAATTATTTGTTGGTTAAAAACCGAAACATAGTTAATGTCAGGTAATTTAATCCAATTTCCATATTTTAAACCCACCACTTCTGCATACTCACGATACATTTTCCTGGCAAAATCAACCTGAGTTCCTTTGGTCATTAAATTTGCCAGAATACCTGCTATGATTAATAATATCTCGAAGCCATACAAAGAAAAACCAATTAAATATAATTTATAAACACCATAAATAATTGCCAGAATACCGAGTATACGGAATTGGGGCCAGGCATAGAAGCCTGATTTTTTCGTAAATATGTTATCCTTGAATACCATTGGGTATTTGGTTTTCATAATCTATACTTACTCTACCTTAAAAACACTTTTTCCTTCCTTGAAGTTTTTAATTCCGGCATCAAGGAAATCCACAAAAGCATTAACATCGAGGTCGTAAGCGCGGGGTTGGGTAAGTACTTCTCCATTGTGACCCATCAAAACGTAGAAAGGCTGAGCATTTACACCAAATTTGGTGATTTGCAGATCTGCATATTTTTTACCGACCGTTTTCTTCACTTTTCCATCATATGTTGAAGTAATCCATTCGTCTTCAGGTATTTTTGTTTTGTCGTCCACGTATAAAGCAACAATAATAAAGTCCTCTCTCAGTTTTTTCAAAACCTTTGGATCCGACCATACATTGGCTTCCATTTCACGACAGTTCACACAGCCATGTCCGGTAAAATCGATGAATATCGGTTTGTTTTGCTCTTTCGCACAAGTTACAGCCTGGTCATAATCAAAATAACCTTCAAGCCCGTGAGGTAAATGAAGAAACTCATGGTAGCGGGGTGTTCCGCATATTTCCTGTACTTCACCTCCTCCACCGGAGCCGCTATACAATTTTACATTATCACGAACAATGGCATTCAAATCAAAATCGTGTGTTTGCTGTGGTGGAAGATAGCCTGATAAGAATTTTAGTGGTGCGCCGAACATACCCGGTATCAGGTACGTCACAAAAGTGAAAGTGATGATTGCAAGCGTCAATCGTGGAACCGACAAAAAGGGCACATCCGAATCATGTGCGAATTTTATTTTACCCAACAAATACATACCCATTAAAAAGAAAATGACAATCCAGAATGCGATGTATATCTCGCGATCGAGGATTCCCCAATGGTAAGTCTGATCGGCAATACTGAGGAATTTTAAACCTAATGCAAGTTCTAAAAAACCAAGTACAACCTTTACTGAATTCAACCATCCACCCGATTTTGGCAAATTGGTAAGCATCGAAGGGAAGAAAGCAAACAGTGTAAATGGGAGTGCAAAGGCCAATGAAAAACCAAACATGCCCACAATTGGTTTTATTACCTGCCCACCTGCGGATTCTACAAGAATAGTCCCAACAATTGGACCCGTACAACTAAATGATACAAGTACAAGTGTCATAGCCATGAAAATCGGACCCAAGAATCCACCTTTATCTGCTGCCTGGTCTGATTTATTGACCATCCAATGTGGCAATGTAATTTCGAACATTCCGAAGAATGAAGCCGCGAAAATGACGAAGATCAGGAAGAATAAAATATTGGGAAGCCAGTGTGTACTTAGCCAATTGGCAATATCAGGACCTGCTACAACCGCCAATACCGATCCAATAAAAGTATAAATAGCAATAATACTAAAACCATATAACAGGGCCTGTGCGCGGCCTTTGGCTTTGTCTTCTCCTTCTTTCATAAAGAATGAAACCGTCATTGGGATCATCGGGAAAACACAAGGTGTTAAAATAGCGACCAGTCCACTTAAAAAGGCGATAATAAAGAAACCCCAGAGTCCGGCTTTTTTACCCTGTATATCAGAAGAGGCAATTATTGCATCTTCAGTTGTTTCAGTTGTTTCAGTTGTCTCAGTTCCTGCAATTAATTCTCCGGTTTTTCCATTAAAGCTGAGTTCAATATCTTCGTATAGTGCCACACATCCTACATCATTACACACCATATATGCAATTTCTCCAACGACCGCAACAGATTCATCCTTAGATGTAAGTTGTATGGTTTGTTTGAAAGTAGCTTCTTCTTCAAAAAACTTAATATCCAACTCAAACACTTCATCATATTCTTCAATTGGTGTTGTTATTTCAACAGCTTCACCTATTGGTTTAAATCCTTTCGGGTCTTCAAAAAGGAACTCGGTTGGTAATGGTCCGTTTTCCGGCACCTTTACCGAATACAAATGAAATCCTTGATCGATATGTGCTGTGAAATAAACATCAATATTTTCACCGGATTTTTCTGTTTTAATATCCCATTTTACCGGTTCAAGAATTTTCTGGAATGGAGGGCCTGAAGCTTTTTCTCCTCCACCGGCCTTGAGCGTGAATTCGAAGTCAACTTCCGTTGGTGGAAGACATTTGGTATCGTCGCAACACATAAATTCAAGAAAGCCCTTTACAGTTGCTTCTGAATCTGAAGAAATTTTAATTTTTTGTTTGAAGATGGCCTCGTCAGCATAATACTTAAGCACCATTTCAAAATTCGGATCATATTCCTCAATTACTTTGCTTTCCTCGGTTACCGGTCCAACAAATTCATAACCGTCTCCTTCTTCAAAGGTAAATGTAGTGGCCGGAGGTGTCATCGGAATATCCTGCGAATACAAGTGCCACGTAGGATCAATCTCTGCTTTGAATATCAAATCGAATTCATTGTCAGATATTTTTTCCTTGGAGAAACTCCATTTTACCGGTTCAAGAATTTGTGCTGAAAGCCCTATTGATAAGCTGACCAGGGCAAAAAATAAAATGATTCTTTCTTTCATCTTATGGGTTACGATTTGGTCGTAAAAAATAAATTGCAAATGTACTAATTAAGACGGTTTGAATGGCAATACCTTACTGACTTGTGATTGGTAACTGGTAATGGGCAATTAGAAATCAGTCATTGAAAGTTAAAAAAAAGATCAAACTGTCTAAATGTATTTTACATTCAGTCAGGAACTACTTATTTAATTTCATTATAATCACCTGCTTTGTTTTATCAATAATTCGAAACTTATCTGAAACTCTATACCCAATTACCCATGCAATTTCCCCACCTGAATCGAGCACATAAATATTTTCCTTTTCAAATCGGTCTAATTTCTGATCGATCAGGAAATCACTAACAAGTTTTGAACCTTTCATACCAAATGGTGCGAACCGTCACCCATTCTCCACTTTCGGAGAACGAGTGGAAAATTTAATTGATCAAGATCGAAATAGGCAAAAGAAGAATCTGAATTGATTTCAAGATTGTCTGGTTTTTCAACAATCTCTAGCTTTAATGATATTGGAATTTCGATAGATTCATATGCAGACTTGATATAAGAATATTTCATCTTCGATTATTGGTATTGCTTTTTTCAGAATCAAAAAATCCCTGTCGATTAAAAGCTGATATTCCATTGAATGAAACATCTTACCTGATTGCCTTTTTAATGCAGCTTCATAAATTGAATCCGTTACATCACGATTAAAACCAAAGTCTTTGAGCAAATAAAACAACAAGACTTGAAGATTTATTTGTTCTAATAGTTCTTCGATTTGAATTTTGATTACTCCTTTTTGTTCGTCAAACAAGTCACCTTTCATCTGTTGAATAAACTGTGCCAACATCTGATGATCTTCGGTTAATTTTTGAAGGCTGTTGCCAACTAACAACCGGTAGTCTGATTTTATTTTTTCCAATTGAGGTAATAATTGCTGACGGATTTGGTTTCGCAAATATTTATCGGATGAATTGGATGAATCCTCCCGAAAAGCAAGTTTCTTTTCTTTGGCATATTGCTCAATATCGCTTCGGTTCAGCAAAAAGTAAAGGCCTGATTATGTTTTCCCGTCGTAGTGGTATTCCTTTTAAACCTGCAACACCAGAACCTCGCAACAAGTTGATAAAAAAAGTCTCAACCTGGTCATCAATATGCTGGGCAACAGCTACTTTATCATAACCTTTTGATTGGCAAACATCTTCAAACCATTGATACCTGAGTTCACGAGCAGCTTCCTGTATTGAACACTTATTGCTTCCGGCATATGCTGATGCATCACAAGTTTTTACATTGATTCCAATTTTGTATTTTTCTGCAAGTTCCCTGACAAAAATTTCGTCCTGATCAGATTCATCACCACGCAATTTGAAATTGCAATGTGCTATTCCGATAGCATATCCCGCCTGATAAAATAAATTGAGCAATACAACTGAGTCAATTCCACCGCTTACAGCAATAAGAATTTTATCCTTTTTCGAACACAGGTGATTTTTGGAGATAAATTGTTGGAAGGCTTCAAGCATAATACAAATGTACAAATACCGAAGCAAAGAAAATCAAATGGATAAATCGTTTAGTCAGCTAGTTATTGTTGGTACCATTTTCACCAATCGTCCATGTATTTCCTGCCCTTAAGAGGTCGTCAACATTTTTTAATGGCGAGGTGCTTTTCTCATATTCTATTGAATTCCAGACCGCTGTTTCAAAAGTTTCTGCCGACACAGAACGAATAACTCCCAATGCTGCCGGGAAATGTGGAGGTTTCATTTCACAGAGCATGGTATGGATTCCTGGATCAACTTTATGATGGGTCATGAACTAACAGATCATCTACTGGTTACACCATTTTCACCAATGGTAACAACTTCAAGTCCTTTATCGGTTAAAATAATCCCCTTTTCATTTTCTTTACCAAAGATCATTGGTTGACCGGCATGGAGGAAAATCTGGCTATCTTCCTTGGTTTCACGTGAAGTAATCAGCCCGTGTATCTTATTGTTGAAAATCACACAATTAGCCAGTATTTCAACGATTGACGTGCCACGGTGCTTTGCAGCTGCAAGGAAAACTTCAGTCATCATTTTTGGATTGGTATCAACTACCCTTGCAAAGAATTTACCTCTTGATCCAATAACTAATTCACCCGGGTTAAAAGGTGGCTCAAATGTACCTTGAGGTGACGATTTGGTTTTTGCGCCTTTGGGTGTAGTAGGTGAAAACTGTCCTTTTGTTAAACCATAAATTTTATTGTTGAACAGCAACACATTAATATCCGTATTTCGCCTTGCAAGGTGGATAAAGTGATTTCCTCCGATGGCCATCGAATCACCATCGCCGGTAATCATCCAAACACTTAATTTCGGATTGGCAAGTTTAATGCCGGTTGCCAGTGCAGCGGCACGACCATGAATTCCATGTATTCCATATGTATTCATATAATAAGGAAACCTTGACGAGCAACCGATACCTGATACAACCATAAAATCCTCTGTGGGTATTCCGAGCTCCGGGAATACATTTTCAACTGAGCGTAATATGGCATGATCGCCGCATCCAGGGCACCATTTTACCATCTGGTCACTTTCAAAATCTTCTTTCGTCAGTATAGTATCTTTTATTTTTATCCTTTCAGCCATGATCCTACTTGTTTGAATAGTCAATGAATTTTTCTTTTAATTCTGTAACCATAAATGGCAATCCTTGAATCTTATTGTATTGATCATATTTATAATCAGGAAAACACATCCGAAGGTAATTAACAAATTGTCCAAGATTGATCTCACAAACCAGTATTCTTTTAAACTTAGAAAAAACTTCTTTTGTGTTCTTTGGCATTGGCTTGATGTATTTAAAATGAGCCATGCTTATTTCATGGCCTTCTTTGCGCAATTCCTGAATTGCAGTAAGAATCACCCCATAAGTTCCTCCCCAACTTACAATCAAAACATCTCCTTCTTCTTCTCCAATTACTTCAAGTTCAGGTATATAATTGGCAACTCGATTTACTTTTTCTTCCCGTATTTCACACATCTTCTGGTGATTTAAAGGATCGTGAGAAACATTTCCACTGCCGTCTTCTTTTTCAAGACCACCAATCCGATGCCTCAATCCTTCTGTTCCAGGCAGCGCCCAGGGTCTGCTTAATTTTTCAGGGTCACGATTATACGGCTGGAAATTGGGGTCGTTTGCTTTTACAATTGGCGGATTTATTTCAGGAAGATCAGCTACACGAGGTATTTTAAATACTTCCGATCCATTCGCCAATGAGCCATCCGTTAACAGGATAACAGGT
>CAVWXM010000002.1:0-54846 GCA_963759045.1 uncultured Bacteroidia bacterium
TACCCTGTTCCTGCAATTGCCGCCCGGGCAGCCAACAAAGAAAATCCTTTTGAAGTTTGGGGAACCGGTAAACAAGGGCAGGGACTTCGTTCATATTGATGATATTCTTGACCTTATTTTTGTACTGATGGATAATGTTGGTGATGGTTCTGCTTACAATATCGGTTCAGGCGTTCTTACTTCGTTTCTTGATTTGATCAAAGTATTCACCTCATTTGCGGGATATAATCCAACCATCAAAACATTATTAGATAAGCCGGTCGGTGTACATTCGAGATATTGTAATATGTCATTAGTTGAAGAAAAATTTGGCTGGAAAGCCAAGATCTCACTTGAGGAAGGTATGCGCAGGGTATACGAAGCTGCTCTTACAAAAAGATAATTTCAAAACTTAGGCTCTCAGTTTATGATTGGGTTACTTACTTAATTATTTTTGGTCATTGATTATTTTCAATTGAAATGAGTAAAAAGACCACCATTGTTTGTTTCGGTCCAGGACCTATGTTTAAAGGCGGAATTGCTAATTATAATACTTCACTTGCCAAAGGCATTCGATAAATTAGACAATACCGAAGTCCATATTGTTTCATGGACTCAGCAATACCCGGCCATCATTCCACGTGATTTTATTGACCGAAAAAGCAAAGTGGATCAACTGGAAGGCACAAATATAAAGGTGCATTATATCACCAATTATAACAATCCATTTAGCTGGGCAGCTACGGTTAAGTTAATTGCAGGATTAAATCCTGACAAAGTCATATTTCAATGGGCGATTGCAATCCAGGGTATACCGCTTGGTTATATTGGTAGAAAGTTCAAAAAATACAAGAAAATTGAAGTTTTCTTCGATTTGCATTTTGTCATCCAAAAGGAGGGAAGTTCACTGGATAATAGGTTGACTAAAATGGGGATCAAACATGCAGATTCTTATATTGTGCATGCATTTAAAACCGCTGATGAATTGCATGAATTATTCCCGAATAAAAAATTCGAAGTAATTGAACGGGGAAAGGAAATAAAAGGAACAGCACAAAAGGTGCTTAAACTTTACCATCCTGTTTATGATATGTTTTCTCCTGACCCAAAGTTTAATTTGGAGACTCAAAAAAAGAATTGGAACCTAAAAAAACATGTTTTTCTATATTTCGGATTCATTAGAAAATACAAAGGATTACACAATGTGATTGAGGCTTTTGCAAAGCTTGCTGAAAAAAGAAATGATGTGTCGCTTATGGTTGTTGGGGAATCGTTCTGGAATACATTAGATCAGAAAAAATTCACAACAAGGCTGAAAAATGCCACTTTTGGTGTAGCTAAAAAAATATTCCTCAAAAAACAGGATGACGAACAAAACTACAATCCTATTGCTCTAATTGATGAACTTAATATTGCAGATAAAGTATACCTCAACAACAATTTCGTCCCTAACGAAGACGTACATAAATATTTCCAGGTAAGTGATAATATTATGTTGTTCTATCTAACTGCGACTCCATCAGGCATTGAATCCATTGCTTACAACTTTAATATGCCCATGCTTGCAACCAAAGTGGGACATTTCACCGAAACAATAAAAGATGGCTTTAATGGTTACCTGGCTGAACCTAATAATGTTGATTCGATGGTTAGTGTGATGAAAAAAGCAATAGAGAAACCCATTAACAGAAAAAATGTTGCAGCTACCTCAAAGGATATGAGCTGGCGTAATTATGCGCTGGAAATACTTCGTTAATAACTTAAAAGCAAACTCTTTATCCGGCTAAATGAAAAACCCGTTTTTCTTATTAGTTTTGTGATTCGACAACTCAAACATGAATGAGTAGAAACAAGGCTTTTGTCAGATTCCTGATATGGCGGGCAAAAAAAATCCCCGACCAGAATTTCGTGCTTGTTTTAAGCGTTTTCATTGGTTTTGTTGCTGGACTGGCAGCAGCTTTACTTAAATTTACAGTTATTTCAATTGAATCCTGGCTATTTAGTTTTTATGATACATCTGACCAGATCATCCTATTTTTCTTCTTTCCTTTAATTGGCATCTTCCTGACCGTACTGTTCCTGAAATATATTATTCGCGATAATGTTGGCCATGGAGTTCCGCGAATTCTTTATGTCATTTCAAAACTGGATGGTAGTATGCAGAATCATAAAATATTTTCATCCTTTATTGGAGGCTCTCTAACTGCCGGATTTGGAGGATCAGTAGGGTTGGAGTCACCAATTATTTCAACCGGTGCCTCTCTTGGCTCGTCCATCGGTCAATTCCTTCGATTGAGTTATAAACATAAAACATTGTTAATAGGCTGTGGGGCAGCGGGTGCTATGGCTTCCATTTTTACTACTCCAATTGCCGCCGTGATTTTTAGCTTCGAAGTGCTGTTGTTAGATCTTTCAGCAGCTTCACTCATCCCTTTGCTTTTTGCATCGGTTACTGGGGCCGTAACCACAAAGCTATTAACAGCAGAGCAATACCTTGTTCATTTCAAAGTTACCGAAGAATTTATCGTCCAGGATATTCCTTTCTTTATATTCCTGGGTGTGGTTGCTGGGTTCGTTTCTGTTTATTTTCATTATATGCATTTTACCATTATTAAATGGTTTAGCAAAATCAAATCAATTTGGAGCAGACTAATCATTGGTGGAAGTTTACTGGGAGTTCTCTTGTATTTCTTTCCTCCTTTATATTCTGAAGGTTATGACAGTATCCGGTCGATAGTTAGCGGTGATGCTGAAATATTGCTTGATCACACTTTTTTTGCTGACAGCAATGTGGTTTGGATGCTTATCCTGTTTACTGTTTTTTTGGTCATTTTTAAAGTAATTGCAACAACTTTAACAACCGAAGCAGGTGGAGTTGGTGGAATATTTGCTCCTGCTGCGGTAATGGGTGGTTTTACTGGTTTTGCCCTCTCCCGTACTTTTAATACATTATTTCCCAGTTTTACATTTCATGAAAGCAATTTCACCCTGATTGGCATGGCTTCAGTATTGGGAGGTGTTTTATTGGCACCACTAACAGCCATCTTTCTAATTGCTGAAATGTCAAATGGGTATGAATTAATAGTGCCATTGATGCTTTCAACATCTGTCGCATACCTGATTGCGAAAACATTTAACAAGCATTCTATTTTTACTCAGAAACTCTCCGAAATGGGCGAAATGTACCAATATCGGGATAAAACCGTAATCAAGCAATTAAAAATCAAAAATCTGCTTGAGAAAAATGTACTGACAATAAATATTAATGCAACACTCGGTGATTTAGTGTCGTTAATAAAAAAATCAAAGAGAAATTTGTTTGCGGTTATCGATATAAACAATACATTCATTGGCATGATTTTAATGGATGATTTGAGAAGTGATATGTTTGATTCGTCAAAATATGATCAACCAATAACTGATTATCTTTTTAGTCCATTGGATGATGATAAAGTACAGCTAAGTCATGATGTACAAGAGATCATAAATAAATTTAACCGGACTGCCAATTATAATATGATCGTGGTTGACGGTGAGAAATATATAGGAATCATTTCCCGTGCAAACTTATTTAAAGCCTATCGCGAAAACATGATTTCTGCAATTGAAGATTATTAATTATCCGAGAAAATCCATGAATATCAAATCCATTATAGAAGAGTCAATCAGCACAAAAACCAGGATACTTAAAGATAACGCACTGTTAAATGCGATTGATGATGCAGCAAAACTTTGTATTGAAACTTTTAAAAACGATGGGAAAGTTTTATTGTGTGGAAATGGTGGAAGTGCAGCCGATGCCCAGCACATAGCTGCTGAATTATCCGGTAGGTTTTATCGTGACAGAGATCCATTATATGCAGAAGCATTGCATGTGAACAGCTCTTATATTACTGCAGTAGCTAACGATTATAGTTATGCTGATGTTTATGCCCGCATGATTAAAGCTGCAGGAAGAAAAGGTGATATTTTAATTGGCATCAGTACATCGGGCAATTCAGAAAATGTGATAAAAGCAATGGAACTGGCAAATGAACTTCAGATGAAAACAATTGGGATGACTGGCGATAAAGGTGGAAAACTTGCCAATATTTCAAATTTGTGTCTGAAGGTTCCATCAAATAACACTGCCCGAATACAGGAATCCCACATTATGATTGGCCATATTTTATGCGAGATTATCGAAAATTCTTTATTTCCTGCTTCTAAATAAAGATCAATTTTAATCTTTCGTTTCAAAAATAATAAAGATATTTTTTCTTATCTTTAAAATCCAAACAAACTAATTAATGCTTAAGGGATTACTCTTAATCTTTTCACTATTACTATGCCAATCAACTATTTATTGCCAGGATAGCCTGACGAGAATTATCAACCAAAAAAGCATAGGCCTGCTTGTTGAATACGGACAACCTTATTATTATCTTCCTGAGGGCACTCTATATTACATTGCTATTGTTGGTGGAAAGTTTGGGTTTCCATTATTTAAGGCAAAGAAAAATGTTAATCTGTCTCTCGATCTTTATCCCCATTATGTTCAGGTCTGGGTGGTTGAAGACAGGCCTTACTATGAGTTTGGTTTAAATATTCGACTTTGTCTCAATTTTTCCTTATCACCAAATGATTTAATTAGTGCAAAAACCGGATGCGGGCCGCATTATATTACTGCAGAAACGGAGAAACAAGCAAATGGTTTTATTTTTTCTGATTACCTTTTAGCAGCTTATACCCGAAGTTTGATGATCTCGGGTGAATTATTTGCCGTTGAATTTGAATTTGGATACCGTCACATTTCCAACGCAGGTATTAAAGATCCAAATGGAGGAATCTCAAATTTTATTTTTGGCTTAGGAATGTATAAGTATTTTTAAATTGTAAAAGTGCTATTTTGATTAAATATAAATTATTTTATCTTTGCCGCTTCAACTAACTAAAAAACAGAGACTATGATTAAAGAATTTAAAGAATTTATCAGCAAAGGAAATGTTGTTGAGATGGCCGTTGGTTTGATAATGGCATTGTATTTTGGTGCTATCGTTAAATCATTGGTAAACGACATTATTATGCCTCCAATCGGTTTACTATTGGGAGGTGTTGATTTCAACGATTTAAAATTTATTATGCAAGAAGGTTCGGCTGCTGTGACAGATGCATCCGGAGCCGTTATCACTGCAGCAATTGAGGAAGTTGCAATTACGTATGGTGTTTTCATTAATACTATTTTAACTTTCATTATTGTTGCTTTTGCCATTTTTATGTTGGTAAAGGGTTATAACAATATGAAAAAGAAAATGGAAAAAGAAGAAGAAGCTGCTCCTCCAGCTGCTCCTCCGGCACCAACAAAAGAAGAAGTACTCTTGGGTGAAATTCGAGACTTGCTCAAAAAGAAATAAATTTTTCTTTAAATTTTAAAACCCGGTTATTAGCCGGGTTTTTTTATGCATTTATTATAGAATAATGCAATAAATTAGCCTACTGATTAAATACACTTATCTTGAAACTTTCTCAAATTAAAAAAAGCACATTATTTCTTGATCGGGATGGTGTTATTAATCATCGGCCTTTAAATGAATATGTAAGAGCTTGGGATCAATTTGAATTTTTACCGGGAGTCTTAGAATGCCATTCGTATACTTACACATCATTTTAGTAGGATTATTATTGTGACCAATCAACAGGGAATTGGTAAAAATCTTATGACCGATGGAGATTTAAATATAATTCATCAAAAAATGCTTGATGAGATTCAAGCAAATGGTGGTCGAATTGATGCAATCTATTATTGTCCCGATATTGCTTCCAATGCAGAGACCTGCCGCAAGCCAGGGATAACAATGGCGAAACGGGCTCAACAGGAATTTCCCGAAATTGAATTCAAAAAAAGCATCATGGTTGGAGATACAAAACCTGATATGCAATTTGGTAGAAATGCAGGAATGACAACTATTTATGTTGGAATTGAATCAACGGATGAATTCAGTTCCCTTATTGATCTTCAATTTACCAATTTATTTGACTTTGCATTTTCCTTCGCTGCAAACGATTGAAATAGCGGTCATTACTAATCGACATACTACAAGGTTCGCAACTTTATTCATTTTGTTAATTAATGACAAATTAAATCTATTCTATTTTAAGTCATCCTTTTTACATTTGCTGGCTTACCAATTGCATTACATTTAAATGAGTCCCGGTTTAATTCTTTTCAGTTTCCTTATCTATACGCTGATTATTTTTGGTATAGCATGGATCACTTCACGAAAAGCTGATAACCAGAGTTTTTTTATCGGAAATAAAAAATCACCCTGGCTTGTAGTTGCTTATGGAATGATAGGTGCATCTCTGTCTGGAGTGACGTTTATTTCAGTTCCAGGATGGGTAGGTGATACCGGGTTCAGTTATTTCATGATCGTGCTGGGTTATGTTTTTGGATATGCCATTATATCCACTGTTTTACTTCCACTGTATTACAAACTAAACCTTACCTCAATTTATACATACCTTGAAGGAAGATTCGGCAGAAATACCTACAAAACAGGCTCCTCATTCTTTCTTTTGTCAAGAATTATTGGCGCTTCTTTCAGAATGTTTCTGGTAGTTAGCGTTTTGCAGGTCTTTGTTTTTGACCATTACAATATTCCTTTCTGGGTAACGGTAATCATCTTCATGCTTCTTATCCAATTATATACCATGAAGGGTGGTATCAAAACGATCGTATGGACAGATACACTGCAAACGACATTTATGCTTGCAGCTGTTGTTATCACTATTGGAATTATACTTTCTCAATTAAATATAGGGCTTGGACAGATGGTAAATAACGTCTGGAGTAGTGACCTTTCAAAGATTATTGAATCGGATATTGATAGTCCAAGGCATTTCCTTAAACAGTTTTTTAGTGGCATGTTCATAACCATTGTCATGACGGGTCTTGACCAGGATATGATGCAGAAAAACCTCAGTTGCAAAAATATAGGTGATGCACAAAAAAACATGACTACATTAAGCTTAGTGCTGGTACCTGTGAACCTTATTTTCTTATTTCTTGGTGCAGTTTTGTACATCTATGCTGCTGAATTCAGTATTTCGCTACCTGCCTTATCTGATCATCTATTCCCCACTATTGCCTTAAACGAATTGGGTATAGTTGCAGGAGTTGTTTTTATTATCGGTTTAATATCAGCAGCTTATTCAAGTGCCGACAGTGCGCTGACTTCATTAACAACTTCGTTTTCAATAGATATCCTGGAACTCGATAAAAAATTCCGGGATAATGAAAATTTGTTGAAAAAAAACCGGCAACGGGTTCATATTGTAATGGCAGTAATCATTATTTTTGTCATCATATTGTTTGAGTTAATTAATAATCAAGCAATTATAAATCAATTATTCACTATTGCGGGATATACTTATGGACCATTACTCGGATTTTATTCATTTGGGTTATTTACAAAATATCAGGTTCATGATAAGTGGGTCCCGCTGGTTGCAATAGCTGCCCCGGTTATTTCTTTTTTAATCAGTTATTTTTCCGAATCACTCTTTAATGGTTATCAGTTTGGATTTGAGTTGCTGATTATTAATGGTTTAATAACTATAATGGGTTTATTTATTATTAAAAAATAGTTTACACAAATATTTATAAAAATGTCAAATTTCAGATTTTCCGCGTTAAAAGAAACATTTAACCGTCCGGTTCCGGAGATTAATTATCCTTCGAACAGAGTATCCGATTATTTTGGATCAATGACTTTCAACCAGACGATAATGAGAGAATATTTAACCCAAGAGGCTTACAAAGCTGTTTTGCGTGCTGTCGATAAAGGTGAAAGAATTGAGCGAAAGATTACTGACCAGGTATCTTCGGCAATGAAAGCTTGGGCAATTGATAAAGGCGTTACGCATTATACACACTGGTTTCATCCACTTACAGGTGCAACTGCTGAAAAACACGATGCCTTTATGAACCCGATTAGTGAAGGTAGAGTTATCGAAGAATTTCAGGGTGATGCATTGATCCAACAGGAACCTGATGCATCTAGTTTTCCAAGCGGTGGGATCAGAAGTACATTTGAAGCCAGAGGTTATACTGCATGGGATCCAACTTCCCCTGCATTTATTATAGAACATACGCTTTGTATTCCTACCATATTTGTTTCATATACAGGTGAATCACTCGATTACAAAACACCTTTGCTTCGTTCGATGACTGCCCTCGATAAAAATGCTTTAGATGTATGCAGGTACTTCGATAGAAACGTGGGAAAAGTTTATCCTACACTTGGTTGGGAACAGGAATACTTCCTTGTAGACTCAGCATTGTACAGTGCCAGACCCGATCTGGTGCTAACAGGTAAAACTGTTTTTGGCCATTCATCCGCTAAAGACCAGCAACTTTCGGATCATTATTTTGGAACCATTCACGATAGGGCACGCGCATATATGCAGGATCTTGAAATTGAGTCACATAAACTTGGTATCCCTTTAAAAACACGTCATAATGAAGTAGCACCAAGCCAATTCGAATGTGCTCCGGTTTTTGAGGAGGCAAATATTGCAGTTGACCACAATCAATTATTAATGCATCTGATGGACAAAGTAGCCCGAAGACATAACTTTAAGGTATTGTTGCACGAAAAACCATATGCAGGTGTTAATGGTTCAGGGAAACACAATAACTGGTCGATGGCTACGGATACAGGAATTAACTTGCTTTCACCGGGGAAAACCTCGAAAGATAATTTCAGGTTTATCGCCATATTGGTTAACATTTTGAAAGCAGTTCATGAAAATGAGGAATTGTTAAGAGCAAGTATTGCGTCGGAAGGCAACGATTTAAGACTTGGAGCTAATGAAGCACCTCCCGCAATAATCTCCGTATTTATTGGTGATCAAATTACAAGGACACTAAATGAGATCGAGAAAATGCCATCACGAGATAAAATGAAGAATAATGGCATAAACGACACCATTATCAACATTCCAAAGATTCCGGAAATATTACTTGATAATACCGATCGTAACCGTACATCCCCTTTTGCCTTTACCGGTAATAAATTTGAATTCAGAGCCGTTGGATCAACTGCAAATACAGCAAAACCGATGTTTGTATTGAACACAATTATGGCAAACCAACTTAAACTATTTAAAGCTGAAGTAGAACAACTGGTTTCTAAAGGATTAAAAAGAGACGATGCCATTTTTGATATTATTAAACGCTATATTATCGAATCAAAAAACATCCGTTTTGAGGGCAATTCATACAGTAAGGAATGGGAAAAAGAAGCTGCAAAGCGTGGTTTATCAAATCATCGTTCAACCCCTGAAGCTTTACCTGCTTTTATTTCTGAAAAAACTATTAAGCTTTTCTCTGATCACCAGGTGATGAATAAAAAAGAATTACAAGCCAGGTATGAAATAAAGCTTGAGAAATACATTAAAAAGGTTCAGATAGAGTCACGTGTTATGGGTGATCTAGCAATTAATCATATTTTACCCACCGCTATTCAGTACCAGAATCGGTTAATTGAAAATGCAAAAGGTTTGAAGGAAGTGCTTGATCAGAAATCTTTTGTAAAACTTTCTAAAAACCAGCTGAATTCGATCAAAGAAATTTCCGACCATATTTCTTCCATTAAAGAAGATGTTGAAAAAATGGTTGAAGCAAGGAAAGTAGCGAATAAAATAAGTGATCTTCAGAAGCAAGCTTATTCATATAAGAAGACGGTTATGATATTTTTTGATGAAATCAGGAATCATGTTGACAAGTTGGAATTGTTAGTTGACGATGAGATATGGCCCTTACCAAAATACCGGGAGTTGCTATTTATTAAATAATAAAACTTATAGTTGTTATCCGTAGCTCAACGTTACGGATAACAATTCAGTTTTTATTCTTGTAGAACAATCGTCTGAGAATTTGTACTTTTGATTTAGTAAAACTTCATAAATCATGAATAATCTTGGTAAATTATTGTTAATTAACTTTTTACTGTTTTCAATATTATATGTTGCTCAGGGGCAATATATGGTCACGAAGGTCAGTGAACGGGGTACAGATACATCGCAAGATGGATTTTTCTACAGTCTTCCTGCAACCACACTAAAGGTTGATGTGGTTTATGAAAAAATTGACAAGATAAGAGGCCCTCTTTCTGATTACACATCTGATTACCTGGGCACCTCAGACTATATTGCTTCAAATTCAACAACCTATAAAATAATAGATGTTAATGTAAATCATGAAATTATTGCAGATCCCGAGCAACAATTTTATGTTCAATTTCCTACCGTAAGGGAAAAAGACCAAAAACCAATAACATTTAACCTCAGTCAGTTGGGAACACTTTTGTCGTTTGATGAAACAAGCGTGCCCACAATTGGTCAACAGCAACCACCTATTGACCAAACCTTTATATTACTCGAAGGGGATAAGAATTTTGATTTTAAGGCTGATTATAACCGTAAAAAACAACAGGATACGATCACACGAAGGATTACCATTGACACAGTGAGTATTGAGCGTTTCATTTTTAAAACAACCTGGGTTGATAAAAGCGATGAAGACAAAGCCAATGAGGCCGCCATGCAAATCTCAAAAATACGTGAGGGTCGTTTTAACCTGTTAACCGGCTACCAGGAAGTGAACTACGGTGAAAGCATGAAGTATATGGATGCTCAACTAAAAAAGATGGAAAATCAATATTTAGAGTTATTTCTAGGTAAAGAGCTTAAAAGTATTGAAAGACAAACTATTTACTATACACCAACCAAAGGTAAGTCTGGTGATATTTTGCTTGATCTTGGTAACGCCAACCAACTTATGATAAACATAAAAACGCAAAATTCTATTCGTAATTTACCTGCAACTCCATTGGAAAAAGTGGATAATATTTATTACCGTATACCCGAGCAGGCTATTGTAGAAGTTGAACACAACAACATTATTTATTTTCGGAAATCATTTACAATTAATCAATTAGGTGTTGTTACCACTGCACCATTAAACCGAACTAAAACCCAGTTTGATCCACAAACAGGTAGCCTAAGGAAAATAGTTAGAGAATAGCCTTGCGAATTTTCACCAATTTTTTCAATAATCCTTCCAAATGTTCTAGTTTGAGCATGTTTGCTCCATCCGATTTTGCCGCTCCTGGATCGGGATGTGTTTCGAGGAAGATACCATCGACACCAACAGCAATACCAGCCTTAGCAATGGTTTCAATTAAATCGGGCCTGCCACCGGTAACACCAGATGACTGGTTTGGTTGCTGTAACGAATGAGTAACATCTAAAACAACTGGAACGCTGGAACGCTGCATCTGGGGAATATTCCGGTAATCAACCACCAGATCACCGTAACCAAACATGCTGCCACGTTCAGTCAACATCACATTCTCATTGCCGGTTGATTTAACCTTGTCAAGAGCAAAGCGCATTCCATTACCCGAAATAAACTGGCCTTTTTTAATATTTACCACTTTCCCTGTATTTCCTGCAGCAACCAGTAAATCAGTTTGTCTGCATAAAAAAGCAGGTATTTGTAACACATCAACAAATTCAGCAGCAATCTTAACATCTTCTATTCCATGCACATCAGTTACAATTGGAATATTCAATGTTTCAGATACCTTTCGTAAAATCTTTAAAGCTTTTTCATCCCCAATTCCTGAAAAAGAATCAAGCCTCGACCGGTTTGCTTTGCGGTAGGAAGCCTTAAAAATAAATGGTATCTTTAACTTATCAGTGATTTCAAGAATTGCTTCTGCAATGGGCAAAGCCATAGCTTCGTTTTCAATAACGCAGGGGCCGGCAATAAGGAAAAAATTGCCTGACTCGGTGTTTTTTAATTTGGGGATTGTTATGCTCATCAGTTCCAATTTCTTGTCAAAAGTAGGAAAAGAATGGAATGTAAAACAACAGCCGTTATTTCTTGTATTACTGCCCAAATAACTCAGTTGATTTAGTTAAATTTTTTGGTGATATCTCCCTCAATTACTTAATAAGAGGCAATTCCTAAACTTTGATCCTTATTTTTTGATGTGGCCTGCTTACAAAATAAACTCCTGCAAAAATCATCACGGCAGCAAATACTTCCGGCCATAACAATTCATCTTTCCCTATAATTAACGAGACAATGGTTGCCAGGAAAGGCTGTAAATAAATATAAGCACTATTCATCGTAGGACTTATGTTTTTAAGCGAGTAATTATTCAAAAAGTAAGCAAGTACAGTTGTGAAAATAATTACATAAAGAACAGACAACCATATGTTAGTCGGAATTGCGCTGTAATCTGCTTCATCGAGGAGATAAAAAGAAATTGGGATTACATACACCAGTCCAAACGTAAATAACCATTTCATAATAACGATAGGTTCGTATTTGGCCATTAGCGGTTTTACCAGTACCAGGAAAATTCCATAAGAGGTCGCATTAATAAAAATAAATAAATTTCCCACAAAAGTATTCGCAGAAAAGTTGAACGATCCACCTTCCAGAATGAGGTAAGCCGCACCAGCAAAACCCAATGAAATACCAAGTATACGGTTCGATGTCATCTTTTCTTTTAATATGAAACTGGAGGCCACCAATACAAGAATTGGAACTGTAACCATAATAATTGATGCGTTTATAGGTGTGGTTAGGTTCAATCCTTCAAAAAACATAACCTGGTTTAATGCAATCCCAAAAAATGCGCAAATCGCCAATCTTATCATGTCATTTTTTGGTATATCAGGCTTTTTATAAAAACGGCTTATTATCCAAAAAATAATGGCAGCACCGGCAACCCTGAACAGAATAATTACACGGGGCAACAGAAAATCAGGCATAATCCCTTTTGCAACCACATAATTTAGTCCGTAAATTATGTTGGCGCCAATTACAGCCAGATGGGCAAGAATAATATTGCGAGAGATTTTGCCCATAAACATTATTACTTAATTAAAACTTCTATTAGACCGTAGTGTGTATGTATCTGAGAGTTTAGGTCTTCTGTCATTTAAAATGGTAAATCATCGGTTGGGCTGTCAAATTCTTCCAATGCCGGGTCGGGTGGAGGAGGAGCCGAACCTTCATCGGCACCACGTTCAATTCGCCAGGCCCTGATATCAGTAAACCAACGAGAATTGTATTCTCTTGATTCAATATTCACAAAAGCAGTAAGTGTATCACCCTCTGCGATGTTATTGAGTAACGATAGTTTATCGCCCCATAAACTTATACAGATTTTTTTTGGATACTGGTCTTCTGTTTCTATTACGAACTCCTGCTTCTCCCACTTACCATTTTTACCTTCTCCGCTTACTACATCTAATTTTTTTAACAGTTTGCCTTTCAGTTCAATACTCATTGTACTCATGTTTGGTTTAATGGTACAAAGCTAAACAAACAATGTGAAATGTAGCCAATATCTCGACTGTTTTCAGCATTAAGCATTATATTTGTCTTACTATAGTAGGATACATGGAAAACAAGAATTACCAAATAGAAATCCCAGAACGCTTTTATTGTGATACCGATGGGAAACCATTTGAAAACTGCCAAATTTGTAGCAAATACCTGCTTGATGATGGCACATCATATGTGATAGAAAAGGCGTTAAAAAATTACGAAGGTTACGATTTTTACTCCACCATTTTTGAATATGCGATTTGTACCGATTGTCATACAACGTTTCAGTCGAGCATGTCGAAAGAATCAATCCATAAATTGCAGCAATATTATATGCAGATTATGATGAAAAAAGGTAATCAGCCCATAGAAATCGATCTGAATTCATTTGAACTAAATAGCTGGTTGTCAAAGTGCTTTTTTACCGATGATCCTGTTTCGGAAATGAAGGAATACCAGGTTGTTGCTCAATTTAATGGTTCAAAAATGATGATGAACACACCACCAATAATTGTAGGTGAAGCTGCCATGAAGGCCATGTCAGACTTATTGTCTGAACAGACCATTGACGAAATGAATGGTTTCAGAAAGCAATTTTTTGGCCCTGATCCTGAATTTGAAGAAATCTTTGCCGGTAAAAAACTAATATTGATCTAAACAAAAACTTATAAAAACTGTTTTTCTTACATGAAAGTTATCCTTCAAATTGTACTAATTATTGCTGCCCTTTCATTTTTCATCAATGCAGCTGAATCTCAAGACAACATGAACAAAACCAACTTAAAATCCAACTTAGAAACTGCTACTTTCGGATCTGGCTGTTTCTGGTGTACAGAGGCCATATTTGCACGTGTTAAAGGTGTAAATAGTTCAATATCTGGTTATTCCGGAGGCACTGAGCCCAATCCTGATTATAAATTGATTTGTTCAGGAACCACCAGATATGCAGAAGTGGTTCAAATTACTTTTGACCCAAACATAATTACTTTTAGTGAGTTACTCGAAATATTCTGGAATACCCACGATCCAACAACTTTAAACCGGCAGGGAGCTGATGTTGGCCCACAATACCGTTCTGTGATCTTCTATCATAGTGATAAGCAAAAGGAAGATGCTGAATACCTTCGAGATAAATTAAATCAGGCCGGAATCTGGAAAAAGCCAATTGTTACTGAAATTATTGCATATTCCCGTTTTTACAAAGCTGAAGAATCACACCAGGATTTTTATGAAAACAATCCATCATATGGGTATTGTAACTATGTGATAACACCTAAAGTTGAAAAATTTGAAAAGATATTTAAAGATTATCTTGCGAAATAAATTGTTAATAAATTCATAAGTAATACTATTTACTTGACTTTTAGGCTGGAAGCCTTTTTCTTTGGATTATTCAACGGTAAGCTAATAAATATAAACTAGGTGCAAAGAAGCATAAAAGCAATTTTTACTGCAAAAAAAGTGAATATGGGTGGTATATTCCTTGATCAGGCCTTACCCATCGCTGAACTTAACCAGCTAGACCCCTTCTTATTGATACACCATTGGAACAAACCTTTAAGTGGAGGACAAAAGCAAAAGGAAGTGGGAGTGGGGCCTCATCCTCATCGAGGTTTTTCGCCCGTTACCCTAATTTATAAAGGTAATGTTCATCACCGCGATTCGAGAGGGATGGATAGCATAGTTGGTGAGGGTGGTGCACAGTGGATGAATAGCGGAATGGGCATTGTGCATAGCGAGCGACCCGATAAAGACCTTGCTAACAACGGCGGTGAATTTGAAATTATACAGTTTTGGGTAAATACACCATCCAAATATAAAATGCTTGAGCCCGAATATTACCCGATAAGCAAACAAGACATTCCTGAAGTAGTTAGTGATGATGGTAAAATTAGACTTGGGATTATTGCCGGGTCAATAAATGGAATTGAGAGCAAATTAACAACATATACCGATTTGCTAATCTGCAAAATCTCTTCCGAGAAGAATGGAAAAATTCAGTTTAATGTTCCGGAAAAATATAATGCAATCATTTATCAATTAGATGGTAAGCTCTTGATTAATAACAGCTTTACCAGCAGATCGAAAAACCTTGTTTGGTTTAAAAACACAGGAACTGAAATCAATATCGAATCCCTGGAAGATAGTCGAGCTGTGCTATTGGCAGGTAAACCCATTGGTGAAGAAATTACTTCATACGGGCCATTTGTGATGAACAGCCAAACAGAGATATTGACTGCTATGCGTGACTATCAGCAAGGGAAAATGGGTATATTAATTGAAGAATTTTAAGCGATAAACTAATGGATAAAGAAACAAAAAAAGAATATTCCGGTAATAAGGTAACTGTAGTTTGGAAACCAGGTCTGTGTATCCACTCAGCCATGTGCGTAAAGGGTTTGCCCGGAGTTTTTAATACTCAAAATAAACCTTGGATTAATATGGAAGGAGCATCAGATAAAGAAATAGCGAACCAGGTTAAACAATGCCCATCTGGAGCCTTAAGCATAAAGGGTAAAGTTCAAAAAGAAGAGGTTTTAAAAAAATCTGAAGCAGTTATTGCAGATACTAAACCGTTTGAAGTTACTTTGTTAAAAGATAAAAATGTTGCCTGGTGTGCCTGCGGACATTCAAACAACCAGCCCTGGTGTGATGGCTCACATAAAATAACCAACATCAAACCTATTGTATTTAAGCCAACTGAGGAGAAAACGGCTTATTTGTGCATGTGTAAACAATCCAAAAACAAACCCTATTGCGATGGCAGTCACGCCCGTTTGAAAGGATAAATCGACTAATATTGTTTCTGTCTTAGTTTAACAAAAAACGGTATTTCAACTCAATTTTCATATTAATGAAGGATTACAAAAAATATTTTAAGATCAAAGCCGAGGCACAGGATGTTTATGCTTGCCTTACAAACCAGTTTACCATTGAGTTGTGGACAGGATACCCAGCCAAAATCGAGGCAAAAGAAGGAACCGAATTTGAACTCTGGGGAGGTGATATTTCCGGTAAAATCCTAAAAATTGAGCCTGAAAAATTACTTGTACAGCAATGGTATTTTGATGGTCATGATGTAGAATCAATCGTTACTATCAAATTGCATCAAGCAAATACCAGTGTTTCAGTTGAGTTGCATCATACAAATATACCTGATGAAGTATATGATGAATTTGTGAATGGATGGGAAGAATATTTTTTTGGTGCTATTAAGACTTTTATTGAGGAAGATTAAAAATACAACTGATTAAAAAACTCCCGAAATGAGTAAAACAGCCATCGTTATTGGAGCTACGGGATTAGTTGGCTCCCACCTTGTACAATTGATACTTACAAACAAAAAATACAAACTGATAAAGATATTTACCCGACGATCTCTCGGATTGGAAAGTAATAAAATCAAGGAGTTCATCGTAGATTTTAACAATATTGACTCTTTCAGTAAAGACCTTACCGGAGATACTTTGTTTTCATCAATGGGCACTACAATAAAATCGGCAGGAAGTAAAAAAGCACAATATATGGTGGATTTTACTTATCAGTATATGATAGCTAAAGCAGCTTCTGATAATGGAGTTAAAAATTACATTTTGGTTTCATCTGCAGGAGCCAATGCAAGTTCAAAATTTTTCTATATGCGGATGAAAGGAGAGCTGGATGAAGCTGTTAAGGAATTGGACTTCAGTAATATTAATATCATCCGACCTGCCTCATTGGACGGTAACCGAAATGAAGAAAGGACCGGGGAAAAGATTGCAATAAAAGTGACCAATGGTATGGCAAAATTAATTCCAGGATTGAAAAAATACAGACCAATCCATGCAAATATTGTTGCAAAAGCTATGATCAACGCTAATAATAAGGTTAATTACGCCAAATATACGATTTATTCATACGAGGAAGTGTTCCATCTGGCTGGTTATTAGACCTCTATGAATTTAACTTTTTCTTTGACTTATTATAAACTGAGATTTTCTCGAAACCTGACAACTAAATTGTTAAATCTGATGTCATAATATTGTTCATCCTTGATAAGCCTTTCTGAAATGTTTATCTTTGGAACATTATCTGATAATCAAAAAAACATGTATATGAAGAAGCTATACACATTAATACTTTTATGCACATTGTCATTAGCAAGTTTCGCTCAGGATGAAGCCAATTACTGGTATTTTGGTGCCAATGCGGGAATAAGTTTTTCTACTGGTGACCCTGTTGCACTGGATGACGGCGCATTGGATACATGGGAAGGATGTTCTTCAATATCTGCATCAAATGGTTCGTTGCGGTTTTATACTGACGGAATTTATGTTTACAACCGAAACCATGCAGTTATGCCAAATGGTTCAGGATTATTGGGCGACCCATCCAGTTCTCAGTCAGGTATTATTGTCCCACGTCCGGGAAGCACCCAGAAATACTATATATTTAGTATAGATGATGTTGATCCGAATGGCGGTGTAAATGGTTTGCATTATACGTTGGTTGATATGACGCTTGAGGGTTTTTATGGTGATGTGGTCAGTTCCGAAAAAAATATTCTTTTAACAGCTCCACTTTGTGAAAAAGTAACTGCTGTTGGACACAGCAATGGTGTTGATATATGGGTGATTACTCAAAAATGGGGAACCAATGATTTCTATGTATATAAGGTAACAACAGCTGGCGTTGAAGTAACACCAATAATAAGTTCTACCGGGATTGTAATTGGTGGTGATGGGGTTGATATCGACGTTGCGAAAGGATACATGAAAGTATCACCTGACGGATCCAAAATTGCCAAAGCAAATGCGGGATTAAGGTCTGTTGAAATTTTCAATTTCAATAATTCAACCGGAGAAGTAAGTGGTGGTATTATTGATAATAGTCTTGGAGGCGAACCTTATGGTATTGAGTTTTCACCAAATAACAACTTCTTGTATGTGAATACATGGAAAAGTAACCCTGGTATGGTGTTATACCAATATGATCTTAAAGCCAATGATATTGTTGCCTCCAGGGTACAAATTACAAGTGGGTTAAATGGAGCATTACAACTTGCACCTGATAACAGAATTTATGTAGCAATGGCTCAATCAGGCAATTTAAGCCGGATCAACCAGCCAAATAAAGCTGGTTCAGCCTGTAATTTTGAGCATAGTGCTGTATACCTTGAAGGCAGACAGTGTATGTGGGGTTTACCTCCCTTTGTACAGTCGTTTTTCAGTTTTAATGCAGGATTTTTTAATGACCCTCCATGTTTTGGTTATGGTATTCAATTTTTTGAGAACAGTTCTCAATCTCCTGATTCAGTCCTATGGAATTTTGGAAACCCAGCATCTGGTAGCGAAAATACTTCTGCCGAACTCGATCCCATTCATAATTTTACATCTCCCGGCATCTATAATGTGAAACTAACTGTATGGATTTCCGGTTTCGAAGATGTTGCTTCTAAGTTTATCAATGTTACTGAACCACCGGTGCTTGACCTTGGAGAAGATACTTTCTTTTGTGAAGGAGATACATACATCCTTGATGCCGGTGAAGGCTATGACGAATATGAATGGAATACCGGTGAAACAACGCAAACAATTGGGGTGCAGATTGCCGGAACATATTGGTGTATAGTTCATAACGAAGTAGGATGCGCTGACAGCGACACCCTTGTTTTGAATGCCTTCCCAAAACCGGAAGTGGATCTGGGAGAAGATTTGTCGTTTTGCGAAGGTACACTGCATGAGCTCGATGCCGGGTCAGGATACGAAAGCTACTTATGGTCAACCGGCGATACCACGCAAACATTGGTGGTGCAATTAACCAATGATTATTGGGTACAGGTCTATAATGAATTTGGTTGCCCCAACAATGATACGGTGAATATTACATTCCACCCTAAACCTTTCGCGGAAGCCGGCCCAATTCAAACCATTGATCAAGGTACAACAACTTCTCTGGAAGGTTCCGCAAGTGGCGGATCAGGAAATTACACTTATTATTGGGAACCAGCCGATTTGCTTGTTCAGAATGATATTCCCAATCCCCAAACCTTACCTATATTAGAACCCACAATTTTTACATTGATTGTAACCGATGACCTGGGTTGCGTTAGTTCTTCTGACCAGGTTTTAATCAACCTTTATGGCTCAACATTATCTGCTTTCCCTTTTGCTGATCCCACAGAATTTTGTCTTGGTGAATCTACTACAGTATCAGCAAATGCAACAGGTGGTGGGGGAGAGTATACTTATTCCTGGACCTCGGAACCACCTGGTTTTACTTCAGGTCTTGCATCTTTTACTGATAACCCGTCTACCGATACCCGGTATAAATTACTTGTAACTGATCAGTATAACAATACCAATAACGCTTATGTAGAAGTAAATGTGATTCAGACAGATCCCATTAACCTTGTTCCTGATAATATTATTCCTATCGGACAGGATACAATTACTGTTTGTGTTCGTGATTCGATTGTTTTAGATGCTGGTCATGATGATGATCCTTCGACAACAACTTATTTCTGGACAAAAGCAAATACCCTGGGCCGTTATTATAAGGCTACCACAAATGGTAACTGGATCGATATCCAAACCCACGAAGTATTAGTCAATTACGGTGGAGAAACCGGCTGCGAAAGCTTCGGAAAGCTAACCATTGTTTTTGATTTTAATCAGTGTGAGATCAGTGTACCCGAAACAAATGTCGACAACCATATCATCGATCTTTATCCAAATCCAAATTATGGGTCATTTACATTAATAATGAATGAAGAGATACATGGGCTAACAGTAAAAGTATATGATATCAAAGGGAATTTCCTGCTTGAACGAGTGCTTGAGGGTACACATCAACAAGGATTTAAACAAAATTTCCAACTGGATTTAATCGACAGGGGTGTATTTGTTGTTCATCTTGAAACTGATAATTTTCACATGGTTAAAAAAATGATCGTTAAATAAACAATTCCAGAATTATTCTAACCTTATTCCTCATGAAACATGAAATAGCATCACATTACGAAACAGTAAAAAAACACCATCCTGAATACCTAGAAGCTGTGGAAAAACTAGGAAAACTTGTAAAAGGCGAAGGTCCGATTGATGAAAAGACCGCTCAATTGATACAACTTGCTGCATCTATTGCGAGTAAATCAGAAGGCGCAACACATAGTCATACTAAAAGGGCTTTAGAGTCAGGTGCTACCAAAGAAGAAATAAGACAATGTGTTCTATTGTTAACAAACACTCTCGGATTTCCTACTGTTATGGCAGGATTAAGTTGGGTAAATGATATTTTGAAGAATTAAAGCATTCAATAATGCTGGAACAGGAGGGAAGAAGAAAGAAAGAAAAACAAGCTAGCAAAATGCCTTGTTGTTTAAAAACCTGAAGTTATTGTCGATCTTTATTTGAACAGGTTTGTCAATACTAAAAATCTCACTAACATCCATACCTAACTCCTCACAAACGGTATTAAGTTGATCGATGTTGAGCGTTTGGTTCCTGATGGCATTTTTAAAGACATCTTCTGTAATATGAATTGAATCAGCAAGTTGCTTTAAAGGAATGTTGCGTTTCGCAGCCTCTTTTTTTATCCGGTGTAAGTATTTCATAAGATAATTATTATATCGCAAAATAATTGTTTACCACGCTTAATGTATAAACGTATCAATTGATACGAAAAAACACATTGAATAGTTTCAAAACTAACGCCATAGCTTGACTACTACATCACTATAAAACAAATTTTTATGAAAAATAAGTTATTGTTTGGATATTAAAAAAATATTTACTTTTGCTAAAGTTAAAACGGAATAGTCCTCGTGTAATAAAGTACCCTTCAAGAAAAAATCTCCCTAACACTTATTAAGTTTAGCCGAATCATTTGATCTAAAAGGCAACTGTTGCACAGGATACTCCAGCAATAAAAGTAATATTATAAATTTTAAGTAAATGAAAGAAGGAACAGTAAAGTTTTTTAACAGATCTAAAGGATTTGGTTTTATCACTCCAAGCGACTCAGGTGACGATATTTTTGTACACCAGAGTGGACTAATAGATGAAATTAACGAAAACGACAAAGTTAAATTTGATGTTGAACAAGGAAAAAAAGGTTTAAACGCCGTTAATGTTCAAGTAATTGACTAATCAAATTAAGCCAATACAAAATAGTCATCCAAATTGGGTGGCTATTTTTTTAAATCGTAAAATACTGATTTATTTTAACTTAATTCGTTTGGTATGATAATTATGTATACTTTCGCAAAAATTATAACAGGACAATATCTGTGTATTAAAGTACCCTTCAAGAAAAAATCTCCCTAATACTTATTAAGTTTAGCTGAATCATTTGATCTAAAAGACGCTTATTACGCAGGAAAATCCTACAACTAGTATTATTATTTTAAAATTTAAGTAAATGAAAGAAGGAACAGTAAAATTTTTTAACAGATCTAAAGGATTTGGCTTTATCGAACCAGCTGACAAAGGTGCTGACATTTTTGTACACCAAAATGGCTTAATCGATGAGATTAACGAAAATGACAAAGTAAAATTTGACGTTGAACAGGGACAAAAAGGATTAAATGCAGTCAATGTTCAGATAATTGACTAATCTTTTTTACATCGATACAAAATAGCCATCCAACAGGGTGGCTTTTTTTTTGAACAATACATAAAAAGCTGATTTATTTTAGTTAATTCGTTTGGTATGATAATTATGTATACTTTTGCAGAAATTATAACAGGACAATATCTGTGTATTAAAGTACCCTTCAAGAAAAAATCTCCCTAATACTTATTAAGTTTAGCCGAATCATTTGATCTACAAGTCGCTTAGTACGCAGTAAAATCCTACAACTAGTATTATTATTTTAAATTTTAAGTAAATGAAAGAAGGAACAGTAAAATTTTTCAACAGATCTAAAGGATTTGGCTTTATCGAACCAGCTGACAAAGGTGCTGACATTTTTGTACACCAAAATGGCTTGATCGATGAGATTAACGAAAACGACAAAGTTAAATTTGACGTAGAACAAGGAAGAAAAGGATTAAATGCCGTTAATGTACAAATTATCGACTAATCAATTTTTTCTGATCGACATAAAAAAGCCATCCAATTGGGTGGCTTTTTTTTAGAAATTTCGTAAAAAAGTGGTCAATCAATTCACCACTCAAAAAAATGAGTACCTTATTTAATCTTTAACACTGAGCGATTTACCTACCATCGCCGCTCATATAACAAACATTCATTGAACAATTTTCAAAAACTAGGACTCTCTCAATCATTTATTGAAGTCCTTGATCAACTCGGGTTTGAAAATCCAACCCCGGTACAAGAAAAAGCCATTCCGATGTTACTGAGTAATGATCCGACAGATTTTATAGGGATCGCTCAAACCGGAACAGGAAAGACAGCTGCATTTGGACTTCCGTTAATTGAACTAATCGACACGGATAATAAAACTACCCAGGCCATTATTATGTCGCCTACCCGTGAGCTGGGACAACAAACAGCTCAGCAAATTAAGCTCTTTTCTAAAAATACTAAAAACTTAAATGTTGAAGTCGTTTATGGTGGAGCTGCCATTACCAATCAAATACAAGCACTTAAAAAACCAACGCAAATCGTTGTTGCAACACCCGGCCGTTTGCTGGATTTAATAAAACGGAAGGCTGTAAAACTCGAGAATGTCAAGTATGTAGTTCTTGATGAAGCAGACGAAATGCTGAATATGGGTTTTAAGGAAGATATCGATGAAATTCTTTCACATACCCTTGATGATCGTGTTACCTGGTTATTTTCAGCAACCATGCCCCCGGAAATTAGGAAGATCGTCAATAAGTACATGGAAAATCCTTTGGAGATTTCGATCAATACGCAGGAAAAGATCAACAAGGATATATCCCATAAATATGTAATTACAAAAGTTGCCAATAAACTTTCCGCAATCAAGCGATTTTTAGACATTCAGCCCGATATGCGTGGGGTTATGTTTTGCCGCACAAGACGTGAAACCCAACAAATTGCTGATGACCTTGGTAACATGGGTTATGGTGTAGAGGCCCTTCATGGCGATCTTTCGCAACAACAAAGAGATGCAGTGATGAGGCGATTCAAAAACCGTGCAATGCAACTGCTTATTGCGACAGATGTTGCAGCCCGGGGTATTGATGTTATTGATTTGACACATGTCATTCACCATACACTTCCTGACCAACTCGATGGTTATACACATCGAAGTGGTAGAACCGCGCGTGCTGGGAAAAAAGGTGTATCTCTTGCTTTTATCAATCCTCGTGAAGGAAAACGAATTGCAGAACTGGAAAAGAAGATCAAGGTCAAGTTTGAGCATATAGAGGTGCCTAGTCTTGATGAATTGAAATCAAGCAGGATTAACAATTGGGCTAAACTGATTGTCAATACAAAGGTTGACGACAAGGCAGATGAAATACTAAAACATCTTCACGGTCAATTCGCACACTTAAGTACCGAAGATTTGTTGAAACGGCTAATCACAACCCAACTCGACCATCTGGTTATACAGGGTGAAGAAACCAGTGACCTTAATGAAACAAAAGGAGATTCCAGTGGAAGATCGCGCCGGGAATCGAGAGGTGAATCACGCAAAGGGTCATATGGAGAAAAATCAAAAAGACGTGATAAAACTGGATTTCACCGCTACTTTGTCAACATCGGTTCGATTGATGGCATGACGGAAGGCGATCTGATTCATTTTTTAGCAGATGGATCAGGTATTAAACGTCAGTCGTTTGGTGATTTGAGCATGCAAAAAAACTGTACGTATTTTGATGTGGACAGTGATCATGACAAACACCTCAGCAAAGCATTCAGAGGCGTTGAAATTGAAGGCCGTAGCATTCGTGTTAACCGGGACGATGAAGGTAATAAACGAAGTCGTTCAACTACCTATAACAAAAGAGAAAAGTTCAAAGGGAAAAAAGGAAAGTCTGATTTCTCAAAGTCGAAAAAGAAAAAAAAGAGATACTAGATCCCAGTACTTTTATTATCAAATCTTTTGTCCCATTCATAATTATTTTGGTAATTCTATCGAAGCAAAATCTTATTGAATAAGGTCATATAACCAATTATTATTACATTTGCCCTCGCTTATCAAAAAGCAGGAAATAAATAATTGTCAGGAGGTATTCCTATGATTGAACAAAAATTATATAACAGGCGATTTTCGGGACTTTAGATAAAACATACATCTGAACAGGCCCGATCATTCGATTGGGTTTTTTTATACCCATTTTTTATTCAATATTTTGCAGTTTTAGTTACGGCATTTGGCCGTTAACTAAAGCGCTAACTTTTAAATTTATAATACAATGAGTCTAACATTAGCAGACATCTATTACATCAAAGCACTTGATGAATATCCATTTGCACTGGAATTCACAGTTGAAAACTTGAACTATGCTTTAAGTTACGATCCTGAGCATGTTGCTGCTAACTGCCTGATGGGACAATTGTATATGGAACAATTGAAAGATCTTAAAATGGCAGAAGTATACCTGCAAAGGGCTATTTCAACCGATCCTGAATATGCCGATGCATATATTCATTATATCGGACTGGCTTTTGCTAAGCGTGATTATGCAATGGCTGAAAAACTGATCAGTTTTGCCAAAAAACTGAAGGATATCGATAATGCACAGATTTCATATCACGAAGGCTTACTTTATGAACAGCAAGGGAAATATTGTAATGCCATTGACTGTATGAATAATGCTTTGCTCGAATCATATAATGATGAAGACCGCAATTTTATTAAAGCTGCGGTTACCCGGATTCAGGATAAAATGGATTCATTAATTGCGATCAGTTATGAAATCAAATGAGGAATTTATCATGTTGCTGTAAGGCTGTGGAGACCAAATGTACTTCGCAGCCTTTTTTATTTGAAATATTTACCATAATTAAAGCATCGGCTAATAGAAAATGCAGGCGTGGGAGGGATGTAAATTTGTTAAAACATCAAAAAGCCATCGTCCTGGGCTTTGATGTAATCCCGAGCTATCGGGATTATGCTATGAAATAGCAATTTTCACAAAGAGAGCACTGATGAGCATATTTTCTTCTTGATTTTTTGCTTCGTTTTGTATCAAGACAAAATGAAGAGAAAGAAAAGTTTTCAGGACAGCATGTGTAATGCAAACTTTCTTTGCAATACTTATGCGTTGCGCTGGCAAAGAAAGAATAAAACTTTTTATGAGCGTCGGATAGAAAGTAAAATTGTGTGGCTGGATAGTGTTAGCATTGTGTGTGAAAATTCTTTTACACATTTCTAAATAAAAGAATTTGAAAAACAATTTATGGGTTAGCCGCGGCGGCTATTTAATATAATGGCTAATTATAGGACAAACCAAAATACTTTTTCCGGGTCGGCTGTGTGTACTATTTACCTGAGCTGCCAAAAAGCGAAGGCAAACGGAATGCAGTGGAGTGCAGACATAATATTTCATTATAGGTGACAAACGGTTCTAAGAAATGAACAATTAAAAGTTTACGGTAAACATCACCGTAATCTTCTTAACATAAAATCATTGTTATAAGACTTGCGTCTATATAACTGATTTTATATTAAATGCTCACTTAGGTTCGCTTTACGAAGATTACTCCGTTTGTCCTATAATTAATATTATGTTAAATAGCAAATATTAAAGAAAAGGGAAGTATAATGTATATATCTCCCCTTTTAACTTTTATCTTAGAAGTTATTTATTTAGCCCTTGTAACTTGTCGTTCATTTTTAAACGAGCATAAGCTTCTTTTAATGCTGTAAGTGTAGGCACATCATCTGGATTAATTTCCAATGCTTTTTCAAGATATGGTACTGCTTTTTCTAATTCTCCGTTAGCAAGCTCTGTCAATGCGTTGTATTTCTCAACTTCGTTTAGTGGCAAATCGTTGGCTTCTGCTTGAAATTCAGAAGCTGTATTCACATATATCGCTCCGATATTATAATAAGCTTCAAAAAACTCAGGGTTGAATTCTGCAGCCTTTTTATAATTTTCTTCGGCTGCAACTTTATCCCCAAGGTCATCCTGGCTTTTACCAATTAAAAAGTAAAGGTTTGCATTTTCCGGATCAGCTATTACAGCCTTTTGTAAACTGGCTAATAATTTTTCAGTTTCATTTTTTTCAAGATAGATCTGGGCTTCCTCCAGTAACAAACTCAAATCTTCAGGATATTGTTCACGCCCCAGGCTGATTATTTCCAATGCCCTTACTGTATCACCAAGTTGTTTCGCTGAGCGGTTGTAAAACATATAAACGCGGGGATCGTCAAAATTAACATCCACGCATTTTTGCAGGTATTCGGCAGCTACTTCAGGTTTATCAGCTAAAACACCGGCCATACCTATATTAAACGCAGCAATTGTATCAAACCTTCCATCTGCCTCTGCGATAGTAAATGCTTTTTCAAAGCCATCAATGGCCGCAGCATAATCGTTATTCTGGAATCCATCCGCTGCTTTTTTATAATACAGGTTGGTCAAATTGATTAAATACAAGGTCAACTCCCCTTCAAATTCGTTTTTAACATCAAGCTGTTTGGCCTTAAGGAGTGATTCGTAGGCTACTTCTGATGCATCTTCAGCAAGTGCATTTACAGTAGGATCCTCAGATACTGCTATATTATAATATATCTCTCCCCGATACATCCATGTTTTTGCATCATTAATGGTTTTCTCATGTAAAATTGCCTCATCAATAGCTTCTTTGGCCTTATCATACTGCATATTTTTTTTATACATATATGCACTGGTACGTTTGTTTTTTTGTGCAAAAGCTCCAAAAACGATAAGCAAACTAAGGCTTAATAAAATGGCTGTTCTTTTCATCATATCAATGTTTATTTAGAATTCTCAAAGATATTATTAAACATAAATCATTCCACTGTTCATCGGTATTTAAACAATTTCTAAATTAAAGATGTCCTAACCGACTGGTTTCCCGACTTGTATTAGTTTTTATTATTTTATTCAACCGTTGGATTTCCCAGATCATTCTCAGTATCAGCCAGGCCATTTTCGTCTTCAATTTCATCTTCTACATCATCATGCACCTCGACTTTAGCAACAGCAGCTATTCCGTCACCATCCTCAATTTTGATAAGGCGAACACCTTGTGTAGCCCTGCCCATTACCCGGACTTCCTCAATTCCCATTCGAATGGCGATCCCCGACTTATTGATAATCATCAGTTGGTCTTGATCAGAAACACTTTTAATCGCAATTAGATTACCTGTCTTCTCGGTAATATTAATGGTTTTCACTCCTTTGCCTCCACGCTTGATCACACGGTAATCGTCAATTAATGAACGCTTTCCATAGCCTTTTTCTGAAACAACCATGATTGTTTGCTCCATATCATCAAGACAAATCATACCGATCACCTCATCTTTTTCACTTTCAAGTCTTACACCACGCACGCCTGCTGCATTTCTGCCCATTGGCCGCACATTGGCTTCATTAAAACGAATAGCTTTTCCTGATCGCTTTGCTAAAACAACCTCATTGCTGCCGTTTGTCAAACGTGCTTCCAGCAACTCGTCCCCATCTTTTATCGTTATGGCATTGATACCATTTTGTCGTGGACGCGAATAAGCTTCAAGAGAAGTCTTTTTTATAATGCCTTTTTTGGTGCAAAGTATTATAAAGTTGCTATTGATGTATTCTTCGTTTTTAAGGTCTTTGGTATTTATAAAGGCTTTCACATTGTCATCAACAGGGATATGGATCAGATTCTGAATTGCTCTTCCTTTTGAGGTTTTAGTACCTTCCGGGATTTCATACACCCTCATCCAGAATACTTTACCCTGCTCGGTAAAGAACATCATATAATCGTGGTTTGTTACCACGAAAAGATGTTCCAGAAAATCTTCGTCGCGGGTAACACTGCCTCTTGAGCCACGTCCTCCCCTTTTTTGCTGTCTGTATTCGGTTAATGCAGTACGTTTGATATAACCCATATGCGAAATCGTAATTACTACCTCTTCGTCAGGAATCACATCTTCCATCCTTATATCTTCAGCTGAATAAACGATTTGAGTGCGTCTTTCATCACCATATTTTTCTTTGATCAGGAGCAACTCATTTTTGATGACCTCCATGCGGGCATCCTCATTAGTGAGTAATTCTTTTAGTTCAGTAATCAACTTCATCAACCCTTCATAATCAGCCTTGATTTTGTCTCTTTCAAGTCCGGTAAGTTTTTGCAGTCTCATGTCCAAAATAGCCCTGGCCTGAATTTCTGTCAGTTCAAAACTGCTTATTAGGCCCTGTTTGGCTTCTTCTGGTGTTTTCGAAGCCCTGATAAGCGCGATAACAGCATCAAGATTATCAAGTGCAATCAACAAGCCTTCAAGCACATGTGCTTTGCGTTCTGCTTCTGCCAGTTCATATTCAGTTCGGCGAATAACAACTTCGTGCCTGTGCTCAACAAAATAATGAATCAAATCCTTCAGGTTCAGCATTTTTGGCCGACCCTTAACCAAAGCCACATTATTTACATTAAATGAACTTTGCAGAGGTGTAGACTGGTAGAGTTTATTGATCACAATACTTGGGATGGCGTCCCGCTTCAGGTCATAAACAATGCGCATTCCGGTTCTATCCGATTCGTCATTGATATCAGAAATACCTTCTATCTTTTTATCAATAACCAGATCGGCTGTTTTACGGATCATTTCCGCTTTATTCACCATATAAGGTATTGAAGTGGCAATAATTCGTTCGCGGCCACTCGGTGTTTCTTCAACAGTTACCTCACCCCTTAGCACTATCCTTCCTCTTCCGGTTTCAAAAGCATTCAACACACCATCATATCCATATATGATTCCACCGGTTGGAAAGTCGGGAGCCTGAACGATTTTTGACAGTTCTGATATCTCAATGTCATTATCCTCGATATAGGCAATGATCCCGTCTATTACCTGCGACAAATTATGAGGTGCCATATTGGTAGCCATACCAACGGCAATTCCTGATGCGCCATTCAGTAAAAGATTAGGGATTTGTGTAGGAAGGACAGTTGGCTCCTTCAAACTATCATCAAAGTTCAGTTGGTGATCAACCGTATCTTTTTCAATATCCGCCAGCATTTCTTCGGCAATCTTCCGAAGTTTTGCTTCAGTATACCGCATTGCAGCAGGGTTATCACCATCAATCGAACCATAGTTCCCCTGGCCTTCAACCAGTGGATAGCGCAAAGACCAATCCTGGGCCATGCGCACCATCGAATCATATACCGATGTATCTCCGTGTGGATGATACTTACCCAACACCTCTCCTACTATTCTTGCTGATTTTTTTGATGGACGATTAGAAAAAACACCCAATTCGTGCATTCCAAACAATACTCTGCGGTGAACAGGTTTTAATCCATCACGCACATCTGGCAGTGCCCTCGATACTATAACTGACATCGAATAATCGATGTAAGCTGCCTTCATCTGGTTCTCAATATTAACCTGGACAATCCTTTCTTCGGAACTATCTATTTCCATGTGCTAACTCCTTCTATTTTAATAACTTAGTAAAACGTTCGCAAAGATACGAATTTACAAATATTACAGCTTGGAAGCACACTTTTTATCGGGTTAGATTTCAACAAAATCCTGTTAGAAAAAGGAATGGGTCATCATCATCCTAAAATCTATTGGCACTATTTTTGATCTTGTTGAATTTCAACTTTTTTATACTGAGAAGTGTCAGGTTAAATATTAGTGAAATTACTTCGTGTAATTTTTCAAAAAGAGCGATTGTTCCTTTTGTTAATATCTTCTTAACATTTACTTTACAAACCTGACACCTTTTTAATTTGTAATTTTGTCAATTAATAAACCACGAATATAATGGACGGTAAGTTTACAGATCGGGCAAAGAATGTACTGGCATTTAGTCGGGAAGAGGTCCAAAGATTAGGAAATAACTATTTAGGATTAGAACATTTATTACTCGGGATCATACGAGAAGGTGAAGGATTAGCCATACAGCTACTTTCCTATTTTGGCGTAGATTTGGCTGATATCAAGAAAAATATTGAAGATTCAATTAAGGAACCTCGTTCGGGAGATGAGAGAATTGAAAATATCCCCATGTCGAGACAGGCGGTTAAGGCTTTAAAAATCACCTATCTGGAAGCAAAGTCTTTGGGAAGCGATTTGGTAGGAACCGAGCATATGTTACTGGCTATTTTAAAAGACGATAAAAACCTGGCAAGTAATAAGCTTGAAAAATACGGAGTTAATTACAATTCCATTAAGGAAGAGTTAACATCTATCATTAAGGAGAAGAATCAGAAAACCCAATTTGATGATCCAAAAGCAGAATTGCCGGGTGAAACTGAAGATGAACCAGGTAAAGGTGGAAAGTCATTTGGAGGCATGAAAAAAACAGTAGATCCTAAATCAAAAACACCAGTACTGGATAATTTTGGTCGTGATTTGACCAAATATGCTGAAGAAGGAAGGTTGGATCCAATTGTTGGCCGTCAGAAAGAACTTGAGCGCATTGCTCAGGTGCTCAGCCGGAGAAAAAAGAACAATCCTATTCTGATTGGAGAGCCGGGTGTTGGTAAATCAGCAATTGCCGAAGGACTTGCTTTACGTATTATCGACAGAAAAGTGTCACGTGCACTTTTTAATAAAAGAATCGTGACCCTCGATTTAGCTTCAATTGTGGCTGGTACCAAATACCGCGGACAGTTTGAAGAACGGATGAAGGCAGTGTTGAATGAGTTAGAGAAAAATCCTGATATCATTTTATTTATTGATGAGATTCATACCATTGTTGGTGCAGGAAATGCCTCTGGTTCGCTGGATGCAAGTAATATGTTTAAGCCGGCACTGGCACGAGGAGAGCTGCAATGTATTGGTGCCACAACACTTGACGAGTATCGTCAGTATATTGAAAAAGATGGTGCACTTGAAAGGCGTTTTCAAAAAGTATTGGTTGATCCAACAACTCCTGAAGAAACAATTGACATTCTAAATAATATCAAGGAAAAATACGAGGACCACCATCTCGTAAAATATAATAGTGATGCGATCCATGCCTGTGTACAACTAACCCATCGCTACATCAGCGACCGTTATTTGCCAGATAAAGCAATTGATGCGCTTGATGAAGCAGGCGCTCGTGTACACATTAGTAACATTCACGTACCTGCCGAGGTGATTAACCTTGAAAACTCAATCGAGGAAATTAAAGAAAAGAAAACATCTGCAATCAGGGCGCAAAAGTTTGAAGAAGCAGCACAATTCAGGGATATTGAACGAAGGTATACAGAAGAATTGGCTCGTGCGAAAAAACGCTGGGAAGAAGAGTCAAGGATTCATCGCGAAGAAGTAACAGATGAAAATGTTGCTGAGGTCATTGCAATGATGACAGGCATTCCAGTTACTAATATCGCACAGAAGGAAAGCGCTCGCCTGATTAATATGGAAAAAGAGCTTCAGAAAGAAGTGATTGGACAGAATGATGCCATTTTAAAGGTTGTTAAAGCCATCCGGCGTAATCGAGCCGGCTTAAAAGATCCAACAAAACCAATTGGTTCATTTGTTTTCCTTGGTCCTACAGGTGTTGGTAAAACTTATCTTGCTAAAATGCTCGCCAAATTCCTATTCGATTCAGAAGATGCTTTGGTCCGGGTTGACATGAGTGAATATATGGAGAAATTTGCAGTTTCAAGGTTGGTTGGAGCACCTCCTGGATATGTTGGTTATGAAGAAGGTGGACAACTTACTGAAAAAGTTCGCCGTAAACCTTATTCAATTGTATTATTGGATGAAATCGAAAAAGCACATCCTGATATCTTCCATATTTTGTTACAGGTTCTCGATGATGGGGTATTAACAGACGGTTTAGGCCGTAAAGTTGATTTTAAGAATACCATTATTATTATGACTTCGAATATTGGCTCACGACAGTTAAAGGATTTTGGACAGGGTGTTGGATTCTCTACCGAAGCCAAAAAACAAAGTAAATCGAATCATGCTCACGGTGTTATCGAAAATGCACTGAAAAGGGCCTTTGCTCCTGAATTCCTTAACAGGATAGATGATGTTGTTATTTTTGACCCTCTTGAGCGTGAAAATATCCACAAGATCATCGATATTGAATTGAGACATCTATACGGACGTATTGATGAAATGGGTTACAAAATAAAAGTAACGCCAAAAGCCAAAGATTATATTATTGATAAAGGCTGGGATGAACAATTTGGTGCAAGGCCATTAAAACGTGCCATTCAAAAATATATTGAAGATGAATTGGCCGAAGAGATCATTAAAAGCAGTATTAAGGAAGGTGATTTAATTACTGTCGGTTACGACGGGAAAAAAGATCAGATCAGCATATCTATTACTAACAAATCCAAGTAGTTAATCGAAATTTTTACATCCCGTCAAAATCATTTTTTGGCGGGATTTTTCATTTATGGCAGATATCAATCAATCGATTGCATCCTTTATTCTTTATTATATCTTTGCCCAAATTTTAAAATGTCCAACATATGGAAACAAAAGCTGTATTAAGAGGTGGTGAATTTTTAATAAAGGAGGTATCATACAACGATATTTTTATTCCTGAAGAATTCGATGAAGAGCAGCAAATGATTGCTAAAACTTGTGAGGATTTTGTAGAAACAGAAGTTGCACCAAACTTTAATGCACTTGATGAACACACGGAAGGTCTGATACCTTCATTACTTAAAAAAGCTGGAGATCTTGGCCTACTTGGTATTTCAGTACCTGAAGAATACGAAGGTTTCGGTCAGTCTTTTTTAACTTCAATGCGTGCCAATGAAGCCATTGGTTCAGGCTATTCATTTTCAGTAGCATTTATGGCACACACCGGTATTGGAACATTACCCATTCTCTATTATGGCAATGATGAACAATTGGCGAAATATATCCCTCCATTAGCCAGCGGCGAAAAATTAGCAGCCTATTGTTTAACCGAACCAAATGCAGGATCAGATGCCAATGCCGGAAAATCAAAAGCTGTACTTACAGAAGATGGAAAACATTATATCCTGAATGGCCAAAAAATGTGGATCACCAATGGTGGTTTTGCAGATGTATTGACTGTTTTCGCAAAAATTGATAACGACCGAGTTCTGAGCGCCTTTATAGTTGAATCAAAATGGCAGGGTATTACCATGAATCCAGAGGAAAATAAAATGGGGATCAAAGGATCTTCAACCCGTCAGATATTTTTTAATGATGTAAAAGTACCAGTCGAAAATTTACTGGGTAAACGTGGCGAAGGTTTTCGTATTGCGCTGAATATATTACACATAGGCCGGATTAAACTTGGCGCAACAGTAATTGGCGGTATGCGCAGGGCGATTAATTATTCTGTAAGTTACTCAAACGAACGTAAGCAGTTTGGCTCGTTTCTTTCTGCTTTTGGTGCCATCAAACATAAACTGGGCGAACAGGTTGTAAAAATGTTCTCTACGGAAGCAGCCATTTACCGAGCAAGTAAAGATATTCAGGATACAATTGAAAGTTTAAAAGAGCAGGGAGAAACATATGGTGCTACTAATATTTTAGGTGTTGCAGAATATGAACCAGAATGTGCAATGTTAAAAGTATATGGTTCTGAATCACTTGATTACATCGTTGATGAAATGGTGCAAATTTATGGAGGAATGGGATTTTCTTCCGAAGCACCAGCTGACCGTTCCTATCGTGATTCAAGGATCAACAGGATATTTGAAGGAACCAACGAAATCAATCGCCTCATCACTGTTGATGCCACAATGAAAAAGGGCATGAAACATAAGATTGATCTTTATGAAGCTGCCAACGAAGTATTAAATAATCTTGATAAGATAGAGTCAGTTTCATCAAATGGAGATTATTATGAAACTAAACAGCACTTCATCAATAACCTGAAAAATGCAGCATTGATCTTAATTCCGGTTATTGCTGATACGTTCAAAAGGAAGTTGATGTTTGAGGAAGAGATACTGATGAATATTTCTGATATGATCATGAATATTTATGTTTTGGAATCTACAAAACTCAGGGTTGAGAAAATGGAGAAGGTACATAATACCAACAACATTTTATTGTACAAGGATATGTTGGATATTTTAACATATGATTTAGTCCATCAAGTTAGTAAATCAGGTTTTGATGCCATCGGTTCATTTGCAGAGGGAGAGCAACACATCAAATTAAGTGAAGCAATGGCCAAATTAACCAAAATTGAACCAATCAATATTAAAGAAGCTAGGAGAAGAATTGCTGATAAATTAATTGATGACGGACTTTATAAGTTTTAAACGTTCATCAATTATTCTATAAAAGAAAAGCCCTGATCTTTTTAGAAAAGGGCTTTGTTATTTTTATCAGTCTCGTTATTTCAAAATACTTTTTCCTATGACCAGTCTTTGTATCTGGTTAGTACCTTCGTAAATCTGGCATAATTTAGCATCACGCATCATCTTTTCAACCAGGAAGTCATTTGAATATCCTTCTCCTCCCATTACCTGGACTGCATCGGTAGTTACTTTCATTGCCACATCTGAAGCCAACAATTTTGACATAGCCGAAAGCAGGTTTGCAGATTTTTGTTTGTTATCATAAGCCCATGCAGCATTCCAGGTTAGTAACCTTGATGCCTCAATTTCTGTAGCCATATCGGCTAACATAAAACTTACGCCCTGGTTCACAGTAATTGGCTTGCCAAATTGCACCCTTTTCTTGGCCCAATCTCTTGCAGTTTCATAGGCTTCACGTGCATTACCAACACTAAGTGCAGCAACTCCGGTTCTGGTTCTTTCAAAAGTTTTCATAGCAAGGAGAAATCCATGTCCCTCCTCTCCTATCCTGTTTTTAATAGGAACCTCAACATCATGGAACTTAAACTCCGTTTGAACTGATGCACGCTGTCCCATTTTCTCCATGTCGCCAACTTGTTCTACACCAGGTGAATCAGTTGGCACAGCAAATGCCGTAAGGCTTCTTGCTCCTTTTTCGGGATTTGTTAATGCAAATACAGTAATGAATGATGATACACTGCCATTGGTAATAAATCTTTTATGACCGTTCAAAATATACTTATCCCCATGCAGGATGGCCTGGGTTTTGATTCCGGCAACATCAGAACCGGCATTTGGTTCGGTTAAGGCGTATGCTGCAACACTCTTTTCTTCGTTAATCTGTCCAAATAATCGTTTTTTTTGTTCGTCATTTGCACCAATATATAATGGCGTTAGTGCCAATGTATTTGCATCCATACAAATACCTATTCCTACACAACCTGCACCCAATTCTTCAGAAGCCAATGCACTTTCAAATATATTATGATTTGATCCACCATATTCAGCTGACATTGGTCCATTCATCAAACCCTCATCATATGCTTTTTTAACAATTTCCCATGGAAACTGAGCTAAAGTATCGTATTTCCTGGCGTTTGGCCTCATATACCTGTCGGCAAAATCCCTGTATTTTTCTTTAATCGCAATGTGTTCTTTTTCAAGTCCAAAATCTATCATTTCATATAATGTTATGGGTTATAAATAATAAAAAATAGTTGTCATCATGTGGGCTCACAAAAATAAGTTTTAAAGTTCGTATTTCCAATAGAAATGATTCGGCTTCAATTTGGTTTAGCGAGCTTTAAATGTTGGGTTGGATTAACAAATGCTATCTTTGAAATCAATTTACAACCATTGTGAGTTATTCTTCCTATAAAAACGGTTTTCGGGTTTACCTTCAACTCGAGCGGGGGTTATCTGAAAATACACTGGTAGCCTATTTACATGATGTTGATTTGTTGCTCGATTTTCTTTTACAGGAAAAGAAAGAAAAAAGTTTGCAGATCATTAATCTGAATGATTTGCGTGATTTTGTGAAGTATATCAACCTGATGAAGCTTGGGGAGCATTCACAATCGAGAATCATCTCGGGTATTAAAGCTTTCTTCAGGTATTTATTGCTCGAAAAAGTGATTACCGCTGATCCGTCGGAATTACTTGACTCACCTAAAATAGGATATAAACTACCTGAAGTATTGGCTGTTAATGAGATTGATAGCATGATCAACAATATCGATCTTTCGAGTCACTGAAGGTGAACGGAATAAGGCAATCATTGAGACGCTTTATGGTTGTGGTTTGCGCGTATCAGAACTGATTAATTTAAAAATAAGCGACCTTCATTTTAAGGAAGGGATAATCCTGGTAACAGGAAAAGGAAATAAGCAGAGGTTGGTTCCAATCGGAGCTTCAGCACAAAAACAAATTACAATTTATAACGAGCAGGTTAGAAATCAGCTTCAGCCGAAAAAGGAGGCTGAAGAAATATTGTTTCTCAATAACCGTGGGGGGAAATTAAGCCGGCAAATGATTTTTATCCTGGTAAGAAAACTTGTTGAGAAAACAGGTATCAGAAAAACAATAAGTCCCCATACATTCAGGCATTCGTTTGCGACTCATCTCGTACAAAATGGTGCTGATTTAAGAGCTGTCCAAGAGCTACTAGGTCATGTTTCTATTACGACAACAGAGATATACACACATTTGAATGAGAAAGACTTAAGAAATGCAATTTTAAAATACCATCCAAGAAATCAATAGAAAAGCCTGTTTATACAGTTTCGATATTACCGTCTTCATCTACCAAAACGCCGAAGTTCATGTAGATCAATTTGTCGTCCCTGAAAAAGAAATCCATCATACCTACATCGTATGATAATCTTTTGTCAGCATCCTCGAAATCTGTTTCAAAATTTTCGTAACCATTCTGCTTCATAAAGCTGATCAATTCTTCTTCAGAAATACCAAGGATTTTTTTATCGAATAAACTTAATCTTAGGATGATCAATTTCAACACCTGCTAAAATTGGTCCGGATAAGCCGACGAAAAATACAGAAATTCCTTCTTTCCAATAGTGAAGAACAGTAGTTCTCAATTCTTCATCGTCATCAAAATTTTGCACTTCTTCGGGTTCGCCGTATTTGTCAACAAATGATACCATATCAGTTCCAAAGGCTAAATCGCCAAGACCTTTATTCGGAAAAATTTCAAATTTAGAGAGCATGTTAATAAATTAAAGGGTGCGGTTATGCAAACATAAATAAATAAACCAAATATCAAAATTATTTAAGCGGTGAATCAGGTTCTTTCGCCAACTCACGATAAACCATTTTGTCAATCCAGTTAGGAAAAAAATTGTTAAGGAACACGATAAGCTTACCTTCTGTGGTTAATACAATTTTATTTCTACGTTTTTCTACTGCCCGATAAATTTGAATCGCAACGGCTTCAGCAGTCATCATTTTTTGTTCGTCCCGCGGAGATTCACCTTGTTGACTGCCATCCCCGGAGAGAGCTGCATTTCTGATATTAGATGATGTAAATCCCGGATACGCCACAAGCACATTAATTCCTTTTTTCAGGTATTCAACGCGTAAAGTTTTCAAAAACCCCTGCATAGCAAACTTTGATGACGAATAAGCTGAGCGTGCAGGTAGCCCTACAACACCACCTATCGAAGACACGCCTACAATAGTCCCCTTTTCCTTCAAGATATAAGGTAGCGCATATTTTGTGCAATAAACAGTACCCCAGAAGTTTATATCCATTACTTTTTTCAGTACATCCAATTTCGTGTTTTGAAACAAAGCCCGCATAGAGATGCCAGCATTGTTGATTAGTATATCTATTTTACCAAATCGTTCAACGGCAGTGAGGATTAAATTTTTACAATCCAATTCAACACTTACATCAGTCTGGGCGAAAGCAACATCTCCTCCCTTTAATTTTATTTCTTCCGCTATCTCTATTAACTTATCATGGTTTCGGGCTCCAATTACTACTTTTGCCCCTTTACTTGCATACTCGAAAGCCAATGCTTTTCCAATTCCGGATGATGCACCAGTAATAACAACCACTTTATCTTTCATGTGACAGTTTCTTTTTCAACTGATTTACCTGTGTTTTTTTAAATGACGGTCTATCTCTCTTTTCGTATCTTTTTCTTTTAAACTTTCCCTTTTATCATAAAAGTGCTTCCCTTTAGCCAGGGCGATTTCAAGTTTGGCCAGTCCTTTTTCGTTGATGAAGAGCAGAACAGGAACTATGGTCATCCCTTTCTCTTTAACTTTAATATGAAGTTTCTTCAGTTCCCTGGCATTGAGTAGGAGTTTACGGTCTCTTTTGGTAACGTGGTTATTATAAGTGCCATAGCTGTATTCTGAAATATGCATTCCTCTCACAAACAGTTCGCCTTCTTCAAAATAACAAAAGGCATCAGCCAAATTGGCTTTTCCCTGCCTGATTGATTTGATTTCGGTTCCGGTAAGGACAATTCCAGCAACAATCTTTTCAATGAGAAAGTATTCCCATGAAATGCGTTTGTTTTTTATTTTAATATTTGATGACAACTGTTAAAGTCCTCTCAATTGGTTTTCATTGCTGCATTGATTTATACATGCAAACGAGATGTTTATGAAAATCAATTTCTATTTACTATCGCCAAGTATTATTGGCAATCCATTTTTTGAATTACCAATAACAACAACTTTTGTGTTTGGTGATTCAGCAAGTTTTATGGTTGCTAAAATCCCTTTCTCCTGGAGGATTTTATCAGTTAAACTGGCATTTAAGATTCTGTTTGCATTAGCTTTACCCTCTGCATCAATTCGTTGACGTTCGGCTTCCTTAGTTGCTTTTTCCAGTTTGAATTCGTATTCAAGCGATTCCTGCTCCTGTTTTAGTTTGCTTTCAATTGCTGATTTAATAGTAGAAGGTAATATAATTGATCGAATTAAAATTTTATCAAGCTCAACATACCTCTTGTCGAGAACATTTACTGTTTCTTCGAATATTTCATCCTGTATTGCGTCTCTTTTTGTAGAATAAATTTGTTCAGGTGTATATCGACCAATAACACTTCGTGCGGAAGATCTTAAAGCAGGTATAACAACTACACGTAAATAATCTTTTCCAATTCTTTGATGAAGTGCGCCGACTTTGGAATATTTTGGCCTATACCAAGCTGAAACATCTGCTTTTATTTCCAATCCATTGGAAGATAAAACATTCATTTCTTCGGCAATTTCCTGCTGCCTTGCATTATAGACAATCATTTTATTCCAGGGCATGATGAAATGAAAACCTTCTCCATATGTTTTTGTAGTATCAACCCCTTTGTCGAATCTTTTATAGAGTACGCCAGCATCACCAGCTTCGATAGTAATTGTTACACTACTCCAGAAAACGACAATTAATATTACAGCAGCTATTACTATTGCAATTGGAGCTACCCTTTTTATACTTAATTCTTGTTGTGCCATGATTTATATGTTTTTGAGTAATTATTTTGGATTAACAGCAAATATAGCAATAAGCATAGCAGCTTTTTGGAATTCCTTAATAATCTTCAAGTGGTATCACGAATATATCATATCCTTCTTCCAGAAGTACTGAAACAGCCATATATTTAGCTGTTGGAGAAACAACAGGATTTTTCATTGATAAAGTATCATTGGTCAGACGTTCAAGATGTGAACCATCTTTCCATATGGTGTATAACTCACCTTTTTTATTATCCATGTCAGAGATAAACATAATCTTTAAACCACCCGGATACCAGCTTGGATCAATAAAATTATAATCAATGAACTCATTTATAACGTTTCCATACCAGTTAATAATGTTTAATTGGTCTATTGACTTTTCATCATTTTCCGTTACTAATAATATATATTCTGCATCGGATGAAACTTTTGGCAAAAACTTATCGGTTTTCAATGGGAAAATATATTTCAGGCTGGGATATTTAAATTCATAACGGTACAGTCCCCATTCTTTTGACAACTTATCAAATCCCAGGCTGTATAACAGATATTCTGAAGCAGGAAACGAAGCTGCTTTTGAATTGATTTCACGTTCAAATATGGGCTTCTCAGTTGATGTTGAGAAATTGAAAAAATAAACTTGATCTTCTCCGGATACATCTGAAGTATATGCCAATTGGTTTCGTTTGTTTAACATAATAGGGATTTTTTCATTGGCAGAGGTATTTGTTAATTGAACAATGGTATCAGTTTTTAAATTAAACTGATAGATATCCCAATTCCCGTTTCGATTCGATTGAAAAACCAGTTTTGTACCATCCTCCGACCATGAAGGAAACAAATCGTCTCCAAATTTTTTAGTAATATTATAAATAGGGTTGACTTCAAGGTATTGCGCAAAACTACCCATCCATGTGAGGTTTAGTAAAATCAGTAAAAGCGTTTTCTTAACAGTTAGGGTCATAAAATAAATAATCTGAAACAGATTGCAAAAATGTTGAAAATTTCAAACCCATCTACAACAATAAAATCAGCACTAATATTACTTCTCAAATAGTCTGTCAGAACTTCAAATTGATCCCTGCCATAAAATTAAATCCGGCTTGTGGGAAATAGCCATTCATTTCATATTCAACATTCTCATAATAATAGCGGTACACCCATGCATTGGTTTCATATTGCTCATTAAAGATGTTGTTTAACGATAGTATAAAATCAAGTTGCCTGATGAATTTGGTGTTGATGCTATAATTAAACTGAAGATTATTTACCAAGTATGGATCAAGACTTCTGTCCAGATTGGAAGTATTATCAATATACTGACGGCCAACAAAATTAGTAATGAGTGCAATAGAAAGATTCTTCACCGGCTTAACACTTAAATTACTTGATGCAGTAATATCAGGTGAAAAAGAAATATCTGATTTCCCAATGTTTTCAATAGTTTGATCAGGCCATGTGTCCCAATTATCAACATAAGCTTCAAAGTTGTAAATCTTATTTTGACTATAAGTTGCATTAATATTCCAGTCAATAATTTTTAAGAAATGTGAAGCGAATACAACTTCTATTCCCGTCCTGTAACTTTTATTAACATTGGTCATAATTGGTGCCCCAACATTGTTGATTTTACCCGTTAACACAAATTGATTTGTGTAATCCATGTAAAATAGGTTTGCTTCTAAAGAGAAATATCTTGAACTTAACTGGTAGCCTAATTCATAATCGATTAATCGTTCGGGTTTAATGTCTTGACTGGGATCGGCATCCCTGAAAACAGATCGATTGGGTTCACGGTTTGCCACTCCAGCATAGGCATAAATGCCATGTTGCTGATTAACCTGATAGGTTAACCCCAACTTCGGGTTGAAAAAATTATAGGTGTGCGACTGTGTCAAATCCCTTAAATCATCATGTGTTCCTTTAATATCATAATTGATTCCACGATATTGTAAATCAAGGTAACCATTAAGCTTTTCGGTAAAAGCGTAAGTCGCTTTTCCAAATATGTGGTAATCCATTTTATTACCGGTATTATCATACCATTTTCGGTCATATTCATTAAGCCGTGCAATTTGAGACCAGACAATATAACCATAATGTTCCCCATCATAATTGTTCCAACCTGCACCAAAGTTTAATTTTAATCGACTCGCTGAGTAGTTTGTAGTGATATTGATCCCATAGAAATGATTATCCAGCCATTTCTGTGTAACCATATTCGAGCTGGTAATTGTATCGTTGCCAATTATGGTATCACTCATTCCAAAATCAGCAAATTGCTCATCATTTTTGTAACTTTCATAATAACCTATCCCTCGTGTGTAAAACAATGAGGTAGTAAGGCTTAAGTTTTTATTGAACTCGTGGGCATAATGCAATTGATAATATGATTGTTTGTAATTATCAGTCTGGTTATTATAGTAACCCATAAAATTGCCATCATGATCATAAATTTCACCTGCAGGATTATAAGTTCTGTTCGTTTTTAAACTATCTTTTGGTATTCCATACCATGCCTGGTAGGTTTTTTCAACCCCATTTAAATAAACAAATTTCAAAATATCCTTTTTTCCAAAATATCCTCCCGACAGGTAAAGTGAACTGAGGTTTGCAGAGGCCCTGTCAACATAACCATCCGAAGTTATCCAGGAAAATCTACCATCAATTGCCCATTTATCTTTAATCAGACCGGAACCTAACTTAAGTGTATTTTTAAATGTATTGAAAGATCCGGCAGCACTGCTTACCTCACCGTATGGTTTATTGCTAAATTGACCAGTATTTACATTGATACTGGCACCAAAAGAGGCGGCTCCATTTGAGGAAGCCCCTACTCCCCTTCTTACTTGTATGTTTTCAATAGAAGATGCCAAATCAGGTAAATCAACAAAGAATACGCCATGTGATTCAGCATCGTTAACAGGTACACCATTCAGTGTAACATTGATCCCGCTCAGGTCAGTTCCCCGAATCCTGATACCTGTGTATCCAATTCCATTTCCTGCATCGGAAGTAACCACCGTCGAAGGCATTGCTTCCAATACATAAGGCAAATCTTTTCCTGTATTGCTCTTCTCAATTTGCTTTGCATTAAGCTGACTCTGGCTTGTTGGTGAGCCTCCATCTGCTCTAATTGCCGTAATGATGACTTCCTCATTCAGATAAATTTCAGGTTGCAGACTTAAGTTAAGGCGTAGATTTTTATCAAGTACAACCTCCTTTTGGAGCGTTTGAAAACCAACATAACTAACTTTCAAAACATATTTTCCCGGCTTAATGTTTGTCATCAAAAACAAACCATCAGCATTTGAGCTTGTTGCCAGGTAAGTTCCTTCAAAAAGGATATTTGCACCGGGCAATGGATCAGCGGATTCGCTATTTGTAATTCTACCTTCAATTTTATATTGGCCGAAGGCCGCCAGGGAAAAAATCAGAAGTAAAAACTGAAAACTTATCTTACTAAGCATATCTCATTGATTTAATAGTGGTTAAACATTAAATCAACAGAGGAAAGCCGGGTGGGTTGTTGTAAACTCTTTCCCTGTGTCGGCATTATCCGTATCAGGTTCAGAGGGTATGATCTCAGCCCTTGTATTGAGGCACCCCTATTGGTTAGGTGCAAATGTAAAACAAATTGAGATAGAAGCTCAGAGCATGATTTAAGATTTATTGCTTTAAGTCTAAAAAATCCGGCTGATAATTATTCGCTAAGATAGCTTTTGCCAGGTCAAATACTGTTGTTTGTGTGTGATTAATAATTGCTGAATCGGCTGTACAAATGATTCCTTCCTTAACTTCTTTCAAATGATGATCAGGAGAATGAACTGTTAATGCATGCCCATTTATTCCAGTTTTTAATAACTTATCGTTTAATACTGAAGCCAACTCACCACTTTTACTAATTGGTTCATCAAGATAAATTTTGACCATTGATATTTGCGACTTGTCTAAGAATTCGAACATTAGGTTAATGGATTGATTAAGCACTTTCTCTTTTAAAACCGACCTATGCATTTCGGCAGCATCGCGTAAAAAACCATCCATTGAAATAAACACTGTTTTACCAGAAAGGTAACTTCCTATTGTCCTGATCACATTATAACCATCAATAAATAAGGTTGATCCGGGTTTGAGATTCTTAATGCTTTTCTTTCTTAGTATAAGACATTTCTCTTTTGTTGTAATACCACGAAAAAGTATGCTTCTTTGTGTACTGTTTAATTGATACTTATCGCCTACTATCTTCAAAATAGATTTTTGAGGATATGCTTTTTCAAGTAAATAGCGGTAATCATTTACAGCATCAGTGAAATGTTTGGAAAGTATCATCATTCGATGGAATTTCTAACTTTGTAAAGTTACTCAATAGAACTTAATTTATAATGAAAGTCCTTATACTGAATGGCCCAAATTTAAACCTGACTGGTGACCGGGAAAAAGAAATTTATGGCAGCATCCCGTTTGATGATTACCTTGAAACCCTGCAAGATCAATTTCCAGAAATTGAGATTACTTATTTTCAATCAAATGTTGAAGGAGAAATTATTAACACCTTACAAGAAGCAAACCTCGAGGTGAATGCCATTATCCTGAATGCAGGCGCATACACCCATACTTCAGTTGCTATCGGAGATACTGTAAAAGCAATTGATACACCAGTAATCGAAGTACACCTTTCAAATATTTTGTCGCGTGAAGATTATCGACATATCTCATTTATCGCACCCCACTGCCTTGGTTCTATTTTTGGATTCGGATTAGCCTCTTATAAATTGGCTTTGTCTCACCTCAGGAATTAGGTGAAATTTGATGGATCAAGGTCGGAAAATTTCTTTTTCCCTTTAATATAATACTGATAAACAAGGTTCTTTGTATAAATTTTTGAAACCTGCTTGTGTTTTATCAGTTGTCGTTTTTTCTTGAGTTTTCCAAGATTGCGATAGAAATACAAATGTGCTTCAATAACAGCAATGAAATCCTGGAAATCACCTTCCAAAAGAAATTTCACACCTGCAATTCCATCCAAAACCAACCTAAGTGCAAATGTTTTAATTAATTGATTTTTAGGTAGATTTTTGTATAAAAGAGAAAAATTATTTCTAAAATTCAGATATGTCTTTCTTGCTGATTTATTGGGTAATGTACCACCTCCAACATGATACACTGTTGAAGTTGGACAATACATGACTTTGTAATCCGAATTCTTTAATCGCCAGCAGAAATCGATTTCTTCCATATGTGCGAAAAAGTCTTCATCCAATCCTCCAAATTCATGGTAGAGATCAGCTTTTACAAACATACACGCGCCTGTTGCCCAGAACACTTCAACTGAATCATTATACTGTCCCTCATCACTTTCCAACGATTGAAAAATCCTTCCTCTGCAAAAAGGATAACCCCAACGATCAATAAATCCGCCTCCGGCACCTGCATATTCAAACTCTTTATTGTTGTAATATGACAAGATTTTTGGCTGACACGCTGCAATTTTCGGGTCTGATTCCATTAATTCAATAACTGGATTAATCCAGTTATCAGTAACTTCAATATCAGAATTAAGCAATACGTAATAATCTGCGTCAATACGTTTTAAAGCTGAGTTGTAACCTCCGGCAAAGCCTGCATTGAATTTGTTCTCCAATAATTTAACCTCTGGAAATTCTTCTTGCATAACCTCAATAGATCCGTCAAGTGAGTTGTTATCTGCAACCCAAACCTCTGCATCTTTTGAACTGCGTTCAATAACCGAGGGTAAAAACTTTCTTAGAAAATCTTTACCATTATAATTTAATATGACAACCGCTACTTTCTTCAAACTTATACTTCTCCATTATTTTTTTTCCACCTTCTATGCGACCATAACCAATCATCGGGTCGGTTGATAATACTATGTTCTAACAATTGAACGTATTTCAATGTTATTTCATCAGGTTTAGTGTTGGCAGCTGATTCAGTAATTACTTTTACTTCAACCTGGTAAAAGCCTCTTTTTTTTCTGATGATATCAAGATAAACTACAGCATAATCTAATGCCCTGGCAACTTTTTCCATCCCGTTATAAAAAGCAGTTTTTCTACCTAAAAAATTTACGAAGTAATCATTTTCATGCAAAGCAGGTGACTGGTCACCTAATACAAACACAGTATATAATTTTTTGCGCAGAGATACCAGTGTTTTGAATACTTTTCGATAATCAATCATTAAAGTATTTTTATACTTCTGCCGCTGTGCGATCATAAAATCATCAAAATATTTATCAAGAATCGGTTTGTAAACAGCCCCTCCTTCATGTTTTAAAAAAAGGGCAATTTTATTACCAACCCACTCCCAATTACCACAATGTCCTAAGGATGCAAAAACATTCTTTTTCTTTACGAAGAACTGGTCAAATATTCCTTGATTGGTAAAGTGAACACGCTTCTCTATCTCGGATCGTGACATTTTCTGCGACTTAATCACCTCAACAATCACATCAGAATAATTCTTGTAAAACTGTTTGATTATTCGCCTAGTCTCTTCTTGACGTTTATCAGGAAAAGACCTGGAAATATTATCAAAAACTATTTTTCTGCGATACCTAATGATGTAGAAAACAACAAAGTACAAAAGGTCGGAAAGAAGATATAACAAACCAAAAGGTAGTGAAGCTAAAAATGATAATAATATGTTCAGCAGGAAATTCCTGATTTTCATGGGTTGTTGGAAATAGAGCGCTAAAATAATTCAAAATTTCTTCCAATCCCAATGTGAGGATTTATCGGGGTTGTAAATAATAATCCGTAGCAAAGCTACCATATGTGTTAGGAATAACAGCATCGTCCAGGCTGTAAGGATCCCAGGTACGGCTATAAACAACTGTTTGCCAACGGTAATTAGTGATTTCCCCGATTGCATTTGAATGTATCATCTGAAAATCGTTGGTGGCTGCATCTCTCGTATAAAAAACAAACTTTTTATCACGCTGTCCCTGCAATTCATAATAATGCCATATTTCATAAGGATAAGCTGCAGGTTCGTTATAGCTGGGCGTTCTAACATTTGGCTGTCCATATTGTAAATATACACGCCCTCGGTCGGTTCTGTAACCTTTAACCCTAATGGATTTGAATTCATAATTGGCCTGGGCAACCCTCATTTTGTAATCTTCCCAGTCTGCTTCAGGATCAATTGGATTTCGATCAGTCCAGAAATTAAGAAGATATTTTTGTAAATCTTCAACAGTCGCTTCCTTCGAAAAGTTTTTAGCAAATACTTTTTCCATCTCAGTTGAGATCGGATAGAGGTAATCGATGTATAGAACCAGGCTATCTCGTGAAGTGATTTTGCTGACAAACGAATTCTCTGGATTAATAACCAGTAAATTATTTAAATTGAATTGTGCATTTGGATTATAACGCTGGAAAAACTTTTTACTACTGGTTAGTAGTTGGTTGTTTCTGTCCCTGGTTTCCAATACAAGATAATAATTACCGCTTGGTAACTGAGTGATGTCAATGGTATTTAAAAGAATATTAACATGGCTACCAACTATCCTTTTCATATAAAAATATTGGTCAAGCTTTTTATCCACTTCAAATGGTCGCAGATAATAATACAGCAGGAATGGCTCCTCTCCTACTACTTTATTGCTATTGTAAAGTTCAGCATAAAATGACAGGTTTGGAACAACTTCGGGATAAAACTCAAAAACATAAGGCAGCAATTCATATCCACTTTTTACAAGAACTCCATCAGAATCTGTTTTTTTAAAACTATGAAGAAATTCTATATCGGAAAATGCCATTTTTTCATTTTCAAATCCAACCGTGAAATCTGCCAAAGTCACAATGGTATCCTGTTCTCTATACCGATCATATATCGATATTTCCATTTGGTAATCACCTTTTAAAAGTGCGTACCGTTGAACATCAAGCAAGTTACTTGTTATTTTTGAAGTATCTTTAAGGGCAGGTCCCAACAGTTCGTATTTTCCAAAATTTACAATACTGTCGTTCTTTTTGAATAATATCTGAATATCGAGTGCTCCCTGGAATGTACCATCTTCCAGTTGTATATGTGTGAGTGTTTTTCCTTGAACAACCAGATAGGTCTCAATATACGGTTCATTTTCTGGGGTATTAAAAACAGCATAAGAAAGTGATGCTAATAAATTTCCTGCTGAAGCAGATAAACCAGACAAAGAAATGATTATCAAAATTATTGCGATTCTTTTCATTTTATAAGTTTTTACAAATCAATACAAATTTACTCGAAAACAAGCCGATTACCAAAAAGAATAGAAAACCCAAGAGATTAATATACGAACGACCAATATTGTTATATAAAATTATTTAAATATCGTCTCTTTCTTTTTATCGATCTATAACTTGAGACATGAATTACTGCAAAAAAGATGCCTAGTTGGAAATTAAAAAGATGACCCGCCTCATTTAATGCTTGGCATGACTACGGCGAATTATATCAACCTCTTTTTTAAAAAAGCTCGTCCAGAACCACTTTTCAGATATTTCTCAAATGCAATAGCTTTATATTTATCAGTGAATGAAATAAAAGTTAGTAAATGAAGTGGTCTTAGATTTTTTGTTGAGGGTACATATCCTTTATGATGCCTGTTTAGTCTTTCTTCAAGATTCGATGTATGACCAACATATGTTTTAGTATTTGAACATCTTAAAATATAAACATACTCTAAATTGAGTTCATTATGGCGGACCTGTCCGCCGGAGCCCACTGAATCCATTTTATAATGTTTTGGTTAAAATAAAACTGCTTATAAGCCCGCCTTCGTCATTGCTTTGCATGACTTCGGCGGGCGGAGGCGGAGAGCAAGGGATTCGAACCCTTGGTTCGCTTGCGCGAACAACGGTTTTCGAGACCGCCCCGTTCGACCACTCCGGCAGCTCTCCATGGCAAAAGTAAAAAAATGATACGAGTGAATTGAACAGATTTTTGATTAATGGAAATAAAAAGCCCACCTTCGTCATTGCTTTGCATGATTTCGGCGGGCGGTGGCGGAGAGAGAGGGATTCGAACCCCCGGTTCCGTGAAGAACAACGGTTTTCAAGACCGCCGCATTAAACCGCTCTGCCATCTCTCCTGAGCGGCTGCAAAAGTACAATTTTTTACGAAAAACAAAATATCTTGTTCTACTTTTTAAACGTAATTACTTGTACTGATTTATTCTTTCTTATATGGGAGTTAATAATTTGTCTGACTTCTTTGTTATCTCTTTGTTTTTGAATACAATCATGCCATAAATCTAAATTATCATTCATAATTTCAGCATCAATAAAACCAAAACCAAAATACTTACCACATTCGATTTTAACTACTGATTTTTCTTCATTGTTTCTGCCTTTTCCCACAATAAAAAAGCTTTGGTCATCGAAATGGTAATTCTCCAGGGCCTGGTTAACTTTCTCATTGTAATCGCTTGATGATTCTTCACCTAGCACAGGCACCAAAACATTGATGTATCTGGTATTGAAAACAGGCACCCTCTGTTTTATACAAACCACACAATTTTTGACACAATCCAAACTTTTCGATTAAGTTGAACAAATGCTGTTTACCTTCCTGAGATGAACTATAAGTATATAATGGGGTTAACTGATCGAGTATCCTGGTCACTTTTAAATTGATGTATCCATCTTCATCAACAAATGAATAAAGCCCATAATTAAAAAAAGTGCGGCGCTGTTGCCTGTTAAAGAGAGGTTGGTATTTTTTAATTTCTGCTGATTCTAATAAAAGCGCAACTAGCTCATTGCCTGTTAGTTCAAAACTTACGTCTGCAATGGCATCTTTCATTTCAATAGCCTTTTTATGCAGGTTATTGTTCAGATGTGACAAGACACGATCATGAATGTTAATGGATTTTCCAACATAAATCAATTCTCCATCACTATTCGAAAAATAATAAACACCGGGTTCTTTCGGTAATTGATCAACCAGGGATTTGTTCCGGCCCGAACTTACTCCATTGGTTTTGATATTAACTAAATCTGAGTCTAAGCCCAATAACAATTCAAATAATTGGGTAGTTGCATGTGCATCACCTGCTGCGCGATGCCTTGCATAATTCTCAATGTCAAGATCTTTGCACAACCGACCAAGACTATATGACCTCCTTCCAGGGATAAGTTTGCGACTTAGTTTGACTGTATCCAGGGTTTGTCTTTGAAATTCATATCCCAGGCTTTTAAACTCATGCCGAATAAAGCTGTAATCAAATCTTACATTATGTCCTACGATCACCTTATCCTCTGTGAACTCAACAATTTTTTTAGCCACTTCGAAAAATCGTGGTGCATCCTGAACCATTTGGTTGGTGATACCTGTCATCTGAACGATACGATATGGAATCTTTTTCTCAGGATTAATCAAAGTTTCATACGAATCTATCACCTCTTTTCCATCATGTATAAAGATGGCAATTTCGGTGATTTTTTCACCTGCAGCACTAAGCCCTGTTGTTTCAACATCGAGGATGGCGTACATTAAAAAGATCTTTGGCTATTGTTCCCTAAAATTTAATGTCATCTGGATGGCCCGAACTTGCTTTTTTAATTTTTCCACTTCATCAGCAAGGGCATCCTTTTCCTTATTGGCTTTAGGCACTTCGGAACTGATAAAATTCACAAACTTCCATACTTCTTTCAGTTCGTTGACCTTCAACTCGAAAGGGTCATAAATCGGATTTAACGAATGAAGTTTTAATTTCCCTTCTTTATCCATATTGTTTTCAACCACCTTAAATACTACACCCTCTTCCCTGGTCAGTAAAATGTAAGCATGGTGATTGCGTATGGTTGACCAGTCCTGGATAAATTCACAGGTAACATAAGAACCATCAGGTATTGGCAACATAGAGTCACCACTAATCTGAAAGCTACGGTATTTCTTTTGTTTCGATAAGAATGGCATTCGAAAAGTGGGTAATATCCTGATGTACTCAGGATCAGCAAAACCTGTGGTATAACCGGCTTTGGCTTTTTCACTCACCAGTTCAATATTTTCTTCATTATCCTCACCCACAGTCGTTGCCAGTACCCTCAGGTTACTTCCCTTAATATAGGTGTCATATCCCCTTTCCAATTGCGAGAACTGGCTTTCTGGCAATGACGACAGATTGACTTTGATCAAGGTATCAATGGCTACGCCGTAATATTCTGAGAACTTAATCAATGCATCCATATTTGGTTGTGCTACTCCGTTTTCATAGCCACTCAGTGTGGATCTTTTCATTTCAAGCGCAAAAGCCACATCATCCTGGGTGCGGCCTCGCCGTTTGCGTAATACTTTAATGTTGTTGTTGAATATCATATCTTTTTGTTTTTAGCCCTTCCCTATCGGTCGGGTAGTGATATTCCCCGGGCTAAAGCGCGGGGTAACTGATATATCGTTTATTAATATTACTTCTCATATCCGTCAGTCTCCCCTTCCTTCAGGGTGGGGAATGCGTCTTTCAGGCTGAGGAGTACCCGGAAACAGCTCTTCAATCTCATCATCCAGTGTTTGGCTACAGTGGTGTATCTCTTGGTTCCTGATATAACTCCTCACTCTTTCCAGATGAGACTTACTTATTGATGCTGCATAATAATCGTTCTGCCAGCCAAACTTATTTTCTGTTAACTCATTCTTATTTATCCAATACGATGACTCACCTTTGATCAGATTCATAATCTCAGCAATATTCTGATCTGCATTTAATGATATTAAAGCGTGAACATGATCAACATATCCGTTGATGTGATCAATATATATTCCCTTATCATTTGCATACGATCTCATATGTTCAAATACGTCATATCTTATATCACTTTTCAGATAAGGCTCCCTGTTTTTAGTTGTCCAAACAGCGTGTATCCATATTTTAATGTAGGGCATGTTTGTGTGTTTTTTATACCCGGACTGAAGTCCGGGGTAACTGATACATCTTGTTATTTTATTTAACTCTCTTGCCAGTCAGTTTCCCCATGCTTCAGCGTGGGGTGAATTCTCACCTTGCAACCCATTCTTAAAATGATTATATTGTAATCAATAAAATGATTAATTTTTAATCAAAGGTAATACATATTCATTAAATGTCAAGTATTCTGTCAATATTTTTTTAGATGCAAACAATAAATAGAACCATAGTACACCTCGACCTTGATACTTTTTTTGTGTCGGTTGAACGGTTGGTCAATTCTTCGCTGATTGACAAACCTGTCATTATTGGAGGCATGTCCGATCGCGGTGTTGTAGCCGGCTGCAGCTACGAAGCCCGGCAATTTGGCGTACACTCGGCTATGCCTATGCGAATGGCAAGACAGCTTTGTGGCGATGCCATTGTGATTCGGGGTGATTCGGAGCAGTACAGCAAATACTCCAAAATGGTAACGGAGATCATTGCCGAACAGGCACCACTTTACGAAAAGGCTTCCATTGATGAACATTATCTCGACATTACCGGGATGGATCGTTTCTTTGGTAGCCTGAAGTGGACCCACGAATTGCGGGAGCGCATTATTAAAGAAACAGGGCTACCGATCTCTTTTGGGCTTTCAACAAACAAAACTGTTTCGAAAATTGCTACCACAGAGGCCAAACCCAATGGTGAGCTTTACATCCCCAGCGACCAGGTAAAACCTTTTTTGTTTCCCCTCTCCATCCGCAAAATACCGATGGTGGGGAAACAGGGTTATCGATTGCTGCGCTCGATGGGTGTGTCAACCATCCGCACATTGAGCATGATTCCTCCTGAACTGATCACACAGGTGATGGGAAAAAACGGGCTGGTCGTCTGGAAAAAAGCCAATGGCATTGATCATACACCAGTCGTTCCGTACTCCGAACGAAAATCGATAAGTACTGAACGTACCTTCGATAAAGACACTACCGATGTGGTTAAGTTAAAAAGGCTCCTCATCAGCATGGTAGAAAAGATTGCTTTTGAACTAAGAAAAAAGCAAAAGCTGACAGCCTGTATTACCGTCAAGATCCGTTATTCAAACTTCGATACCCACACTTTGCAGAAGCACCTCCCCTACACTTCTTTCGACCACGTATTACAAAAGACAGCATTGGAACTTTTTGACCGCCTGTATACAAGAAGGATGCTCATCCGGCTAATCGGGGTTCGCTTAAGTCACCTTGTGGGAGGATCACAACAACTTGACCTGTTTGAAGATACACCCGAGCAAACCAGCCTTTACCAGGCTATGGATAGCATCCGTTTACGGTATGGAAAGACAGCGATACGAAGGGCTGTGGGGGTTAAGGAGCCAGGGTTTGCAACAGAGGCTGCACCTGTTCTGCCGTATCAGCCTGCTCCTGAGCTCACACCCCGCCATAAATGACGGGGAAACCGATAATGAAAGAGAATCACATTAATGAAAACAATATATATCAGTGACCCCGTCCTTCAGCGGGGCATAAAACAACCCGTGCTTTAGCGCAGGGAAAAAGCCATGCACCTCAACACCCACTCATATTACAGCCTGCGCTACGGAACCTTTCCTGTAGATAAACTGGTAGAAACAGCCAAACTCCGGAAAGTAGAAGCCATGGCCCTCACGGATATCAATAATTCATCAGGGATGATTGATTTTGTGAAGGCATGTAACGAACAAGGTATTAAACCGGTTGGTGGGATGGAGATCAGGAATGGAGATGAATTGCTTTTTACAGGTATTGCAGAGGACAATGAAGGTTTCAGAGAACTGAATGCCTATATGAGTGCCATCAACCTGAAAGAGGCTACATACACACCCCTGGCACCCGACTTCAGTCGGGTGTATGTGATATATCCTTTCGGGAAAAAGCTAACAAGAAAACTGAAGGAAAACGAGTTCATTGGCATTAAGCCTTCACAAGTACGAAAACTGATTACACACTCAGCAAGAGATTTCACAAAAATGGTCATTCAACAACCGGTAACCTTTTCCGATGAAAAAACCTATTACCTCCATAAAAACTTCCGTGCTATTGATCATAACCTGCTATTCAGTCATCTGAAACCAGAGATGCATGGCATGCCAGATGAATTATTTCTTTCTCCTGAAGCCATCCGAAAGGCCTTTGAGCAATATCCGCAAATTATTGAAAATACTGAACGGCTGATGAATAACTGTTCCATCCACTTCGATTACAACAGCATCAAAAACAAAAAAACCTTTACGGGTAGTCGTTATGATGATAAAATTCTTCTGGAAAAACTAACTTACGATGGCCTGAAATATCGCTACAGCAAAAAAAACAAAGAGGCGCAAAAACGGGTTAAAAGCGAACTGGCAATCATCGACAAACTGGGTTTTTCCTCCTATTTCCTCATTACCTGGGATATCATCCGCTATTCCATGTCACGTGGTTTTTATCATGTTGGTCGGGGAAGTGGTGCCAACAGCGTAGTAGCTTATTGCCTCAAGATCACAGATGTGGATCCTATTGAGCTAAATCTCTATTTTGAGCGATTCATTAATCCGCGGCGCACCTCCCCTCCGGATTTTGATATCGATTATTCGTGGAAAGACAGGGATGACGTTACCGACTACATTTTTAAAAGATATGGCAGAGAACACACTGCTTTGCTAGGTACATCGGTCACTTTCAGGGGTAAATCCATTTACCGCGAATTGGGCAAAGTACATGGCTTGCCCAAAGCCGAAATTGACAGACTAACACAAAACCCCATGGTAGAAAAGGATAAAAATGAGATCACCCGCCATATCCATTCGCTTGCCACGTATGATGGCAGATTTTCCAAATATCCGAAGTATTCATGCTGGAGGTGTGCTTATTTCAGAAGAACCCATCAATTGCTATACTGCACTCGACATGCCTCCTAAAGGTTTCCCAACCACACAGTGGGATATGTATGTGGCTGAAGCCATTGGCTTTGAAAAACTGGATATTCTGAGTCAGCGAGGCATTGGGCATATTAAAGATGCCGCAGAAATCATTCGTAGAAACCGTGACATTGATATAGATGTTCACAAGGTGGAGAAATTCAAAAACGATCCGGTTGTGAAAGCACAACTAAAGCGTGCCGAAACCAATGGCTGCTTTTATATTGAAAGCCCGGCAACACGTGGATTATTGAAAAAACTGAAATGCGACAATTACCTCACGCTGGTGGCTGCCAGTTCCATCAT
>CAVWXM010000003.1:0-8098 GCA_963759045.1 uncultured Bacteroidia bacterium
AACCATAAAATCCTCTGTGGGTATTCCGAGCTCCGGGAATACATTTTCAACTGAGCGTAATATGGCATGATCGCCGCATCCAGGGCACCATTTTACCATCTGGTCACTTTCAAAATCTTCTTTCGTCAGTATAGTATCTTTTATTTTTATCCTTTCAGCCATGATCCTACTTGTTTGAATAGTCAATGAATTTTTCTTTTAATTCTGTAACCATAAATGGCAATCCTTGAATCTTATTGTATTGATCATATTTATAATCAGGAAAACTCATCCGAAGGTAATTAACAAATTGTCCAAGATTGATCTCACAAACCAGTATTCTTTTAAACTTAGAAAAAACTTCTTTTGTGTTCTTTGGCATTGGCTTGATATATTTAAAATGAGCCATGCTTATTTCATGGCCTTCTTTGCGCAATTCCTGAATTGCAGTAAGAATCACCCCATAAGTTCCTCCCCAACTTACAATCAAAACATCTCCTTCTTCTTCTCCAATTACTTCAAGTTCAGGTATATAATTGGCAACTCGATTTACTTTTTCTTCCCGTATTTCACACATCTTCTGGTGATTTAAAGGATCGTGAGAAACATTTCCACTGCCGTCTTCTTTTTCAAGACCACCAATCCGATGCCTCAATCCTTCTGTTCCAGGCAGCGCCCAGGGCCTGCTTAATTTTTCAGGGTGACGATTATAAGGTTGGAAATTGGGGTCGTTTGCTTTTACAATAGGCGGATGTATTTCAGGAAGATCAGCTACACGAGGTATTTTAAATACTTCCGATCCATTCGCCAATGATCCATCTGTTAACAGGATAACAGGTGTCATGTGTTCAAGGGTAAGCTTGGCCGATTCATAAGCAGCATAGAAACAGTCTGCCGAACTTTGAGCAGCCATTACAATAACGGGGGCCTCGCCATTTCTTCCAAATAATGCCTGGTATAAATCAGATTGTTCTGATTTGGTGGGTAGTCCGGTAGATGGACCGCCGCGTTGCACATCAACAATCACAATTGGGAGTTCAGTGATGACTGCAAGGCCAATTGCTTCGCTTTTTAATGACAATCCAGGTCCTGAAGTGCTGGTAATTGGCAAACATCCTGCAAATGCAGCACCAATAGTTGAAACTATTCCAGCTATTTCATCTTCGGCCTGAAAAGCAATAGCCGAAAATTGTTTGTGTCTTGATAACTCCTGCAATATTTCAGAAGCTGGTGTAATTGGATATGAACCAAGGAATAAATTCCGGCCTGATCGTTCAGCGGCGGCTAAAAACCCCCATGCCGTAGCAAGGTTACCGGTAACATTTCGATATAAACCTTTACTAAGTGGAGCCGGTAATATTTTAAATGTGTTAGCAAAAGCTTCAATGGTATGGGCAAAATTGAAACCAGCTGTCAGCACTGTTTGATTGGCTTTAACTACAATTGGGTTGGCCTTGAACTTGCGTTCAAAAAACTCATGCGTTTTCTTACAATCCCGGTTAAACATATAAAAAACCATTCCCAATGCAAACATGTTTTTTGATTTCTGGGCCGACTTATTATCAATATGCAATTCTTTTACAGCCTCTCTTGTAAGGGTTGTAATGGGCGCCTCAACAACCAGATGACCGACCAGTGATCCATCTTTTCTGGGATCATCATCGTATCCGGCTTTTTCAAAGTTTTTTTCAATAAAAGCATCCGTATCAACGATGATGATGGCCTCTTTGGTTATCCATCCCATATTTGCCTTTAATGATGCCGGGTTCATCGCAACCAGTACATCCGCTAAGTCTCCCGAAGTATGAATATCAGTTCGTCCAAAATGTATTTGAAAGCCAGATACTCCAGCCACTGTTCCCTGTGGAGCCCTGATCTCGGCAGGATAATCAGGGAAGGTTGCAAAATCGTTTCCAGCAAGAGCGGTTGAATCGGAAAATAGATTTCCGGTAAGTTGCATCCCGTCTCCTGAATCTCCTGCAAACCTTATGACTGCGTTATCAAGGTTTACAACTTTGTCTTTCTTTGAAGCCATTAGAAAAATAAGTTTTTATATGCGCAAAATTAAGTTTAAAATTCCCGACCCTCGCACTTACAAGTGCATTTTTTTAACAAAACTTATTATTTAACATTCTGTCCTTTTTACCCTGTATACCTTTGTTTCTCTGCGTTTTAAATTTATAGTAATATTTATATGTTAATTATTAACAGCTTAATTATAACCAGTCTAAGTTCTAAATAATAGAATTGTGGCTGAGTTAGAATAGAATGCAGCACCTTATTGTAAATAATCCCTTTATTTAGATTTTCTAAAAATTCAAATTAAAACCGTTTCCTTTAAACTATATCTATATATTTGCCCCAATAACATTTACAATTAACAACTAAAACTCTTTATTATGGCTTATGTAATTAATGACGACTGTACTGCTTGTGGCAGTTGCATTGATGAATGTCCGGTGGAAGCGATTTCTGAAGGCGATATTTATGTTATAGACCCTGATCTTTGCACAGACTGTGGGGCATGTGCTGATGTTTGTCCCACCGAGGCTATTCATCCAGAATAAATAAAAAAATGTTTTATTAATTAAGCCCGGATCTAGTTTCGGGTTTTTTTATACCGAATATATTTTATTTTTACTCAATCTAAATAATAACAATTGTTTGATTATTGCTAATTTTGCTTTTATAAATCCTACAAATCAACTCAATGGATAATCTTGATTTTCTGGGCACTACCAATCCTGAAATTATTGAGGATCTTTACAATCAATATAAAGCTGATCCTCTATCAGTAGAAGTATCTTGGAGGAAATTTTTTGAAGGCTTTGATTTTGCTAATCAATTATATCCATCAAATGATCAAGGTGGGATAGAGGTTTCAGATGAATATAAAGTGATTAACCTCATCAATGATTACCGGCGCAGAGGCCACCTCTTTACAAAAACAAATCCTGTTCGAAAACGTAGAACCTATACTCCTACCTTAGACATTGAAAATTATGAACTCCAAAAGAAAGATCTGGATCGGGTTTTTCAGGCTGGAAATAAGATAGGAATCGGACCTGCCAAATTAAAAGATATTATCGCTTTTTTAGAACAGACCTATTGCCGGTCAATTGGTGTTGAATATTTGTTTATCAGGGATTTGGAGATTTCAAAATGGCTTCAAAATTATTTTGAAAAGACAAAAAACACGCCACAGTATAATAAATCAGAAAAACTATATATACTTGAAAAACTAAGAAGAGCAGTCTTCTTCGAAAAATTTCTTCAGAAAAAGTTTCCCGGACAAAAGCGGTTTTCATTGGAAGGTGCTGAGTCACTAATCCCTGCGATGGACGCAATTATGGAAAAAGGATCGGAACTTGGCATGAAGGAATTTATTATTGGTATGCCACACCGGGGCAGGTTAAATGTTTTGGTTAACATTTTAAGAAAACCTTATGCTGATATTTTTCGTGAATTTGAAAGTCCTGAATATGAGGATGAAGGCTTGCTGGGTGATGTAAAATATCATTTGGGATATACAACAGAAAGAAAAGCGAGCAATGGTAAGCTTATTAAATTTACTTTAACACCAAACCCTTCACACCTCGAAGCCGTTGATCCTGTTGTGGAAGGTATAGCCCGTGCCAGAATCGACAACATTTACAATGGTGATCAAAATAAAGTTGCACCCATTTTAATCCATGGTGATGCTTCAATTGCCGGCCAGGGTATTGTGTATGAAGTATTGCAGATGCAAGATCTAAAAGGTTATAGCACAGGTGGCACAATTCACCTGGTAGTTAACAACCAATTGGGCTTTACTACTGATTACCTTGATGCCCGTTCCAGCACCTATTGTACTGATGTTGCTAAAACCACGTTATCGCCGGTATTTCATGTTAATGGTGACGATCCGGAAGCAGTGGTCTATAGCATACAGATGGCAGTTGAGTTCAGAAATAAGTTTAACAAAGACGTTTTTATTGACATATTATGTTATCGTAAATACGGGCATAACGAGGGAGATGAGCCAAGGTTTACACAGCCTATTTTATATAAATTTATTGAGAAACATGATGATCCTTATGAGATATATAAAAAAGAACTCATTAAAAATGGTGTAATTACAGAAGAAGAATGTAAAGAAGCTGAAATAGCCTTGAATAAAAAGCTTGAGAATAATCTCGAAAAAGCAAAACATGATAAGAAAGCCACAATAGACAGCTTCCTGAAAGAAACCTGGAAAGATATAAAAAGGGCTAAAGATGAAGATTTTCTAAAATCCCCGGACACAAAAATTACAAAGAAAAATTTACTTGATATCACTGATAAAATTACCCGCCTGCCTGATAACAAGAAATTTTTCAGAAAAACTATACGCCTACAGGAACAGCGTAAAAAAATGGTGTTCGATGACGATAAACTTGATTGGGCTATGGGCGAACTACTTGCTTATGGTAGTCTTGTTAAAGAAGGAATTCCGGTAAGACTAAGTGGCCAGGATGTTGAACGTGGTACATTTTCTCACAGGCATGCAGTGATCAGCATTGATGATACCAATGAGAAATACGTTCCACTCGAGCATGTATCTAAAGACCAGGCACCATTTACAATTTACAATTCTTCTTTATCAGAATATGGTGTGCTCGGTTTCGAATATGGTTATTCATTGGCATCACCAAATTCACTCACTATTTGGGAGGCACAATTTGGTGATTTTGCGAATGGCGCTCAAATTATTTTCGACCAGTTTTTGAGCAGCGCAGAAGATAAATGGAATGTGATGAATGATCTTGTTATATTACTTCCACACGGATATGAAGGACAAGGACCCGAACATTCAAGTGCCAGGATCGAACGATTTTTAATTCTGGCAGCCGAAAACAATATTCAAATTGCAAATTGTACAACGCCAGCCAACCTCTTTCATATTTTTCGCCGACAGCTAAAAAGAAAGATTCGTAAACCATTGATCATTTTTACCCCGAAAAGTTTACTTCGTCACCCTAATTGCGTATCAAAAATTGAAGATTTTACCACAGGTGGTTTTAAAGAAGTATTCGATGATCCAGTTGCTGATCCTGAAAAGGTAAACAAAATCACTTTTTGTTCAGGTAAATTGTATTACGACCTAATTGCTGAGAAAGAAAAATTGGGAAATGAAAAGATAGCTATCGTAAGGATTGAACAGATATACCCTCTCCCTGTTGACCAATTACTTGTTATTAAAGACAGGTACAAAAATGCCAAAACTTATATCTGGGCTCAGGAAGAGCCAAGAAATATGGGAGCATGGACTTTTATCAGAAGTGAATTGGATCAGAAATTCAATATTAAAGTCATCGCACGTCCACCAAGCGGAAGTACAGCTACGGGGTCATCAAAATTCCATGCCATCAGGCAGCAAAAGATCATTGATAAGATTTTTGAAGAATGTGACTGCCCGTTCATTGAAGACGATTGCCAGATGGTTTGTATTGGTAACAAATGGAAATCATTTGAAAAAGAATTGCTTGATCTGAACCTTGATCATATTGACAGTAAATTCCATTCGGGAACAAAACCATTGAAGTAAAAATTTTAACATGATAGTAGAATTAAAAGTTCCCAGCCCGGGAGAATCAATTAACGAAGTGCAGGTAGCAGCCTGGCTTGTTGAAGATGGTGAATTTGTTGAAAAAGACCAGGATGTTGTAGAAATTGACTCCGATAAAGCAACACTTCCGTTAGCAGCCAGTGTAGATGGGAAGATTAAAATTATAGTTGAAGAAGGAGAAACGATTGAGATCAATACAGTAATTGCAACGATTGATACCGAGGTGAAAGGTGAGAAGAAGGCGAAAGTAGTTGAGAAGGTTGAAGATTGAGAAAGAGGACAAGACGGAGGCGAAGGCTGAAACGAAGGCGGAGACTAAAGCAGAGGTAAATACAGAAAAGAGTGAATTAGATCTCACTATTTCACCACTTGCCAGGAAAACTGATGGAAGAAAACGTGGTTACAGAAAACGACCTGGTCAATTTCTTTAAAAACCACCGCATTGGCAAATCAGATGTTGAGTATTTTCTTGAAAACAAGGATAAAATTTCTCCAATACAATCATCATTAGCAACTTCATCATGGAAAGGAGAAAGGAATGAAGAGCGGAAAAATATCAGCATGTTGCGTAAAAAACTTGCACAGCGATTGGTTTCAGTAAAGAATGAAACTGCCATGCTCACCACTTTTAACGAAGTGAACATGACACCCATCATGGAGATCCGCGGGAAATACAAGGAATTATTTAAAGAGCAATATGGTGTAGGCCTTGGTTTTATGTCGTTTTTTACAAAAGCTATTACTGAAGCAATAGCACACTATCCACAAATCAATTCCCAATTTGATGGTGACGAGATTGTTTCACACGACTATGTCGATATAAGTATTGCTGTTAGTGCACCAAAAGGCTTGGTTGTTCCGGTAATAAGAAATGCTGAAATGCTAAGCCTGGCTCAAATTGAAAACAAGGTAAAAGAGCTTGCCATTAAAGCACGTGATGGTAAAATAACACTCGAAGAAATGACAGGGAGGCACTTTCACTATCACCAATGGCGGTGTTTTTGGTTCTATGTTATCAACACCAATAATCAACCCTCCGCAAAGTGCTATTTTAGGCATGCACAATATTGTCGAACGCCCGATTGCTGTAAATGGCAAAGTTGAAATACATCCTATCATGTATGTTGCCCTGTCATATGATCATCGAATTATTGATGGCCGTGAATCAGTCGGATTCCTTGTGAAGGTAAAAGAAATGCTGGAAAATCCTGAAAAAATGCTTTATGGTGGAAAAGAAGGGGTTGAAGTACTCCTTGGATTATAGTTCTGCACGTTATTTTCTGATACCTCCTCAATAAAAACTTAACTTTGAAGAGCTAAAATTCATTATCTCAATGCAGTACAAAGTTGACTTCCTCGTTATTGGTACCGGTATGGCGGGCTTGATTTATGCCTTAAAAGTGGCTGATCATGGTAAAGTATGTATCCTTTCAAAAACAACCATTGATGATACAGCAACAAGCTATGCTCAGGGAGGCATTGCCGCAGTAATGTATTCGCCCGATACTTATAAAAAACACATTGCTGATACAATGGAAGCTGGTGTCGAATTAAACAACGAGGAAATCGTAAGGATTACAATTACTGAATCGACTGAGCGTGTAAAAGAATTAATTGAATGGGGAACACATTTCGACAAGGAAAAATCAGGGAAGTATTTACTAGCCAGAGAAGGCGGGCACTCCGAAAGGAGAATACTACATCATAAAGATAATACCGGCTACGAAATTCAACGGGCATTAAGCGAAAAGGTTCAGAAACATCCCAATATTGAAATTTTTGAAAATTACTTCTCCATTGATCTGATCACCCAGCATCATCTCGGCGAAATGGTTAAAAGAAGTGGAAAAGACATACATTGTTTTGGGGTATATGCCTTAAATAAAACAACAGCAACAATCGATACTTTTTTAGCAAAAACTACAATGTTGGCAACCGGGGGAATTGGTAATATTTATCAAACAACTACCAACCCGATTTTTGCTACAGGTGATGGTATTGCTATGGCATACAGGGCAAAAGCGAAAATTGAAAACCTCGAATTTGTTCAATTCCACCCAACTTCTCTTTATAATCCCGGTGAAAAACCGTCGTTTTTAATTACTGAAGCAATGCGTGGGGCAGGTGCTATTTTAAGAAATCATAAGGGTGTTGCATTTATGGAGAAATACGACAAAAGAAAGGAACTCGCCCCGAGGGATATTGTTGCTCGCGCTATCGACAATGAAATGAAATTATCAGGTGATGATTGTGTTCATCTTGATACGCAACATATTGAAAAACAAATTTTAATCAATGAGTTCCCAACCATTTATGCAAAATGTCTCAGCATCGGAATTGATATTACCAGCCAGATGATTCCGGTAGTTCCTGCAGCACATTATTCATGCGGAGGAATTAAAACAGATAAAAATGGATTAACCAGCATCCAAAATCTTTACGCTTCAGGTGAAGTAGCGAGTACCGGATTGCATGGTGCAAACCGCTTAGCCTCAAACTCACTTTTAGAATCTGCAGTGTTTTCGCACAGGT
>CAVWXM010000004.1:0-5438 GCA_963759045.1 uncultured Bacteroidia bacterium
CATTCCATCGGATAAGCATACGATCCCTGAGTTTCAATATACAGATGCTCCTGAGCCCCGGTTTCTGCCTGTCCTTCAAAAATAAAATCACATTTTTCCCATGCCTGATCAGTATTACCTGATTCAAATGTTCGGGGTGGAAACAGTAAAAAGCCTTTCTCTTTTGCCTTTCTTGGATCTGTAACAGCTTCAAATACTTCGTATTCAACTTTGATTGAGTTCCTGGCATTACGTGCTGTTAACTCATCTTTTGCAACAATGAGTGCTACTGGTTGACCATGGTAATGGACTTCCATTTCTGCAAATAATGGTTCGTCAGGAAGAATTCCTCCAATTTGATTTTCACCTGGAATATCATTTGCAGTAATAATCTTTACAACACCATCAAGGTTTTCAGCAGCATCAAAATCAAGTTTTAAAATCTTTCCGTATGCTACTTCTGATCCATAAGCTAAGGCATACAAAGTTCCTTCCTGTATAGGAATATCATCCAGGTAAACCGATCTTCCGGTCACATGACCTATGGCGTCGATGTTATTCATGTTTCCTCTTGTATCCTATTCGCTTTCTGTTTTTTAAATCCAACTCATCCTGCTTCATTTTCTCGAATTGTTTCAGGTATTCAAATACCAGAACTATTTTTTTGTCATGATCCAAAAGCTCTTTTTTTATCTTTTCAATTTCGTCTATCAGGTCTTTATGTTTCATGAACATTTCCCGCATAGCGATAAAGACTTCCACTACTTTTATGCCCATAGCGATAGCTTTTTCGCTATTTAAAATATTAGCCAGCATTATGGTTCCATGTTCAGTAAATGCATATGGCAAATAAGGAGAGTACTTTAAATTCTCAAGGTGGTCGCAATTTGCGACCAGATCAGATTTTTCATCCTCTGTCAACTGAAACATAAAGTGTGTGGGAAATCTTTTTGGATTTCTCTTTACCTGTTCGTTTAGCCGTTTTGTTGTAACTCCATATAGTTCAGCAAGGTCCCGATCAATCAATACCCTTTCATTTCTGATGAGAATAATTTTGTTCATTATTATTTCATCAGGGATAGTAATAATTTCTCTTGTCCTTTTTTTTGTCATATGTCACTAATGCATTTTTATTAGCTCTTTTACTCTAATCATTTCTGGAAATAACTCAATAAAATGAGCAAAAATCAATTGCCTCAACAATAATCGCTTATAGTCAGCACTTCCGCGGATATCGCTGATTGGCGATACCTCTTCTTGGACTATTGCGTTGGCTTTGAGCACTGTTTTTGAATTAATCTCTTTTCCTCTAAGAAATTCAGAGACATGTTTTAAATACAGAGGAACAGGACTAACTCCACCTGCTGATAAATGTGCTTCATGTATTATGTCATCATCAATTTTAATTTTAACAGCAGAATTTACACTTGCAATATCCAGGTATTGGCGTTTACTTACTTTCTCAAAATTAAAATGATCAGACTTTCCGGGGAGTTGGAACTACAATAGCTTCAATTAACTCGTTTTCTTGTAAGTCGATTTTCTTATAGTCAAGAAAGAAGTCTTTTAGTTTCACTTTTCTTCCTGCTTTTGACAAGATTAGTTCAGCATCAAGTGCGAGAAAGAATATACTTAAGTCACCAATTGGTGATGCATTGACAAAATTACCGGCAATAGTACCCATATTACGAATGGGTGTTGATGAGATCAGCTTAAAATGCTTGTTTAGGTTTGGAAAATATTTTTGCAGAACTGCTGACTCCATAATATCGGTTGCCGTTGCAAAACCTTTAATCGTGCAAACATTACTGTCACTTACACTAATCTTGTCACTAAAATTACTTTTTGAAGCAAAAGTTAAATCTTCAACAAACAATTTATCAGGTATTTGAACATACAAATCAGTTCCCCCACCGACAATAATATTTGAAGCACTTTTGTAACCTGGTAAGCTTTGAATATTTTCTAACTGCCTATTTATATCCGAAAAGTATTCAGGTAAAAAATCATTTTTTACCAACCAGTTAACTATCTCCAGAGCAGGTATTTTCTTTTTTATTTCGACTAAATCAGCGGCGGCACGTTCAATTGATTTATAACCGGTGCATCGACAAATATTGCCATCAATGGCTGCAATTGCTGTATCAAGATCACTCTTACCTTCATTTAATAGAAATGCAGTGAGGGAGATAGCAAAACCAGGAGTGCAAAACCCACATTGTGTTCCATTGTGATCAACCAGGGCTTGTTGAACAGGTGATAGCTGCTTTTGATTTAATCCTTCAATGGTGACAATATGCTTTCCATGAACATTTCCAAGTGGAGTAAGGCAAGAAACAATGGTTTTATATTTAATAAAACCATTATCCAGTTGACCTTCAATAACAGTGCATGCACCGCAATCTCCTTCCCGACAGCCAATTTTTGTTCCTTTCAAGCCTGATTCATATCGGATAAAGTCGAGTAGAGTTATACCGGCAGGCTTGATTTGTTTGATGTGTTTATCGTTCAGTATAAAACTGATCATCCATCAAATTTAGGAAAATAGCAACAATTAGTCAGTGAAAAAGAAGATATTTTTTCAGATATTTGAGTAATATCTCAGGCTATCTTCAAACCATTTATTGTTTTCTTGTCAGGTTCCAAAAGGATAACCGGATCATTACCATTTACTAATCCAAGTACCAGACATTCTGATATAAAATCAGCGATTTGTTTTGGTGGAAAATTAACCACTGCAATGATTTGTTTGTTTAAAAGATCACTTTTTGAGTATAGTTCAGTGATTTGTGCGCTGCTTTGTTTGATACCCAGTTCACCAAAATCAATCTTTAGTTTGTATGCTGGTTTTCTGGCTTTCGGGAAATCGTCGGCCTCTATTATGGTTCCAACCCTCATATCCACTTTTTCAAAATCATGCCAGGAGATCATTCCAGTTTATTGTTATCGATTAATAGTTAAAAGTTCCCTTTGATGTTGTAATAGTTATTTTCTTGCTTTTTGAATCTACACATCTGCCAATAATTTGGGCATCAACACCAAACGATTCAGAAATTGAAATCAGTTCACTTGCAACATTTTCCGAAACATACAATTCCATCCTGTGCCCCATATTAAATACTTTGTACATCTCTTTCCAATCAGTTCCTGATTGTTCCTGAATCATCTTAAAGAGAGGAGGAGTAGGGAATAAATTGTCCTTGATGATGTGAAGTTTGTCAACAAAATGCAAAACTTTGGTTTGCGCACCACCACTGCAGTGGATCATCCCATGGATTTGATCCCGTTTATTTTTTAATATCTCTTTTATAATCGGTGCGAAAGTCCGGGTTGGTGCCAGAACCATTTTGCCGGCATCCACTCCTTCAACTCCTGTTTTATCAGTTAGTTTTAAACTCCCTGAATAAACCAGGTTGGAAGGTATTTTAGGATCAAAACTCTCTGGGTATTTTTTAGAAAGGTATTTAGCAAACACATCATGCCGTGCTGAAGTCAATCCATTGCTGCCCATACCACCATTGTATTCGTCTTCATAGGTTGCCTGACCAAATGATGAGAGGCCAACAATAACATCACCTGGTTGAATGTTGTTTTCAATAATCACATTTCGTTTAACGCGCGCAGTAACAGTTGAATCAACAATAATTGTTCTGACAAGGTCGCCAACATCAGCGGTTTCACCACCGGTTAAGAACATTTTGACACCTAAATCCCTCATTTTTTGAAGAAATTCTTCGGTACCATTAATAATGGCTGCAATCACTTCACCCGGAATTAAGTTTTTATTTCGGCCAATAGTTGATGACAAAAGAATGTCGTCGGTAACACCAACACAAAGCAAATCATCGGTATTCATTACAATAGCATCCTGGGCAATGCCTTTCCAAACTGATAGATCACCTGTTTCTTTCCAATACAAATAGGCCAATGAAGATTTTGTACCTGCACCATCAGCATGCATGATGTTGCAGTATTCTGGATCATTACCAAGAATATCAGGAATGACTTTACAAAATGCATTCGGGAATAATCCTTTGTCAAGATTTTTTATAGCAGCATGAACATCCTCTTTTGAAGCAGAAACACCACGCTGATTATATCTGGAATTACTATTCATATCTGCTGATATATTTATCTCTATTTTAATAAGAAATATCGAATAATAAATGAAAAATGTAAAAATAGAGTTTATCCGATAATTCTCAACTCAAAAATAGAAACCTCAAGTTTTTGAATCCCTATTTTTCTTTGCAGTTTCAATACTCTTAAGGAATATTGCAATGAGTTCATTATTTTCCTGAATTTCTTTTTCGATTGATTGAGGTGGCAAAAGTGGTTTACGTTTGATTATTTTAAGGCATACTCTTGTCTCGCGTAACTCTTTTAAAATCACTTTCATTTTATGGATGAAATCATTCGGGGATTCTGCTGCCTGGGCTTCACCATAATTAAGAGCTGTTGACGTGCCACTGCGAACCAATTGACCGGCTAAATGGTTGCCTAACCTTGTATTTGGTAAGTTCTCAACTATATTATCCATTAATAATGCAAAATCAATTAATCTATCTTCTAAATCAAAAACCCTGTTGCTCACACTATTCGACATTTAATATTCCTTATTAATTATTTTTTATTTCTAAATAGAAATGAAAAACAACGTGCTATCTAGAGATTGATGTAATTGTTTTATAACATCTGAGTGTGGATTGATTAGTCAATCGTTAAGGTTTTTGTTTTAGTGTTATACTGATAACTTCCGAACTGTTTTAATAATCTGTCACCAAATACTAGGCTATAACGGAGTTTATGACTTACGATCAGTTGAATATCATTAACCGACTTATTTGCAACGTTAATGTCTTTAAAGTTAATGATAGCACGGTCGGCTATGGTATTATCTGCAAGTACCTGCTCAGGATCTCCTTCAAAATCATCTTTGCTGATGGCACCCCATTTCAACAAATCAAGTGCTTTGTCGAGTGATATCATTCCGTCAGAACCTTTATCGAAAGCAAATTCCTCATTGTAACCATTAATAATACAGGTGGTAATATAAATCCCCGTTTTTGGCTCTTCCTTGAAAATGATGGTGTTATCATCTGGATTGATTAAAATGTTTACATCAGCCAGATCTATATTGGTTGATTGAGGAACATAATCTTTTCGCAATACTCTGAATTCACTTCTTCGATTCAATTGGTGAGCAGCTTCTTTTTCATTATTTGAACTAAGCGAATTGATGAAATCATCATCTAAAGTTGTACCTTCAACAAATAAATATCCATCTCGGATAACATCTTTTTTAAGGCTCAATGGAACATGCTCTCCATAACCTTTGGCAACAAGCCTCTGCGGTTCAATGCCTCTGATTATCAAATAATCAACAACTGATTGCGCTCTTCTTTGCGACAGAATGTCGTTCTTTTCATCAGTATCTCTTGTATCGGTATGTGAAGCTA
>CAVWXM010000005.1:0-36659 GCA_963759045.1 uncultured Bacteroidia bacterium
CGTTAAAAAAGAAGGGGATGTATACTTCCATGTGGGCAATTCAACAGAAAAAGCAACTGAAACAGGTTCCAAAAGTGCCCTAAGGGCAGGCGTAAAAATGTGTTACATTTATGGCCATTACTTATTAATTTAGGCAATCGCCATTAGGGCAAGGCGAGAGGAGGGCGAATAGTGAGCTATTTAACCGACGAACAACGCAGCCATAATGAGTGAGTGGAAAGTCAGAAATGTGAATTTATTTTTGAGGCTGCCCTAAGGGCATACATACTATATAATTTAACAACTATTTTTACATTATCGGTCTTAAATGGGTACTTTTGAATTTGATGCGGAGCTTTCCAGTTGTGGGGCAAGTGAACCCTTTGCGTTGCGAGTTATAGGCGAAGACATGTCACCTGAGTTTCAGGATGGACATATTATTGTGATTGACCCGGGCGGTTGCGTAAAAAATGAATGTTATGTGGTTGCAAATCCGAGCGACGAGTTTATCTTTCGCCAGTTATTTATCGAGGATGATCAATATATATTACGCGCCACGCAGAATGGTCTGGAGGAAATCCAGTTAAAGAACGGTTTACAGGATATTGTTGGTGTAGTCAGTCAGCGTTCCGGGCGGCGCAGAAAAGAGCATAAACGATACGATCTCGATTAAATGAGTATTAAAACCTGGAGTGTTCTGACCTTCTTTGTTGCATAACCGGGATGAAATGAAGCGGATCAGGATGATAATTGATTGGTCTCAAATAAAAACAGCCCGTACTAACGGGCTGTTTTAAAGCTGGAGAGTATTTTTTACTGTACTGGTATTGGTGGAGGAGGTACCTGATAAGAATCGAGGTTTTCATATCCAGGTGCAGCATTTTGACCCATACCCATTCCAGGGCCATTGCCATAGCGGGGTCCGGAATTTGAACCCCAGCCCATACCGGGACCATTACCATAGCGAGGTCCGGAGTTTGAACCCCAGCCCATACCGGGACCATTACCATAGCGAGGTCCGGAGTTTGAACCCCAGCCCATACCGGAACCATTACCATAACGAGGTCCGGAGTTTGAACCCCAGTTCATACCGGGAAAATCATCAAAGCGAGGTCCGGAATTTGAACCCCAACCCATACCTGAACGATTATTATTATTACCAAAACCCATGCGTGGCATATTGAAGTTGTTACCGCCACCCCAGTTATCTCGATTACCACCCCAATTAGGACCACCACCCCAGCCGCCTGGTCCGTCATTCCAGTTGTTATTACCACCACCCCACCAGTTGTTACCACCGTTACTTCCAGGGAACCAGGATGCTTCTGCATTGCCTGAAATTGTGATTCCGCTACCGATGACCAGGGCAGCGGCGATTGCTATATTAGAAAATTTTTTCATCTGAAATCCTTTAAGTTAGTTGAAAACAGTTCGAGTTATTATCTTACTGCACTCAAATAATAGACAATATGAATATAGATAGACAGTTTTTTATAAATTAAGAAAATTTGATTGCGTGTGAACTCATCAAATCAAAAATGAATTATTTTATAAAGTTATTTAGTACAGATCTGTTTTCACCTGTAAATTTGACGTGGTGGCTCTTATCAGCTCTGGTTGGACGCTTTTAATGTAATGCAGTTTGTTGAGGAATAGATTTGTATTGCTTTATTCTATAAAATGATAGGTGAGGACAAGCTGGATAGTACTAGTATCACAGGAATAATAAATACATCGCTTTGACCATCCGTAAATTCTATAACTGAGAAATTCTGAATGACATTTATTATTAATATCCTGCTCGGTTTAATAGCTTTTATTTTTATGATTCTTTGGATAAAAGAGCGTAAACATGCGAGTGAAGCGGAGGTTGTGGCTTATGGTTTACGTTCTCAGGATAATAGTGATGACAATACCAAAACCAACATAACCGAGATGGAGACCGAGTATAAAGAGGCTATAGCCAGACTTAAAGAATTGAATGAAATTAGGGAAGATGAATGGGGGCGCCTGGTATGGACAGCCACTGGAGAGCCACTAAGTAAAGATGATTTTTAGCGGGTTTCCCTCCAGCTTATTAGTATTTTAGAAAAATAGTTTTTTAACGGGTGAATATATACGATGAAAATTGTCCTGGCGGACTTTTTTCTTTCAACTATTGCTATACTCAAGCTACTTAAAAAAACTAAAAGTCATAATGTCGGTTTCAGATAACAATTTTGATTCTATTGAATTTGTAGAAGAAATATTCAGACTAACTCTGAGTCGTTTAGGTCAGCTTAAGATCCCCGTCAACCCCATAAATTATGCTCTGGTCTATTATTATATGTCTGGAGAAAACATGGCGCTTAATGAAAAACTGGAACGTTTATTCCAATCACCCAATGAGTGGACGAAACAGGAAGCTATTCATTTATTTAATCGCTATGTCTGTCCTTACACGAAGGAAATGGATGATGACAAGAGTAGCGTCAGGGATGAAATGATTACTGCCGTTACAGGGATTCTCAGCATGCTGGTTGAGCTAGTGGGGAAAACAGCTGATTCGAATAAATCGCTGGATGTTCACTTACATAGTTTGTCAGAAGTGAAGGACCCGGCAGAAATTTTGAACATTGCTTCAAAAATTGTAAATGAGACACAGGCTTTCATTAATGATACGTCTAAATTCGAAACTTCTTTAGAGGAGTCAACCCAGGAAATCGCCTTCCTGAAGGTGGAACTCGATGATGCTAAAAAGCAGGCAACCAAGGATGCTTTGACTCAATTAAATAACCGGCGTGGTTTCGATCACACTTTGCAGGACAGCATTAAAGCCTATAAAACACAACATAAGCAGTTTTGCCTGTTGCTTATTGATATTGATCACTTCAAGAAAATCAATGACAGTTATGGACATCTGGTAGGTGATAAGGTCCTGGTGGGCTTGTCAAAAGTACTCAGCAGGCAGATGCGTCCGAATGACTACCTGGCCCGTTTTGGTGGTGAGGAATTTGCAGTTATCTTTCCTGATACGCTCCCGGATCAGGCCTATACCCTCGCCGAAGGTATGCGAAAATCAATTCAAAAGTTACGCCTTAAGCAGATAAGAACCGGTCAGCAGATTGGGCAGATTACTATTTCAGGTGGTCTGTCCTTTTATCAGGACAATGAAAGTTCTCTTGAAATAACCGACCGTTGTGATACTGCGTTGTATCAGGCTAAATCGTCGGGAAGAAACAGGATTGTACTGGCCCGTTAAGTGTAGGCACGACCAGAACTCTCAAGTGGACCAAAAAATTGAAACCGATCTGAAGGTTTATCAGGCTCCTGGCCCGCATTTCTCACAGGAATGACAAGCCCTCGCTTGTTCTTTGAATCTACAGCGAATTTTCTGAACTCGGCAATACACACTGTTATTCCACTCCTTCAGAAAATCCCCTGTTTTCGCCATGGATGGCGTATATGCAGGAATTGCAGGAGCAAATTTCTGTAAATCCAAAGCCCTGCGCGATCATCTTGCCCTCCTGTGAGAAATGCGGGCTAGTCAAGGTCATTGATAAGCGAGGTCTTTGTTTCGCCGGGTAGATTAACGCTGTGCGTGTAGACCGGGTGCTCGACGCCCATTGATAGTGAACAGTCATTCTTTAAAGCTTTGATCATATCCTGAGAGAGTTCAAATCGCATAAAATGGACCGAAGATGTTTTAGTTGCATTTGACCTGTCCATGTCTTCATCAGAAATGGCCCAGACTTTATCAAAGCCTTCAACCAGAACCCATACCAGATCTTCAATACCAACCATCTTTTCAAGTTGAGCCGTTCGGATCACCGGGTCGGTATATTCAATCATAAAGGTGGCTTTCCAGTTGGTGCCGTCGGGCACCATAGGATTGTAGGCGCTCAGCTCCTCCTCTATACCAGCCGCTTCAAATACTTTTTCAATACGCAGCATTTCCTGAATCTGGTATTGAATGGTGAGGCGATCTTCAAAATACAAAGTGCTATTTGGGCCTAATCCGATCTGACGGTTTTTTTTATGTTGCATTACCTGGCTACGGAACTGCGAACGTTTAGTTGCATAGGTTTCAAGTGACCAGAGATCCTGCCGGGTGAGATGGTGAGTATTGGACATAGAGATTACCTTAAATAAATTATGCTAAACCGTAAGCCTGTTTAATTAACGAAATTGGATGTATAGAGTCGCTGCCATCATCCAGACCTGCGGATATGTGATGACCTGCCATTGGGCAATCGCTGGTGTAAAAATCGGGTGCCTCTTTTTTGACCCGATTAACCACCGGGCGGCAAATTTTCATTGCGGTATCGTGAAATTCTTTTTTGAACGTATAAGTACCATCATGACCGGAGCAGCGCTCTATAACGTCTATTTCCGTACCTTCTATCAATTGCAAAAATTCTTTGGTTTTCATACCATGACCATCTCATATATTTGAACTTGATTTTCATTATAGATCATCTGATGATGTGTTTCATAGTCTTCATCCTCATCAACCAGGTCAAATTGTTCATTCATTTTACCACTATGAAAAAGGGTATCCCCTGTTTCGTTAGTTGCTATAAATTCAACAAATATTCTTCTGCTTGGATATCCTCCCGGTAATTTATGTCCGACCAGGTTTTCCAAAGCTAAGTCTATAAATAAAGAATCCTCAGTTCGGTTTATTTCATTCAAGGTAGTTTCAATAGAAAAGAGTTGTAAGTTTTTTAACGTGCGATTAATTGTTGAATCAAGCTGAATGTCATCTGCTGTTATACCCAATTCATCAATATTGTTTTTTAACATCTTTAACATAAAAACATTTGCCCCCTGAAAATGGTGTTTTCCAAAAGGTGTTCTCCCATCAAGCCATGGCGGCATTGTGCTAATCTTTATTACATCATCTATTTCAGGGACATGACAATTGTAACATGACATATCCTCTTCCGGGTATGAAGAGTTTTTCCATTCCTGGTAGATTGCCTGCTCAACAAATTCTTCTCCGGTAGGCACACCATCCAGATCGAGGGAATTGGTAATTAAAGTATGGCATGAACCACAGAGCCTGCTATCCTTTATATGTTCACTATGCACAGGCGTATAGCCGGTATTTGTAATCATTGGATTGGAGAATGGATTTTGATAAGGCCCCCAGATTTGTTTATTTGATCCTACTACAAAACTTCCTGAAATATTTCCCATGGATTCAGGTATTATTTGATGACAAACCGTGCAGGAAACCCCATCCATTCCAAGTGTGTCATTTATCATGTCTTCAATGGTAAAATGTTCCTCGTCATTGTATATGGCATTGATATTCCCCATTGGTGCATGACAACGTGTACAAACGGTTTCAATCTCATTTTTCAAATGCGGATTAACCAATACTTCATGTGATACTTTCGCCTGCCAAAAAGGATCTTTTGCAGCACTGGCCATCATAGTCGAACGCCAATCGTTGAGAATGGCAACAGAATTATCCTGACTGTCGGTCATTGAGTTATGACAAAGCATACAAGCCCCGGCTCCTGCAAAGTAATCGTTATAAACATTTGGCGGATCAGTTATTGCCAAATCAACTGGCTTATGCATCTTTTGATGAAAATGCTGTGCAAATGATATTTGACTAAATAGCAGGAAATAAATAAACAGGATCTCAATAGGTTTAATTCGGTTCATCAGATTAATTATGGTTAATTTATTTCACAAGTAAAATGGCCTCTTTTATCACTTTATCAATTTGTTGTTCGTTCATGGCGAATTTTCTCATCACATCCGGATGGTTGATCAATTCACTACAAAGTACAATACCTTCATCAAGAATTTGCCTTTTATGTGTTTTATTTAATGAGTGAAGGGAGGTAATCGGGTGCAGTCCGGATTGATCAACGAAATATTTTAAGCTTCCATTTGCAGGATAATCCCATGAAATAAGACCTAAGCCAGCACATTCGGCAAAATTGATGGCATCAACGGTGAACCGGGTATTGGTAACTACAAAGCCCCTGAAACGGATACTATCTTCAGAATGGGTTTCCTTCCATTTTGCTTTAATATCGTTAAAACGTGAATGAATATACAAAGGTACCTGCACATTGGTTTTTGCCTTATAGTCACTGTGAAACTTACATTCCACAATTATCATTTCATCTGGCTTCTTTCCAACAACATCCACTTCATGTTGAATACATTTTCCCTGCATTTGCTTTCCAATCTGAACCTGGTAGCCGAACGACTCGAATAACCTGCCAACAAAAATTTCAAAGGGATATCCTGATGGCCCCAGATCCTGTATTGCCTTTTTAAGACGGTATCGTCCGGCTGTGCGATGAGATGTCTTTTTTAACAATGCATAGGCCAGTTGATAGATCTTACGAGTTGTCATACCCTCATAAATCTTTTCTTGCACCCTAAATGCAATATCATGACTTTGTTTTATATCTGCTCCGGAATTTTGCAAGGCTTTTATAAGCTTCTCTCTGTCAAACAAGACTTGCTCTCCATTTGCCTTTAAAACATAAGTTGGTTTGGTATTCATCAGTAACAAATGTACAAAAACTGTAAGCCGGGCATTTTCCTACAAGAAGAATTCAAAGCTGTTAATTATTAGTTAATATTAATATCAAACAAACACATTGAAATTAATTATTAACTGCATTTTGTAAATTTTAACAGTCTGATTAACACGTGTTTTTTAATTTGTCTATCATCAATCAACTATTTGTTTTCAGTATTTATAACATAAATAAGTTTAAATCAATCACAACTATTTTGCACTTAAGTGTAATTATTTGAATATCTTAACGACAAATTGCAAACAACTACATAATTAATTTTGGTTCGATAACAGTATCAATTAAATATTAATTGCTTTTATTTGTCCGTGTAATCTAGTGTATTTGCAGGCTATTATTTTAATGGTTAACCCCAATTAATTGAAAAAACACAAATGAAACACATAACTGGCTTTCAAAATTTATCAATATTAATTGTGTTGTTGTTTATCGCTGTATTTGCCACCAATTGTAAACACGATCCAGAACTGGCAGGCACTCCAGATCCACCTGATCCAAAAATTTGTGACACGCTAAATGTTACTTACAATGGCAATGTTTTACCGATTTTACAATCAAATTGTATTGGTTGTCATTCAGGAGCAACACCTGAAGGAAACCTTGATTTTAACAACTATGATCATGTTGCATTTGTTGCACAGAATGGTGCATTGATGGGTTCGTTAAACCATCAAGCAGAATTTGAACCGATGCCAAAAGATGGAAATAAACTGGATGATTGTAGTATTCAACAAATAGGAATCTGGGTAAGGGATACAACTTTTGATGATCCGGGAGGTGGCGGTAATCCTTGTGATCCCGACACAGTTTATTTTCAAAATGAAATTTTACCACTGATACTCTCTAGCTGTGCAACCACCGATTGTCATGACAGATTAACTGACGAACAGGACATTCTGCTTGTTGATTATGCTTCTATTATTCAATACGGAGAAATCGAACCCGGTGATCCGGATAATAGTAAACTGTATGAAAAGATCATTGATACCGATCCTGACGACAGGATGCCACCTCCACCAGCCAATCCACTGACAATTGAACAGAAAAATAATATTAAAAAATGGATTGAGCAAGGTGCAAAAAATAATTATTGTGATGAAGACTGTGACACAACCAATGTTACCTTCAGCGGAACAATATGGCCTGTTATTGAATTAAATTGTTTTGGATGCCACAGCGGACCGGAACCATCAGGTAACATTTCAACTTGTGGATTATAATTCAGTAGTAGTGCAGGCGAATAATGGAAAACTATTTGGTGCAGTGAATCACGACTCCGGTTTTGCAGCCATGCCAAAAAACGCACCTAAATTATCAGATTGTAAAATTGATCAAATTAAAATTTGGATAGAAGATGGAACACCTAATAATTAAAACTGGAAAATTAATTGCATTTGTCATGATCATGTTTACTATGCACTCGTGCTATTACGATAATGTTGAAGAATTATACCCCCAGGCACCTTCATGCGATACCACGAATGTGACCTACTCAGAAACTGTTTGGCCGATTATTAATGATAATTGTACAAGTTGCCACAGTGGTGGTTTTCCTTCTGGAAATGTTTCATTATCAAACTATAATGAAATTGCGACTTCTGCGAATAATGGTAGTTTATTGGGCGTTATCCGCCATGAAGACGGATGGTCACCCATGCCAAAAGGTGGTGGTAAACTACCCGATTGCGATATCCAAAAACTCGAAACCTGGGTAAATGCTGGCACCCCGGATAACTAAGCGCTAATGAAATCACTAAATCAGTTAATCAATTAAAATACGTTACGTCATGAAAAAAATACTAAAAATAGGAGCAGGACTTGCACTGCTGGCGATCCTTGCAGGGGTTTATATCTGGTTTTTTGTTTACAACAAACCTCATCGGGATTATGAAAAAGCTGATGCGGATTTCATTATTTCTGCGGAAGACTGTTATAACCACTATGCAAGTGGCAACAGCCAATCACAACTATATCTTGATAACGTATTACAAATTGATGGCATACCATCTTCTATTGAAAGCACCGACTCTACAATGATTGTGGTATTTGCCTTTAGCAGTGGTATGTTTGGCGACGAAGGAATACGCTGCACAATGTTGCAAAACCAATTTGGTAAAATCAAAAACCTGACCCTTTCAGAAAATATTTCTATCAAAGGCTATTGTACCGGATACAATGGCACCGATGTGATATTAGAACATTGTTCATTAGTTACTAATTAAAATACAAAACATGAAAACTTTCAAACTAACCATTGCCATTTTAATATTGGCTGCAACAACAACTTATGGGCAGCGATATATTACAAAAACCGGTCATATCTGGTTTCACTCTGAAGCACCACTTGAAACAATTGAAGCCCACAACAATCAGGTCAATTCAGCCCTGGATATAAATACAGGTGCACTTGTTTTTAAAGTCCTGATGAAATCATTCATTTTTGAAAAAGCATTGATGCAAGAGCATTTTAATGAAAATTACGTGGAAAGCGATAAATTTCCTAATGCAACTTTCCAGGGAAAAGTAGCCAATATTGCTGACATCGACTTACTAAAGGAAGGTAGCTACAATGCTGAGATTTCAGGTGAATTAACTATACACGGCATTACAAACAAAGTGGAAGCGAATGGCACTTTTGATGTTAATTCTGATATGATCGCCGGTAAATCAAAATTTACGCTCCTGATTGCCGATTATGACATCAGCATCCCGGGTGCAGTTGCAGGTAAAATTGCTGATGAAATTGAGATTAATGTTGACCTGCAACTCAAGGAACTTAAGATAATAAACACACATAAAATCATAAATTAATGAAGTGGAAACTTACTACTCTAATAACAATAATTCTATTTCTTCAAATCGGTTTGTTTGCCCAGGACGATGATTTGATGGATATGTTTGCCGATGAAGAACCAACCATTGAATATGCAGATGCAACTTTTAAAACAACGATGCTGGTCATTGGGCAGACTATTGAGAACCCACTTAATGGTACGCTTTTGTTCAATGTTCAGCACCGTTTTGGACCTGTTAACAGCGGTTGGTACGATTTTTTTGGACTTGACCAGGCAAATACACGCATTGGGTTCCAGTATGGAATTACTGATTGGCTTGCTATTGGTATTGGGCGCTCATCGTATCAAAAAACTTATGATGGGTGGGTAAAGGTTAAAATCCTCCGTCAAAGCAAAGGCCTGAGAAAAATGCCGCTTTCAATCGATTATTTCGGGAGTATGGGAGTTAGTTCATTGAAGTGGTCAGAACCTGACAGGACTAATTATTTTTCATCACGTTTATCCTATGCAAACCTGATACTTATTGCACGTAAATTCAGCCCGGGAGTTTCGCTTCAACTGATGCCGGCGCATGTACATTATAACCTTGTTGAAACTGCTGAAGACGACAATGATGTTTTTTCGATAGGTGCGGGTGGTCGTTTTAAGGTAAGCAAGAGAATTAGCATCAATCTTGAATATTATTATATCATCTCACAGAAAACTCGTGAACAATACACTGATCCTTTTTCAATTGGCATTGATATCGAAACAGGCGGACATGTTTTCCAATTGTATGCTACCAATGCGGAAGGTATTATTGAGCAACATTTTATCGCTAGAACAACAGGTAATTGGTTAGACGGGGATATCCACATCGGCTTTAATATCAGCCGCGCTTTCACCATCAAAAAGCCGAAAGAATTCAGGGAAGAATAGCACTATTTTGTTACAGTAACTGTTCCCTGGTAAGTAACTGCTCCTAATTCATAATTGGCATCAGGATCGGGGCTGGTTCCGGCAATTTTATAGATGTAAGTTCCAATTGGTACAATTTTACCTGATGCATCTTTTCCGTCCCATTGAATTTCCCAATTATGTGTACTCCAAATCTGTTTACCCCAGCGATCATAGATGTACATATTGAAATCGGTAATTGGTGTTCCTTTAACTTCGAACGTATCATTCAGCCCATCGCCATTAGGAGAGAAAGCATTTGGGATGTACATCTTCACGTACAATGACAATTCAACTTGTTTGATAATGGTATCCCAACATCCCTTCTCTGTTTCAATACGAAAATAAACATTGTATAATCCAGGTTCAATAAATGTATGAATTGGATTCTCATCAGAACTTCCATCGTTATCATCAAAATCCCATTCAAATAAATCAAGTAAATCGTCGCTAGCACTTTCGTTGAAAAACTTGATCTCCGGGTCATCCATCGTGGTAACCCATGGATCTGCAATAAAGTCAGCATCGGGGTTTGGATTTACTTGTATATTAGAGTAAGAGGTGCTCCCAAAACAACGTTCGGTATTGGTTACGGTCAATCCAACCGTATAGCTGCCAGCAGAGTCATAAGTATGGTTTACTGCCCCGGGTAACCCGCTATAGTTGTTTCCATCCCCAAAACTCCAGTCATAACTGGCATTGGGGAATACATCAACTGAATTATCTGTAAAAGTTACATCAAGTGGTTCACATCCCTCAATCGGAGAAGGTGTAAATGCCGCTACCGGCAAAGGATCTACAATAACTGTCGCAGTGCTGTCACTCGCGCATCTGTACCCCGTCTGGTATTCATGTTCAACAAACAGGTTAACTGTATATGTTCCGGCGTTTGCATATTGATGTGTTGTATGCGGATTACTGTTGGTTGGTGAACCATCACCGAAATCCCACACAAAAGTTCTGTTCAAATCACTATGTAAATAATCGAAACTGATATCTGTATTTGTACAGGGATGATCGGCAGGATCTATTGTAAAACCGGCTTCTGGATTTTCATAAACCGTAAACTCGATGGTAGCACTGTTCAGACAATAAAAAAACGCTGATTCAGAGACTGTTTCAACCGTGTACTGATTAAGCCCAACCTGGTATTCCGTTTCATCAAGCGTAATTGAAGTCGTAGTTTCTCCTGTTTGTGTCCAGAAATATTCTGTTGCCCCTTCATTAACTTCCAGGCTGATGGTTGCTCCATAACAAATTTCATCTCCCGGAGATAATGTTATTTCCGGTTCGTAAATGTCAACATAAATAGTCATCCATGCTTCCTGCAATTCACCGCAATTATCCTCGATTTTTAATTTGTACCTTATTTCATTTTGTCCGGAAGGATAATTACTATCTGTTGTAGACTGGGTAGTACCAACCAAAGTAAGGCTATCGTCCGGTTCTTCCCTGTACCACTCATACCAAATAGCAGGGGTTCCTGTAAAAAGAACAATGTCATCGCCACTGCAAATTCCATCATTATTTAAAACAAGACTGGATTGATTTATTTCGAACGATCCATCAGCTTCACCTCCGCATATATCTACAACATCATATTCACAAGTCCAGATATCATCGCCAACAACCAAATCGTATTCAACAGTAATTTCATCGTCATCCTCATCACCAAGCGGTGGAGTTGGGAAACCTTGTTTCCACCACTTTACATGTTCAATTGAATAACCGGGTTGATCAGGTACAATCACATCAACCGGTACAGTTGCACTTTGGCCTGGTCCGCATAAAAAGATTTGTTGTATTTGATCGAGCACAATGGGTTTGTTGTTAATCCGGATAACAACGCTCGTGTCTTTACCACATAAATCCTTCACGCCAACGGTAACATAATCGGGAGAATTGTTTACGGTATGGTTGTAAACATCAATAGGTGGTATTGGGTTGCCGGGCCAAATGTATATAACAGGATCGACACCTCCAAGCGTTACATCAGCAACAGTCAGTTCAATTGTTTCCTTACAAAATGCTGAATATACTTTTGGATTTGCTGAAAAAGTGAATGGCTCATTATTAATCAGCGTAAAAGGTATTACGCCTGTAAACTGACCTCCACTAATAGGTGGATGAGGCCGCTCGCAGGGTGTTGAAGGATAGGTGAATTTTACATTTGGTATGTCTGTAGTTAAATTAACAGCAGCAATGCGAACAGTTTTTTCTGTATCGCCATAATTGAAAGTAATAGAATCAATTGGCAGCTCTTCTCCCGTATCATCATATGTGATGAGTAATTTATCCCTATTAATTGAGCTTTCAATTCGAAATGGTATGTAATATGGATTTGTGCTTGCGGTAGCATATCCTAATTTGAAAGTTACCAATAAATCATTACATCCCCCTTCAATCAATTGGCCTTCAAAGTCTGAGTTAGTGTGCGTCCATTCATGCTCTGATGTCCATGGTGGTGCATCCGCACCTCCAATCAGGCTGCCACCACCCAGAAATAGTCCAGAGTCCCAATGGAATCCTTTGCTGTCAGGCTCACCTTCCTTTTCAATAGTCAAAAATTCTTCAATCGCTATCTTTACTCTGTAGGGTACACAGGGTATTACGTCTCTGCGAATAAGTAAAGCGTCCATTGATTTTGTTATTCCATCAAACTGATGACCATATGAATCGGGGCCGCCGGGATTTGGCTGAAAGAATACACTGTTTACGTCCAGATTAACTGTATTCACAACAATATCTTGCTCACCAGCAATAGGAGGTGTTGTTGCAAGGTTGATAAAGTAAGGACTGTTGGGCCTATCAATATGGATGGCAAAAATGTCGAACATCTCTTCAAGGCTGTATGGCGAACTTAAACCTGTAAAATCAATATCAGTCGGGCGGAACCGGAGGGAACACAACATAGGGATACTCTTCAGAACCAAAAACATACCTTAGCAAAATCTGCTCACCATAAGGCGTGTAATTCAAATTCTATAACAGCAGCATCGCCGGTATATGGCAGTAAAGGAGGGGGAAAGGGATTAATTGCAAGGCCGTAATCTTTTGAGTAGATGGAGTCAAGGTCAGCATCAGAAGGCCCCTTATAATTAAATGATTCATTCGGTACATTGTTATACGACTGAATTTCTATTACTTTACCTGTAGAAATAACAATGCCCGAATCCATCCCAATGGCAGCTTCACCACGCGTAAATTTACCTAGCTGAAGTGGGTTTCCGGTAAAAGTTATACTGGCTGTATCCAATTCTCCACCTCCGCCATGCAAAATATTGATTACCCAGTCCTGTATTTCATCAGGATTCCATGGATCTGTTTCTGTTATCGTGATTAACTGACCGCCCTGTGAAATAGCAAGTTGGGTAACATGCAAGATGATAAATAGTAAAATATATTTTGAAATTTTCATGGCTTTTTCAGCATTTTCAAAAAGGAGTCGAAAATTACAAAATTTCTTAACTTAACTTCTTTTGAGTCATTTTAAATAAAGACAACTGTAACAATGAAAAGGCTGCTTTGAGTCAATAAAAAAATGAATTCATTTAAAAATAAAAACCCGGCAGTAATTTATACTGACCGGGTACCAAAAAACAACAGGCCAAAGCCCTGAGAATATGAGAAGTGTTTCCAGAAATTAAGTGAGCAGAAGATCGAAATTTATTTTAATTAATACTGTTTGACCTGCATATTGTGCATGTTTTTCAGAAACCATGTTTTCAATTTTTTCAATAACATATTCCTTCATGTCATCACTAATACAGTTGGCACAATCAACATCAAATGATCCATCATCCTGGATTACGACGCTAACTGCAACACAACATTCAAATTTATCTTTGATTGCAAACTCTGGATATTCAAGTTCACTTTCGATCAATTTTGCTACTGATTTAGCTACGGCTTTTGAAGCCGGGACGGGTTCGATTTGCAAAGGCTGTGGTAGTTAGAAAAAGACCCAATGCAAAAACTAAGGTTGCGATTCTTGTTTTCATGACATCTATATTTTTAGATAATAAATTAATGGTTGCATTTTTATATATTCTAAACCTGTGCCAAAAAAGATATGCTGCTGATATTTAGAATTATAGAACAAATCATTGTGTTTAGAATTTGTCATTTATGTTCGGCATTAAACAACAACTGTACATGATCGAACACTTGTATGTTTTTGGTTTTTAATATGTTAATAAATATTTAACATTCTATCTGCAATATTCAGAATAGTGGTTCCGTTGACTTGCACCTATAAAATGATATCATTTGTAATATCCTATTTCTAACTACTTTTGCAGCTTATTTAAAACCTTGAATCGGAATGGAATTTCCTGAAAATGAAAAACGGTCGTTGAACTTTATTGAAGCTATTATTAGCGAAGACTTAAAGAACAAGAAAAATGAAAGCAGGGTTCACACGCGTTTTCCTCCTGAACCAAATGGTTACCTGCATATTGGTCATGCCAAATCAATATGCCTGAACTTTGGCCTTGCCGAAGAATATAATGGCCTCTGCAATTTGCGCTTTGATGATACAAATCCTGAAAAAGAGGATGTTGAATATGTTGACTCCATTATGGAAGATGTTCGCTGGTTAGGATTTGAGTGGGCCAATAAACCCTATTATGCATCTGATTATTTTGATCAGCTTTACGAATGGGCTGTGAAAATGATCAAAGCAGGTGTTGCCTATGTTGATGACCAACCGCAGGAACTGATCAGCGAACAACGGGGTGTTCCAACCCGACCAGGAATTGAAAGTCCTTTCAGGAATAGATCGGTAGAAGAAAATCTTGATCTCTTTGAAAGAATGCGCAAAGGAGAATTTAAAAACGGAGAAAAAGTACTTCGTGCCAAAGTTGATATGGCGTCACCAAATATGCATATGCGCGATCCGATTATGTACCGCATTCTTCACCAGGAGCACCACCGAACTGGAGATAAATGGTGTATTTACCCAATGTACGATTATGCACATGGACAATCTGACTTTATTGAAGGCATTACGCATTCGCTTTGCACGCTCGAATTTGAAATCCATCGGCCATTATACGATTGGTTCCTCGATCAAATTGTTGAAGATACCTATCGACCACGACAAATTGAATTTGCACGCTTAAACCTGAGCTATACTGTAATGAGTAAACGGAAATTACTTCAATTGGTACAGGAAGGGATGGTGAATGGATGGGATGATCCACGCATGCCAACCATTTCAGGATTACGGCGAAGAGGTTATACACATCAATCAATAAGAGCATTTGCTGACCGTGTTGGAATTGCAAAGCGGGATAATGTAATCGATGTTGGATTGCTTGAGTTCAGTGTTCGTGAACACCTGAACCAGATTGCGCCGCGTGTTTTTGCAGTGCTTGATCCTGTTAAGGTTGTGATCACGAATTATCCGGAAGGAAAAACGGAGGAAATGGAAGTAGATAATAACCCGGAAGACCCACAAGCAGGAAAACGTAAAATTCCATTTACCCGTGAAATTTACATTGAGCGCGCCGACTTTATGGAAGACCCGCCTAAAAAGTTTTTCCGAATGGGGCCCGGGCGTGAAGTGAGGTTAAAAGGAGCCTACATTGTAAGCTGCCATGATTTTGTGAAAGATGAAGATGGCAAGATTACAGAAATACATTGCACTTATGATCCTGATACCAAAAGTGGCGGCAGTGGTGCAAGCAGAAGGGTAAAAGGAACCTTACACTGGGTGTCAGTTGAACATGCATTCGATGCTGAAGTTCGGCTGTACGATCGCTTGTTTGTTGATGAAGCGCCTGATGGTCATAAAGAGAAGGATTTCAGAGAATTCATTAATCCTGAATCATTAAATGTTTTGCAAAACTGTAAATTGGAACCTTCTCTGCTGACAGCTAAGCCGGAGGATAAATTCCAGTTCCAGCGGTTAGGTTATTTCTGTATGGATAAAGAATCAACACCTGAAAAACCTGTCTTTAACCGGACAGTACCTTTACGGGATTCATGGACAAGGAAAAACAGTTAATTGGTAATAAGTTATTGTTTAATAGTTGGGCTGATTCCTATTAATCATTGTTATTCTCTTCAATATTTTTGAAATTAATCTTTTGAATTAATGCTAAATTTTTTTCTAATTTTGCATCCGCAGTGCCCGATGGTGGAATTGGCAACACACCTGACTCTGAATCAGTAGATTCCAGGTTCGAACCCTGGTCGGGCAACCAATCTAGAAGCCTTGTATCAAAATATTACAAGGCTTTTTTATTTTGGATAAAATACCTAATTAAAGTATTTGCAGGCCGTTTTGGTCAACGTTGCAGGTTGCATTAAGGAGGATTTGAATAACGAGCGAAGTTGGGAACAATAAATGTTAAAAGTGCATGAAGTATTATTTTAAACGGGGACGCTCATATCAAAACCGGGATAAAGAAAGAAATATTATTATTCCTACTTTACCCCGATTACATTACTTCGAGTTAACAAGTGTTGTTAATTTATTTAGTGAACTTTAGCTACGGTTTCCATTCCAGTTTCCTTTTCCTTTCCCGTTTCCATTCCCGTTTCCATTTCCTTTCTTTTTACCTTTTCCCTTGCCTTTACCATTTTGGGTTCCATTACCACAAGGTCCATTTTCGCTACTAAGTATTTCGTTATACTCATCTTGCGTGATGAACTGTGGAACATATTCTGTATCATTTTTATCCAGCAATCTTGTAAAAGCCCTCATATGGTTACCCGAACCACATTTTAAATGCTCGAATATAGTGACTATAGCCTCATTATCTGTTTGTTTCAACGACTCCTCTAAATCATAAATATCTACATCTTCAATTGTTGCTCCAACTGTAAGAGCTGAAATTAATGATTCAGAACCTTGTTCAATTAAATTATTATATAGTTCTTGTAAATCAGGATTTGTGAAAACACCAATTTCAGTAGATGCCGGATCTTCAACATTATAATGATTCAAAAGACATAATACCCTATCCATGTGTCTTTGTTCACTTTTAGAAATATTGTTAAATACGGGTAATGAATAAAGTGCAGAAAAGTGGTGTAAACATCACGTGCCAGTTTTTCTTCTTCTCTCATATACTTCAGAAGCTGCCTCTTCCTCAGTTGATATTTCATCAGAAGGATTAATGATACAGCTACAATCAAGAGAGTCACTTTTGCTATAGATTTCTGAACTTCTTAAATCACTTTCAGTTAATCCCGAATTGTCTTCTTTACATCCACCAACTATTGCTGTAGATGCAAGTGCCAGTGTTAAAAATGCTAATGTTAATCTTTTACGTAATTTCATGTCTAATAATTTTTTGATTTATATTTTATTTAATTCGTTTAATGAATATTGAACTTATGTTCATTACTTATTACGCAAGCACATTGCATTTTCTTTCACTTTTCAAGAATAAAAATTTTATCTAAATGAATAGGAGTCACTTATAAGAATAGCGTGTTCTTATTATAGAATTAAAAGTTGTAACTTAAAAAGGTAGGGATATAGTAATTGAGCTAAAAACTGAGCTGCCTATTTCTTTTTCATGTTTTTTCTTCTTTCCCAAGGTTGTCCACTTCCTCCCCAGGGCCTTATCTCATTAGCCCGAAAATTATTATCTGATTCGATCTCACCTATAATTTTAACCTTTTCTCCTTCTACCAAAAGCACTACAGATGGTACGTTGGCTTGCTCAATATTTATTGTCCATGTTTGATCTGTGAAATCGTTCAACTCTAACGAAGTTTCAGTAACCTTGATAATAGTACCAGCTAAATACCCTTTTTCAGGCATCATCCATAATTTCATTTTTTTTGCCTGAACACCTTCATAGAGACCAATCCTGACTGAAAATGCATTTTCTAACCATTGAGCACCCCCTCCTATGAAAAAGATTGTTCCAAGTAAAATGCTGAAAGAAGTGCTAAAAGCTATAAGGCTTGAATACGAAAACTTATAGCCTTTTTTTGAATTTTTAATTCCTATCATAGCAATTATTAGGAAAATTATTAATGATATGATCCAGAAAAACGGCGCAAGACCTATTAAAAATTCCAACCAGGAATGTGACATATGTGAAATAAGATCAAAATCGATCTGTTGAATGGTAAAAAGCACAATCGAAAAAGCAAAAGCACCTAATAATATTGATACAAAGAAAACTATCCAAAAGAAAATACCTTTAGCAGTAAAATGCCAGCTTGGTTTAGGTTTAATATTTTGGAGTTTCATTTTTTCAATTAATTGATCTGAATTTTTCATATTTATGAATTTACTTATCGATTAATATTTATTCTTTGACAGCTAATTTTTTAAACATCTTTTTTGCTCTATTTATCCTAATGGCTACTGTTCCTTCAGGAATTTTTAATACATCAGAAATATCTTTGTAGCTCATTCTTTCTAAAAATTTTAGCACCAAGATTTCTTTGTATTTTAATGGTAGACTATTTAAAACCTTATCTGTGATTATATAATTGTCTTCCTCTTCGAAATCATCTAGTAATTCATTATCATAAGTAACTTTACTATTATCATCAATGACAACTTTGTTGTTTTTCCCAAATGATTTCTTCTTCCTACAAAATGATACTGTTTCATTATGAACAATACGATATAGCCAGCTGGATAATTTTAAATTATTGTCAAATTCATTAAGGTTGATCCAAATTTTAATAAAGGAATCTTGAAGTATGTCCATTGCCTCTTCATTACTCGCATTGGAGATTTTCAATGTGTATCGCAATAATCTATTCTCATATCGCTCATAGAGACAAGCAAAATATTTCATGTCTTCAAGTGACTTTGAAATAATCTCATTATCAGTTAAGCCAATACATATTTCTTTATGCGACTCCATTATGCAGAATAACTTGAGTTCTCTAAGGATTATTGATTAAGTATTCTTGACCAATTTACACATAAGTTTTGATTCGGATTCGGAGAAAATGAGAGCGTTAAATTAGTACTAAGTTTTATTTTAATGTTCCAATCACACCACTAAATTGGAATGACACTTCTAATTAGTAGTATATAATTACTGCGTTAGCAAGTCAAAAGCATTGATCAAAAGAAGTCATCATGTAAAACCCAGGTGGTTTGGGCTCCCGACAACCTTGTTGATGGGATTTATTATTTTAGACTGGAAGCTGGAGATCAGATTGCGAGCGGGAAAGTGGTGTTAGTGAAATGATGTCCTAATTCGTTTTTTTATTTTTTTATATTGTCATATCTTTGTGAAAAAGGATTCTTTCCCTTTTTATCATTGTTTTCTTACCTGTCAATTAATCTTAGTTTATTATGAAATCTCTTTATTCTTCAAGGCTGCAAATCGTTTTGTTCATGGCGATATTTACATTTTTAATCAGTCATAACCTGAAGGCACAAACTGTTGTTCAATGGTATACTTCAATGGGAGATTTCAGGGCGCAATTAAGAGAAGATCTTGTTCCGGTTACAGCACAAAATTTTATCGACCTCACCAATGATAAATTTTATGATGATTTGATTTTTCATCGGGTTATCATTGACTTTATGATTCAGGATGGTTGTCCGAATGGAAACGGAACAGGCGGCCCGGGTTACACTTTTGATGATGAGTTTCATCCCGACCTAAGACATGATGAACCGGGGATTTTATCAATGGCTAATTCTGGGCCGAATACCAACGGCTCTCAATATTTTATTACCGTTGTTCCCACCGATTGGCTTGACGATAAGCATGCCGTTTTTGGTAAGATAATGGATGGCCTGGATGTAGTTTTTGCTATAAGCGAAGTAGATACTGACTCTGTAGATAAACCATATGTGGATGTTGTAATTGACAGCATCAGGGTTGTCACCGGAAATCCGTCACTAAGCCTGACAGCTCCTTTGGGAGGGATGAAATGGAACAGCCATATAGCCAACCTGATAAGTTGGGACAGCGAATTTGTTGCTGATGTGAAAATTGAATTTTCATCCGATAATGGTATCAATTGGACAGATGTTGTTGAGTCTGCTTCAGCGAATGCCAGGGCGTATTTATGGCCGGCTCAAAATATCCTTTCATCAGAATGTTTGATGAGGATTAGTGATGTCGCAAATCCTGATGTAAATGATATTACTAATACTACTTTTACTTTATGTGATTTACAACTGATTCATCCAAACGGGAATGGTTTTTATAAAACCGGGAATCCTGTAAATGTTGAATGGGAAAGTCAGGATGTTGGTAGTTTAAGCATCTCTTATCAGTCATCACAAGATGGAGATTGGGTTCTTGTTGAAGAAAATGTAGATGTTAATTCCAGTCCGTATGTTTGGTATCCTGAAGTTGCCGGCAACTGGTGCAAAATTCAACTAAAAGAAACTGCAGCACCTGAAGCGGTGGAACAATCATATTATAATTTCATTGTTTATCAACTTGATTTACTCACACCACAAGGAGGAGAGGAATTGACTGGTAATAGCGAGTTTATGATAAGCTGGGAAAGTGAGATAATAGACAATATTAAAATAGAGTATTCAACTGATAACGGACAAACCTGGATTGTTGAAGATGCAAGTGTGGCTGCAAGTGATTCCGTTTATTTGTGGACAGTACCCAATATAAATGCTGATTCATGCTTTATAAAATTATCTGTTTCAGGATTACCAAATTCCAGTTCAACAAATACAACTCCTTTTTCAATACAAAAAGCTGTGTCGGTTGAAGAAAACAATTTAATATTAGATGATGAAATTTCAATCTTTCCAAATCCTGTTGGAGATGAGGGTTTTGTTTCGATCTCTTCTGAACTTATTGACGAAAACGAATGTTCAATCGAAATTTTTGATATTAAGGGAAACAAACTAGATTTAATAAATAAACCTGTGAATAAAGGGGATAACAATACAATTGAAGTTAATCTTTCAGAGCTGGATGGGAGTATATATATTCTTAAACTGAAGTGTTCCGATAAAACCTTTATAAGGAAGTTTATAAAATAGGTTGAGTCTAACAATTTGACTTTAATCGAACAAATTTTGTCCTCTTACCATTTATCAATTACAACTTTTTGAACTGCTTTTGGTTGATTTTCTTGTTGTTCGTTAGTATTATTACCCATTGCAAAAAGCAATGCTGCAACGAATAAAGTAACTGCGATGAGGGCTTTTAGTTTTTCCATGACTTTAGTTTGTTGTGGTTATTACTAATGCAAAGTTGGAGCGATTCAATTGGATTTTTTTAACCCTTTTCCGGTAAATAAAAGAATTGGTGGATTTCAGCTATAGCAATAAAGAAAATTCTTAAAGTTGACTATCCCCGTGGCAGAGCCAAGGAGTATTATGCCAACTTTATTTCGGCAGAAAAGCCGAAAATCGAATTTTCTCTATTTCACCCCACTGTCAGTCTCTCGACTGACATCTCCCCTGAAATTCAGGGTAGAATATACGGAACCCCGAGGCAAAGCCTCGAGGAATTATTTGATTAAATGCGATGTTGTAAAAAGTAAGCCCGGCCTGTTATCAAGCCGGGCTTCGGTTATTCTCCCCTGTTTTTTCAAGTAGTTAGGGATAATAGTCTGTTTGTTAGTGTTTGTAGTATTTAACGTTTAGAAACAGGAGACTTATCTTCTTCTTGCCACAAAGGAATTTTAGTCATCTTCTCTTTGTAAACCCCTTCATTTGTTTTGAGTTCAGCTACGTACTCACCATTTGCCATTCCACTTGCATTAAATTTAACAAGGTGTTTTCCTGCTTTCTGGTATCCATTTACCAATATTACAACCTGTTCAAAATCGTTGGCATAAACGGTCAGTTTTACAAACGATGATTTTTTCAGGATATAATGAATGGTAGTATACCTGGTAAATGGGTCTGGGAAGTTAGATATACGATCTTTGTCAATGTCTCCCGGATCACCAAGTGAACTGCCCCATGGGCCAGTTTTTGGTGATTCAGGAACATCTTGTTCTGCGATAGTTGTTCAAAAGATGTTTCTTCGATTAGTGCATTGTCTTTTTGGCAAGAGCTAAAAAGTAATCCGCCGATAATCAAACTTGAAATAATTAAAATTTTAGTTTTCATGATAGTAATTTTTTAGGGTTAATTTGTGATACAAAGGTGGGATGGTTTCACTGAATATTTTTAACCCTTTTCTGTGATAAATAAAAAATGGCTGAATTCAACCAGTACATAATCAAGCTATTACAATCTCACAAAAATGAACAGCCAACCCTTGGGTAAGGCTGGCTGCTGAGGTTAAATTCCCTGTTTTCCAGGCGAATTAGGGTGTGGTTACCCCGCATGTCAATTCAGGTTTTTAGTTGGACCTTCTTATTGTTTTGATCCGATGTTTGGATCGTCTTTCGCGAACTCAACACTTTTTTTGGTCATCAATTCACGGAAAACCTTTTCACCTAATGTAAGTTGAGCCACATATTCACCTGCTGGCATATTAGTAGCGTCAAATTCGATATAGTGAACACCTCTTGCCTGCAATCCATTTACCAGGATCTGAACCAGTCCGGTCTCATCACTATGCACGGCTAATTTTACCCAGCCAGTCTTATCCAAAACATACTCGATAGTGGTTGTGTTCAAGAATGGGTCAGGATAATTTTTCATTGGATCTCCTTCAAATGGACTTGGGCCAGGATCAATTGTGGATTCAATCATGGCTTGGTCTTTTGAAATGGCATTATCTTCAAATAATGCATTGTCTTTTTGACATGAGGATAAGAGTAGTCCTCCAAATAACATCGCTGTTAATACAAATACTTTAGTTTTCATGGTAGTAAAATTTTAGGGTTAAATTGTGATACAAAGGTGGGTGGGTTATATCGATTATTTTTAACCCTTTTCAGTTAAATAAAAAAAATAGTGGTATTCAGCCAGCTATTGTTATGTTTTTATTAACCTGTATATCAACAAACTGGCAGCCGATCTTTGATAAGACCGGCTGCCCGTATTCATTTTCCTTCTAATAGGTATGTAAGAAACTTAGTTCCTTTGTATACCAGATTGTCAGGGTAGGATTTATTCTTCTGAAGGTTGATCCTGGATATCTTCCGCAGTGCTAAAACCTTTTTTGGTCATGACTCTGGTAAATACTTTATCACGGATTTCAAGTTCAGCTGTATATTCTCCGTTTGGAAGGTTATAAGCTTTAAATTTAAATATATGCGCGCCGGCTACCCTTGTTCCTTCGTACAATAATCTCGCATAGCCTGTTTCTGTGTTGTGCACTGACAAGCGGATATAGGATGTTTGTTTCAACCTGTATTCGATTGTTGTTGTGTTCAGGAAGGGATTTGGATAATTTTTAATCGGGTCAAGTGAGATCGTATCGACTCCTCTTAAAATTTCGTTTTTTGCAAATGCATTATCTTCAATCAATGCATTGTCTTTTTGGCATGAGGTAAAGATCAGACCTCCGAGTAATAAAACTGCAAATACTAAAAGTTGTGTTTTCATGGTAGTAATTTTTAGTGTTAAAATGTGATACAAAGGTGGGGTAGATTAAACCGATATTTTTAACCCTATTCAACTAAATAAAAAAAATAGTGGAATTCAGCTACATTATAATTGCCATATAATAAAGCCGTTATAATTAATGAAAAATGGTTGAAAAATAAGTTTGAAGGGCCTTATGCAATTTTTTCGCTGAGCGGAATCATGATGGCATATTTGGTTCCTTTATCCGTTGCGCTCAATAATTCAATTGTACCTCCGAGGTAATCTATCCGAGAGCGAATACCCGAAACGCCGAGACTCTTTTCGTGGGGTAATTTATCTTCTACAAAGCCGATTCCATTGTCATGATAATCTATAAATATTTCGTTATCATCTCTGGAAATAAGTAGCGATATTTTTGAAGCTTTGGCATGTTTTAAGGTATTGTTCAGCATTTCCTGTATCACACGGTATAACATGATTTCCATGTTTTCTGCTAATCGCATTTCTCCACACGTCAACTGTAAATCAATTTCAATGTCTGTGGATTCTTCAATATCTTCAAATAAATCTTCAATGGCTTCTTTAAGCCCGAATTTTGAAAGAACACCAGGCATCATGTTATGCGAAATCTGCCTGACCTCTTTACCAGCTTCTTTAAGGAGTTTATTCGCTTTTTTTAACATTTCACTGGTTTCAGCATCAGCTTTGGATTCAACGCTTGAAAAATGAATGGATGCAGTTGAAAGCAGCACACCTATTCCATCGTGCAATTCCTGCGCAATTCGCTCGCGTTCTTTTTCCTGGCCAACTAACACCGAACGGGCAGCCATCAGTTTTTTCTCATCTTCCAACTTTTGGATACGCTGCTGAGCTATGATGCGGTTTTTTCGTGCACGCATGCGGAAAAAGATAATCAGACTTAGCAAAGCAACAACAACAAGAATACCAATCCCAAGTGTAATATTTCGTTCGGCACGAATTCGTTTTTTATCCAATTCCTTGATTTGGTTCTGGTCTTTCAGATGAAGAATTTCAAAATTTGTTTTATGCTCTTCTATCAATTTCTGCTTGCTTTCACTGAACAATGAATCCTCGTAAACGGCAGTTAATCTTGCGTATTCAAGGGATTTTTTATAGTCTCCCATTAATTCATAGGCAGTGGATAAATTGATACAAGCTTTTTTAATCGCCTCTTTATGTTTTGATTTTCTTGCAAGGTCCAGGCTTTCTAGATAACTTCTTTTAGCGCTATTATATTCTTTCATGTTCTGATAGGCAATTCCTAAATTATTCAATGCGTTTAACTGGTCAGTCATGATGTTTAATTCTTTCGATAAACTGATCGCTTTTTTTGCTGACTCAATTGATTCTTTAAACATTCCAAGGTCATTATAAACAATTGAAATATTGGAATAGAGCATGGATAGAGCACTCAAATCATTTATTTTTTTACTGTATTCAATAGATTTTAGAAATTCATCTTTTGTCAACTGGTACATTTTAAGTCCTGTTATACTGTCTCCCTTTTCCATTTCTTCATTTGCTCTTTGCCAGTAAACTACTGTCTTATTAATCAAAGAAGTTGATATAATATCTGGGTTATTGATTTTTTGCCCTATTTGATATGACTTTTCAAAACAAGATACAGCAGTATCGTAATCACCTATTTTTTCATATGTGTTCCCGAGGTTGATATAAGACCTTGCCAAAGGAGCTTCTAATTTTAATTTACGAAATATGTAATTTGCAGAAAGAGCATTCTTTAAACCAAGGTCAAAGTCACCAGAATACTTATAATATATTGCCAATGAGGTATGCGCTTTTGCCATACCAATACTGTCGTTATTGGATTCGTATAAGCGAAGTGCTTCTTTGTGAAGCCACAAAGCAGAATCTGCCATTCCCCGATTAATTAGTATATAGGCAACATTAAGGTATGCCATTGCCAGGATACTGTCATTATCAATTAATTTCGCCATATCGATGGCACGAGTTAATTGAATCAGTGCGCTATCACTGTTGCTTGCTAAAATGTAGGCCCTACCCATAAGCCTGGTAATATGTGTCTCCAAGACTTTATCATTTTTGCTTTTTGCTGCTTGCAGTGCAGTATTGAAAAAGACAAATGCAGAATCGAAATTAAATTGATTCAAATATATACTGGCTTTTTCTAGATTTCTCTGAATATTCCTGTCTTGTTTATTCGCATAAGAAAAAAACGAGATACTTATAAGTAGTATGAATGTTTTAAAAAATTTCATTTAAGATCAGTAAACAGTAACTAAGATTTAGAAATTTCAAAATCAATAAATAACAATCATTTATTGGGTTGTCTAAACTTTGATCCATTTGAGAATTTAAGTTTTACATAGGAGGCGCATTTCGTGTATCCATTGTTTTAACTGGATTGCCTGCTCCATCTACAACATGTACATTAACAATAGCATTTAAGTTGCTATGAGGAAATGTAAATTCATCAGAAGGATAAATATAACCAGCCGTTGCATTAGCTTTATTTTCTTCAAGATAATAGCAATCAATTGTACCAGAAGTTAAATTATCAACTTTCGCTAACCTGACAGCTTTACCTGTCGCAACATCAAAAGTTGCAGTAAGTTTTAAACGTTCTGGAGTGGTCATCATACGATTCATTTGAAAATCTTTTTAAGTGCCATAGCTTTAAATTTTTAAGGGTTAAACAATCTCGTTTTCTACGGCCCACTTTACGAGGCCTGCAGTATTTTTAACACCAACTTTTAACAGCAAGTTGGAGCGGTGTGTTTCAACAGTATTGTGGCTGATAAATAATGTGTCGGCAATTTCGTGGGTGCTTTTCTCCTGGCATATTTCTCTTAATACATCCAGTTCGCGGTTACTCAGATCGGGGAAAAGATAATTGGAACGAGGTTTTGGTTTTTCTCCGAAAATATTCGGAAGATCCTCACTCAGGAACATGCCTCCGCTTTGAACCATTTTAATGGCTTCAATTAATTCGTTGGCTGCCGAGTTTTTAAGCAGGTACCCATTTGCCCCGTTTTTTAATAACTGCTTTACAAAACGTTTTTCGTCGTATTGCGAAAAACTGATCACCTTAATTTCCGGGTATTTCTTTTTAACCGCTTTTGTAGCATCAATGCCATTCATGCCCGGCATATTGATATCCATCAATACCACGTCAGTCTCCTGTTTTTCGAGAAGCTCAAGCAATTCGGTACCACTACCGGCACAGCCTACCACTTCAATGTCTTTATCATCTGAAAGTATGGTTTTTATCCCATCCCTGATCACGGGGTGATCATCGGTAACTATTAGTCGTATCATTTTGGTTCTGTGCAATATACAACATTTTAGTGCGCAATGCAACTATTTTATGTGTTTTTATTTCAAATCGTTTATGACTTCACTTAATGGTATCGTTATCAAATACCTGGTACCTTTTCCGGTTTTCGCATGCAATTCTATTTCACCACCGAGGTATTCAACCCTTGAACGAATACCTGATATGCCAAGGTTTTTACCATGCGGAAGTTCCGCTTCATTAAAGCCGATGCCATTGTCTTTATATTCCATTGAAATTTCCTGCTCACATCTTGAGATATGGAAAAATATATTCGAAGCCTTTGCGTATTTCAGTGTATTGTTGATCATTTCCTGAACCATCCGGTATATCATAATTTCCATATTTTCGGGTAATCGTTCATCATCGCGGCAAACAACATCAAGGTCAACCTCAATTTCACCGGCATCATCAACCTCTTCAAACAGGTCCTCTATGGCTTCTTTTAAGCCGAATTTTGACAACACGCCCGGCATCATATTATGTGAAATCTGTCGAACCTCGTGGCCAGCTTCTTTTAATAATTTATTGGCCTTTTTCAGCATTTCGCTGGTTTTCTTATCCGCTTTTGCCTCAACACTCGAAAAGTGAATGGAAGCAATTCCATATGCAGTAAAAGCATATTTTACTGCTTTCTTAAAGTCACCGGTGTTTTGAAAATATAATGATAATGCATAAACAGAATTGGCAATACCTAATGAATCACCTTTGCTCAAATAGTCATTTAATCTGCTTTTATAGATGTAATAAACTGAATCACGGTGATCTAAAGTGTGTACAAAAAATTTATTATTCGAGTCGGAAGCTCCTGTTATTTGTTCTCTTGGAATTATTTTTTGCCTGAACAAATTAAAATAATTTTCAGCCGAATCCAATTTATTCTCAGCAAGATATCTTTTAGCATAAACTAGGTTTTTATAACTACGAACAGATCCTGCTTCTGAAGCGTTCGATAATTTCAATGCACTATCAAGATAGTATATAGCAGAATCAAATTGGTGTATATCTATTAAATTATTTGCTTTTTCTATTAGTTGTTGGACTGTTTCATTTTCATACAAAGCAAATAGGTTAAAAGAAAGCATTGCTAGAATTAGTAGAAACGTTAATCTTTTTAAGTTCATTAGGAGTCAATATTTGTGTCATTTATTTTAGCTTTTTGTATTCAAAGGCACAGATATGGAATAATGCACACCTTTCCCATACTCGCTGATAATTTCAATATTACCCCCCAAATATTCAATTCGAGATTTAATACCACTAATTCCTAGGTTTTTACCATGCGGGATTTCCTCTTCGCTGAAGCCAATACCGTTGTCAGCAAACCTTATTTTTATCATTTCTTCAGTTCGTGAGATGAAAAATGAAATTTTTGAAGCTTTTGCGTATTTCAGCGTATTGTTGATCATTTCCTGGATTACACGGTAAATCATGATCTCCATATTTTCAGGTAATCGTTCATCACCACAGATCATTTCCAGATCTACCTGGATATCACCGGCTTCTTCAACTTCATCAAACAGGTCTTCAATGGCTTCATTTAAGCCGAATTTTGACAGTACGCCCGGCATCATATTATGTGAAATCTGTCGAACCTCGTGGCCAGCTTCTTTTAATAATTTATTGGCCTTTTTCAGCATTTCGCTGGTTTTCTTATCCGCTTTTGCCTCAACACTCGAAAAGTGAATGGAAGCGGTTGAAAGCAAAACCCCAATCCCATCATGCAGTTCGCGGGCAATGCGTTCGCGTTCTTTTTCCTGGCCAACTAAAACCGATCGGGCTGCCATCAGTTTTTTCTCATCCTCCAGTTTCTGGATTTTCTGCGCAGCGATGATGCGGTTTTTTCGGGCACGCATTCTTAAAAAGAAAACAAACACCAGCAGCATGAAAACCATTGCTGCGCCAATTCCATATGATAAATTGCGCTCGAATCGTATCTTTTTCTTTTCAAGTTCTTTTATGTGGTTTTGATCTTTGTAACGCATCAGTTCGTATTCGGCTTTGTATTTTTCGCGGGCATATATCTTTTCCTCGTTGGTTATTGAATCAGAAATATTTTTAAATTTTACGTGATATTCATATGCTTTTTCAAAATCCCGGGTAGCTTTGTAAAGATTACTCAAGTTACGGTAAATTATTTTTCTGCCTGTTTTAAAGTTATATTTTGCTGCCATTTCAAAAGCTTCGAGGTAATATTTTTCAGTAAGTTCATATTGCTCAATTTCCAGGTAATAAACTCCCATGTTTATTACAGCATAGAACTCGTATTCTTTGTTGTCCGCTTTTTTGGCATAGAATAATGATTTTTCAGCCGATATTATGGCTTCGCTCCATTTCTCAAGTTTTTTCTGTACAATTGACAAATTCCTGTAAAGCAATGACAAATCCTTGTAATCGTTGATTTGAATACAAAATTTTATAGCATTTAAAAAAGCTGTTTCGGCTTCTTCATATCTATCCCAGAACAGGTACATATATCCTTTATTGAATGCTGCTTTACCCGCTAACCGTGGCTCATTTATTTCAGTGCTTAATGAATAGCAAGCTTCGTAACAAGAGAAAGCAGTATCATATTCACCAAGATCGTCATATATATTTCCGAGATTCAGCAAAGATTTAGCATAAAGCCCTTTATTGTCGAATTTTTTAAATATCCTGTTGCTTTCCAATGCATATTTCAATGAGGTTTCATAGTCGGTATATGTTTGGTAAAGCACTGATAAGGTATGCTTTGCCAGGCCAATTCCAACTGAATCTCCAATTGATTTATAAATTGTAAGGGCATGATTATAATAGCTTTCAGCTGAATCGAGCAATCCATTGTACTTAAAGAACCATCCAAGTTCAATATCCGATAATGCTTCAATAGTATCAAAACCATTTTGTGCTGCAAGCCTTTTTGATTTAGAAAGATATGAATAGGAAGAGTCTCTTAACCTGGCTTTGCGCAATGCTGTGCCTTTTTTTAAGAGGTAGTATGCTATTAAATCTGTTTTACCTGATTTTTGAGCGCTCAAATATGCAGAATCATAATATAAAGCTGAGGTGTCATAATTATATTGCTTAAAATATTGATTTGCTTTATCTACATAAATTTCCTGTGCCATACTATCATTTTCAGAAAAAGCAGAAACCGCAATACTATTTCCTGTAAAAAAACCCAGGAATAATAGGAATGTGTTTATGCTATTTCTGAATCGCATATGTTTTCTGTCTTCAAATTATATTAGCAGAATGAAGGATGGTATAATCTGATTAATCTGGAATTCCTTTTCCAGGTACATCATCGCTTTGAGGTACACTGGTTATATGTATTGCAATATCGGAATCTGGTATTGCACCTCCCTGGACCTCTTCAACAATCAAAACAGTAGTTGTAATTACAGTAACAGCTGGATCCAATTTCCCAATTACTATTTTATATGGGATTCTGTGTAATTTAGAACTTCTTAATCCTTGATAACTAAATTCAAAAGTTAAGAGTCCATTTTGATAGTCAAAATGAGTATTTTTTAAAGTAAGATTATTAACTATGGATACAAAATCTACAGTGAATTCTTTTGATCCATTCCATTCCTGAGCCAACAATTTTGCTGGATAATCTGCTTCATTATAAGGTGCTGTTGCGAGTTCTGTATCAACTTGATTTTGTAGTTTCTCGCTAAAATAATAGGCGAAATCTGTATGGATTCCTAAAATTAAATTACTCATAGCATTAAAATTTTTAAGGGTTAAACAATATTATTTTCAACGGCCCATTTTACCAGGCCGGCTGTATTTTTTACACCAACTTTTAACAATAAATTGGCGCGGTGTGTTTCAACTGTATTGTGGCTGATGTATAGTGAACCAGCAATTTCATTGGTGCTCTTTTCGGAGCATATTTCATTCAGCACGTCAACCTCACGCTTACTCAAGTTGGGGAATAGATAATTTGAACGCGGTTTTGGTTTATCCCCAAATACATTCGGCAGGTTCTTGCTCATATACATACCCCCGGTATGAACCATCCAAATTGCACTCACCAGTTCTGATCCGGCAGCTTCTTTTAACAAATATCCATTAGCACCACATTTTAATAATTGTTTGATAAACCGCTTTTCATCATATTGCGAAAAACAGAGCACCTTAATCTCGGGATATCTCTTTTTAACAAGCTTTGTTGCCTCAATGCCGTTCATGCCTGGCATATTGATGTCCATAAGAATAACATCGGCTTTTGTTGTTTCAAGCATTTTTAATAGCTCTTCACCATTACCGACACAACCAACCAGGTTGATGTCTTTTTCGTTGGTTAAGATGGATTTGATGCCATCCCTAATTACAGGATGATCATCTGTGACAATCAAACGTATCATTTTGGTATGGTTTTAATACAATCCGATCAGTAACTATTATTTACTTTCCTTCATGCAGTGTTTACATTAATAGTACGATATCAGCATTCTCTTCTGCATATACCTTTATCCCTTTAAGGTTTTCAGGTAATTGACCAAGATTGAATACTGTTTTAATTTCAAACGTCATTTCCCTTTTACGTTCAGCTTCAATTGGCTGATTAATGAAATCAAAATTCAAAATTCCATCTTCTCCCAATTCGTCGATCTCGTTTGTTGGTACAAGCTTGGGTATCCCGGGTTGCTCATTCGTTGAGGTTCCCTTTGCCTCGATCAACATTAATTGGTCTGTTTTATCCTTATAAACTCTCATATCCAGATAAACCAAGCATTGCACTTTTCTTTCTGTTTTCACTTTTTTGCTTTATTCTCTGATTATGTTTTATACTGCAAATAGACTACTTAATTGGTAATCAGCAATGACCGTAAACCACCATATAAAAAAAATAGTGGTTTTCAGGGATGTTCACATTCGTACATACAGGAAGCTTTTGTTTTGGTAAAAAACAGAAATATACATGAAGGAGCGGTTAATCCTTTTTTTTGAGAATTATATAATTTAAGTATCTTGTTCCAAAATATAAAAATCATGGCTACAGTAAAACTTGAACTCGAAAGACTAGAAATCCTGGTAAAAAAAAGCAGGTGGAAACTTTATTTCTTCATTATTGCCGAGCATCCTGTTGACAATGATAAATTGGTGGTAACGACGGTACCTGCCGCAGGTCAACCTTATTTTATGCTGAAAAAACATTCGGACAATATCGTTGAATTTGAGCCGGAAAGTATTGATGGCGGGGTAGAAGGCCTTACCATACTTGAAAGGGATATGCCTGCTGACCGAAGTTTGAAAGTAAGGTTGTTTTTGAAACACAGCCGAAAATCTGTCCGCGATGTAGGCAACATTTTAGGCGATGTTGAAAAGGAGCTTGGAGGAGAGGTTTTGGGCACTGTTACCAATATTTTAGGCTCTGCTTCTCCCTGGTTGGTGGTGGCAAAATCTGCATTTAAACTTGTTGGGAGCATTCTTTCAAAAATTAAGGATCGTGATATGGGTTATTTGAGCATGGATGAGGATTTTGAAGAAGAGTTTGATGGGAAAAAAGAACTCGACCGAACCAACAAAACCACAACAGCTGAGGCCAAAATCAGGTGGTCGTGGAAAATCAAGGCGTAAGGAATGGAACAAATAAACTTTTCATCTTCATTAACCGTGTCGCGCATTGCACTGGGTTTTTGGCGGTTGATGGACTGGAAAATGTCATTGCCAAATTTGGACCAATTTGTTAAGGAGGCAATAGCCTTAGGCGTAACCACCTTTGACCACGCCGCTATTTATGGAGATTATGCCTGCGAAGCTGAATTTGGAAAACTGCTAAAGTCAAACCCAAAAATACGGCAACAAATACAACTGGTAACAAAATGTGGTATTCAGCTAGCTTCTTCAAAATTTCCTGATAGAAGGACAAATGTTTACGATACTTCTTTTGATCATATCATTGAAAGTGCGGAACAGTCTCTTGTTAATCTCAACACTGATTATATTGATTTATTGCTGATCCACCGTCCTGATCCACTGATGAATCCGGTTGAAATAGCCATGGCTTTTGAGAAACTTGAAAAGGATGGCAAGGTGTTGAATTTTGGTGTTTCAAATTATCAATCCCTTACAATATTTGGGATTAAACAAGCACTTTAACGATAAACTGGTTACCAATCAAATCGAATATTCACCGGTTATTCTTGAACATTTCGATAATGGAAACATGGATTTTTTCATGAATGAACACATTCATCCGATGGGTTGGTCACCGCTGGCATTTGGTCAATTGTTCAATCCAAAAGATGAAAAAAGTTCAAGAATTGCTGCAAAGCTTCATGAAATAGCTGAAGAGTTGAATATTTCAATTGACACGCTTATTTATGCCTGGATACTGTATCATCCTGCAAAAGTGATACCCATTGTTGGATCGGGTAAAATTGACCGCTTAAAGAAAGCAGTTGACGCGCTTGATGTGCAGATAACAAGAGAACAATGGTATGAAATATACAATGCGTCACGAGGTTGCCAACTTCCATAAAACAACATGGTTAAGGTTATTAACATAGTACATTACAAAGCAGGTGATTATGGCCTTTTGATAGACCTATGGGAACGATCGGGTTTGCCATATAAACCCAAAGGACGGGATAGCCTGGAAAGTATTGAGAAAGAAGTAGGACTGGACAGCAACCAATTTTTATTTGCCATACTTAATGGAAAGGCTGTTGGATCGATACTGGTAACGCATGATGGCAGAAAAGGGTGGATAAACAGGGTAGCTGTTTTGCCTGAATTCAGGAAAAGAGGTATTGCGAAAAAACTTGTCGATGCAGCCGAAGAATGGCTCGACTCAAAAGGTATCGGTATTTATGCCTGCCAGATTGAAGACTATAACAATGAATCATTTGAAGTTTTCAGGAAAATGGGATACATCCCTTTTGAAGGAATTCATTATTTGACAAAAAGAAAATTTCCTGAAATATAAAGATTAAAGAAAATTCTTAAAGTTGACTATCTCCGTGGCAGAGCCAAGGAGTATTATGCCAACTTTATTTCGGCAAAAAAGCCGAAAATCGAATTTTCTCTATTTCACCCCACTGTCAGTCCTCAGTTGACTGACATCTCCCCTGAAATTCAGGGGAGAATATATGGAACCCCGAGGCAAAGCCTCGAGGAATTATTTGATTAAATTCCGGCTTTGGCTTTTAGGCCTGCCACCCATTTTGTAGCACGTTCCACGGTCAGTTCTTCCTGGCTGTCTTCATCAAGTGCCAGTCCGAAAAACATATCACCAGCATAACCATCGGAATCAGTAAAGTCGTAACCTTCAATGGGCCATTCGCCAATGATAGTGGCCTTTGTCTTCTGCATTTCAGCTTTGAAAATACCAAGTGCATCAACATAATGATCGGGATATAAAACCTGGTCGCCCAGACCAAAAAAAGCAACGTATTTTCCTGTGAAATCAATATTTTCAACCGCTTCAAAAAACCGGCTCCATTCGTTATCATCTTTTACATCCATCCAAACTTCAGCACCTACCGTTGCTGCTCCAAGGATGATTAACTGGTAATTCGTAATGGAATTAACATGAAATGATTTTAAATCAAACAAATCAATTTCGTCAGGTGAAAATACACCAGCTACTTTTTTTGCAGCACGTTCAACATTTCCGCCTGTACCCCAGTAAATTAATGCGACTTTTTTCTTCATAGCAGTCAATTTTTAATCGCGTAAAGGTAAAATTTATTGTACAATTTTTGATTCACCTGAAATTTTTTCTTCGACATGTTTATCAAACTGTTCATTAATAAGACTGGCTGAAACAAATGACTCTTTAATTAATAAATACATGGCAATTATATCAGTAAGAAATGCAAGAATAAGAAATGAAAAAAGTAGAAATTCAGACAATGGCTGGTTTGAAACTCCTCGCAGAAAGCTGATGATGTATCTCAAATGAATCTTTATTTTTCAATACGCATCAAGATGCCTATTCCCGGCAGGAATGTGAGGGGTGCAAAAATGATATCTATTTCAGTAACACTTATTTTGCTTTATTTGTAAGTAATACATCCGTAAAGAAATTGTTTGAGTCAGTAAAGTATTGTTTAAGCTCAAAACCCTGCCCTTCAGCCAACGATCGTAGTTCTTCCGGACTATATTTTTTTGACACTTCTGTATGTATCCTTTCGCCTTTTTCGAATTGGAATTCCATATCCAATTCTTCAAAATATATTTCCTGATCAAAAAGCGATTCAATAAAGCTCAGCATTTCGCCGGTCTCTTTCTCGTAATGTGCCAGATGTTTAAATTGCCTGATGTCAAAAGCCGCACCCAGTTCACGATTCATCCTGGAAAGGAGATTCAAATTAAAAGCAGCGGTTATGCCTTGTGAATCATCGTAGGCTAATTGAATGATGCGGGGATCTTTTTTCAGATCAACACCCAACAACAGCATATCACCTGGTTTGCAATTGTTCGACATTTCCTGTATAAAAACCTCAGCCTCATCAAGATGAAAATTACCAATGTTTGAACCAAGGAATAGCACCACGTTTCTTCTGTCGTTCAACTTATTCATTTGTTTTAAGGCCTCAAAATATTCGCAATGAAGCGCATGAAACAAAAGTGGCGGAAACATTCCTTTCAGACTAATCCCAAGTTCAGTTAAAATATTCTTGGAAATATCAACCGGGTAATAAGTAAATTCAGCATTTTGCTCAAGCAAATATTTTAAAAGCAGTTTGGTTTTATAACCGTCGCCAGCTCCTAATTCGATCAAATTAAACGGTTCATCAAATGCTTTTATCGCATTGCAAATCTTATCATATTGCTCATCAAATATTTCATGCTCGGCATCGGTTAAATAATACTCGGGCATATGCATAATTTGCTGGAATAAACGGTCGCCTTCGGCATCGTAAAAATATTTTGATGAGATTGATTTTGGTTTTTTTCCAAAACCATGGATAACATCTTTTGCAAATTGGGTTAATGTTGTATTTGTTGTTTCCATTGTTTGTTTATTTACCCCCGGACTGAAGTCCGGGGCAACTGAAGTCCGGGGCAACTGATGAATTGGTAATTGAAATAGGATTACTATTATTTTACCAATCGTATTCCTGTATATTGCCATCGCTCCCAGGGATGAAAAAAATTGCGGTATGTTTTTCGGCTATGCCCGGGTGTTGTAACTAATGATGCGCCTCGTAAAACCATCTGGCTTATCATAAACTTACCATTGTATTCACCTACCGCTCCATCAGCTTTGCGATAGCCTGGATAGGGCAAATAAGCACTATTTGTCCATTCCCATCTTTTTCCCCATTCAAATTTATCTGATGCAACTTCCCACTCAAATTCGGTAGGTAACCGCATCCCTTTCCATTCTGCAAATGCAAATGCCTCATAAAAACTGATGTGTTTGACGCATTGGCGAGGTTCAACCGGTATTAAACCTTTCAGGGTATAATTCATCCATTGTCCATCTTTTTTCATCCAATACAGCGGGGTAATCACATCATTTTCATTAAGCCATTTCCAGCCCTCATCGTGCCATAAGTTGAAATTCTGGTAACCATTGTCTTCAACGAAATTGATGTATTCAACATTGGTAATTAGGCGATCAGCAATTTCAAATTCGTGGATATATGTTTTGTGCCTGTTTAGCTCATTATCATAACAAAACCCGTCACCTTTAAATCCTA
>CAVWXM010000006.1:0-17804 GCA_963759045.1 uncultured Bacteroidia bacterium
GCTGGATGATATACTTCCCAATTGAGGCAATAGGTGCTATCCAGTATCCTGAGGCAATAATCATTTTCATGTGTTTTTCAAAAGTTTCAGGAAGTAGAGAATAGGAATTCCGAACTTTATGATGCCTGAATAAGATCATTTCTTTAGTTTGCTCAGGAAATAAATGATGATAAATTAAAATAAGCCAGTTTCCTTTTGTCTGGTCAATCCATTCTTGAAATTTTATAGAATCCGGCAGATTATTATTTAATATAGCCTTTGATGCCAGCAGATACATATTAAGTGGATTTGCAGTGTTTACTGTGTCCAACCCTGACCTTCCAAACAAATAACCTGCCTCCTTGGCTGCGATTGGAATATTGACCGAAGCATAAGAATAGGGATAATGCAATGTATTAACATGCGCATGGGTTTTGGATTCAATCAGTTTCTTTATGCTTATCATTTCCATTGCTAAATCCGGAACAGCTTTGTGTTTATCATATTTTTGATGATAATAACCATGTGCAGCTAATTCATGTCCATCTTCAGCAAGTTCGGTCAATTGTTTCCATCCCATTTTCTGAATCTCAAAACAATTCGGTTCTGCCGAATAACTTGGGTAATCTGTTGTCCATTCACCAACGATACTAAAAGTGGCTTTTAACCTGAACTTTTCTAAAATTGGTTTTGCATATTCGTATTGTGTGAAACTGGCATCATCAAATGAAACTGAAATAGCTCCCACTTTGTTTTCATACCAGGTGGTGAAGCGGGCATTGACGGAATTATCCTTTTGCCCAACAGCATGCTGAATGCTATAAAGGAATAGGATAATGATAAAAAAATACCTGATCTTCATAAAATTACAGATAAATACCAAATTTTTTTACTAAAAATGATGGATGCAGCTATCTCCATTTGTTGAGATTTGATTTCGATACAAACTTTGAATCTAAATGAGCATGTATATTAATAGTTACAATAATCATGCAAAAAATCGAGCTCTTTTTTAACAACCATGTAAACATCATTTTTTATAAAGGAATGATAACTTCCTCCTGATCGAAATGCTATCATCACAACATTCTGAATTATGAACTTAATCTATTCCGAATTATATTATCTGCTTCTCAAAAAGCTACTTTCCACATCAATGGAAAAGAATTAAAACGTCAAACAAAAAAGGCCGAACGCGTTTTACTCAGCACCACAAACAGCTTTCATCGTATCCTCAATTTCTCCCGGAGTACTGCTTATCTTCATAAAAGTACCCATTTTCAATTCAGGCCAGAAAAGGGCAATACGGTATTTACCATGTAACATAGTCGCCATTCTTCCCTGGAGGATAATTTCATAAGGTAAATTAGCAATATGACCTTCACCAATGGTTGGTAAAAAAGCACTTTCACCTGTTTCCTTATCCCATAAACCAACACCAAAAACAGCTATTTCTTCTCCTTCGAATAATTGTTCAAATACTTTTACCGTATTTCCGGTTTTTGCTACCAGATTTTTTTGGATGGTTTTCAAGCCTTCTTCGAAAGAAGCAAACTCATTCAATTCAACCGGATCGTCGAAATAAGGCATCATCATCATATAATGGTAGCCAGGTAGATCTTCCCTTTTCTCTAATCCGCCAAAGGGTTCTAACTTACCAAGTTTTGAAAATATGGTTTTTACCTGGTCTGATATTGATTTCAGTTGCTCTTCCTGCCCACTCAATTGTTCACCCCAGTAAGCGAGGAACATATATTCAGGATTTACTATACTTATTGTTATCGTATCATTTTTGTTTACCAGAGCCGCTTTCAAAACACTGGCCAGTGTGCCACGATCATCAAATTTCAGGCTTAGTTTCTTTAGATCATCATTTGTAAAACAAATAACTTCCAATCCAGGCTTTTCTCCCGGATGATATTTTCCTATAATATCAAATCCACCTGAGGTAATTGCCTCAGAAACCTGAGCGGTTGCATTTTCCATTTTTCCAATTATATCAGCCACTTTAAAGTAGGGTGATATTTTTTCCTGTGCTATGGTAGTTAAGCTAGTAAGACTTATTAATAAAGCTAAAAACAAATTGATCTTTTTCATATTCATTTATTTAAATGTATGAATACAAAAGTAGAAAAGTCATGAAGCCAAAACTGGTAAATACTTAATATAGAATTGTTTCAAATAGGAATTCAATGATTGAGAAGATTCAAAATAACCTAACTTTTTCTAATCCCGCTTATCACCTTTTATAAAAAGGGGGAATTTGTTAGTAATAAAAATTTAATTCTCGTCAGCAAACCACTCGGCGTAAGATGTAATAGTTTCGCGGAGAAGCAGGTGTTTTAATGTAATGTTATCAGGAAGAAGTACTTTAATGCGATCGGCAAAATCAGCGACCATTAGTTCGCTGGTAGGTTGATAATCCAGCAAGATTATTCGCTCAAAATGCTGCTGCATTTCTGAAACAACGCCATTGGGCATTTTATTGTTTAGAACCAAAGCATGATCGAATATATCAATTACAGCTTTTCGAACAATTTTCTTTAAGTCACCAAAATCCATTATCATACCCAGCTTAGGGTTATTTTCATCAGTGATTGGTGTTCCGGCAATTGTTACATTCAACGAATAAGAATGGCCATGAATATTCTTGCAAGGGCCGTCGTAGCCTTTTAATGCATGGGCCATTTCAAACTTAAATTCTTTGGTAATCCTGATCAGTGGATGCTTACTCATCTAATTGCTTGTTTTCAAGAGTTTGTATTGTTTGATGTTGTTCCCTGCATCATCAAGTAAAATTAAAAGAAAAATGCCGGGCGCTTCATTCGACAGATCGATAGCGAATTTGCCTGTTCCGATTAAGCCATTTTTAACTAGGCTTCCATGCATATTGATTAAAGTATACTGCAACGTTAAATTTGATGAATAATCAATAAATACCTGGTTAATAACCGGGTTAGGGTAACACGAAATGGCTTGCTCAAAAGTGGTGCTTACATTGGTGGGGTCGCCCCAGATGTCTTCTACAAATTCAGGATGATCAATAAACGGATTGCGGTTCTGCTGGTAACCATAAACCACCTCGTTGCGGTTCATTTCAAAATCATCGATAGGATCTAGAATATGCCAAGCCAGAAGTGTTGACAGCTTACCGTGTTCAGGATTAGGATAAGTATTTACCTGGTCTACAACTTCAAGGTCTGGTTCTCCTGAACCACCTTCGTATCTTACAGCCATGTAAAAAATTATTCGGGCAACATCACCTTTTGCTCCATCCCTGGGTTCAAACGAATCACCATCCACATTACAACCCGGGCAGTTGTTAACTGGAGATCCTCCATTATCAAAATCCAGATTTCCACGAGTACCGTTAATCTGAACGTCAGATGGACGTATATGATGTGCATCAGTTCCTGCCGGTGGATCGTTGCCAAAATCACCATGCGACTTAGCCCAAACATGCTCACGGTTCCATTCACCCAGATTACCGCCAAATTCATTCTTTGATCGTGAAATACCTGAATGAATTAAGATCACATTTGAAGGATTATTTGGATCCTCATCAGATTCTTTTAAAATATAATCGCGTAAAGCGTTATAGCTGTATTCATCGTGATCATCAATAATGTTATTAAGGGCTGATTTTAATTCATCTCCGGTTAATCCAATGGCATCATCATAATATCCATCAGGTATTTGAGCATAGGTCAGCGAAGAACCTGTCAGGATAAATGCAACTAAAACTATAATTGATCTGAGCATTAAAGATTGTTTTTAGATAAAAAATCCGAGATAAACTGATGAGATGATCATGACAAGTGCAGATATAAAAAAGAAGAAGGCTGATATGGCATATGACTGTTTTTCTGTTTTTAATATCATACCTAAAACCGTAAAGACGAAAACAGCAATCGCCAAAACAATAATCATTTGCTCAAAGTTAAGCGGCATAAAAGATAGCAATAATCCAGCTAATAAAGTGTTTATTCCTTGTGCGATCGAGGCAAGGATAAGGGTTGCTGTGTTATCTAAAAAGTAGGTTCTGTCACCTTTCCTGATTTTAAAGACATCCATGATCATTCGGATGCCAATCATGAAAAAACCAACAAACAAAACAATCCCCTTATAATTTTCGAGTAAGTGAAGAAAACGGCTACCCAGCTTATAACCAATGTATAAAAATAGCAACTGAGTGAAGATTAAAATAAAGCTATACCAGAATGAAATAAATCCTTTTTTGGTATTAATGCCGACTGCAACAGGTAAAACCTGTGTTGATAAAGCAACGAGAATCAATGTGGTAATTATATCTTCCATTCCGGATTATTATTGATGGTAAACTAACTGAACAATCTTCTCAAGCCATTCGCTATCAATTTCCGAAAACGAATTATACGATTCGCTATCTACATCCATTACCCCAACTATTTCTCCATCCCGGTTTTTCACAGGAACAACAATTTCTGATTTCGACCTTGAATCGCAGGCAATATGTCCGGGAAAAGCTTCAACATCAGGTACCAAAATGGTTTTTTGCTGATTTATGCCTGCCCAGCAAACACCGGCATCTTTCTCCAGATTGATACATGCCAACGGCCCTTGATAAGCAGCCACCTGTAATTTGTTTTCATGTAAAAGATAAAATCCGACCCAAAAAAAGTATTCCATTTTATGGTACAGAACAGCATTGATTGTAGCCATATTAGATAACGGATTGTTACTGCTTTTCTCAATCAGTTCCTTAATCTGCTTATATAAACGCTCGTATCTACCGGCTTTTCTCTTTCGATCCATTTATTAAATTTTGGGCTGCAAAAATAAAAATAAAAACACCTCATCCACCACAAACAATCCTCTTAAAAAGAAGATTTATAGCAGACTAACAGGAGTTCTGATCTTTCGTAAGGTTTTTCTAAAGCTTTTCCAGTTCAACTGTGAAATGTCTTAAAATTGGAGCTTCTTTTACAATGCTTAATCCTTTTTTAATTTCATTTCTTCTTTGATAAACATTGGATAGAGCTGCCGCGACATAATCCATATGGTTGCGCGAATAAACCCTTCGTGGAATAGTTAATCGCAGAAGTTCTAAATCGGGATAACGATTTTCCCTGGTTTGAGGATCGCGATCAGCCAACAGGGTACCAATTTCAACACCACGCACGCCGCCTTCAATATACAATTCAACGGCAAGTGTTTGGGCAACAAATTCTTCTTTTGGCAAATGTGGCAGGAACTCTTTCGCATTTACAAATATTGCATGTCCGCCAAATGGATTTTGAATTGGGACACCTGCATCCTTGAGCATCTGTCCCAGGTATTCTACTTGTTTTATTCTCGATTCGAGATAATAGAAATCTGTTCCTTCATAAAGCCCTTGTGCCAATGCGTTCATATCTCTTCCTGACATGCCCCCATAAGAAATAAATCCCTCAAAAAGTATATTATATATGCTGGCTTTCTCAAACAATGCTTTGTCATTTAAAGCAATAAAACCACCCATATTTACTATGGCATCTTTTTTACTGCTCATGGTCATTCCATCAGCGTTTTTGAACATTTCGCGGACAATGTAGGTGATCGGCTGGTCTTTGTATTCTTCCTCTCTCAATTTAATGAAGTAGGCATTTTCTGCAAAGCGGGCTGAATCAAAAATTACGGTAATTTCATATTGATCAGCCAGACGTTTTACCTCCTTCATATTTTTCAAAGAAACGGGTTGACCGCCGGAAGAATTACACGTTACTGTAACAATGATCATTGGAATTTTTTCTTTGGGATGTTTTTTAAGCACATCCTCAAGTTTCTTCAAATCAATATCCCCTTTGAAAGGATGATCTATATTTGTATCGAATGCTTCAGCTATCGTGCAATCAACAGCAATCGCTTTTCTGAATTCAATATGACCTTTTGTTGTATCAAAATGGGAGTTTCCTGGAACAATATCCCCTTCTTTGATCATTGCTGAAAAAAGTACATTTTCGGCTGCCCTACCCTGGTGTGTTGGCAAAAAATAAGGAAATCCGGTTATGTCGCTAATGGCTGATTTTAATTTGTAATAAGATGAGGCTCCTGCATAACTTTCATCTCCAAGCATCATTTCTGACCATTGCCTGTCGCTCATGGCACCGGTACCTGAATCGGTTAACAGGTCGATAAAAACCTGGTCGCTGCGTAAATTAAATAAATTGTACTTGGCCTCCTTAATCCACTTTTCACGTTCCTGCTTTGGTGCTTTTGCGGATCGGTTCAACCATCTTTATCTTAAAAGGTTCTGCGAAAGGTAAATTCATCTATGTTGTTTTTTGAGTTGACGAAAATTAAAATTAAGTCGTTTTTAAAAGGGTAATTCAGCTCCCATTATGACTTATAATCGTCTCTCTCTTTGATGTTGAGGAAGTTTTTTTTGCGGGATAATTGCATTACAAACAACATATTGAGTCCTTATGGACTAACAAATTTAATATTTTTTTGTAACCACAAGAAATGAACTGCGTCATAACCATGAATTTAGAAACTAAACATTAAAAAATACGATCATGGAACTAGAACCAATTTTTGTATCTGCAATAGTATTTGGATTTGCATATGCAACCATCAAGTTATTTATCAGACGAAAAGAGAGAATGGCATTAATTGAAAAAGGAGTAGATGCACCTTTATTTGATCCGAAACCAAGCACAAATATATTGGCATTAAAGTTTGGATTACTTTTTATTGGGGTCGCCATTGGTTTACTTTTGGGCTCACTGCTTGTTGAACTAACAACTTTGAATGACGAAGCCGCTTATTTTTCAATGGTATTTCTTTTTGGCGGAATCGGGCTTGTGGTTAGTCATTTCCTTGAGAAAAAGGAAATCAGGGAAGCAAATGAATCCAAATAGATAAAACGCTATTAATTTAACAATCCGAAAGAGGTTGTCTCACAAGTCTTATCTCACGCAGCGTCGCAGAGAACGCAGAGAAAAACAATATTGAAGTTCAGTATATTAATGCTGCGATCTTTGCGGCTTTGCGTGAACCAATAATGAAAACCTGACTTTTTAGACAGTCTTTTTTCAATTTATATTATTTAGAATACTCGTTTTACGCAAAACTTGAGATTCGAATTTTTTCAGAAACTTTAAATGGGCTTTTGTATTTTATCAGTTTACTTTTAATTCCCTTTTCCTCACATATGGGACAATGTTTAAGTCGAAGAGGAAATATATAGTCACATTCTGAACAATAATAAAATTTGATTTTCTTATAATTCCTTTTTCTGAAGATCATGTAGCCTCCAGCTACTATTGGTGTTAAAAGTAAACTAATCAGAAATATTTTCAGGCCTTCGTGTTGTCTGCCGATTCCAACCAAGGTTAGCAGAATCGTGACCACCAGATAAATAATTACCACAAGAAAAACCATGATGCTTCTCGTTTAAAACTTGCTGAAGTTTTTATTATGTCTAGTCTTTTTTTCCTTAAGGTAAATCCGATTAGTCATTATTAATCAACAAGTTGCGTTCGTTTAAATTGTATACGAAGCTTTTTTGAAAATGTTCTGAAAATCTATGAAAAGAAATGTTAAATATGGAGGTTTATTTTAATACGGGAAACAACCATATCGATAGCTACTTTGTTTTTACCTCCCTGGGGTATTATAACATTTGCAAATTGCTTTGACGGTTCTATAAACTCCTGATGCATCGGTTTAACAAATGTTTTATAATGTTCAAGTACATCATTATACGAACGGCCTCGTTCAATAATATCCCTTTTAATGATCCGTATCAATCGTTCATCACTATCGGTAGCAACAAATAATTTTATATCAAGCCGGTCTCTTAGTTCAGCCTGGGTTAAAATCAGTATTCCTTCAACAATGACAACTTTTTTTGGGTGAATTGTAATGGTATCCTCTGCACGCGCACAACTAACATAGTTGTATCGGGGCATTGGGATGTCTTCGCCTCTCTTCAATCTGTCCAAATGATCAATCAGCAAAGGCCACTCAATAGAGTTCGGATGGTCGAAATTGATTTGTAATTTTTCTTTTTGTGAGAGGTGGCCATTATCATAGTAATATGCATCCTGCGGCATCACAGCAACTGAATCATCGGGTAATGATTCAACAATTTTTTTTACAACTGTGGTTTTACCCGAGCCGCTTCCACCAGCTATTCCAATGGTTAACATAATGCCAGATTTGATGAATTACCAAAATTAGAAAAACCAGTAAACTAACATACATTTACATCAAAAAGCTCATCAAAATACCAGCAGCAACAGCAGAACCAATTACACCTGAGACATTTGGTGCCATTGCATGCATCAGTAAATGATTGGTAGGATCCGCCCGTAACCCCTCGGTTTGAACCACCCTCGCGCTATCAGGCACAGCTGATACCCCGGCAGCACCAACCAATGGGTTAATCTTATTTTCTTGACTTAAGAACAGGTTCATCACTTTTGCAAAGATTAGTCCTCCGGCTGTAGCAACGATAAACGACAAAGCTCCGAGAATGAAAATGAGTATAGATTCACTGGTTAAAAACACATCCGCCTGCGTTGAAGCACCTACTGTTAAACCGAGCAGGATGGTAACAATATCGACCAAAGATGTACGTGCCGTATCTGCCAGGCGCTTGGTTACACCACTTTCTTTTAGTAAATTACCAAAGAATAGCATGCCTAACAAGGGTAAGGCTCCAGGAGAAATAAAGGTTGTCAGGATCAGGGCAACGATAGGGAAAATAATTTTTTCGAGTTTGCTTACTGCTCTTGGAGGTTTCATCCTGATTTTTCGTTCTTTATTGTTTGTTAGCAACCGCATAATCGGTGGCTGAATAACCGGAACAAGCGCCATATACGAATAGGCTGCAATAGCGATAGGCCCAATCAGGTTTTTCGTTTGCATTCCATTGATAATTCCACCATTGGCAAGTTTTGAAGAAAGGAAAATGGCAGTAGGACCGTCAGCACCACCTATGATACCAATTGCTCCGGCTTCGGGCATATTAAAACCCAAATACAGTGCACCAATTAAAGTGAGGAATATACCAACCTGCGCAGCTGCACCAAGCAGCATCAGCCGTGGATTTGATATAAGGGATGAAAAATCAGTCATTGCTCCAATACCCAGAAATATCAGTGGCGGATAAATCCCTTTCACAACCCCGTAATACAGGTAATTAAGCACACTACCTTCCTGGTAAATGCCCAATTGCAGGTTTATCCCACCATCCTGAAAAAAGGGCACATTACCAATTACGATACCTGTGCCAATAGGAATGAGTAATAGTGGTTCATAATCAAATTTTATAGCAAGGAAAATAAAAATCAACCCTACGAATATCATAACCAGGTGTCCGGGTGTAGCATTTCTGAAACCGGTATAACTGATAAACTTATACACTCCATCTAAAATGCTTAGCGTTGCTCCCGAATCATTTTCTGCCAAAACTTCCGATAAACCGCTAATCTCAGTTGAAAACAAATCGTTACTCAGAAAAATAATATTGAGTACACCAAGAAAAATGATGATCACTAAAACGGTTAATGCTTTGCGTTTGTAACTCATTTTTAAAAACTTAACTCAGTTCCAGTTCTATTAATAAATCTTCTTGCAATACGGCATCGCCTGCATTAACCTTTACCGTTTTAACAGAGCCGGATTTTTCAGCAAGCAGGGTATTTTCCATTTTCATGGCCTCATAAATAAGCAGTTTATCTCCTTTTTCAACTATATCGCCGGTTTTAACATTTACCTGAAGGATGTTGCCGGGTAAAGGAGCATTTATTTTAAAAACACCTTCTGCTGACTTTTTAATAATGTGTGCATCCTTTGGTGTTGTTAAAGGAGACCTTACCAATACCGGAGTTTTTGAGCTGCGTTCATCTTTATGCAATTCAACTTTGTAACGTGTGCCATTCACTTCGAGTTTGGCAATACCATCCTCAAGTGAATACATATCCACTTCATAATCGTTACCGCGTATTGTAAATTTGAATTTTTTCATGGTTCTTATCTTCTGGAATAACGCATTCCGTAAATTTTTGAGTTCCATGGTGAATAGGTCCTGGAAACTCTTTTGATAGTCAATACATCACTTTCTTCATCATGTAAATCTCTCGATAGGTAAATTGCCATCGCAATAGCAGCAGTGACTTCACCACTTATTTGTAAATCTTTGTCATTAGCAACTACTTTGCCTGATTTGTTAAGCTTTCTTTTTGTTTTAATAAGCAAAGCTTTTGAAAGTGAAGTAAAAACAAAATATAAGAGCAGCAAGGCAAGAAATACAATAACATACCCTGTAATGGCTATAATGATGCCCTGGTTTACAATATCCGGTAAATCCATTTCGATGATGATTAATTTGGTTTTTAAATTCCTTGTTATTTACAATGGAATATTAGAGTGTTTTTTTGGCGGATTGGTATCCTTTTTAGACGCCAATGCCTGTAATGCTCTGATTATACGGAATCGAGTATTTCTTGGTTCGATCACATCATCAATATAACCATAGCTGGCTGCTTCATAAGGATTAGCAAATTTGTCTTTGTATTCTTTTTCCTTCTCACTTATGAATTTAGCTTTTGCTTCTTCACCTTCAATCTCTTTAATTTCTTTACCATGTAATATTTCAATAGCCCCATCCGGGCCCATAACCGCAATTTCAGCAGATGGCCAGGCATAATTGATGTCACCCCTTAATTGCTTGCTTCCCATTACATCATGGGCACCACCATACGATTTTCGTAGGGTTATTGTTACTTTAGGAACGGTAGCTTCGCCATAAGCAAATAACAATTTAGCACCATGAATAATAATCCCTCCATATTCCTGTCCGCTTCCCGGAAGGAAACCCGGAACATCAACAAGGGTAACAATAGGTATATTGAAAGCATCACAAAACCTTACAAAACGTGCTGCTTTGCGCGAAGCATTAATATCAAGTACACCAGCTAGAAAATTTGGTTGATTGGCTACTATCCCCACAGGCATGCCTTTAAACTTTGCAAAACCGGTAACGATATTTTGAGCATAATGCCTTTGTACTTCCATGAATTCAGTGTAATCAACGATGGAATGAATCACATCCTTCACATCGTAGGGCTGATTTGGTGAAATTGGAATAATTTCATTCAACACATCCTCTTTCCTGTCAATCGGGTCAGTACATTCGGTTATCGGAGGATCTTCAAAATTGTTCTGAGGAAGAAATTGCAAAAGCTTTCTGATCAACATCAATCCTTCTTTTTCATCTTCTGCGATAAAATGAGCAACACCTGACTTTTTACCATGTACATCAGGGCCACCCAGATCCTCGGTACTAATATCTTCACCGGTTACTGTTTTTGCAACTTTCGGACCGGTAACAAACATATAACTGTTTTCCTTGCTCATGAGGATAAAATCGGTAAGCGCAGGGGAATAGACCGCACCACCCGCACAAGGCCCGAAAATGGCAGAGATCTGAGGAACAACACCGGAAGCCATGATGTTTCTTTGAAAAATCTCGGCATAACCTGCCAGGCTTTTCACGCCTTCCTGAATACGTGCTCCACCGCTATCGTTGATGCCAATTATTGGTGCACCGACTTTCATGGCCTGGTCCATGACCTTGCAAATTTTTTGTGCAAAAGTCTCTGAGAGTGAGCCGCCAAAAATGGTAAAATCCTGGGCATAAACATAAACAACCCTGCCATCAATGGTTCCATGACCAGTAACTACCCCATCAGTCAGAAATCGTTGGCGATCAAGGCCAAACTCAGTGGAATGATGCGTAACAAACATATCGAACTCTTCAAAACTACCCTCATCAAGCAGAAGTTCAATACGTTCGCGTGCAGTAAATTTTCCTTTTTTATGTTGTGATTCAATGCGTTTCTCTCCTCCACCCATTTTAGCTTCTTCACGTTTTTCAAGGAGGTGTTGGATTCTATCTTCTATAGTCATTTTTGCTTTGAGTTATCGGTTATTTGAAACCCGTTTCTTTATAAACCAAATTTTAGCTGGCATTTATTTTTACTTCCGGTCCTCACAAAATTCGGTGAGTACACCACCTGTCGATTTGGGATGCAGAAAAGCGATATCCAACCCTTCAGCGCCTTTGCGTGGTTGTTGATCTATCAGGCGAACACCTTTTTCTTCTGCCTCCTTCATCGCATTTTCAATGCCATTTACAGCAAATGCCATGTGGTGTATACCGGTTCCGCGTTTCTCAATGAACTTTCCAATTGGGCCTTCAGGATCGGTACTTTCGAGTAATTCAATCTTGGTATCACCAATTTTGAAGAATGCAGTTTTTACTTTCTGGTCTTTTACTTCTTCAACAGCGTAGCATTTTAAGCCCAACACTTCTTCGTAATAAGGAAGGCTTTCTTCAATGCTGTTTACAGCAATTCCAATGTGTTCAATATGAGATAGTTTCATGACAGTTTCATTTATTGTGAAAAATTTCACAAAAGTATGTAATAAAAATCGTAAGCGTCAAAGAAAATGGAGAAAAATAAAGGATTTTTGGTTATTTAGACTCGCTCCAATCACCGCCTTCCTTAATCAGGTTGATCAAGGCTTCAACGGCTTTTGATTCATCAATGTTTTTACGGACGGCTTTACGGTTTTTGTAAAGTGTAACATTTCCAAATCCGGCACCAACATATCCATAATCAGCATCAGCCATTTCACCAGGACCATTAACAATGCATCCCATTACAGCAATTTTTAATCCTTTCAAGTGTGCTGTTTTTTCCTTTACTTTTTCGAATGATTCAAATAAGTGGAATTTTGTCCGTCCACAGGAAGGACATGCTACAAATTCAGCTTTTGAATAGCGGAGGCCAAGACCTTGCAGCAGTTTTAAGGACAAGTTAATTAAGACGTCTGAAGATGTCCCTGCATTTTGAATCCAGATGCCGCCTTCATAAGTATCCGAAAACAGAATACCAAAATCTACAGATGCCTGAAGCAACAAGTCGTCAGGCTGAATAGACGGATACACTTTTTTATAAACTACATTATTGATACCCTTATTTTCTTCTCCTGAAAAAGGCACTTGCTTAAAATCGTAAACCCCTTCATGTTGGTTTTTGGCAATTAGTTTTCCGTTGGAAGGATAAAAATCTGAAGCATCTGACTTTTCAGCACTCACTACCGGATTTTTAAATCCTGTTATTGTTTTTAGCGAGCTCTTCGATTCCACTTCAATAACAGTTGTTTTTTCAGTAATCTCTTGAATTTTTCTTTGTTTCCGCCCGTAATTTTCAACTAACTTTTTTCCGAAGGGTACTTCATTTACAGGATCTTCAGCAAGAGAAACCCTGATAGTATCGCCGATTCCTCGAGTCAACAAACTTCCAATCCCGGCTGCTGATTTAATTCGTGCTTCTTCACCATTTCCGGCTTCAGTTACTCCTAAATGAATTGGATAATAAAAGCCCTCCCCAATCATTTTTTCTACCAACAGAATATTGGCTTTAGTCATGTCACGGTAGTTGCTGGCCTTCATTGACAGGACCAGATTATGAAAATCAAAATCCCGTACAATACGAACAAATTCCATGGCTGATTCAACCATCCCCTCCGGTGTATTTCCATACATTGATAGAATACGCTCAGACAAAGAACCATGATTGGTTCCAATGCGGAGAGCGGTATTATGCTTTTTGCAAATTTCAATTAGAGGAAAAAGTCTTTCAGCAATTCTTTTTTGTGCATCTTTTATTTCCTGATCAGACCAATCAACTTTGCCATGATTGCGATCAATATAATTACCCGGGTTAATCCTGATTTTTTTCACATATCCTGCTGCAACATCTGCTGCTTTTGGATTAAAATGAATATCTGCAACCAATGGAACCTGGCATCCTTTTTTGATCAATTCATTTTTAATATTGTAAAGATTTCCTGCTTCACGGGTACCAGGTGCAGTAATTCTTACAATGTCGCAACCTGCTTCTGCAAGTTGAATCACTTGTTTTACTGTAGCATGTGTATCGAGTGTATCAGTATTGGTCATTGACTGAACGGCAATGGGATTATGGCCTCCAATAATTACGCTACCTATACTGACTTCTCGGCTTGTATATGAATAATATGTTTTGATTTATTAGAAATTAGGCTGCGAAAGTAGGAAAACCCCCTCTGTGTCTCCACCTAAGGAATAGAAAAAATTGCAAAAAATACAAATACCTAGAAAAGCTGGACTGAGAAGCCGATATTGATGATGCCTTTGTATCCATATCCTAATTCTATAAAGCCGGCATATTTTTTTCCGAGCCTTACTCCAACTGCATTAACCTGGTAAGCAATATTACTGATGTTGTTTGTTGTAGCAATTGTTGACATTTCAGGAGGTGGTGTTAAAGTTTCGGTTGCATAATTATATCCCACGCCAATGCCAGAATAAACTTGAATTGGACCCTGGTTAACATAACGATAGTGCCACTCAATGGCTACTGTAATAAACTGCCGCTCCAGTTCTCCTTCATATTGGCCAACATTATAGATTTCACTTTTTGAGTTACTCATGCCAGCTGTAATTCCCCACAACAACAATTCGTTTTTGAAAATATGCCGGTAAGAGATAAAAATGGCACCCATGCTAGAATAGTTATCCCTCACATACCGCTGATCAGGAAACATATCATTCAGCATCGAGGTGTTCACCGATTTAAATTGATCAGGTATAAATTGCCCATACCCTACCATGATATCATGGTGATCGTAACTGCGATAATAATCCTGGGAAAAAACTGAATGAGTAATAAGTATACAACTAAAAAATAAGAGGAGCCTTTTCATGCTATCTAATTTCTTCCAAAATTAGTATTTTTTCCAACTAATTAAATTTATGAAGTATTGATTTTACTGAGTTTAAATAACCGCCCCCAAACAAGTTTACATGGACCATTAGTGGATAAAGATTACAATAATCCATCCTTTTTTGCCAGTCCTTTTCAAGCGGATAAAATTGGTTATAGACATCATAAAATTTATCATCAAACCCACCAAATAACTGCGACATGCCAAGGTCCATTTCGCGATGTCCGTAATACACTGCCGGATCAATAATTACAGGATTTCCCAATTCATTAACCATATAATTTCCACCCCATAAATCGCCATGTAACAAGGCAGGCGGTTCAACCGGAAAAATTTCATCAAGCTTTTTATAAAATCGCTCAAAACTTTTAACTGTTTCATTTCCAAGTTTTCCATTATTTCTGGCAAGCAATACCTGTGCCTCAAGCCGCTCTATTATAAAGAATTCAGACCATGTTTTATGTTTTGCATTTGACTGGTATAGTGAACCAATATAATTATCATGATCAAGGCCAAAGAAATCGGAACTATGTTTATGCAGATTCGACAATTTTTGAGCGAAGTCGTTCCAGAAATTATTTGATTTTGATCCACTTTTGATGAAATTCATGACAAGATAAGCGATATCATTTTCTTCGCCATAAATTATTGGTTTTGGCACTTTGATTTCCTTTAAGCTTTGTAGGATTTTTAAGCCTCGAGCCTCTTTCTCAAACATTTGAGGGAAACGGGATGCCGAATTCTTTTTAACAAAAAAGTCGCCTTCGGAAGTTGAAAAACGATAAGCTTCATTGATATCACCTCCACTTACTGTTGTTGTATTAATTAATTCTATTGTGGTAGCTAATGAAGTTTCAAGATGTGTAATTACAGATTGCTGCCAAGACATAACTCTTAATTTTGATCTTGCCCGAAATTACAAAACCTTCTTAAAACGCGCAACCCAATACATTTTGGATATCGCTGGTAATTGCTTTGGCTGAAACAGTAGCTCCTGAAATGGCTTCAATATCCCGACCAAATTCAAGTTCTTCTTCCGCATTTACACCATTAAACTGGTTCAACCAACCCCTGCTCATTACTTCGTGGCCCTGGGTAGCCTGGTAATTGTAAATCTTTATCCAAAGCACTTCTCCTTTGTTATCAGTAAATAATAAATAATCAAAATACTCGTATGAAATGGCATCAAGGCTTAAATCTACTGAGCAACCACCAGATCTGCAACTATTTACTCGGCCATTATAGATTAATCCTATTTCTTCCTTATCGGAAATAACCTTATACCAGCATCCACTTTCATTGCAATTGATGTCTTCGTTTTTGATGATTTCAAATTTCGTCGTTTTCCAGATTTTATTGATGGCTTTGTTTACTTTTTTTAATGGAGGGCTCAAATTTGATTCTGTAGTAAAACTGATTTGACAAAACCACATTACTGAACAACAAAATATCAGAACAACTTTTCGCATGGCTAATTAATTAAAACATAACTGCGACACCAGCGCTGAAAGTCTTACTATAACTGGTGCTGGACTTAGATTTGATAAATTGAAAATCTGTTTTTAAAGCCACCTGTGGCAGAAACCAGAATCCAATACCCGTGGTGATTATTGTATTGTTATATGCGTCATCTCTGTAAATACCTGATATAACTGTTGCCTGTGTATCATATTGCGAAAAGCGGACAAATGGTATTAGCTTATTTTTAATTTTTTTGAAGGGATAAAATATATTGTAAGACACTTCTACATAATAACCATACATGCTGCTGGCCAAATCATTTGGACCCTCATCATCCATTGCAAAATAATTGTATTGGCCTGTATTAGTCAGGCTTGTATAATAAATCTGACCTCTGAAACCAAAACCTTTCCGGCTGTATCTCACATCAAAGCCGACCATTGCAACGCCAACTGCAGATGAATCAGCTGCAATTAAAGCAGGTTTATCATCACGGCTAACTCCACTATACATTGTCGATTGCGTTTTTCCATAGTATCCGGAAAGACCAAGATTTAATCCCAGAATACCATAATATTCAACCCGTGCCGTAAAGTTGGGGAAGTTGAAAAACGATTCAGCCCCTTTTTGACGGCCTTTTCGTAAACCATTTTTTCCATCAAGAAAAGTATCGCCATCCTGGTAGCTTTTAAAACCGTTCACAATAAAAAATTGATACCTCATCGACACCTCAGGAATAGCACCTGTAACTCCCAATCCTATTTCGCGCCAGGTTGTTGGCGCGATATACTTGTCAATTAATGGTCGCTCAACACCGTTAAATGTCGGTGGTTCGTGGTATTCATTGATAATTCCCATTGGAATAAGCAAAAGTCCACCCGTGAAATTCACATAAGTATTGAAAGCGTAGTTAATAAAAGCCTGTTCAACAAAAACCTCTTGCACATGCTCAACTTCAATCTCGGTAACAAAGCTCAATTTATTGGAAAATCGATATCCGAATAAAAGTACCAGTCGGTGCACATCAAACTTTCCATTTTGGATTGTTCCATTGCCAAACGACTGGTTATAATCAATCTGTCCATAACCACCAATATTCAGTTTCCTGTCGCTAACCAGCATGCTGGAAGCTCTGTTCAGCATTTGATTATTTTCGTTTTTTAATGAATCCTGTGCAAATCCGCAAATACCAATCAACACTATTGCAAGCAATGGTATTATCCTCCCCAATTTCCTTTTCATTGTTCTGCTTTTCAATACAAGGCAAAACTATAGTTAGTATTAAGGTGGGGCAATACCTATGAGAAGGTATAATTTGGATTATGATTTTTTCGAAAGGAGGAAATCAATTAACTACAAGTTTACCAGAAGTTTGGTTTCCATAAGGGTTAACAATTTGAACCAAATAAATGCCTTTCTCATCGGGCACCTTCATTTGAAAGCTATTGTCTTTTGCAGATTGTTTACTGATAAACTCTCCTGATATTGAATAAATTGTTATGTGAGATCCTACTTCCAATTTACTTATTGAGAAGTATTGACCAGCCGGATTGGGA
>CAVWXM010000007.1:0-76006 GCA_963759045.1 uncultured Bacteroidia bacterium
TTGGTAATGCCAAGCGAATTGTCGCCCGGTGCTTCAACTGCATCCGTGTAATTTCCAACTGACATAATGTAACATGGACCACCACCATTTCTGTAAAACATTTGTAGCTGGTAATACATTTTATAATCCGAAGGCGATGCAAGTGTGGCAGTAATTCTTCTGTCAGTCAATGCATTTGTTGAATCAAGCGTATCTGCTATACTAATGCTGATGTCTTCGTCGTTGGCGTTCCCAAATAATTCTTCATATTCGAGGATGGAGCTAATTCTGGTTGCCTTAAATAGAAGTGCAGTATCATCATCGTTTTTCGTTGCCCTGCTTGTGTACCCGATAAAGGCGGGTATGGCTGTCTCCACTGCTGCAACTGAAGCCGGTAGTGTGGAAATCTCTTCAATATAGACTCCCGGTGTTTTATAATTTGCCATATTCTTATTTTTTATGTTTTGTGCTAAATTTAAATTCTATGATTCCTGGAGTTTGTGAGAGAATTTCAGGATAATGAACTCTGCAGGTCTAACCGCGGCCATGCCAATCTCGATATTCATGCGTCCTTCCAGAATATCCAATGACGTCATGGTTTCACCCAGACCCACTTTTACAAAAAAGGCCTGCTCAGGTTTTGCTCCGGCTAATGCACCATCGCGCCACAAACTACTCAGGAAATTTTCGATCATGGTTTTTGTGCGTAACCAGGTTTTGCCATCATTTGGCTCAAAGACCACAAATTCTGTAGCTTTTTTAACAGACTCTTCAACAAAAATGAATAATCTCCTAACCGGTACATAACGCCACTCATTGTCGTTACCGGCCAATGTCCGGGCTCCCCAAACGATGCTTCCTTTTCCCGCAAATTTTCTGATCACATTAATGGATTTACCCGAAGTAGCGTCTACGTTCATATTCATTTGCTGTTCACTGGTTACAAGCACCATTGGTTCCCTCACCAATCTGAGACTGACATTAGCCGGAGCTTTCCATACGCCACGATCCAGATCAACACGTGCATAAACGCCTGCAATGGCAGAAGATGGATAAAGTATAACTTCAAAATGTTTTTTTATTTCTTTTTTGATGTTGTTGTAAAGTGTTTTGTCGGAAAGCAATTCATTTAAGCCGCCGGATAGTGTCGGTCCCGAAATTGCCGCATTGGTAATATGTGTGGTTGCCATCGTGATTGCATTTCCGGCTGTTCCCGCTGCAACTGCTGTAATCGTCACTACATTGCCTGAACTGGTGGCGTTTACATTAGTCAGTGTATCAATGGCTGAGGCCAGCGTGTCTGCGGTTGTTGGGTTGTCGGTTGCTGCAGTCCAGTCAACGCCTTCAACAAATGCGGTCCCACTAATTGTTATCGTAGCTCCGCTAACTGAACCGAAAGCGACAATGGTAACTGTACCTGTAGCAGATGCACCCACAATCCCGTCTTGTATAACCGCCAATGTAGATCCATTAAAAGTTCCACCAGTCCTGCTGTCTGCGATAGCCACAGTAGTGCCTTCCACATTCAGTCCCAGAGTTGTTTTTAATGAGGGGTAGTAACAGGCTCCGTATTTCAAATAATCAATACCAACATCTGCCCTGAATCCAATACCATCATCATTAACAGTTCCTCCGAGTACAGTTGCATCCATAATAGCAAATCGGTCCTGTAACTTGTTGCACTGGGTTAAGATATCGTCATTCAAGGTTTTTCGACTGGAAGGTATCAGCTTGATTGCTTCAGGAACAACAAGAAGTGTTACTTCATCTTCCTTTTCAACTGCAGCTATTCCGGCTTGCAGTTCCGTAACGCTTATCAAAGTAGTTGGGTCCGGTGTCGGAATGGGCGATGAACTATAAATTCCTACTGAAACAATGTAACAAGGCCCGCCTCCATTTCCGAAATACATGACAAGGTTATTATATAGGGTGTAGGGCGAAAGATTTGTAGTTGCTGCAACCGCAATGGTGGTATTTGCCTCTGTTACATCCGGTCCTGTGAGTGTAACAGAAAGTAATTCATCGAAAGCCCCGCCAAAAATCTCCTCATATTCCAGCAATGAAGTAATCCTGACAGGAATGTTCGCAGCCAGGACTTCCCCTTTTTTAATTCGTTTTTCTGTGTAACCGATGAATGCTGGGATCGCTGTAGCAACAGGAGCTACCGAAGCGGGTAACTTCGAAATTTCTTCAACATATACACCGGGCGTTTTGTAGTTGGCCATAGTACATTTCTTTTAATTAGTTTTAAATTCTATATGTTTTTTTCCGTATGTCATCATTATATAAATACATAGACTTCTGATTCAGGATTATCTGCAAAAAGTTTTTTAACACCATTGTGCGCAGGATTGGGTAAATTGTTAATGATAGACTGACCATCTGATGTCTTTCTTAGTTCAATATTCGTTTTTGGTTTTTCAAAAAAAGGTATGGCTTGTAACGAATTAAACACCAATGCAGGAAGGCCATTGATGGTAACATCATATCCAAGTATTGAAGCTGAAACAGGGACAGCCACATTTGCATTGATAGCTGAAGCCAAAGCGGTAGCAGTATCATTTGGACTTATTCCATTGTTGAAATGAGTACCCTCAGTAAAATCAATTCCGTTTATACTAATGGTATATCCGGTTATAGCATTATTGATTAATGTTATGTTGCCTTTGGCTGTAATTCCATCCGTACCACCCGAAAGGGTTTTACCGGAAAGTTTTACAGCGGGATGAATTCCCCCACCACTATACGCCATGGAAATTAAGTTACCTAAAGTTCCGGCAGTGTCAGCCTCAATTTGAATTCCTGCAAATGCCCTGTTAAACTGGTTTATTATATAAGGTGTGCCGTTTGTTGAACCGGTATCAGTAATTAACAACGAATCTGAATCCAGGTCAATATTTGCGCTTTTGTTTACTATATAGTATTTCCAAATTGCATTTGCCTTGTGGAATTGAAGCCTGTATTCTTCAGTTTCTTCATAAATACGGTCGGTTCCTGATTCGTAAACAATATCGATTATGCCAATGATATTTTGTTTTGACAGCGTATCATCAACGTAAATTTCTTCAATTTTTAAGTCTGTAGTGGCGGCATTGTTTAGAACGGTAATCGTGTATCTTCCCTCGGGTTTATGGCGCAGGTCGATTTGCTGGCTAAATCCATTGTTTGAATTAATACCAAGTGCAATTGTAGTTGGAAAGGGGGTGCCATTTATTTCTTTACCAATTGAAACAAGGTTTCCGTCCTCATCGGCAACCCTGAACAATACAATCGCAGGATTTCCATCAATAGCGAATGAATAAGTGAATAGTTGGGATCTTAGGGAATCGATAATTTGATGGGTAATAATTTCAGGATTGTTTGAATTGTCAGAAGCAAGGGCAGGATCATTTTTGAAATAAAGGATGCTATTGGTTTTGTATTTTCTGCTAACCGATTCATCAAGATTAGTTATGTTTAGCAAACCGCTGGTATTTTCTGCAGTCATTGTAAAAATAAATCGTTGCTTATTATCCATCTGAATGAATGGTGTCAGCTCATCATCGGTGGCCCTGTATAAAATGGTAATGCCATGAGGTAATCTTTTAAAAAGCATTTTCCCATTTTTAATTAAAGTCTGCGTTGTTGAAGTAGGCGATAAACGAACAAACCTGTCATATCCATCTATAAAATAGTCATGACCAATATTGAGGTTGAACAACCTTTTGTAATTGATGTTCATTCTTGCTTCGTTTTGCTGTTGATTCCAATCTTCTCGATTGGAATACTTGTGTCGAAGAATTCTTTCTCCTGGAATGTGACTAATTTGATTTTATAAAGTACCGATGGTAAATACTTGGCGCCAACCACTGACCAAAAATTGAACAATTGCTCAAATGAATAGGAATATAATTCAACAACCAGTTTATGAATGTTAGGGTCAAATGAGGCCAAAGCGGGCGAATTGTCTTGGGTAAAAACGTTTCTGGACTGGAAAAATGAGATGATAAAAGATAGTTGTTTCAGGCCTTCAACATAGTCATCGGACGAATCAGTTTCGACCTTGTCCTGAAAATTAGCTGAAATTAAAACATACAGGTTCAGTTTAATTTCCGGGTTGAGGTATTCAACATTGCCTTCCTGGTTGATAACTGAGGTACGTTGATCTTTATATACCCTATCTTCTTCGATATTGATGAGTGAAATGCCAAGTGATTTATCAGGAATTACAATGCCATTACTTTCAGTAGCAACACTTGTAAGAAAAACCCTTTCAGCATCAGGTGTCCCTGTTCGAAGTTTTAGATGTTGATTTAATTCATTTGTTAAAAAAGCGAGGGCAGTGTTGATCATAATGTAAGCATTTTAGAATTTACTGAAAACCCTATGGCACCAAATAAACAAAGTAAAATGAGGAATACCTGACGATTCATTTTAGTACTTTTAGTTGCTCCAGTATAAAGGGCTGGAGTTGCATGTGATCAGTAGTTTTACAGATAATGATCCGATGAAAATCAATTATCAGTATTTAGCTTACAAGAGCAAATATACGCAAATGAGGTTTTGAAAGCAAATAAAAATGATGTTAAATAACTGTTAAGAAGAAATTTTTTAACACTAATATGTGTAATCTAAAAACACGAATTAGGTTTATTTGCTTTATAACCAGGGTCGTCCGGTTGTGAAATATTAAGTAGGCATAAGCCATGAAATTCAGTCTTATAAATACCACCATTCAATTAAAGATATTTGCCTATTTAATTCATATAATTAGTAGATGATTTGTTATCGACTATTATTATAATTTGATTGATTAAACTGGGAGAATTTATAAATAGTTGTCGATTCGAATTGTTCGCCTGGGTTTAAAAGTGTTGATGGAAAATTCGATTTGTTTGGCGAATCGGGGAAATGCTGTGTTTCAAAACAAAAACCCATTCTTTTTGTAAATACTTTATCGCCATTTTTAAGAGAGCCGTCAAGCCAGTTGGCTGTATAAAACTGAATGCCCGGTTCAGTTGTAAATACTTCCAGTTTTCTGCCACTTTCTTTATCTATAGCTTCAGCTACCTGTTGTAGGTTGCCATTGTAATCTTTTAATTCGTAATTATGGTCGTAACCATTTCCTTCAACGTCATCAATTCGTTCTCCAATTAATCGGAGTTGTCTGAAATCCATACATGTGCCTGATACAGAAATGCTTTTTCCGGTCGGGATATTTTCTTCATCTGCTTCTGAATAATAATCGGCGTTTATTTTTATCAGGTGATTCTCAACATCTTGTTTACACGCACTCAGGTTAAAGTAAGTGTGGTTAGTCAGGTTCAGGTGTGTTTTTTTATCAGTATTGGCCGAATAGCTTATTTTGAGTTCATTGTCATTGTTCAATTCATAAATCACCCTGACATGCAGGTTTCCGGGAAACCCTTCCTCCCCATCCTGGCTTAAATAGGTTAGTATTAGTTGTGCTGAATTATTTTCTGTCTGTGTTTCTGCATTCCAAAGTTTTTTATCAAAACCTTCGATTCCACCATGAAGGGTATTGTTCATATTGTTTTTTGCAAATCGATAAACCTGTCCATCTATCGTAAACCTGCCCTTGGCAATCCGGTTTGCATACCTGCCGATAATAGCACCGAAGTAAGGCATTGCTTTTAGGTATGAAGCTGAGCAATAATCGTCAAGCGAATTAAAACCGAGGCAAATATTTTCGATAGTTCCTTTTCTGTCAGGAACATTTATTTCGGTAATGATCCCTCCATAATTGGTAATTTTAATTTCAAGCCCGGATTTGTTTATTATGCTAAACAAAAAAACTTTCTCATGTTTGGAAGTAACTCCAAATTCCCTTTTTTCAAGGCGGATCATTCGTGTAAAATTGTTTTCGTAAAATTCAAAATTGAATCAAAGCGCTGTAAAATATTTTATCAATAGCAATTTTGTGGTGTCTTGTAAATGTTTGAAACATCAAAATCATTGTTTTTGGCTATAGCTAACAACTCACCATATAATTCGTTCTCAATAACTGGTGTTCTGCTTAAAAGCCACAAATATTTTCTGTTTGGTGCACCTACCAGCACATATTGGTAATCTTCATCAAGATGAAAAATGTAATAGTCGCCCCTGAATGGCCAGAAAAACTGAACCTTTAACTGACTGGTAATGTTTTTATCGGGCAGCCACGCTTTCCCTTTGGCGGTTTCAACTTTTTCAGGATTCTTCTCAGGATGCCCACCATTCATTACCGTTATCTTGCCATCTTCTCGCAATGAGTATTCAGCAGTACAGCAAATCAAACCCTTTTCAAAACTGTTTGGTAAACGTGCGATTTCGTACCATTTGCCCAAGTATCTGTCAATATCAACATGTTCGACGGTATTTAATGGCCTCATCTCATCGCTACAATTGGTTAAAAATAGGATCAGGCTGAGGTAAATTAAAAGTTTTTTCATAAGATTTTTGGTTCATTTTTTAAAATTAACAATTAACTTCTAAATTCGTTCATTTTTTGAATAATAGATTTGGTATGGCACACGGTAGATTTGACAACCCAGTTGTTGCGGCACTGGCAGGGGTAAAAGATTTTTTTTCGAAACAGGAATTGGCCGATAGACTATCGGATAATGACCGATTCGATGGAAAAACGGTAATTGTTACAGGGGCAAATTCCGGACTTGGTTTTGGTATTGCTGTGGAGGTTGCAAAAAGAGATGGTCATGTGATTATGGCCGGACGCAGTGGTATACCTGAAAAAGGAGAGGAGGTTCAACGATTGAGTGGCTCAAAAAATGTTGAAATGCGATACCTGGATTTGAGCAAAATAAATACTATTTATGATTTCGTGGCTGACTTAAAAAAAGACAATATTAGGCCCGATGTCCTTGTTTTAAATGCGGGGGTTGCCCTGGCCAATGCACGTAAAACAGAGTCAGGTATCGAGGAAATGTTTTTGGTTAATTATCTTTCAAATGTTATTTTAACAAACCTGCTCTTCAGCGAGAAATTAATTCCTGAAGCGCAAACCAAAGTTGCCTCCATACCACGCATCATATTTATCTCATCTGATTCACACCAGGGTTCCTCCTACATTGATTACGATGAATTTGGTGTTTACGAGCAGTACGGGGTATCCAAAGGCATCAACAACTACAGCTATTTTAAGTTGATATTGAATACCTATGCAGTTGAACTTTCCAGACGTTTAAATAAAGACAAGGTAAATGTAGGAGTAAATGTCATTTGTCCCGGGCCGGTTCATTCAGAGATTATTAAAGAAGCGCCCTGGCTAATCTATATTGCACTAAAAAACATTTTCAGACTGGTTTTCCGGTCTCCTGAGAAGGCAGCTTTGCCTGTAGTATATATGTCGGTTTCGGATGATTATGAGGGCAAAACTGAAGAATACCTTCATATGTTCCGTTATAAAAAAATGGATGAAAAGTGCTATGAATCAGAAGAAGGTAAGAAATTGTGGGACAGGTCATTTGAACTATGGAAATCAGTTGATTCCAAAGCAAAGATGTTAACTAAATAGCAAGTATGCTATAAAAAGTAAAGTGTATATTCCAAGGTAGAAACGGTAAAAATTCCTTTGTTTTAAATAATCAGGATTATCAGGATAAATATTTCCAATCAAAGCTCTTGTTTCCTTTATAAAATAGGGTTTAATGTTGATTGTCCAGCTATCCGTCTGGTAAACTATTTTTCTAAAATTACTACGATAATATCCTAATGGCAGTCCCCATATAAAGAAGAGTAGAAACCATATGTTATTTTGAATCCAGTCCATTGTGCAATGTCAATTATAATTTTATTTTTTTGTCACAATTATAGTTCTGTCTTACTTAATAATGTAATAATGGAGTAATGGAGTTTTGGGGTGTAGAAGTTTTATCTTGATTTAATAATTATTTTTTCAATTACTCCATCATCCCTTCTTCGGAGGCATTGGTATAAATGCACTTGTCCTCCTGATATATTCCCTGTACTCCGGTTTTTTGTCTTTCAACGATTTTTCGAGCAGAGCTACGCCTGATATTTTGATTAGCAGTACCGTCATAATCACCGATCCTAAAACAGTTATATAACTACCTACTGCGATAGAAAATAATCCAAAAGCCCACCAAACGGCGGAATCACCAAAATAGTTGGGATGCCGGGTGTATTTCCAAAAGCCGGTTCTTAAAACCTTGCCCTTATTTTTAGCTTCTGATTTGAATAGCGCCAACTGGAAGTCACCTCCCGCTTCAAAAGCAAAACCAATTATCCATATAACTATTGCCAGGTAGTCAAACGAATTTAATGGTTTGTCTCCCCCAAAATACATGGCAGCTAGAATAGGTGCAGAAATCAGCCACATAAGCACACCTTGTAAAAGAAAGGTTTGAAAAAAACTAAACCACCAATACCGGTGTTCACCAAAATTTTTCCTAAACTCCTTGTATCGGTAATCTTCTCCTTTACCAATGTTTCTCCAGGCAAGATATAAGGTCAGGCGCAATCCCCATAATGCAGCAAGCGTCATCACGATCATCATTCTTAAACCATTACCTTCCGCATAATAATAATAAACTGAGGAAGCCAATACAAATCCAAAACCCCAAAAAATATCAACGATACTGACATTTTTAATGAAAACACTTATTAGCCATAAAACGACCATCATTGCCATGATGGCCATTAATGATTGTAAATATATTTGAAAGAAGCTCATTCGTTTGTGTTTAAAAAAACTTATTGGATTTTAAACAAAATTAAATGAAATTTGTTTAAATCAGAGAGTTCAACTGAATAAATGAACATTTAAAAATTACCCACTATTCAAATTCAAATGAAAAACACAGTTCAAAGCATAACGTTATTTTTCATAATTAGTCTAATTGTTATTAATGTCAGCAATGGTCAGGAAATATTAAAATATGGCACATCAAATAAATCAGATTATAAGATTTTAATAGCTACCAACCGGATTATTTCTGATATGGGTGATTCTGCTTTTATTGCGGAACCTAAGTATTGTATTAATGGTTTATTTAGATTCTTTACTGCAATCGGCAACGAAGAAAATTGGACCTACATCAAAGAAACTTCATTTGAATCAATGTTCAAACAGGATTTTAAACACAATGATTGGCTGGTATTCATTCATGGTGACAGTAAAACACTTCAAACATCGGTTGATCGGGCTAAAGAAATTCAAAAATTACACAATGTGAATATTCTTATTTATTCGTGGCCATCAAAAGATCCCGAAGTAAGTCCATTTAAAAACTTTAAAGTTTCTTATTCAAACGTTGAAATAGCGAGTCCTTATTTTAATGATTTCCTTACCATGATAGATATTTTGAAGAAATCTGATGAAAGCCCTTTTCAGGAAGAAAATATTTCATTATTCCTTCACAGTCTGGGTAATTATTATTTAGAACGCATGGTGAAGGATAATTTGCATACTGGTTTAGATGAGCATCTTTTTGATAACCTGATTATCAATGCTGCTGCTGTAGAAGAAAAAGGACATAAAGAATGGGTAGAACAACTTAATTTTAGTCAGCGAATTTATATCAACAGCAACGATGATGATTTTAGCTTGACCGGTTTACGGATTATTTCGCCACTAGGAAGGCAATTGGGAGAGGGGCCGCGATCGGATTATGCAGAAAATGCGGTTTACGTTAATTTTACCGAGGCCGTTGGTTTTCCTGGATCACTGGGGCCAAGTCATTCATACTATTTTGCATCTATTCCAGAAAAAAGTGAAAATATCAAACAATTTTATACCGGAATTTTTCATGGAGATGAAGCGCAATTGGAAAATGATCAATTATTCGCTTATGTTCCAAAACAAAACTCCTTCTATATCATATTTTAAAGGTAATTCTTTAACACTTTTTATTTCATTAGCTCAGGCATTTTATGTGGGCTTTTTTCGTACCCATATTTCACTAATTTTGCTTGCTTAAAATCCAAAAATTAACCCTTAAGTTTAGGCAATGAAACATTTAATATTTGCGCTATTGGCGATTATGATTTTCGCATCAGCGTGTGAAAATCAAACTACTACAACGATGAAGGAGAATCCCTTTTTTACTGAGTGGAATACACCTTTTGGTGTTCCACCATTCGACTTGATAGAATCAGATGATTACCTGCCTGCTTTCAATAAAGCCTTTGAGCAGCATGATGCAGAAATTGAAGCAATCATCAGCAACAATGAAGCACCGACATTTGACAACACAATCGTTTCCCTTGATCAAAGCGGTGAATCATTAAAAAGGGTGGACAATGTTTTTAGTAATCTGAACTCAGCAAATACGAGCGAGGAATTGCAAAAAATTGCGAAAGAAGTTTCTCCTTTAAAATCAACTCATGCCGACAACATCAAATTAAATGAGGCACTTTTTGACCCGTGTAAAAGCGGTTTATGATCAGAAAGAAAAATTGCAACTAACCACAGAGCAAGAAATGTTGCTGACGAAAACCTATGATCAGTTTGTTCGGGGAGGTGCTAATATAGCAGCGGATCAGAAAGAAAGATTTCGGGAAATCAATAGTCGTTTGTCATTGCTTTCGTTGCAGTTCCGTGAAAACCAGCTTGCTGAGACCAATAGTTTTAAACTGGTTATTGAAAATAAAAGTGATCTTTCAGGCTTGCCTGAGTCTGCAATAGCTGCTGCATCTGAAACAGCAGTATCTTTGGGTATGGAAGGAAAGTGGGTATTCACCATCCACAAGCCAAGCCTGATTCCTTTCATTACCTATGCTGACAAACGTGAGTTGCGTGAAAACCTTTTCAAAGGATACATCAACCAGGGAAATAACAACAATGAAAACGACAATAAAGCCATTTTGAATGAGATGGTTAACCTCAGGTTGGAGCGCGCACAAATGCTCGGTTTTGAAAATCATGCAGCTTATGTGCTTGATAATAATATGGCAAAAACGCCAGATAAGGTTTACGAACTGATTGGAAATTTAATGAACGCTGCCTTGCCCGTTGCTCAAGAAGAAGCCAAAGCGCTGCAAGCCATGATTGATGAAGAAGGTGGAGATTTTAAACTGGAACCATGGGATTGGTGGTATTATGCTGAAAAATTAAAAAAGGAAAAGTATGCATTCGATGATGAAGCACTGAGGCCTTACTTCGAACTAGAAAATGTAAAAAAGGGCGTATTTGACGTCTCTAACAAATTGTATGGTCTGAATTTTATCCAAAGAGATGATTTGCCTGTTTACCATCCCGATGCTGTAGCCTATGAAGTACAGGAAGCTGATGGCTCAACAATTGGTATTTTATATATGGACTTTTTTCCTCGAGAAAGCAAAAGGGGAGGAGCATGGATGACCAGTTTCCGTAAGCAATATGTCGAAGATGGAGAAAATGTAATTCCTGTTATTCAGGTGGTTTGTAATTTTAGTAAACCAACTGCAAACACACCTGCTTTATTAAGTTTTGATGAGGCCTCAACTTTGTTTCACGAATTTGGTCATGCACTGCATGGCCTTTTGAGCGACTGCAATTATGTAACACTTTCTGGAACATCTGTCCCACGCGACTTTGTTGAACTGCCTTCACAAATTATGGAAAACTGGGCTGCCGATCCTGAAGTTTTAACTATGTATGCAAGGCATTATCAAACAGGTGAACCCATCCCGGATGAATTATTACAAAAAATGAATGAGGCCAGTCTTTTTAACCAGGGATTTATAACGGTTGAGTTTATGTCGGCAGCATTGCTTGATATGGATTGGCATACAATTACAGAAAAACGGGATTTTGATGTACTTGATTTTGAGGCTAAATCATTGCAAAACATGCAGATGATTCCTGAAATTATAGTACGTTACCGCAGTCCGTATTTTGCGCATATATTTGCCGGCGGCTATTCTGCAGGTTACTACAGTTATGCATGGGCTGAAGTATTGGATGCAGATGCATTTGAAGCTTTCAAAGAGAACGGTATTTTTGATCAGGAAACAGCAACTGCGTTTCGGGAAAATGTGCTGGCCAGAGGAGGAACGGATGACCCGATGAAATTGTATGTGCAGTTTCGCGGTCAGGAACCGACAGTTGATGCCATGCTTAAACGAAAAGGATTGAATAATTAATAGAAATAACAACAAATAATATTTGAATATGAAAAGAGTAGTTAGTTTATTAGCGATAGTCATGATGGTTGCATTTTATGCATGTGAATCGGGAGGTGATGGTAAGAGCAGTAAGATTAAAGTGGATAACCCGAATTTGAGGGAAGTAGTTGTTAAAGAAGTCATTCATACTACTTCATACACTTATCTTAACCTGAAAGAAGAAGGCGCTGTTTATTGGGCTGCAATTCCGCGACAGGATGATATTGTTGAAGGTAATACATATTATTATGACAACTTTATGGAAATGAAAAATTTTCCAAGTAAAGAATTAGACAGGACTTTCGATAACATCTATTTTATACAAACGATTAGCGATAAACCATTCCCAGCTGTGATGCCTCTTACCCAGGACCAAAAAGGATCCCCTAAAGCAGTTGATATGGAAGTTGAAAACATCCAACCTGCAGAAGGCGGAACTACAATTGCCGAATTGTTTAACGATAAAGCAGCTTTTGCCGGTAAAGCGGTAAAAATTAAAGGTCAGGTTGTTAAATATACTGCTGCTGTAATGGGAAAAAACTGGGTTCACATCCAGGATGGAACAAATAGTGGTGGCAATATTGATATTACTATTACAACAACCGATGTGGTTAAAGTTGGGGATGTTGCAAGCTTCGAAGGAATGGTCGTCCTTGATAAAGATTTTGGTTACGGTTATGCTTACGATATTCTCATCGAGGATGCAAAACTGATTGAGGTGGATGAGTCACGTCCTATGTAATACATTCGCTAAATATATTTAATCAGGATAATGGTTTCTCCATCAATCCTGACATCAAAACGAAGTTTGTCATCTTCCTTTATTGATACAACAGACGATTCTCTTGCAGAGCTGAAAGTTGTATTACTTTTCAGGATGTTTGAAATGAGCAATTCCATTAATTGTGCAATGTCTTGTTCCTGTTCAGGTTTAAAAACAATATAGTCAAACACATCACATTTAAAATACAGACCATCAGTATATTTAAAAGGTGTTTTAAAATTAAGATAAGTTGCATTTCGCAATGCGATATCGCCTTTAAAATAGAGCCATCTTTGGGTATCAGGACAAGGTGTTTTTGTGTCGTTTAAAATAGCGGGATAATTAGCCATTTCTTTTATTTTCGATCCAATATCTGCTGATATTCTGTTAACTGTTTCGTCCTCTGTGTTTTCAATAAGGTTGGCATAGGATATCATGATAAAATAATCTCCTTTTTGTACCATCTTATATCCTGATCCCGAAACTGAAAAAACGCCCTTTTGCTCAATGATTTTTTTCCCAGTAGCCGAAAGAGAAAGCATTCCGAATGAAGCGTTTTTATCTGTCATCTGGTAGATTTCAACCTTTACATTCGACTTTCCTGTTATGCCGTTATAGGCTTGTGTAACAACCTGAATAAATCCGTATTCGAAATAAACATCTGCACCACCATTTATCAAGTCGAACAAATAATCCCCTTCATACACTTCGGGTTCGCCTGAGGTTTGTAAACCCGGTAAATTAAATGGGTCAGGCAACAAAGAAACTATGCTATCCTGTGATACTGATAAAAATGACATGATTACCAGGAAGCTTAATACAACGTAACTTTTCATATGCCTGATTAAATGTTTAAATTAATGATTTCAATATTTTCCTTTAATTTATTTATGAATTTTTAATTCATGAGTTCATTCCTGTTTAATAGGCAAGCACAAACTTAGTAAAGCATTTCAAATGCGGCGGTAGAAACATCCTCTTTTACAGCGAGAATGAGTTGAATAAATATTTAATTGCTATTTATTATTGCAGCAATTCAATTGTTACTAAACCTTTCTCTCCGCAATAATCCTTAGCAGAGCTAAAAGTATAATGCTGTGGTTCTTCTACAAGCATATTAGTTACAGGGTTGTTATGTAAATAATCTAGTTTTTGATCAATCATTTTAGGTTGCAGCGGATCTAGGAATATAGCATGATTATTATCTTTCCAGAACTTATATTTTGTTATTCGTTTTAATCGTTTTCCTGCAAATTCAAATTTTCTAAGCAACCATTCACTCCTGCTTTCATTCCCAGTTTGAATCATAGATATAATCTTTTTTGCTGTGAATTTTTTAAAATCACGTATTATTGGAGATAACTGATAACCTTCATTTGCTTCCCAGATCACATGCATATGGTTACTCATAATTACCCAGGCGAATATTGTCAAACCTTTTTCTTTCACACAATAATTCATAGATTCTGTTAAAGCAAGTTTGTATTCTTTTCTTGTAAATACATCTAACCAGTCAATTATGGTAAAAGTTAGAAAATACATTGCATTTTGATCGGTGATATGGTATCTGTCTCCTGACATGATTCAAAGTTATTAAAGCATTTTAAATGCATATGTAAAACCGTCCTCGTTGCAAACGAGGACAAGTATTTGGGATTTATCAAATGTTAAGTTTGATGATTTCAATATTTTCTATTTGGCTGTTCCCGAGGCCAATTTCCTCACTTAATTGAAGGTGTTTGGCTCTTTTAGCCACTGATTCCAAACCTGCCTCAAGCCGTTTTTCATCAATCATCTTCAGCATTACAGTATCAACCGCAACAGGATCTTCACCAACGATCAAACTACCTTCCATCCACATATTGGCCAGGTCCCACCGGGGGCCACCTTCCCACAATCCCATTAAAGCATTACAAATAACCAGTTTATGTTTATTGCGAATTTCAGGGATGTTATTGATCTCGGCCACACCCGGGTTACAACAATCATCATCATGAAAATCACGAGGGTTATCGATCGAACCATAATGATTTTTCAAGGCACCGGTAACCCCTGCAAGACGATGCGATTTTAAAGCAGGGAGGTTGATCAATGCCGTGCAATCTTTTTCAAGAATATTGCTTAGCCTTGTGGTTTTGTCACCTACCTGTTGGTTGGTAGATGAAAACCAGGGTTGATAGGCTTCTGATTCAGACTTCCTTCGTTCAATATGTGTACCAAGTATCCTGGGTTGTCCTGCTTCTTTTTGGATTTTATAACCCATGGTTTTCAATTCTTCATCGCTCCTTTCCCATATAATAGCGTTTTTATCAGGTATATCAGCCTTCATAAAACTATTAAATATTGACTGTGTAATTAATGGATAGTGCTCCACCATCGGCGTTCCTTCCAGCACACTATAACTGTTTCCATTCACTTTCATACCAATGATATCCTCAGGTGAGAAGTAATATCGCCATGCATTTCTAAGATTGTCTTTTCCACTGAGTTTTAAAATGGATTGATCAAGTAATTGTTGCAAAATATCTGCTTCAACTTTACCATTTTCATCAATCACAAGATCGCTATGCGCGATGATGACTTTGCTTTTTTTAGCTGAAATAGACAAGCCAAAAGATTTAATTTTTGGCATAAACATAAGCCCGGTTGTAACAATGGCTGATTGTTTGATGAATTTGCGACGGTTTTGTTTTTTGGATTTCATATTAATTGAGATAGGAGTAGCACAAATTTAAATAAGATATGGATTCTAACGCACTATCAATCTATTCATTTTCATTTGTTTTAATAATCTTATTATTCATTCTTTAGATTTTCGTAACCATTTCATTTTTCTGTAGTATAAACAATATAAGAGGAATGAAATAAGGTATGAAACACAACCTTATATAATACAGTTATTAGAGGATCGGCCAAAAAGTAATCGTAATTGATTGATTAACTTAAAATTAAAAAAAATGAACAAGACTTTGTTTATGATCATTGCTTTTATTTTTGGAACAGCTGTATCGTGTTCTAATCCTAAAACCGTAGTTGACATCTGGTACGGATACGACTACCTGAGTTCAGTAAAAACATCAGTAAAGTTGCTAACTGATAACAACAATGAAGTTGGCAGTGTAACTTTTGGTATTGAAAAGATAGGCAATAGTGGCTATCTTACGGCAAATTATGAACTAAAAAAAGGTTGGGAAATGGCGACATCACAATTGTATGTCGGAAAGCAAGAAGAAATGCCGGTTTTTGATCCTAATAATATCAAATCAAACCAATTTCCTTTTGTTGACCAACATGTACCAAGGGTAAAAGAATTCACACAATTTATTCCTATTTGTAAATTGCCCGTTCATCAACCTGAAATAAATATTGCTGTAATTGCAAATATCAGAAGTGATGAAGGAGATGTGGTAAACGCATTTGCAACTGATGCTCCTGAGCTATTGTCAAAACTTTAGGTTTTAAGAATCTCAGTGCATGGAAAGGAAGTAATAATAAGTTATCTTAATCTAACTTGTCCTCGTTGTATACGAGGACAAGCATTTTGATTGAGGGTTCTTTTGAAAAATGCACCCCAGCAACTTTTATGTTGAATTCAAAAATGAAATTGTATTTCAAATGTAAACTTGGATCTGAATGGGTTTCATCTTCTCTATTCACCTCAAGTTAGTACAAGTAGGGTTATTAGATGATCTTTGTCAAAATTGTCACACTTATTAGTTGAATCTTAGGTCGGGTTGATTCATATACTCACTTAATGGCGATAAAATGTAATACAAATTATCTATAAAAACCCGTCAATACCGGGGACGATATCAACGGGTAATTAACCAAACTACGCTATGAAAAAGCGTAATGAAAAAGTTAAGCATAAAGTTACTACAATACGACTCGTTTGTCAAATGTCTGGTTAAAAAAAATGCGCTGATAGCATTTATCTAACAAGAACCACTTTCCCGCTTGCAATCTGCTCCCCCGCCTTCAGCCTGCATGTCGCTATGCGGAAATAATAAATTCCATCAGGAAAATTTTCAGGAGTCCATACAACTGTATTTAAACCTTGTCGTTGCTTTACTTCAATCATATCTACCAACTTACCAAACTGGTTGTAGAAGGTGATTGTGACTGTTTCAGGTTGGTTTAATTCGTATTGTATGGTTGTTGAGGAAGTGAAAGGATTTGGTTTGATTAAAACCTTGCTTAATGGATACTCATCAATAGAGAATCCTGCACAGGATTCTTCCACTTCTTCTTTGCTGTTGCATCCGGTTCCATTAGTCATTATAACGACCTTATTTCCCGGTGTGAGCAGGTAGTCACAAACGCTCTGTGTTTCGCAACTACTAAGTGAATAGTTATCAATGATCAACAGGCTATCAATTGTTGTTGCTTCAATGTTGCTTATTGCTTTAATGTTTGTTAATGCAGTATTGTATTTAAGCATGAGGTATCCACCAATGGTGATTAAGTTTTCAAACCCCTTTAAACTGGTCAGTGCTGCATTATCAACAATCCAGATATGTCCTCCAACGGAAGTTAAATTGTCAAGGCCTGAGAAATTGATCAATGCGGCATTCAATGGAATATCAACATCGCCTCCAATTGTTCTTAAGTTATTTAAACCGGCAAGGTTTGTCATTTTATCATTCCCAGTTATGTAAAATGTACTGCCAATTGAGTCCAGTTTGTTTAAACCTGAAAAGTCAGAAAGTACAGCATTATCCGTAACTGATACTATGCCTTCAATCTTGACGAGGTTTCCCAATCCGTTAAGACTATTGAGTTCAGGGTTGTTTGAAATTTCCAAAGATCCAATCTGATTTAGGTTGTCCAGTCCGGTGAGGTCTGTAAGCAGTGCATTATTGGTGATATTGCAAAATCCATTAACAGATGATAAATTTCCCAGGCCTGATAAACTTGCAAGTGTATTGTTGTTTGAAATTAAAAGATAACCTCCAACGGCTGTCAAATTATCCAGCCCATTTAAGTTGGACATCATGTGGTTTTCATATATGGACAATGACCCTCCGATTGAAGTCAGTACATTTAATCCATTCAGGTTAGTGATGTCAGCACCACGAATAGTCACACTCCCTTCAATCTCTGTACAATTGGGGAAGTCTACTTGGAAAATATCAATTTCGGATTGCCCGTTGAAAGTATATCCCTCTGGAAGACAGGGTTGAGCTATGAGGAAAACAGGAATTAATAAAGTCAAGAGTAAAATCAACTTTTTCATTTTGATATTGGTATGGTTAGCAGCAATAAAGATACTGCTAGAAGAGTCAAAAGTCAAGACTTTACCTCACCACCACCACTTTACCTGAAGCTATTTGCTCACCAGCTTCTAACCTGAAATAGTAAATCCCATCAGCAACATTTCCAGGAGTCCATGTAAGCTTGTTTAAGCCCTTCTGCTGGCTTTCTTCAATCATTTCCACCTGCTTGCCAAACTGGTTGTAGAAAGTGATCCTGACTGTTTCAGGTTGGTTTAGTTGGTATTCAATAGTTGTTGAGGCAGGGAAGGGGTTGGGGAAGATTGAAATAATAATGTTTTGTGGCCGGATTGCTTCATGATCTTCTACTTCTACCGTTGTTCCATTTCCGGTATGGATCATTGTTCCGCTATTGCCAACCGCCCATCCATTATTGGCATCAGTGAAATGAATACCATTGAGCGATTCGAATGTGAATAAATAGGGTTGCCAGAGTTCACCACCATTCTTGGTAAACAACAACGTTCCCCCATCTCCAGAAGCCCATCCATTATTCAGGTCGGTAAACTGGATGTCGCGGAGCCATTGTGTTGTTCCGCTTTCTTGCTGAATCCAGTTATCACCACCATTTCCAGTATAATAAATTATCCCATTCTGACCACAAACCCAGCCAGCCATGTCACCCGCAAAGCTTATAGATTCCAGGGTGTCTTCTACAGCGATTGAATGTTCTGACCATGTATCGCCACCATCAGGGGTGTAAAGTATCAATCCCTGGTCGCCAACAACATAACCTTTGTTTGAATCAAGAAACTCCATGTTTCGTAACATTAGGCCAGTGCCTGTTGAATGCTCATTCCAGGTGGCACCACCATCTATCGTGAATAAAAAAGTACCATTTTGTCCGCAAGCAAATCCGAGGTGATCATCAATAAATTGAACATCATACAACCATGCGGACGAGTTGCTGTTTTGCGGATCCCAATTTAATCCTCCATCAAGGGTATGCAGGATAATACCATTATTTCCAACAACCCAGCCTGTTAAAGGGTCTGTAAAGCAAACGCTCTCAAGCCATTCAGCCTGAAAAAGCGATTGCCCCATCCAGGTTTCGCCACCATTTTCCGTATGTTCTATAATACCTTCGTAACCAACGGCCCATCCATTGTTGAGATCTGTAAAATAAACTTCGGTGAATGGATGACGTGTGCAACAATGCATGGGTTCCCATGTTTCACCAGAGTCAATTGTTCTCATGACATGACCATTTAGACCCACAATTACACATGTGTCTGTATTAAATGTGAAAACGCCCTCAAACCAAACGGTAGTAAATGATTCTTCAAGAATCCAGTTGTTTCCTCCATCAGTTGTATGTAGTATTACTCCATTAGCTCCTGCAGCCCAGCCATTGTTATGATCTATAAAACTAACCCCATATAAGTTTTCTATTGTATTGCTTTCCTGTAAATTCCAATCCTGTCCTCCATCAATTGTATGAAGAATATTACCATCAATCCCAACAGCCCATCCGGTCATATTATCAACAAAACAAACATCCCACATGGCAACATCAAGGCCGGCAGAATCTTGTTTTGCCCAGCTTATGCCACCGTCATTTGTGTGCAAAATGGTGCAGCCGGGGGGAGCATTCCAACCACTGCCACCGACAGCCCAGCCATGCATTGCATCGGTAAATATGAGATTTTGGAGGTGGTATGAAGAATCAATCTGGTAAGTTTCCCAAGTGTTTCCACCGTCAATCGTTTTTACCATTACGCCCCATCGGCTAACAGCCCAGCCACGATCCAAATCAGTAAATGCTACGGCTCGATAACGGCAATCAACAGGGCTTTCCTGCATTTCCCAGGTTTCACCACCATCCGTAGTATGAATTAGCAATCCACCATGTCCGGTAGCCCATCCATTTTCACTATCCAGGAAAAAGATACCCCTTAACCGTTCGTAAACATAGGTGTATTGTGGTTCCCAGGTTACTCCACCATCTGTTGTGTGAAAAACAGTTCCTATGTCACCTGAAGCCCATCCTTCGTTGTTATCAATGAAAAAGACTTCAAAAAAATGATTGTTGGTAGGCCGTGGGTTTTGCCATTCCCACTGAGAAATTAAAAGGTTCGACAATAAAATTAACGATGAAATGAGAAGAGTTAATCTTTTCATGATAGTATGCGTTTAAGTTAATAAGCCCGTAATATACAACCATTTAAGCCAAAAGTCAAGCCCTTACCAAACCAAAACAACCAGGGTAGATTCAACCTTCAAGTGCACTCAATATACTTTTTATAGTGGCCTCGATAAATATGTAAATGTTTGCGATATTGAATCCGGAGGTATAAATAATATTGGATTTGGAGTTCCGAAAGCCTTTGAAAAATAAGGATCCAAAGTTTTGGCTTCTTCCAATAATAAATTGCCTGCTTTCTCATCTCCAGTCCGGTATTTCAGCATCGCCAGCTGACCTTTGGTCCATGCTTTCATTGGTATGCTAGGTTCAGGTTGAGAAACAAGGTATTTTTCAAATTCGTTAACGATTAAGGGAACTGCTGAATCCACAGGCATCTGCCCCTGCATCGCCTGCAACATGAAGTACCTGCCCATTTCCAGGTAGAGGTAATTCCTGCTTTCGTCCAATTCCATAGATTTATCAAAATTATTCCAGGCTTCAGCGGTATTATTTTCGTACAAATAAACCCTGCCCAGTGCTTCAATAAGATCAGCATTCATATCATTCTTTTCAATCAGCCCATCCCAATAGGCGACATAATCAGCATCCTGAGGCATTAAAATCTCTTTTGCTTTAGCACCACATACGAGATCTTCGCTTTCCAGTTCACTGGCATACACTTCTGCCTTTGCTGAATCGCCCCCCATTTTGCCAGGCAGAAAAGCGTATAGCTCTACAAGGCTTAGTTTAGCAAGATGAAATCCGGGATCTAACTTTAACAACTGGAGGTAAGTATCTTCAATTGCCATAAGATCATCCTTTGCGTTTCCTCCACTTGTATTGATATCTACAGTCATCACTGTATTGTTTTCCGAGAATTTAATCATATAAGTAATGGAAGCCGGTGCATCTGCCGGGCTGGTAAGTTCACCCCCATTATATGGCTTTGGAATTCCTAAATAGGCTCCTGTTCCATTAAGGGTAAGTTTGCCGGTGCTTTCTTTATAGACATAGCTAGCTGAGGCAGTTCCATCATGCGGAGCAACCGGTGTGCCGCATGCATTGCTGCCACCTTGCCAGTCTTCGATCCATGTTTCCGTTCCTAAAACATTGCTAAATGAACCATCAGCTCCAAAAACATAGCTGTCATCAAAAAAGCAAGGTCTATCTAAAACTTGCACCTCATCCATTGACCACCATGATATATCTCCCTGCATTGGTCCAACACCAAAAGATCCTGCTTCGGAGGCTACCTTCCATGTTCCTTCCAAAGGATTATTTGATGGATTATCTGCTTTGACAAGCTTATATCTCCACCATATCTCTCCCATTTGCAACTTTACATACAAACTGAGTGATTGAAGTATACCTTTAAAGTACAAATAGGCAGGGTTGTCAGGATCATATTCCAATGCATTATCATTATTTTGTTGTGCCAGTTCAAGATGTTCCTTCATACGCTGCATATCACCAAGACCCATATGGTATTCAGTACGGGCAAGTTCATACCAGGCCATTGCAACTGTTGAATCTTCTGCAAGAATCGCATCAAGCAATAATTTTGCAGAATCGGCATTTCCGCCAATCCTGATTTCGTAGGCTTCCATAACGCTGGCCTCATAATCCTTTTGAAACTGTTCACATGCGCTGAATAATAAAATGATTAAAGGCAGAACAAAAAAGACAAAATTTACCTGTGTGTTGTTTGGTTTTTTCTTTTCCATGATTGTTTTATTTGGATATTTTTTTGAATTGACATGCAATGTACGAAATATGAGACTAAATGTCAAATACTTACCGCATCAACACAAGCCGGTAGATTCAACGTTCGGCTGCGACAATTATAATTAACAGCAAGATTATTTCTTTAGCTGAATCAATATTGTTCTGATATCGGTATTTCTCAGCCTGCTTCACTTTTTAGGTGACTTGAAATACATACCTCCATAAGTCCACTTATTCCCCTGATAAAACCTAATTTAAGATGAACTACCGAGAATAATTCAAGGTTAATATATTTTTCAATCCTTGATAGAGGTAAGCCACATCATCCTCAGAACAAAGGAAAGATGTCAACACTACTACCATCAATTTTTTAATCTGTTTCTTTTTGGCAACTTTACTACGCATCCTGTTTGCTAGTAAGAGTTGAATCCGGATCTTCATAATGGCTAATTTTATCAGGGTGTTTTTTATTCTTTTTATTTGCACCTGTCCTTAATAACAATAGAACACCAAGTACAATTAAAAGAGCTGGTAAGAAAACTTCACCCAGTTGAAATTGGTTATTGAAGAGTGCAGGTAACCAGGAAATGACACCAAGGCTGGAAAGTATAATTCCACCAGCAAGGTGTTTTGGCATTAGCATTAGGGCCAGTCCTATTGCAATTAATAGTGTTTTCCAGGATAAAAGATAATATTCAATTGCTGATCCCAACATGTTAAAGATTAGTGAGCAATACCAGAGTGGCGAGCAAAACACTGACAATTACAATGACGAGGATTCTTTTTCTTTTGTTTTCCATCTCTGAGTATTTTTTAGTTTCCAGAACAAAATTAGATTGAAAACGGAAGTTGGGCAATGATAAATCGGTGATTAGGTGTAAATTATCGGTTAATAGGCGTAAAATTTAGCATTGGCTAACAAAGCTGTCAGGCAACTGCTTTGTATAAGATTTACATGACTAAAAGATGTCATTTGACCTGATCAGCAATTTTCCATAAATTCATTTTGGAATCAGGAGGAATCAGATAAAAATCAATTTAAGATACGTTTTGGAGGTAAGTTATTGCAAGGCAAGGAATTTCTCAATTATTCTCAGATTATTTGAGCCTTTATCCATGCAGATTCATGTGGAATTATATAAATATGTCAATGAACAAAACATTTTCTTCCCCGTTCACCGACATAGTTACCCCATTCACCTAATTTGGCTTTACAAGCGTGTTTTTTCAACATAGTTTTGCTTCATGAAACAAAATAAAAAACTTAATACCATGAAAACTAAATTACATACAGCAGCACTAATCACAATGATTGCCCTTTTTACAACTAACTTATTTGCATCAGAATTTGACTTTAATGATGAATCTTATATTAATGATATTCCTTTCGATACCGAAATGGTAGTTAATGAAATGATGATCCCTGAGTTTGACTTTGAAGATGAAGCCTATATCAATGATATTCCTTTCAACACAGCTTGTGTAGCTGCAAATTGCAAATACAAAAAAGCCGTATTAGTTTTATTTGAAATGGAAGAAGAAGCCTATGTTGACGATATGCCTTTTAATACAGAAAAAATAGCTGAAAATTATACATACAACAATGCAGTATCAGTTGAATTTCAGTTGAATGATGAAGCGTATATTGACGACATTCCTTTTGACACCTATTCAATTGCACATAGCAATCAAAGCGTAGACACAACTTTTTACGCATTATATAGATAATTACACAAAGAGTACAGCAAAATGCTGTTTGTTTTGTTTCATCATAAAACCCCGAAGCACGTATTAAACTGCGTGCTTCTTTATTTTAATCCTCCCGGGTGTTCGCTTAGGCAGACGGCAAATAATTAGGTTTGTTTCTGTACAGTGCGGCAGATTCAATTAACAGGTGCGACGCTATTGTTAAAGTTACCCGAATAAATACTTACTGGTATCAACAATGAATATGCTTTCAGTTTAAATATTTCTTAATGATTTCAACAGAAAATGGTTTGCCATGTGCCGGGAATATTGTTTTTGCACCAGCCTCTATTAACTTCTTCCAGTTTTCTTTTACTAAGTTTAAATCATCAGCATAGATAGGTAATGCAGGATGAGAAGTGAATGGCAGCCGGTTATGTGTTAAGCACCCTGCAAAAACCTCACCTGAATCGAGTAGAACACTAACGGAGCCCGATGTATGTCCGGGCGTATAAATAACCCTTCCGGATATCCCATAATTATGCAATGGGAAATCACGGTCGTCAAGGATCAGATCGGCTTTGGTTTTTGGAAAAGACATTGCATTTTTAATGAATGGCAAGAGCAGTGTCCTTGAAACCTTTCCCCAGGTATTTACGCCTTTGGGCCAGTTAAAGATTCCTTGTTCTAAATGGTCCTGGTCTTTATTATGAATCGCTAATTTGGCTCCTGAAAGTTCCCGGACCTCTCCGGCTGAGCCTACGTGATCAAAATCTCCATGTGTTAATACAACCAATTCTATTTCTTCGGGATCAATAGAAAACTCATTCATTTTTTTGGTAAAGGTTGATCTCATCTTTGGTGGGCCCCCATCCACCATTATTACCCCCTTTTCTTTTATAACATAACAGGTATTGATCATGGAATGAATAGGATAGATACTTGCTGGCATTTCAATTCAATTTGTTGGTTAATATAATTTAACTGGCTGTAATATACGCCAAAAAAGCAGAAAGTCAATTGGTTAACTTATGGAAACTACTTGTCAGCCTTTTTATTAATCGGTTTATTCATCAATTACCTCCACAATTTTGATTTCATTCAGAAAATCATGTGAAAATGTTCCCCAGTAGATGAAATCTTCAATAAATCCATCTCCATCTGATGGTACGGAGTTTATAGCATCGGAATAATAGGTGTAGTAATTATTATCATAATATACATCAAAACTATCCGAGCTAATATCTGTTATTTTAATTAAAAAATATCTATAATCAGGATCTTCATCCGACTCTAACAATAAATAATGGTTTTCTTTAGGGTTTTGAATAAATACCTGTATATCTTTAATATTCCTGTATTGTTTGATCTCAAAAACCGACCAAATTAGGAACACAAGTAATGCTGATAATAGAAAATTTTGAATTAACTTCTTTCTATAATCCTTTTTAGGTAATATTCTTGGATCGGATCCATAGCTATTGTTTCCGGTTGTTCCTTTTTCAAATAGCAAAACAAACATAAAAATTAAATTATAAATTGGAATTAACAGTAAGAATATATGTTTTCCACTTTTGTTAAGATCATGAAGTCTTTTTACAGTTGCTACTACATCAACAATAATGTAAAGCACCATTGCAATGAAGATAACTGATGATTCAACTATTTCATCTGCAGGTGAACCAAGATAGTCTGATAGACTTTTTGCAATAACTACAATTAAGATTAAAGAAAGTGTAAACTTGATTTGATCAACCAGGTATACTGCTCTTCTTGACCTGCCTTGTGTTTTAAACATATTCAATTTCTTAACTAATTATTTTTTACTAAACTTGATGGTTTTTATGTATTGTTCAAACTCACGGAAATCATCTTATATTTCAATTTTCATCGGCAATGTTTTACGATCAATTAATCTTTTAATGGTACGATGATATACCAGATTACTAATCATTCAAAAAGCATGGATCATTTTAAAAGAATGGTTTTTCCACCAGTCACGTAATCACTTGTTTCAATTCTGAAATAATAAATCCCGTTAGCAAGTTTCTCAGGTGACCATACAACCTTATTTAACCCCTTTTGTTGGCTTTCTTCAAACACATCTACCTGTTTGCCGAACTGGTTGTAGAAGATGATGGTGACGTTCTTAGGTTGGTTGAGTTCATATTCTATGGTTGTTGAGGTGGTGAATGGGTTTGGATAGCTTAGAACTTTAGACTTAGTGCTTTGAATTTCAAACTCTTCAAGTCCTACAAACGTATTCCATTCGTAAGCTCCCATATCAACTATTTCATTGAAGATGCGAATTTCACCTGCTAAATCGAATTCAGGAAGGTTTAGACCTGCGGTGTCTGCCCCTGCATTAATACATGGTGAGTTATCGTTGATCTGGCATGGGTGGTTACCGGAATTTACAAAAAGTGGATCCTGTTCAATATTTCCCTCAAGCCAATGAACTTCACCATTGTGGTTGGTTGAGATGCTATCCTGTCCTCCCTGAATATCACAATAAGATATTGTAACTGAATTTGCCTCGTTATCCATATCAAAAAAAACCTCCTTAGGATTGTTGTTCCACAGGATACTATTTAGAAGGTTTAATTGTGAGTTGGTTGTTAAATAAATTCCGCCTCCAGTACTTCCTGCTGTATTATCGACTAAAGTTAAATTCACGATGGATGGTTCGGAACTTTCTAAAGCAATTCCTCCGCCTATTCCCCCGGTTTCAATAGCAGCCTCATTGTTAGCAATACAAACATTGGTTATGTCGGATTTGAATTCTCACAATATATTCCCCCACCCATCCACGAGAAATTCTCCTCTATTTGGACATTAACCAGGATAGGATTGGAATCGTAAATGGCAAGCCCACCACCTTTATTAACTGTTGTGTTTTGCTTTATAACAACATCATGCAAAATGGGATTGCTATTCCCACAATAGATACCTCCTCCTTTTTTTGCAACGTTATTGGATAGCGTCACATTTTTAAGGTTTGCAGCAGAAGCTTCCAGTAAAATTATACCACCACCATTATCAGCGCTGTTATTTGATATAACAACGTTTTCAAGTGTCGGATTACAAAAGTTAAAGCAAAATATCCCACCACCATTGCCACCAGCATCATTGTTGGTTATCAATACATTTTTGATAGCTGGATTTGCACCAGCCCCGCAAATTATGCCACCACCATTGTAATTAGCACTGTTTTCCTTAATAATCAGGTGTTCGAGACTTGGACTGGAAAAATAAACACAATTTATACCACCCCCACTTGTTTGGCTATTACCCCTGGTGATTGTGAACCCAGTTAAGATAGCATCATTTGATTCTTCATTTTCAAAGGTCACAACACTACCTCCGTCGCTACCATCAATAAGAGTATTTGAGATATACGAAGTGTCAAGCGTTACCAAATAATTAGAAGCGACAATAATGTCCTTTCCAATGAAATTGATATTCTCTACATAAGTTCCTGTATCAACAAGTACAATATCACCAACATTGGCAGCATCAATACCTTGCTGGATGGTTGGGTAATCTTCGGGAATATTGATAATTTGACTAAATGTAAAAACAGGAATCAATAGGGTCAGGAGTAAGACTAGATTTCTCATATTAGTATGGTTTTAGGTAAATACATTAATTAACAAGTATATAAAGTTACTGCCAGCTACAAGTTTTGTCAACCATTTTTTCTGCTATTTGAGAAAAATGGCGGTTTTCAGCTAGTATTATTCAGCGTTTATTTAAGTAGTATGACTTTACCTGAGGCGCTTTGTTTGCCGGCCTGTAGTTTGAAATAATAAACTCCGCCTGGCAGTTCAGGAGTCCAAACCACTGTATTTAAACCTCTTTTCTGGCTTTCTTCAATCAATTTCACCTGAATACCAAACTGGTTGATAGAAGGTGATTATGACGTTTTCAGGTTGGTTTAATTCATATTCAAAAGTTGCAGAGCCTGAAGTAGGATTCGGATAATAATGCAGGTTTATATCACTGATATCTTCATTAAAAATACCACTTGAAAAATCAAATAAATCACCTGGTTTTACTTTCATGACGAACATCTGGGAAATCGGACCTGCTTCAAGCAATACTTCATCTATTGTAATGTTATCCCTGAAAGCACCCGTCATGGTAATATTCATGTCATGATCAAACACGAAATGCGTTGGTATAAATTCACCATTGTCAAAGCCTTCGGCAAAAACACATGATGCTACATCCGCATAAGATCCATCCTGGTTGTATGCTGCTATAAAACATTCTTTGTAGCCATATCCTCCTACCGTATCAGTAAAGAAAAGCGGTTTGCCGAAAGAGTAAGGGCTCTCAAATTCACCTGTCACGTAGGTTTTTCCACCTGGTTCGGTCAGTATGTCGAGGCTTCTTATACCATTTACACCTTCAACTGAACCGCTGTAAAGTGGTTGTGTCCAAAGGAAATTACCCACTTCATCGAACTTGAACAGATACAGATCTGCAACCCCATTAAAATCAATGGTAAGGTCTCCGATTTTTACCCATAAAGGGTTGTGAAATGCAAGATAAATGTTGTTGTTCTGGTCCAGGGCAATACCATTGGGATGTTCGTTAAAACTGGGATGGCCTGCAGTTTGCCACCATAACAAATCACCATTCTGGTCGATAGCGCCAAATACCACATCGGCGTCTCCCTGGCCAGTAATGCTGTCAGTAGCGTATTTGAGGGTGTTATCAGCTCGACCGGCGAAGATTATACTTTCGGCTTTCGTGTCTGCAAGTTCGATTCCGGTAAAAATACCCCTGCCACTTTTAAACCATATCAATTCTCCTGATAGGTTAAAGCGGGCAAAATAAAAAGCATCATCACTTCCATATTCAGTGTTATACAGGTTACCGTCAACAGTAACCGCATTGTTTAATTTACCGGCCAGCTGCAAATCACCGTCTGTGGTAACTATTATTTCATCCGGTATGCAATATTGCTGTCCGATGATATTTGATGACAGGATGGTATTGACCCACTGCCAGTTTCCGTCTTTATCTATCTTGGCCAGAAAGGTGCTGAGTGAAGGATTACCTGTAACCTGTATATTCCCGAAATCAAGGATAGTATTATCATTTGTCTGTTTATATTTACCACAGATATAAATATTCTGTTCGTTGTCGACGGCAATGCCATAGGTTTCATTATTGGAGTTGCCATTGATTTGTCGCACCCACACAGGGTTGCCAAATGGGTCGTATTTAACAACATACATGGTTCCATAATTGCCGGAAATAGAGAGTTCCCCGAAGTAAACGGTATTGATAAAGTTGCCAACCACATAGGTGTTGCCTTCAATATCGCAGGCTACATCCTGACCTCCGGCCGTTCCTTCGCCGGTGGATTGTTTTGTCCAGATGTATCCCTGTGCTGAAATGATTGCTGTGAAGAGCATAAAGCTCAGTGTAATAAGTAATGCTTTTTTCATGATGATAGTATTAGTTGATGATTAGATAGGTCTTCATATATCAGGCATATAATCCGGTCGGATGAAAAAGAGGTTACCACGGCAATGGTTGGGGCAAACTTGTTCATTGCTTTAAAATGGTTTGGAGGCTGTAATATACGCCAAAATAGTCAGAATGTCAAGTGTTTACCATATCGGTTTCAATGGGTAGATTATCTGAACCTTAACTCAGGGCAAATATCAATCACTATCATAAAAACAACATCTTTAAATTCTTTCCCCCCACTCACCGACGAAGCTACACCACTTGCCGAATAATGATTTACAAGCGTGGTTTTTCCCCATAGTTTTGCTTCATGAAACAAACAAAAAATCTCAATACCATGAAAACAAAACTACATACAGCAGCACTAATCACAATGATTACCCTTTTTACAACTAACTTATTTGCATCAGAATTTAACTTTGAAGAAGAATCTTACATTGATGATATTCCTTTTGACACTGAAATGGTAGTGAATGAATTGATGACTCCTGAATTTGACTTTGAGGATGAAGCCTATATCAATGATATTCCTTTCAACACAGCAAGTATAGCTGCAAGTTATAGCTATAATACAGCCATATCAGTTTTATTTGAAATGGAAGAAGAAGCCTACATCGACGATATTTCTTACAATACATATGAGGTTGCTAAGAACTGCAAAATTGAGAAATATTTAAAAAATGGATTTGTTTTTGAAGAAGAAGAATATATAGACGATATTCCATTTAACACTGAAAAGATATTTAATGAAGTATTTTTCACATACTATTATGAAAAGTAATCATACCCGGGTAATTTTATTAAAATTATCAACCCCATAATGTCAATCCCTTACTTTATCAACACTATCTTTCCTGACCCCACCTGTTCACCTGCCTGAAGCCTGAAATAGTAGATCCCATCAGCAAGATTCTCAGGAGTCCAATTAATGCGATTTAAACCACTCTGCTGCCTTTCTTCAATCACATCCACCTGCTTTCCAAATTGATTGTAGAAGGTGACTTGTGACGGTTTCAGGTTGGTTGAGGTGGTATTCGATGGTTGTTGAGGTGGTGAAGGGGTTGGGGTAGATTTTTAGTGTCTTCTTATTTATAAAAGTTTCGCCTGTTCCCTCAAAATAAGTACCTCCTGCATTTGTAGTTTTTAATATGATACCATCATATCCAACTGCCCAACCAATTTTGTTATTAATGAAAAATAATTCGTAAATCGCTGACAATTTATCACTAAGGTATTGCACTGACCAATTATCACCACCATCACTGGTGTATAAAATGACGCCTATCTCCTCAGCATCTTCAATCATTGAACCACAGGCCCATCCGGTATTATTATTAATGAACTGAATGCAATATAATGATCGAATAGTAGGATGATTTGCCTGAGTCCAACTTTCACCACCATCTTTTGTTCTTATAATAATCCCATTCATGTCATTGTGACCGGCAGCCCAACCATTAGATGAATTCAGAAAAAAAATGGACTGCAATGATTCGTCTCTGCCAGTTACAATCTCATTCCAAATTTCGCCTCCGTCTGTCGTATTTAAAATAATACCATTTGCACAAGAAATCCAACCAATATTTTCATCAATAAAGTAAACCGAATAAGGATTATGTTCCAGACTGGAATAATATGACCAGTCGCTTAGTCCGTTTGTGGTTCTCCATAACCTGCCATCAGGAGAATTGTAGCCAACTCTCCAGCCCAAGTTTTCATTTAAGAAAAATACTTGCTTTATTGATCCAAAATTACTACCCCAGCTTGTTTGAAATTCCCAAGTATTGCCACCATTTAGGGTATAAGCATAGTTGGTTTGCCACCTGTCATAGTTGTAGGTACTACCAGAGGCATAAACTTTATCTGAATTTATGGCATAAATACTATACCACATATTATCGACTGATCCGTGAAATCCAGTGCTCGTCCATGTTTCTCCTCCATCAATGGTTTTATTAATAAAATTGTTCGAGCCTGCAATCCAGCCGGTATTCTCATCAATAAAATGTACTGTACGGATATGGTTTTCGGTATCGAGTGATAATGGGATCCACTGAGCTGAAATTTGAAATGAAAAACACAATGAGCATGTAATAATTAAAAGAGTTTTCATTATAAAAAATTTAGGTTAATAATTACAAGTTCGAAATATACTGCTAAAAATTCTAAAAGTCAAGTGGTTATGTTTAATTGCAATTGTGGTAGATTCAACTACCATGTGCAATACTTTGGTCAAAGGGTGAACTCAAGAATTGTAAGCTATCATTATTCAACATTAACCAGCATTACCAGTCTTCTGTTTACAACTGGCAATCTTTGATTTAAATTTTCGTAAGCTTATATCTACAAACTGCTGATTGCAAACTATGTGTTGCAGACGTTAATTGATGATTAATCCATATTAATTAACTTACCGGATGTAGATTTTTTACCAGCCTGAAGCCTGAAATAATAAATCCCACAAGCAAGATTTTCAGGATTCCATATTACTTTGTTTAAGCCTTCCTGTTGCTTTCCTTCAATCACATCCACCTGCTTGCCAAACTGGTTGTAGAAGGTGATTCTGACCATTAGAGGACTGTTCAGAGTATATTCAATAGTTGTTGAGAATATAAATGGATTGGGATAAATATTTATCAGGCCAATATGGTTATTATTTTGAACATCAGGTATACCAACGCCCTGGTCATAGTAAAAAGCACCAATATCGCATCTTGTACCATCCGGGTCATACATTTGAGGATCACCGGTATCGATACATGGAGAGGCTGCTGTTAAATGGTAATTATTTGCAGTTGTATCTTCGAAATACGGAATGCTATCAATACAACCCACATATTCACCAGTATGAGTAAATCCGCCAAAACCATTCTGTCCTCCCTGGATATCAGAATAATAAAAATTAGGTTTAGAGTGTGCATCCTCAATGTTTACTTGATTACCTTTGGGAGCCGTGTTCCCCCAGAGGATTGTATTTCTGATCTGTGGATCACAACTTCCCCAAATATCAATCCCTCCGCCGATGTCAGCATTATTGTATGCTATGGTATTGTTTATGATGGTCGGAGAACAGGTATCCTGAATCTCAATTCCACCGCCTAACCAATCAGATGTATTATTATAGATAAGGTTGTGATCAATATAGGGGTCACATTTATCAACTAAGCCAATGGCGCCACCTCCGTTTCCAGCATAATTATTATAAAAAATATTGCCTATTATTTCAGGATCTGCATAAAAATAGCATGAGATCGCTCCACCATAACCGGTACCCCAATAACCTGCGTCTGGAGCTGTATTATCTTTAAACAGGTTATTTTCAATTACTGGGGTAGATGGATTATAACATAAGATTGCAGCTCCTGAAAGACTGGAATTGTTCTGAAAAGTGCTGTTCTTAATTACAAGGTCGCTTCCATCAAGAGCAATTGCACCGCCAGACGGGTTCGGATCAATCGTGTTATCTAATGCCCTGTTCTGATCGAAGAGGCAATGATCGATAACAATTTTATCGAAATTCAACACTGCGATTGCACCTCCTGAGTTGTCTGGAACATCTCCGTACACTTTGCCATGTTCAAAAATGCAATATGTGAATATTGAGCTGTCATTTTCTACCGGTGTATTGTCAAATCTTATACTTCTCCATCCCTTAATGATGTCAGCTGCTGTAAAAATAATTGAATCAGTTTCCGTTCCTATAAATTGATTGGCTGCTCAGATAATCTGAGCCTTATCTCAGGGCAAATACCAAACACTATCATAAAAACAACATCTCTAAATTCTTTTTTCCCCATTTACCGACCAAGCTACACCACCCGCCGAATAATGATTTACAAGCGTGGTTTTTCGCCATAGTTTTGCTTCATGAAACAAACAATAAAACAGCAAGTCATGAAAACAAAAACTCAAATCCCAGCACTGCTCCTAATCATCTCAATTATGTTTGCAACAAATACATTTGCCTTAAAAAGAGATATTAAACTTGAAGAAGAAACTTACATTGATGATATTCCTTTTGACACTGAAATGGTAGTGAATGAATTGATTACCCCTGAATTTGATTTTGAAGATGAAGCATATATCAATGATATTCCATTCAACACAGCTTGTGTAGCTGCAAATTGCAAATACAATAAAGCCGTATCAGTTTTATTTGAAATGGAAGAAGAAGCCTATATCGACGATATTCCTTACAATACATATGAGGTTGCTAAGAACTGCAAAATTGAGAAATATTTAAAAAATGGATTTGTTTTTGAAGAAGAAGAATATATAGACGATATTCCATTTAACACTGAAAAGATATTTAATGAAGTATTTTTCACATACTATTATGAAAAGTAATCATACCCGGGTAATTTTATTAAAATTATCAACCCCATAATGTCAATCCCTTACTTTATCAACATTATCTTTCCTGACCCCACCTGTTCACCTGCCTGAAGCCTGAAATAGTAGATACCATCAGCAAAATTCTCAGGTGTCCAATATAATGCGTATTTAAGCCACTCTGCTGCCTTTCTTCAATCACATCCACCTGCTTTCCGAATTGATTGTAGAAGGTGACTGTGACAGTTTCTGGTTGGCTTAGTACGTATTCTATGGTTGTTGAGGTGGAGAAGGGGTTGGGGTGGATACTTAGGCTCGCTGACAAATAATTTTCAACAACTGAACCAGCACACGCTTCTTCCACTTGTTCCTTGTTGTTGCAACCCTCTGCATTATCATGAATCTCAATTTCGCCATTTGGATCGGACAGGAAATCGCATAGACTTTGTACCTCGCATTCGGATAAAGTAGCATTATTGATAACATATAAATTACCAATTGATGCAGCATCAATATTGTTCAGGCCTTCTAAACTAAATAGGGCCGCATTACCTTCAATTAAAAGGTCTCCTCCTATGGAAATCAAATTATTGAGGCCTGTCAGGCTTTCCAGGTACATATTGTTTTGAATCGATAGGTGTCCACCAATAGTGGTTAAAATGCTTAAACCATCCAGGTTCATTAATCCGCCATTCTTTGCGTCATCATTAATAACAACATCTCCCTCTATTTCAGTGCAATTTGGATAATCAGTTTGAAAGTTGTCTATATCTTCCTGAGCGGCAAAAGTGACACCTTCCGGCAAGCAAGACTGCGTGGAAGTATTTGTATAAAGATATGCAGAACCGGAACCAGGTCCATTATCATCATCTTGCCAGGCACCAATCAAAGCATTATATCCTGATATTGACACTGACCTGCCGAACCAATCATCAATCTCACCATCAGATGCGAGTAACTTTGTATCCTCTGTCCACTCTGTTCCGCTTCGATGAAAGATATAAGCAGCACCATTATCACCATTAAAACCAGCACCAATCAGCAGCATAATTTCCTGAGATGGAAGTTGTATAGCCGAAATTATCAAATTGTTCACCATCGGATGCGAGTAGTTTCGCCTGCTCCTCCCAGTCTGTTCCATTTTTATGAAAGACATAAGCTGATCCGGACCTTGAATCATTATCATCATCACCGTAAGCGCCAATCAAGCGCATAATCTCCTGAAATAGAAACCGAATGACCGAACCAATCTTCATCCTTACCGTCGGATGCTGTTAGCTTCGCCTTTTCAGTCCAGTTTGATTCATATCTATGAAAGATATAAGCAGAACCTGAACGAGTTCCATCTTATCATCCCAGTGCGCACCAATTACAACATAATCTCCTGAAATTGAAACTGATTGTCCGAAATTGTCAAATTTAGCACCATCAGATGCGGTTAAATTACCCTGCGGCAACCAGCTTGTTCCATTTCTATGATATACATAAGCGGAACCGGATGCGTTACCATTGTTATTATCATCATCAACCGAACCAATAACCACATAGTCTCCATCTATGGAAACTGACCAGCCGAACCAATCATCTTCAGCGCCATCGGATGCTTCTAACTTATCTTGTTGTGTCCAGTTTGTCCCGCTTCTATGAAAGATATAAGCAGCACCGCGATCATTAAGAATATCGTCAGCTAAGTGAGCACCGATTACAACATAATCTCCTGATATGGATACTGAACATCCGAACCGGTCTTCAGTTGCACCATCGGATGCGGTTAACTTTGCCTGTTGTTCCCAACTTGTTCCGTTTCTGTGAAAGATATAAGCGGAACCGGAGGCATATCCATTTTCATCATCCCAAATTGCGCCGATTACAGCATAATCACCATCGATGGAAACAGCATTACCGAAATGCATATCCTCAGCGGCATCGGAGGGTGTTAGTTTTTGTTCGTTATCCCAGTCTGCGTATAAAATAGTACTGAGCAATAAAATGGCAATTACAAATAAGTTGTTCATAATACACTTCTTTTCCACGTTAGTAAAATCAGTTATTAATATGTAGTAATTTCTTAGTTCAAGCGCATATCAAAGTTACTGCTTATAAACCTGTTTGTCAAGGTTCTATTCACACATTTTTATTAAACTCAAATATTGACAAACTTCCATCGTAATTTGTTTATTTTTGGCCTCACCCGAAACCTTAATCTCAATTAATTTCTAAATCAGTGAAAAAAATACTCATACTATTTGCGCATCCGGCATTTCAAAAGTCCAGGATCAATAGAGTCCTGGTAGATGGCCTTAATGAAATACAAGGTGTTACACTCCATGATCTTTACCAGTGCTATCCTGAAATGGATATTGATGTGAAACAGGAACAAAAACTTTTGGAAGACCATGATGTGATCGTTTTCCACCATCCATTTTACTGGTACAGCACACCGGCTATACTCAAAGAATGGCAGGATCTGGTGCTTGAGCATGGCTGGGCTTATGGAAGTAGGGGCCTGGCCTTGAAGGATAAACTTTTCTTCAATGTACTGTCAAGTGGCGGAAACAGAATGGCATACCAGGAAGAAGGGTATAATAGGTATACCATCAGGCAGCTTCTGGCACCGTTAGAACAAACGGCATACTTATGCAAAATGATTTATTTGCCTCCCTTTGTGGTGCATGGCACTCATTCAATTTCAAAGGAGGAAGTCATTGAGCAGCAAAAGCAATACCACGAATTGCTTGTTGGTTTGAGAGATGGGGAGATTCTTGCGGATGAGGTTGCCAAACTACCATACTTTAACGATTATTTTATAAAGGTAAAGAAGGAGAATTAATATGGAACAGGGTGGATTCTTTTTTCAGGCACTTGTTTACCTGGCAGCTGCTGTTGTAGCTGTTCCGGTAGCGAAAAAATTGGGTTTGGGTTCGGTATTGGGATACCTGCTTGCAGGTGTAATTATTGGGCCCTTTGTTTTTGGCTTTGTTGGGGAGGAAGGACAGGATGTGATGCATTTTGCCGAATTTGGTGTGGTGATGATGCTGTTTTTAGTCGGGCTTGAGCTACAACCTTCGATGATCTGGAAATTGCGGGGACCGATTTTTGGATTAGGCGGAGCACAGGTAGGTGTAACTGCAGCGATCATTATGGTAATTTCGATGGTATTTGGCCTGGCCTGGCAGACCTCGCTGGCAATAGGTTTGACATTCGCACTCTCATCTACAGCCATCGTTTTACAAACATTGAATGAAAAAGGCCTGATGAAAACCGAAGGCGGCCAAAATGCTTTTTCCGTATTGCTATTTCAGGATATTGCAGTTATCCCCATACTTGCTGTTTTGCCTTTTCTTGCCATCCAGGGCACAGATCACACTTCTGATTCCAGTCACCATGAATCAATAACCTGGGTTGATGGTTTACCAGTCTGGGGACAGACGATTATGGTTCTGGGTGTTGTAGCAGGGATTATATTGGCTGGACGATACCTGATCAGCCCTGTTTTTAGACTGATCGCAAAAACAGGATTGCGGGAATTATTTACTGCTGCTGCGCTTTTATTGGTAATAGCAACAGCTGTATTGATGACAATGGTTGGATTGAGTCCTGCGCTTGGTACTTTTCTTGCTGGAGTGGTTCTTGCACAAAGTGAATACAGGCATGAACTGGAAACAGACATTGAGCCCTTCAAAGGTTTATTGCTCGGTTTATTTTTTATTGCGGTTGGCGCTTCCATTGATTTTCAGCTCATCGCGGATTCTCCTTCCTTAATTACCGGACTTGTGTTCTTGTTAATTGTTGTAAAGTTTATCATCCTGTTTGTAATTGGACGATTTTTTAAGATGGGTCTCGATAAGAATTTACTTTTTGCTTTTTCACTGGCACAGGGTGGAGAATTTGCCTTTGTTTTGTTTTCATTTGCCACCCAGAATGCGATCATTGGTGCGGATGTTGCTAATCCGCTGATTGCAGTGGTAGCTATTTCAATGGCATTGACTCCTTTGTTGATGCTCATCAATGAAAAATTGATACAACCCCGTTTTGGAACCAAAGAAAGAGAAAGAGCCGACGACGAAATGCATGAAGACAAAAAGGTTATCATTGCCGGATTCGGCAGGGTAGGGAGCACCATCGGCAGGTTTTTGCAGGCCAATGGCGTCAATGCAACCTACCTTGATACTGATCCTGATAATGTGGACTTGCTCCGGAAAATGGGTCTGAAAGTTTTTTATGGTGATGCTTCGCGTCATGACTTGTTGCATGCAGCGGGTGCCAAAGAAGCTGACCTCTTGATCGTGGCTGTTGATGATCCTGAAAAAACAAAAGAAATTGTTGAAACAACAAAAAAACATTTTCCTAAATTGGAAATGATTGCCAGATCGAAAGGCTGGTTTGATTCTTATGACCTGATAGACATGGGCTTAAAGCATATTTACCGTGAATACCTTGATTCATCTCTTCGTATGGCTGCTGATTCACTCTGTAAATTAGGACACAGAAGGCACGAAGTTTACCGGTCGATTAAAACATTCCGTAGGCATGATGAACGATTCTTACGGGAACTGGCTGAAATGCGCCATGACAGGAGTGCTTTGATCAGTGAAGCCAGGCAGCGTATCGAGGATCTTGAGCAATTGATGCTTCAGGAAAAAGAAGACCTACATAAAGAGAAAGACCTTGGATGGGATGCCACTACTTTGATCGAGGAGTTTGGGCAGCAAAAGTAGTTTAGGAGTTATTCTGAGCGAAGCGAAGAATCTCCACCTTTGAAACAATATTTAGTATTTTTTAAAGAAAGCGGAGATCCCCGCCCGCGTCGGGCAGGCCTCGTCTCCGCCAAATGGCGGATTCCCACGGGATGACAATTAATATCTATTCTTGTGAGTGCAAAGCCACTCGATTCCCTTCGCTATCAATAAAAACAGCCATAAAGCCATGTTCTTCGGAGATTTGTTTTTTCTCCATCGTTACTTTGCCACCGGCTGTCTCAACTCGACCAAGTTCTTTAGAAACATTACCTGAATTGGCAGTCAGGTAAACCATTACGCCATTGGCTGAAGGTTTGTAAAAATCAGGAGCAAGTGCCAGTGATCCGGCAGAACCATAAGCTTCCATATTGAAAGGGAACCAGGCCATATCCAGATCGCCCATTTGTTCGCGTTGTAGTTTAAAATCGAATACAGTTTCATAAAATTTAACGGCGCGGTCCATATCCAATACCGGAATTTCGAACCAGCCTACTACATTGTTTTTGGGAGTTTCCATTTGTTTTTGAATTTGATTAGTTTTTAATCGATTGTTGGAAAACAAAATACAAAAGAAATAATGATGAAGTGTTAAGGAGGTGTTAAAAATTTTCTAACCGCAAAGGGTGGGAAGGAGGCGCAAAGTTCGCAATAGGTTGCTCTGGATTTTGCCAGTTAAATATACTCTAGTATAAAATGCCTGGGGATTAATAAAGGCTAGAACCTTAAAATGGTTTACCTTCCTTTTTTCATCCATCGCATAGAACCTTTATTATGCATACCAGCTATATAGCCTGTATTTGCAAGGTTAACAGATCGAATATCCTCAATAGAATAAAATGCTTTTGGATTATAGCGGTTTACATATGAAATCACATCAGCAATAATATGGCGTTTGGCGACCAGGAATATAATATGGACTGGTCCGTTTTTACCGATAGCATCAACAGCAGTAACGCCAAAACCATTTTCCCGCAATGAATTGATCAATTCTCCACTGTCTTTACCGGTGATAATACGTATGATCTGTGTCCCAATTGCCAGTTTTTCTTCCACTTTCAGACCTACGTAGTTACCAACTGCAAAACCAGCTGCATAAGCAATGTAAGCTGCAACGTTGTCAAGGTTTTCCATGATACGGGTGATTGCCATCAACCAGATAAGAATTTCGAAGAATCCCAAAATAGGAGCAACTACTTTGTTTCCACGCGAAATATAAACGATTCGCAATGTATCCAATGTAACATCAACTATCCTCGAAAGAAAGATCAATAGAGGCAATAGGCCATAGGTAAACCAATTCGAATCAAGAAATCCAATTTCCATAATCACTTTATTTTTAATAATGCAAAAATGAATTAAATCTCCTTGCGGCGGTTAAACTAATTGGTTTTTTTGTGTGAGTTTTACTCCCACCAATGGGTTTTGGGAAGGGGAGGGCTAAGTGATACTATATCACCAACGATTGGAGAAATTACATCTACATTCTATCTTTTTGCTTCGATAGTTACACGCTCGGCAGGATCGGTCCAGGAATGCAAAGCGAGATTAAACCGGCCCCAATGGATAGGCAATAAATAAGTAGCTTTTAGGTCAATGCTTGCCTGTACAGTTTCTTCGGGCATCATGTGGATATAGGGCCAGTTTTCGTTGTATTGCCCACATTCTACCATAGCAAGATCGAATGGCCCAAGTTTTTCGCCGATTTCAGTAAAATGATCACCATAGCCTGAGTCACCAGTATGAATCACGGCATGGTCAGGTGATTTAATCACCCAGCCTGCCCATAAAGTATGGTACCTATCACTTATTCCTCTGCCAGAAAAATGACGCATAGGAACACATGTCAATGTAAGATCTTCAAATTGGGATTCATCCCACCAATCCAATTCAATGATGTTTTCTGACGGAATACCCCATTTTATTAGATGAGCAGATACACCAAGTGGTACATAAAAACGGTCAGCCATGTTTTTCAGATCCAAGAAAGTCTCATAATCAAGATGGTCGTAGTGATCGTGCGTAATGATGACTGCATCTAATTTCGGCAGGTCGTGCAGTGTGTATGTGTTTGAATAAGGAAATGCTTGCGGACCAAAAAAGGAAAACGGCGAAGCATGATTACTGAATATTGGATCGATCAGCATATTTTTTTTTCCAATATTCAAAAGCAGAGTTGAATGGCCAAACCAGGTGAATGAAAAACCTTTCTCTGTATTTAAAAAACTATCTTTAAGAAAAGGTCGTGTAGTAATCGTATCTTTAGGTTCGCGGTTATCACCTCCTTTGATGAATTTCCAAAAAGAGTTCAACATCGAACCGTTTTCACCATTCATTTTTGTTTCAACTAGGTTGAAAAACCTATCATTGCGATAGTTTGGTGACTTTTTAATCTTTTCCAGGTGTTCGCCTTTAGCGGAAGCGCCAAATTGAGGAGCTACTTTAGGAATAATCATAAATGCAAAGGTTAAAAAAAGAAAAAGCGAAATTACAATGATTAAAAACCATTTGAAGTTTTTTTTCATTTGCCTCAATAAGTTAACTTAAAAGAGTTTGTATGTCTTTTTTAAGTTTTTCTGGTTTGGTGGCAGGTGAAAATCGTTTTACGGGTTTACCATCCTTATCAATCAAGAATTTAGTAAAGTTCCACTTTATCCTGCTACCTAAAGTGCCAGGCAGTTCCTTTTTCAAAAATTTAAATATTGGATCAGCGTTTTTTCCATTCACATCTATTTTATCAAACATTTGAAAATCGACACCATAGTTTAGCAAACAGGCATCAATTTCATCTTTGCCACCAGGTTCCTGATTTGCAAACTGGTTACAAGGGAAGCCCAAAATTTCGAGACCTTTATCCTTATATTCTTTATGTAATTTTTCAAGTCCCTCATATTGTGGCGTAAAACCACATTTGCTTGCAGTGTTTACCACGAGTATAACTTTGTCCTTAAATTTTTCCATCGCAATCTCTTCACCTTGAAGAGATTTTGCTTTGAATTTATAGAATTGATCGTTCATAAGATCTTACCAAAGAAACAGAAATATTCTGTAAATGTTCAATTATACTCCAAGAAAAGAGATTTAATGAATGGTCGACTATTTTTGGCTTTTAAAAAACCCACTTCTGCTCCATACTATATATGCTGCAAGGGCAAATAATATGATATTAATCGTTATTGATTCATCCCTTCCAAGGTGTGTTATTAAAGCACCAACCATAGTAAGAGCCAGTCCGATTGCAGCAATTGGTACAAGTACCCTTAGTTTTGTTACAAACATAGGGATGATCAAACCTAAAGCTCCAAGCACTTCCAGTAAAGAGATTATTATTATTTGAGTCGCTGAAAAATCACCGGCCCAGGCTGTATTGGGATCAGCTAATAGTTCAGCATAGGGTGTAAATAATTTCATTAGGCCTGCACCAAAAAAAACAAAGGCAACCAGGACTTGAATAATCCAGACTAGTATTTTCATAAGAATATATGTTATTGATGATAATGTTATTTTTCCTCTTTCATTTCTACTTTCACCATCCAGTTAATGCTTAATGACTTCTTTCTCAGCAAATTCTTTAAAATCTTTCATGTATTTTAAACTTTGCTTTTTGAATGCGCCGGGCATAAAAAACGCAAAAAATTTCATAAAACCGGTGAATTTGAAAATATTTTCTGAAATCCATTTAGTGGAATTCTTCTGGTCGATAAAAAAATTGCTGACTTCGTTATAAACATTTTTGGCTTCATAAGTTCCATGAAATTCGTCGGGAAAATTTCTTTTCGTAATGGTTTCTATCATTTCAACTTCTCGTTTACCCATTTTATAATTAAGCTTCGCTTTTGCACCCTCTTCTCCTGGCTTACCGCTAATGGGTTCGAAACTTACAAATCCTTCCTGCCATTTGGGCATATTATCAGGATTGTCAAAAAGTTCGATTACTTTTTTCCGTGGTAGATTGATTTTGATTTCGTTTGAGTATTTCATTTTTTTCTTTTATATCACCTGACTGAAGCCCGGTGCCACTGAGATTATTAATAAATTTGATTTTCGGTCAAGGTTGTTTCAAAACAAAATGTAAGAGAAATTAGGTGAAATTTCTCAGTGCACCTCTGTGCCTTCTTTGTGCACCTCTGTGCAACAAGCAAATAAAATGTGTCACAGAGAATCACAGAGCAGACACAGAGAACCAAAGAGATTTTTGATACAACTTTATCTAAACTGTTATTTTATACATTTTTGTAAACCCATTTAAAAATATGGGCAAATTCTTCAATTGAAGTTGGGGTTGAGCTTTCCTTTGTCCTTCCCGGAAAATCTGCTTTGCCATCACTGGTCATTTGAATAAATAAATTCATCCGGTCAGCTGCATCAGCAGTTGCCCCCGGTGTGTGACTATCATTACCTGAGCCGAGTATTCCAATATTCTACATTTTAAGATATAATTTGTTTATAGATAAGTGACTACAAACTTACCAGCAATTGAAATAAGGACGTGTTAAAGGATTGTTAAATACATCATAACCTTTGTAAATGCCTTCCGGATACAATCACTTCATGAGCATTTCAGAAAAAATCAATCCCGATAATACCTTCCAATTGGCATAATGTAAAGTGGCTCTTCTTCAGCCTGAAGTTGCATTACTTCTGAAACCTTCGAATCGTTGAAAGCCCCAATTGCACAGGTGCCCAAGCCGAGCGATTCAACCTGTAAGTAGACATTTTGTGCTACATGCCCGATCTCCATGCAAACATATCGCTCACGCCCGCGATCACCATAACGTTGCATGGTTCTTTCAAAGATTGCACTGAAAAATAAGCTTGCAGGAGCATCTTCTATCATTTCCTGGTTTAGTGCAGCTTTAGCCAGTGCCGGTCTGATATCTTGATCCAAAACTTTTACTAATCGGTGCCCATCCGAAATATACCTGTAAACACCTGGTTCGATATCTTTTACATTTCCAACTACTGCATAAACTTCAAGTGGAAAGGTTGCTCCTGCCGAAGGAGCTGTGCGGAACCCTCCTCTGAAGATTTCCCTGCTGTTATCAGGTTTGGTAATGCCATAGGCAGCCCAGAGCACCTGGGAAAGGTCTTCCAAAGAAATTGCACTTTTCACATAATTCCTGTGTGAACGCCTTTTTAAAATAACTTCTTCGATTGAGAATTTGCTTTCAAATCTCGGTGTTGGCAATTGAATCACCTGCTCATTTAATTTCTGGCTCATTTTATTTATACTTGATTCATTATTTGAAAAATTTCGATGCCCGTTCACATTATAATAAGTATTGCCGGATGTTGTGATCAAAAAAGTAATGCTAAGGCAGGCTGCAATCAGACCAAACCTGAATTTTTTAAATGATTTCATAACGTATTATTTAAACTTATATTTTATTGGATGCTGTTATTAACCATTTAGCAAACATAAAGTTAACTATATGTTCCACGCAACAATTACCACAACAATGTGAATTAAGAATCCGAGCCCTATTCCTGCATACCTTTCTCTAAGAGTTAGTTGTGGCTGCAATTTTTTATAAATAAAAATACCAATAGGCAGGTACAACAAAATGCCTGAAACAGTTCCCGGAGAATAAGTGTACGAATAAATACTCGACACCAGATGAACTATTCCGTTTATGAAGAACAATGAAGTTAATGCTAAAAAAAGAAGATTATTTTGCTTAACGAAACTGTGATAAAATGAGAATAATACGTACAATTGAAAGAGCTACTGAATTAATTAAAATAAAATCAAGGTTTGAAATGTCGGCGTTGATAAAATCTGATAACCATATTGGAAGTCCCTCGCCTCCAAAGTATTCCTCTAGTATATGCACAGCATATGTTGAAGGTAATAACCAAACAAGAAAACGGTTTTTAGATTCTGCAGAATGCATCATCCTTCAAAGGTAAATGTTAATTATTTATATGCTCATCAGATAAGGTAAATATAATTTCTCCTCCTCGGATAATTTCAGAGTGAAGCAAAATATGATCTTGAACCTCTTTCCCATTCAATGTTACACGTTCCACATAAATATTTTCCTTACCCTGGTTTGCAGTTTTAATCACCAATTTTTTTCCATTCTCAAAACAAATAACTGCTTCATTTACCAGTGGGCTCCCAATAGCATATTCATCCGATCCCGGGCATACAGGATAAAATCCAAGAGCACTAAAGATATACCATGCCGACATCTGCCCGGCATCATCATTGCCGCATAGTCCATCAAAATCATTGCTGTACATGGTCTCCATTATCATCCGAACCCGTTCTTGCGTTTTCCATGGTTGATTTGTCCAGTTGTAAAGATAGGGGATGTGGTGGCCAGGTTCGTTTCCATGAACGTAATTTCCAATAATTCCATCCCTGGTAATATCTTCATTCTTTTCGATATAATGATCGTCTATTTCGATTGTAAATAGAGAATCAAGATGCTCAGAAAAACGTTTTTTACCACCCATCATTTCAATCATATCGTCGATTTGATGGGGAACATACAGACCATAATTCCATGCATTGCCCTCGATAAATCCCTGTCCATGTGTATCCATCGGATCGAAAGGCGATTTCCAGTTACCATCTGAAAGTTTTGGTCGCATAAAGCCTATGCCAGGATCGTAAACATGTTGGTAATTATATGAACGTTGGGTATACTTTTTCGCTACTTCTTCGTTACCGGCTAACTCCGCGATTTGTGCAATACACCAGTCATTGTAAGCATATTCAAGGGTTTTGGAAACTGAGGATGAACTCTTGTCTTCAGGGACATATCCCAATTTCATGTAATCACCTACACCATCATAATATGATGTCGTAGAAGTGTTAATGCTCGCTTCCAGTAAACGATCAATATCAAATTCTCCAATATTTTTAACAAGAGCATCAGCGATTACAGCGGTTGAATGATAGCCGATCATGCACCAGTTTTCATTGGCATAGTGGCTCCAGATGGGTAGCATTTTATGCACGCTCTGGTCGTAATGGGCCAGCATTGAATATACCATATCAACATTTCTTTTTGGCTGAATGAGGTTAAATAAAGGATGAAGTGCCCGATACGTATCCCAGAGTGAGAAGATGGTGTAGTTTGTAAATCCGTCAGATTGGTGAATATTCTGATCCAATCCACGATAAGAACCATCTACATCCTCATAAATGATTGGACTAAGCATAGTATGGTACAATGCGGTATAGAAAGTTTCTTTTTGGTCTTCCGTTTGTGTTTCAACAATTATTTTCGATAATTCATCGTTCCATTTCGCCTGTGTTTCATCTTTTACTTGTTCAAAATCCCATGTTGGTACTTCAGTTTGCAGATTCAATAAAGCTCCATAGGTACTTACTGGCGACAGGGCAAACTTAATTTTTAGTTGCTGATCTTTTAAGCCATCAAAACTGAACCATGCCCTGATATTTCTTCCGGCCATTTCCGGAAAATTCTGTTCTTCGTTAAATTTTCGGTAAAAACCATTGTATCTGGTTAGGTCATATTTTTTATGGCCGTAAGATGCAATTGGTTCTGAAAATGTCATGGTAAAGTATACTGTTCGGGTTCGGGCCCAGCCATGTGTTTGTCGCCATCCAGTGACAAGTGTATCATTTTCAACCCTGATAAATGTCCAGACATTTTTATCATCATGGTTGTAGATATTTGAAATCATATCTAATACAATATTCGCCTGACCCGGTTCAGAGAAGGTGTATTGATGAAACCCAACCCGTTCAGTTGCTGTTAACTCAGCCTGGATATTATGATCGTTCAAATTCACATTGTAGTAGCCCGGTTCTGCATATTCACTTGATTTATCAATACCTGAAGAATAGTCTTTGTTTTGGCCGGTGGAATCAATAGGAGTTAGGAATAGTTCACCATTGGTTGGCATAATGAGAAAATCACCCAGATCAGCATGGCCGGTTCCACTGAAATGGGTATGTGCAAAACCGAAAATTAAAGTATCATCATATTGATAGCCTGAGCAGTAACGGTATGTTTCAGTATTATACTTACCATCAATATACATTGGCTGCTGGCTGGTTTCAGGGCTTAACTGAACCATGCCGAAAGGGGCAGTGGCACCAGGGAAAGTGTGCCCCATATTTTTAGTGCCAATAAATGGGTTTACAAATTGAATGAAGTTCAGGTGGTGCTGCTGAATTATTTTTTCAGACCCTGATTGTTCACATGATTGAAGAAAAATCGCTATGGTAATAACAAGGCTAATCAGGAAGAATGGTGTTTTAACCATTTTATTTTTATTAAAATCCTATTCAATATTGTGCAATTCAGTATAGCCCATCAGGTTGTCTTTTTTGTCATGTGTCTCAGATCGTACAATACCTAAATCAGGCACATACCACTCAGTAGTTTTAAAAGCAAAACGCATAAATGCAATTTTACTTTCCACATATCCTTTGATTTTATAAGTGGTAAATGTGCCGGCAGGGGTGGTTATTTCCTCTACCGCTTCCACCTTCCTGTAAAAAGTCCTGGCTGATATTTCTGTCGTCATTGGACTCATGTAAACAGTCATATCAATTTCGCCATCCTCCAACTCCATACCCGGCTCAAGTTTGCCTGGTATGATCATAGAATTTGTTTTAACCCTGATCGAGGCATCTTTAAATCCCTGAAGTTGTTCCTGGTTCAGCACAGAATTCATATCGATGTAAAAATTATTTCCCGAACATTTGTATTCGAAATTATTCTCCATTTCATCTTTTTTCTTTCCTGTGACAATTAGCTGATGCACTTTAAAATAGGTTGTGTCTCCTTTGGTTTTTACCGTGATAACTTTGGTTGCAGTTGTGGAAGTTTGCTTGCCTTTTTTGTCAAAATTAGCATAAGTTAATGTTGTACCTTCACCCGGCAGATAGGAGGTGCAGGTGTTTTGAGAACAGATAAAAAGAGGTGCTAAAAAAAGGATAAATGACGTTAAGATTAGTTGTTTCATCATAGTTTTATTTTTAGGTTAGCAATACAATTGAAGTTCAAATGTATTCATTTTAGTTTTAATAATTTCTAATAAAGATTAATGTTTAATTCCACACTAAATAAGTGATAAGTATAAGAAAATTGTTTTAATTCGCCTTGTTAAATATTTTTAGAAATGATAAGATTCTACTCTAACAATAACAGAAAATTATTGGCCGCCATCCATAAACTAAACAAGCTTCAAGGAAAATTAAATGAGCTTAGCGACCAGGATATCATAATGGAATATGTGATTGAAAAGCAACAGCAAAATGATTTTCATCTTGTAAGCAGTATTGATGAAAACAGATGTAAAACGCTTATTTGCCGAATTTGTGGTGATGATAAATTTATTGCTGGGCAAAAAGAATATTTTACATCCTTAAAATGCACTACCTGCAATTATGAAGTTGGTATTCATGAAGGATAAAATAAGTGCAGTTTGTTAATCTTTTAATGGTGCTTGAAATGATTTAGCCAAACCTTGATAAATTACTAGGATACCCACCATTTGAACAATATGGAAAATGCCATTGTGGTCAAATTCCCATATCAATGAAACATGAGCCAATTCAGTTGCCTGGATAGCTGCGGCAATTATCGTGACAAGTATACCCATCACCATCCACAACGCACCAATTAATCTCCCCTTTAATGCTAAATAGATGTAAGCTATGAAAGCAAATATCATGACTACTGCTTCATAAATGATAAAAACAAGAAAGGAGCCGGGAATAAATACAGTGATGAAATAGAAAATTATTCCTAATGCAACCAAGCCCGGTATGATTCCTTTTGGCAATGAACCTGTTCTGAGGTCGAATAATGCACCAGCAGCAAATAATGAAACACCCAACCCTAAAGCCAGGTTTAAAGGTTGCCATAAGATATAATTCATCTTTTCTGACATCATGAAGCCATGTGCAAGGGAACCAAAAAAGGCAGCAATTGCAAGTAAAATAAATACCGTAACCCAAATTTTTGTTTTCAGCGGTTGGAGATCTTTTCCTAGTTTGTGTATACCAAAAGCTGCAGTAATTGCAATGAATGTCAAAATCAAATCAGTTGCAGCGGTTGTTTGTTCTGTGGGAATGTCAATGAAATTTATCATAATGAGTTGGTTGCAATATCGACCACTAAGTTATAATATCATTTTGGATTATCAATTATTTTTGAATTCCGGAACTTTTCTGTGAATGGTTCCCTGCTCAAATGCATATGCAATTTCGAGCAGCAATGGTTCACTCCAGGCCCTTCCAAAAAAGGATACACCAACAGGCAAGCCTTCAATAAACCCCATAGGAACAGTAATATTTGGATAACCTGAAATAGCTGCCGGTGAAGAACTTCCAAGGATATAGGAATCACCATTTACCCAATCCGTTTTCCAGGCAGGTGATCCGGTTGGAGCAATAATCGCATCTAACTTATGTTCATTCATTACCCGGTCAATTCCATCTTCACGTATGCCTTTCAGCATTTTAGCCAATGATTCATTATACTCTTTTTCATCCAGGTTTCCTTTTGCCTGCGCTATTATCAGCAATTCCTGATCAAATATGGAGAGCTCAATACTGTCATTCTTATTAAATTCGATCAGATCTTCAAGACTTTTAATGGGTGCATTCACGCCAAGTGAGGCAAAGTAGTTATTCAATCCATCTTTAAATTCATACAACATTACTTCGAATGATAAATCGTTGATGTTGACATCGGTTATCTGATCAATTTCAATAATTTCAACGCCCTGGCTTTTTAGGTATTCAACCGTTTCGTTCATTAATTCATCAACTTTGTAATGATCACCCAGAGGTGCAGTATAAAGCCCGATACGTTTTCCTGTTAGACCATCTTTTTTTAGAAACTGTGTGTAATCATCAAATACTTTTCCTTCGCTTTCCAGTGTTTTTGAATCAGAAGCATCAATACCTGTCATTACTCCGAGGCATATAGCAGCATCTTTAACTGTCCTCGACATGGGTCCCGGTGTATCCTGTGTGAATGATATTGGAATAATCCCTGATCGGCTGGCCAGCCCAACTGTTGGTTTTATTCCGACTATGCCATTAGCAGTTGAAGGACAAACAACAGAGCCATTTGTTTCGGTTCCAATAGCTATCATGCACAAATTTGCCGAAACAGCAACACCCGATCCTGAACTTGAGCCACAGGGATTTCTGTCGAGGATATATGGGTTTTTGGTCTGTCCACCAATACCGCTCCAACCACTTGTTGAAAGCATACCCCTGAAATTTGCCCACTCGCTTAAATTAGTTTTTCCCAGGATTACTGCACCCGATGCTCGTAAACTTTTAGCTACCCAGCTATCTTTTAAAGGCCTTGATCCAACTAATGCCCTGCTGCCTGCGGTGGTTTCCATTTTGTCATGGGTGTCAATATTGTCTTTTAATAAAACCGGAACACCATGCATCGGGCCTCGAATTTCTCCTTCTTGCATTTCTTTGTCAAGTTGTTCAGCGATAGCAATTGCATCCGGATTGATTTGAATAACCGAATTTAGAACGGGACCATTTTTATCGATAGCCTCAATGCGGTCAAGATATTGTTGAACCACTTCCTTAATGGTATAATCACCATTCTGATAGCCACTCTGAAGTTGGTCAATGGTTATTTCTTCCAATTGAAATGCTGTTTCTTTATTATTGCTATTTGGGTTTTGTACCGGTTGGCAGGCAAAGAAGAAACAGGTTGTTAGGCTTATTAAAGCGTAATATATTACTTTCATTTTGGTTACAGGTTTATTATTTATTGAATTCGATATTTAATCCCATTTTTTTAGCACGTACTGCCCATTTTTCCCTGGCCATTTTCTGCAGGTCTTCAATATTGTCAGATTCATCGATAATCTCCAGTCCCAGAATAGTCTCAATCACATCTTCAAGAGTAACCACACCTGCTGTTCCACCATATTCATCAATAACAAGTGCAATATGTTCATTTTCAGTGATCATTTGTTTAAATAATTGTGTGATTGGTAGGTTTTGGTAAAGGTTCATGATATCGCGCTTAATTGTCTTTAGTTTCTTCTCTTTCTCTCCCTCGATAATTTTAATCAACAATTCATCCTTCAGGAAAAAGCCACTTACACGGTCAATGTTTTTATTAAACAGGGGAACACGCGAGAACACAAAATCGGTGTTTGCTGTATAAAAATCGTTTATGCATAAGTTTTCATCTGCAGCGAAAACAACTGTTCGTGGCGTCATGATGTCCTTCACCTTAATTTGATCGAATTGGGCAATATTCTGAATTATTTTTGACTCGCCTTGACCAATGATTCCTTCCTCCTCTGCTATTTCTGCCAATGCAGAAAAATCAGAACGGCTGAGTACACTTTTTCGTTTATTAATGTTAAATAGTTTTGTAATATATTGGCTTGCAATAACAAAAGGAAATAAAATCCACATTAAAACTCGTAGTGTGTAAACCGTAAATCTTGTTAAGTACGTCCAATAGTTCGCGCCAATTGTTTTAGGGATAATCTCGGAAAATACCAATATTAAGAGGGTAAGAACAATTGATACAACTGTTAGGTATTCATCCCCCCAAATGCGCTGGGCCTGAGAACCTACACCTGCTGCACCTACCGTGTGTGCAAATGTATTTAAGGTAAGAATGGCAGCCAGTGGTCTATCGATGTTGTTTTTATACTTCTTCAACCAAATTGCATAATCACTTCCTTTTTGGAGTTTTTTAGTAATATAGGAAGGCGTTACACTTAAAATTACTGATTCGATTAAGGAACACAGGAAGGAAAATAAAAGGGCAATTAGAAAATAAATAATTAATAGCGTCATCGTACAACGAAGATAATTGAAATAATTATTCTGCCATTGTTATTATTTGCTGCTTATTACAAACAATTTGCTTATCCGAAGTTAAATCTGGTTGTCTTTGACTTCGGGATTGTAAATCCCGATGAATAGATGTTATTAACTTCTTCTTGTGGACTTGTTAATAAAAATATATGATATATATCATAAAAAAGCCCAACATTTGTTTCAGAAATACGTAAAACAAAAAAAGTAACATGATGAAAAGAAGAAAATTTAACTTTTTAATCATCGCTTTGATGATTGGAATGCTGATCCCGGCCAGCATGTTTAGCCAGGAAGAAATTGAAATCCAGGTTTCGCCAAACATTCTGAATTTACAGAGTAATGGTGTAGTTGTAACAATTCACACAGACATTCCGTTTTCGCAGGTGAGTGCTCAAACAGTAAACATGAACGGGCTGGAAATTGATAGCTGGAAAGCCGACAACCAGGGATTCTTTGTTGCAAAGTTTAATATGGATGACGTAAAAGAACTGGAAGACCTTGAAATAGGAGCATACAATACATTGACGCTGGATGGTTTGAAAGTTTCCGGCGACACATTTGCCGGTTCGGAAGACATATTGGTAATCAATAATCTGCCTAAAGGAAAAAAATAGATTTATTGAGGACAAATTAAATATTGAGACAGCTTCTTGTTATAAAAGCCAGACATTTAAATTTTTACTTTCTTAATACACTCATCGCAAATCCGCCACCAGGTGCTAGATTAATGGTCAATTCGGTTTGATTGTGAACTTCTTTCTTTTGAATTTCAATATCAGTAGGATTATCATCCCAATGTGCATTTGGGCCATCAGCATAAATGATAGCATCGTAAGTTGCGCCGGGCTCTAGAAAGTCAAGTGTTATAATAACTGTCCTTGGGTTTTCATCTGTTATGCTTCCAATGAACCAGTTCCCGGTCTCCCTTTCTTCACGTGCAATGGTCACAAAATCGCCTACCTCACCATTTAATACTTTCGATTGTTTCCAGTTTACACCCACATCACGGATGAACTGGAAGGCTGGCTGATTTGTATAACTTTCTATCAGATCTGGTACCATCTGAACAGGGCTAAACAAAACAACATACAAAGCCAGTTGCTGTGCTAGAGTTGTATTTACCTGGTTGTCCGGCTTATAAGGATTAAGTTTAATATTGAAAATCCCCGGTGTATAATCAATTGGACCAGCCAGCATTCGCGTAAATGCCACATTTGGCAGGTGTTCGGGTGGGTTTCCTCCATCAGATGCCCATGCATTAAATTCCTGGCCCCGTAATCCCTCACGTGAAATGGCATTGGGATAAGTTCTTCTGATTCCGGTTGCTTTTATGGGTTCGTGAGCGTTGACAGCAACTTTGTATTTTGCAGCTGTGTCGAGCACTCTCCTGTAATGATTCACCATCCACTGACCGTGGTGGTATTCTCCACTTGGGATGATATTACCTACGTATCCGGTCTTAACAATATGAATACCAAGATCATTCATCAATTGGTATGCTGCACTGAGGTGTTTTTCATAGGTTAAAGGAGCGGCTTGTGTTTCGTGATGCATGATGAGGTCAACGCCTTTTCGTTTGCCGTATTTGATAACTTTTTTAATGTTATAATCAGGGTAAGGTGTTACAAAATCAAATTCCCGCTCTTGATTTTCATCACCTAAATAAGTTTCCCATCCTGTGTTCCATCCTTCAACCAGTATGCCACCGATACCATTATCCGCTGAAAAATCGATGAGCTTTTTAGCATTTTCAGTAGTTGCACCGTGTTTTCCGCTGCCAATATCCCATGTGTATTTTCCAAGATGCATTTCCCACCAGATACCTGTATATTTTGTAGGTTTAAACCAGCTTACATCACCTAATTTATTTGGTTCATTTAAGTTCACGATCAGATTGGATTCAATCAAACCACCTGCGGTTTCGCTTATTTGTATTGTTCGCCATGGAGTGTTAAAAGGGGTGGTTCGATTAACAGCATAACCTAACCTGTCAGATGAAACCAACTTGCTTTGAAACATGTTTTGCTCTTTGAAAATCTTCAAAGTCATCCCTGCATAATCGGTCAGATTTGCTTCATGAAAACTAAGGTATAAGCCTTCGTCTGTTTTAAGGGTTACAGGCGTGTTAACTGCATTTTCAGGTATATAAGTCTGGGCAAGATTAGGATGGTTACGGTATTTAATTGCATCAATCTCATTCAGGCGGGTTTTATGGTAAAGATGCTCGTAAATATCCCAATCGCCCGGTTGCCACCAACAAAGATGATTGGCTGTAAGGTTAAAACGGGTGTTTTCATCAAGAATGATAACTGTATCCATTGCCTCCTGTTTTGGAAACTCAAACCTGAATCCAAGTCCATCATCATAAACCCTGAAAACGATATGCATCTCCCGGTTTGGCTTCTTAGTTTCCATTAAGCCGATATCAAGTTCATTGTAATGATTAATAACGTCATGTTGCTCACCCCAGGGCATTTGCCATGTTTCATTAACTTCGTGCAGGTCAGTTGACAGTATTTCCCAATTATTTTTTAAAGGCAGCGCATCTTTTAACTTAAATCCAAGTGTAGATTCATCAATTACGGTTTTACCTTTAAAGCTAACCATATAAGCAGGCTGGGCATTCGAAGTGAGATAAAACTTGACTTTGATGTTTCTGTCAGGTGAGATTACATACATATCGGTTGGCTGCTTGGTTGTATTACAGGCTGACAACAAGATTATAGCACTTGCTAGAAGATATACTGTTTTTTTCATAATAATTATTGACTTATAATACATCAGGAGTTATAAAAATTTTATTGCCCTATATCAATCATTATACTTTTCAATCATTACTTTTAATAACGAATCTGAAGTATTAATATTACCGGGTAATCCAATACTGCTTACCCAATCACCATACATTGCATTTGGTAACACAATAAATTTCTTTCCGAATAAGTTTTTGTTCTTGTCAACAATTTGCTCTCTCTCAGTAAAAATTTGGGTGTCTTCATAGAAGTCGCCTAAGTTGTCACCCACAAGGAGAACAATTTTGTAGTTTTCAGAAATAGTATTCCTTCGGTTTGTTTTACTTCGTTCGCCATCCCGGAGTAATAAATGATCATCACTTACCTGTGGAAACCCAATTTTGATTAGGTTGTCTAAAGTACCTTCTTGTGTGAATTTCTTTTTCCGGTTTGATAAATAAAATATATTAAATCCTTGTTCATCAGCAAACTCTAGAAACTTAAGCACGCCAGGAACTGGTTCTGCAACTGAAAGGCTGCACCACTTATTCCATGATTCTGAATTATAAGACGATTTTTCTAAAATCATTTTTGCTTCAAAAGGGCTGTTGTCTAAAACTGTTTCATCTATATCAAGAACAACAGCCAGATTGGTTTTCTCAGGGTTGAGTCGTTTTATCTCGATAAGCTTTTCCTTTGCTATATTATATGCCTGGTAAGTTAACGCCTTATACTCAGCCGCATAATAAGTATAGAGGGTAGCCATCAATTGGTTGTGTTGAATCTCTTTTTCAACAGGTTGCTGAGGTTGCTGTATGCAAGCTGTTAACATGCTTATGCAAAAAGTTAGTAGGATGATCAGTTTTATTTTTATGTTCATTGCATGAAGAATTTGAAGGCTAAATTAAGGGTTTTTGGGGTTGATGGATGATGTTTTCATCCCAAAAAGTAGTTGATTTTATTCATTAGAAAATTACCGCATTTTATTGCTGACAGCATGTCAAATATCGCTAATATTCAGTATTTTAGGAAACTATTGATCCAATTATGAATGATAGACCATACATTCCCCTGAAAAAGGGAAATGGTAAGAATATAAAAAGAAGTACTAGTATCTTCTATTACCACCTGATCGACCATCAGATGCCCTTGGCTCTGATTTTTTTACTATGATCTTTCTGCCATCCAATTCGCTATCGTTAAGCGATTCAATAGCGTTTAGTGCTTCATCGTCGTTTGGCATTTCAACAAAACCAAAGCCTTTTGACCGGCCCTCCATCTTGTCGAAAATAATCTTGGTTGAGCTTACTTCGCCAAATTTTCCAAAAAGTGCCTCTAGTTGGTCTTCCCTTGTTTGATAAGATAATTTTGCTACAAAAATGTTCATTCTTAAATAGTTTAAGCCTGTTTCTTTGAGTAATTGGATTGGTAGTTTCAATTACTTTTTAAGTGACAGTAGTATTAATCAATACATCAAAGATAACAATAACAATTTGAAAATTTAATGATGAATGGCATTTTTCTCGATGATTTAAGAGTTTGTTTTTAATACTAAACTGCAATTTTTTTAATCATACCTTTGAATATATAGCTATGAAATGGTAAAACAGAGTACCAGTATAACCTACCTAAAAGCCCTTTTGGCCTAAATGTTGCAGTTTGATAAAGCTTATTATTTTTGATTTTAAACTCTAGCCATGCTTCACCAGGAAGCTTCATCTCAGCATAGAGAAGCAATCTTTGTTGCTTTTTGTCGGCAAGTAAAACACGCCAAAAATCTAGGGCGTCTCCGGGCAATAAATTATTAACATTTGTTCGGCCCCTTCTCAATCCAACTCCTCCAAACAATTTATCGATAAATCCTCTTATTTCCCAAAGCCAATTGCCTTTATACCAGCCCTGATCACCACCGATTGCCCATATTCGATCCAGTGTTTTTGTTGTATTCGTAATATCAACAAAGCTTTGGTCAGTATAACAACCGTGTGAAGGCACCTCAATAACTTCTGATATTTCTGTTTTAAGGATACCACTCGCCAACGCATCCTTCCAGCTCGATGCGATTTCATTTTGTTCAATCTTACTAAACGCATTTTTGATTGCCTCTTCGTAAGTTATTGGCTGAATACCTAACAATTCAGAAAGTGAGTTTGGTTTACAAATGACTTCAATTTTCATGCTGTTTACAAGATTTACAGCTAGCCGGTATGATGTTGCGGTTACAAAATAGAGCCAATAGGATGATAGTTTTGGCGTCATAACCGGCACAATGATGATACGTCTTTTTAACCCCCTTACCTTTGCAAAGGTTTGAAGCATTTGCTTGTAGGTAAGTATATCTGGGCCACCAATGTCAAAACTTTTATTGTAGGTTTGATTGTTTAACAGCACTCCTTTTAAGTAACTCATTACATCACGAACCGCAATGGGTTGTGATTTGGTATTGAGCCACCTTGGTGTAATCATCACCGGTAATTTTTCAACAAGGTCACGAATAATTTCAAAAGAAGCACTCCCGGAACCAACAATAATGCCAGCCCGTAATGTAGTAAGATTAAAACTTGCATTACTTAAAATCGCTTCAACTTGTTTACGTGATTTGAGGTGTTTTGAAAGATTTTCTTCGTTTACAATACCGCTGAGGTAAATGACCTGTTTAACTTTTGTTTTTTCTATGATGGAGACAAAATTCCTTGCTGATTTGGCTTCTAATTCATCAAATGCCTGTTCACTTCCTGACATGCTGTGAATCAGGTAATAAGCTACATCAATTTCCTTTGGAATTTCTAGTAAGGTTTCTTCCTTTAAGAAAGTCCACTTCGATCACTTCGATTTTCGACTTTATAGATTCGTTTACTGAAAATCTTTTTTTGTCACGAACACAACAAATCACATGATGACCCTGCCCCAATAATATAGTTAAAAGTCTCTTGCCGATATATCCTGTAACTCCTGTAAGTAAGATATTCATAATAAGTTGATGGCTATTTTGTAAGTTTCCAATACCCTTTTTCGTGCAAAAGAATGCTCAATTATTGGTGTTGTGTATTTGTGTGTACCAAATTCCGGTATCCATTTTTTAATGTATTTAAAATCGGGATCAAACTTTTTTTGCTGTTCTGAAGGATTGAAAACCCTGAAGTATGGAGCCGCATCACACCCTGTGCCGGCTGCCCATTGCCAGTTGCCGTTGTTTGAAGAAAGCTCGTAATCAAGCAATTTACGTGCAAAATATGCTTCTCCCCATCGCCAATCTATTAACAAGTGTTTCACCAAAAAGCTCGCTGTGATCATACGAACACGGTTGTGCATATAACCTGTCTGGTTAAGTTGCCTCATTCCTGCATCAACCATCGGATATCCTGTTTTTCCTTTACACCAACTATCAAAATCTTTTTCGTTGTTAATCCATTGTATATTATCGTATTTACTCTTAAATGAACGACTTACAACTTCTGGAAAATGAAAAAGGATTTGCATAAAAAATTCCCGCCAAATCAATTCACTTAAAAAAATTTCATTTTGGTTAAGTGCAGTTTCAACCAATCTCCTGATACTAATCGTCCCGAATCGCAAATGAGGGCCTAAATAACTTCCTGCATCTTTTGAAGGGAAGTTACGGTATTGGTCATATTGATTGATTACAGAAAGATTAAATGGTTTTACAGCAATATGACTTGGTTTTATGCCTATTTCTTTTTTCTGTGGAAAATTTGAAGTTGGCTTTATATTTTTATGGTATAACGATTTTGAATCATTGGTTTGAAAATGTGAAGATGTCAACTGCGACAGCCACTTGTTTTTATAAGGTGTGAAAATGGTATATGGACTGTTATCAGTTTTTAATATCTCATCCTTTTCAAAAATTACCTGGTCCTTATAAGTCTTAAAAACGAGATTATTTTCATGACATAATTGGGTAATTTCTTTATCTCGCTTTATGGCATAAGGTTCATAGTCATGGTTAGTGTAAATTGATTCTAGTTTATATTCTGAAATTAATGATTTCCATACTTCTATGGGTTTTCCCTTTCTAATAAGAATACCGGAACCGGTTTTTATTAATCTAATGTGTAATTTAAGTAAGGTGTCGTAAATGAAATTCGTGCGAGGATCATCAGATGGCAACTCATCAACAATCTCACGATCAAAAATAAAAACAGCAAGGATTTTATTATTTGTTTTAAGTGCTTCGTTAAGGCCGATATTATCTTCCAACCTTAAATCTCTTCTGAACCAAAATGCAGTTGTAGCCAAAGTGAATACCTATTATTTGTTTAATTTAAAACAATTCGAAACGCTGAATGTTCGTAGATGTTTATTTTATTCCAGTTAATCGAATAACATGTGCTAATCCTTTGTGGAAAGCGCCTTCATCGAGAATAATGTCTTCCTCGGATAAGTGAATGTTTTTGAGTGAGTTAAAATCACTAAAAAGTTCCTCCGATGAAAAGAGCATATCAATATTTTTCGGACCTCCTGTTGTGTTATTGATCTGATGTTTTTCAAATCCTTCAAGAATAAGGGTGCCACCGGGTTTTAAAAAGTCATACATTTTTTGATGAAAGCTTCTCCGGAGATCGGGTGGCATATGTGCAAATATTAATGCAACACAGTCGAAATAATTTTTTTTGGAAGAAAAATCTACCTGGTCGCAAACCTCATATTCTATAAGAACTTTATTTTGCTTAGCCAGTTGCATTGCTTTTTGTTTGGCCACTTCACTTTGGTCAAATGCAATTACATTCCACCCTTTCAATGCAGCAAATATTGCATTTCTGCCCTCACCTTCAGCAGGTAAGAGTAGATTTCCGGAAGATAAATCAGCAAGCTGATTTTTGAAAAATGTATTCGGATTTGTTCCGTAAGCAAACGCTTCTCCGGCGTACCGATTATCCCAGAATGACTTCATAAATTAATGCGTAGTTCCCTTTAAACCAACTCGAAATACTTTTTTTCAAAAAGGTTATATAAATAAACCTTGTTAAAGTTTGTTTCCAGTTTAATTTGCTCTAAAGCGTTTTCGAAATTAAATGAACTTGGTTTATCAATATAATCTGCAGACAGAATCAACCAGTACAAATCGTTAATTTGCTTTTTGTATAATCTGAGTTTTTCTTCTTTTTTAGCTACAAGTTTCTCAATTTTTCCTTTATTGAATATATCCTGAACAGTGAGTTCAGTCCTTAAATCCCAAAAAGAATTTTTAAATGTTGGGTGGGCATAAATAATAATCCGGTTAACGCCTTTAGGTAAAAAATCCTGCTCGATATGTGCCATGTATTGTGCGCCAATTTTCTGATCTCCAACAACGTCTATAATAGCTATAGCAATTTTGGTTGAATAAATCTCATCATTTATTGGGTTATCAAATTCATTGTTAAAATAAATCTGTGCAAAAATTGGATTCTTAAAACGTTCGTGATAAAGTTCATGTGCCCGGTAAATGATTGACCGTATCTGGGATTCAGATGCATCAACTTTTCGGGTTTTATAAATAGAAGAAATCTCAATACCTATTGATTTTGTGATCGACAGTTTGTGTGTAAAATCCGGTGATTCACTTTTTGTTAATTTTCCTTTTGGAAAATCGGGGTAACTATCCCTGAACGATCTCATGATCAACCACTCTATATGTGCTTTCTGTCTTGTATTCATTTAGCTTCGTTTATACATATTTGTAACCAGCAAATTCTTTTAGGAATTATTGGATTCAGAAATTAAAAATGTAATTAATATCCTCAGTGTAATAGGGAATGTCAAATATAGTTAATCTTCAACAAAGTCAAAAATCAATTCGAATAAAAGGTCTTTAATATTGTTACCTTTATCTGAATTTGCTTTTTGAATATGGTGTGACATCCTGAGAAGCGAAATCCTGCACCTGAAATTTAAAATAACCTGCAATGGCAATCATAGCAGCATTATCTGTGCTGTATTGTAATTTGGGGACAAAGGTTTTCCAGTTATATTTATTTGCAATCTCGGTGATCGCATTTCTCAAACCTGAATTGGCAGATACGCCTCCAGCGATGGCAATTTCTTTTATTCCGGTTACTTCAGATGCCATGATTATTTTATTAATTAGGATGTTGATGATGGTATGTTGAATGGAAGCAGCAAGATCTGCCTTGTGCTTTTCGATAAACTGATCATTAGTTTTAAGCTGATCACGCAGGAAATAAAGAAATGATGTTTTTAATCCGCTAAAACTAAAATTTAATCCATCAACTCTTGGTTCAGGAAAACGGAATGCGTCAGGGTTTCCAACTTTTGCAAGTTTATCAATCTCAGGACCTCCGGGATACGGTAGTCCCATTATTTTAGCTGCTTTATCGAATGCTTCACCTGCTGCATCATCAATTGTGTTTCCAATAATTGACATATCTGAAGGATTATCAACCCTTACAATTTGGGTATGCCCACCGGAAACCGTTAAACACAAAAAAGGAAACTCCGGATGGCTGACGGTATTTTCATCTTCGATGAAGTGAGATAAAATATGTGCTTTCAAATGGTCAACTTCAATGATAGGAATGCCTAATCCTAAAGCAAATGATTTGGCAAATGATGTACCAACCAATAAGGATCCGAGCAGGCCGGGACCTCTTGTAAATGCGATAGCGCTGAGGTGTTTTTTGGTTATATTTGCTTCTTTCAGGGCAACCTCAACAACTGGAATAATATTTTGCTGATGAGCCCTGGAAGCAAGCTCTGGCACTACGCCACCAAAGGATTTATGAACAAGCTGGTTTGCAATAATATTCGACCTGATATGTGCGTTTTCCAATACGGCAGCCGAAGTGTCATCACAAGAAGATTCAATGCCTAAAATAAACGTGCTCATTTGAAAACAACTAAGGTGCGCAAAAATATTAAAAAAAAGCTGCTTAACGTGCTTCTTTATTGTTTGCTGGTTATGATCTTCCTGCCACCCGGCTTTGCATTTTTGTTTCACGAGCCATTTGTTCAAACCTTAAGCGGCAGACTCGCAACCCATTATCTTTCAAAACGAATTGGGAATGTTACTTCGATAGATGCATTACAGATAGACCTGATCAGCGGGATTACACTGAAGGGTGTGATCGTGAAAGACCATCATGACAGAACTTTGATGCAAATTGATAAATTGGTCGCAAAGCCACTTTATGCTGATTGGGGATTGCTGGGTATCAGGTTCTCCAAATTGGAGTTGGATGGTGTTGAATTCAGATTGGCAAAGTATAAAGGAGAAGATGAATTGAATTTGATAAAGTTAATCAATAAATTCATGACCTCTGATACAACTGAAGTAAGTGGTAAATCAGCCCCTTTTAAATTGCGATCACGAAAAGTAAATCTCCGCAATGCGCTGTTTCAATATTATGACGAAGAAATGGAAGTGAATGTTGAATCGAAGATGGACTATTCGAATATCATTTTTGACAGCATCTATCTAACAGCTACAAAATTTACCATCGTAAATGATTCACTTAATTTTAAAATTGACAGTCTCTTTACCAATGAGCGGTCAGGTATTAAAATATCAAAATTAAAATCGGACTTCAACATCAGCAGCACAGGCTTGCATGCAAAATCACTGTCATTAATAATGAATAATTCAAAACTCGATCTTGATTTTGGATTTAACTATCATTCCTATTCATCCTATGCGTACTTTATTGATTCGGTAAATATGTATGCAGATATCAGGCCATCTATCGTCATGGCATCAGATATTGGTTTTTTCTCGAAAGAAATGGAAAACATGCACTCGGAAGTTGGCATTACCGGAAAAATGAACGGAACTGTTAGCAATTTAACGGGAAAGGATGTCAGGTTACATTATGGCAATCGAACCCGCGTTTCATTAGATGGTCAGATTTCTGGATTACCAGACTTTTTTAATTCCTATATCGTAGCAGATATTCATGAATTAAATACCACAGCAAGCGAATTAAAGACAATAAAACTCCCTCTTGAAAAAACTTATTACGACTTAACACCGTATCTGAAACGTAATAAACTAATCTCATTGAACGGTAATTTTAAAGGATATTTATACAATTTCCGGACTAAATTTGATATGATAACCTCGGCAGGTCATGTTGTTGGAACTGTTTTATACAAAGCTATTGAGGGAGATACCATTCATTTTGATATGACGGTAAAGGGTGATTCGGTAAATATTGGAAACCTTCTGCATCAGCAGGAATTATTGGGCAATGTTAATTTTGATATCAATGCCAAAGGAAAAGGAAAAAGCTTTTCAAAGTTAAAAGTAAAAGCGGGCGGCACTCTACGGGCTCTTGATTTACTCGATTATAGATACAGCCGGATCAGGTTTTCCGGACGATATTATGAAGACCTGGTCGAAGCCAACATTGTTGTTGGTGATCATAATTTAATGATGAATAGCGATATTGCTGCACGTATAGCAGATGATCCCGAATTTTCAATAGTTGCCGATATCCGAAAAGCAAACCTTGAAAAACTGAAACTTTGGGAAGGCTATAATTTTAGTATTTCCACAAATGCAATTGTTATGTTTAAGGGGTTTGACGTGAATAAGATGACAGGTTCAGTCAGCCTTAAAAACAGCACCCTGGTTTTTGGTGACGACGTATATGAATTGGAATCAGGCAATCTGGTAAAGGAATTGAATGGTGATGGTATGAATGTAATTGACATTAAATCTGATTATGCTGACCTTAACCTTACCGGCAAATATGAACTTACAAGTTTTTTTGATAAATTTAACGCTGTAATTAATCATTACCTGAATGCTTTGCCGGAGCCTGATATTATTAACTATGCTGACGCGGAATTTGCAGACCTTACCTTTACGTTGCATAATGATGATATCATTACAGATCATTTTGTTCCCGGCATGGAAATATCGCCCAATACAAGGTTGAATGCAAGTGTTGATTTTGTCAATAATAAGCTGGAGGCATCATCGGAGTTTGAAAAATTGATTTTATCAGGAATTGAAATGAAACATAATCAATTCCTTATCAATTCTAAAAACAACAGGCTAAATATTCTGTATAGTAATCAGAATACTATTTTTCGTGACAGTACTGAGTCTGACAAAACTGTTTTTGGATTGGATAATTTTAAACTGAAAGCTACCGCCTTGAAAGACAGTCTGTCAGTTGAAACAACATGGGATAATACTGACTCATTATTAAGAAACACAGGTGATGTAAAAGCCTATTACACAATAAGAAGTGATGATGAATACTTCAAAATTATGCAATCAGATATTTTTATAAATGATACGCTTTGGACTATTGATACAAATAATTTGGTGGTTTTTGACTCAACCGGTATAAATTTTAAGAATATAGATATTTATGGTGGTGAATCAAAAATGAACTTGTCAGGAAGATTACCTCAAAAAAGTGGTGATTCATTAGTTGTTTCATTCGACAATTGGAATTTATCAAACTTCGATATGGTCACTAAATTGTGGAAATTTGAACTTGATGGAATTGTTGATGGAAACCTTCAATATTATTTGGTAAATACAAACCCTGTTCTGGTCTCTGATCTTACAATTGATAAGCTGTTTTTAAATAAGGTTTTTCTTGGCAGGGCCGGATTGTTTAACTCCTGGGATAATGAAAGCAAATCGATTTTAATTAGGACAAATATAGTTCGGGAAGGAACTTCAGGAGTAGGGGAGGTACTTACCCTACAAGGCAAGTATTTTCCATTTAAAGAAGAAGATGCTCTGGGTCTTGATTTTTCCTTTAACCGCATTAAGATCAAAGCGCTGGAACCATTTTTTAATGATTTTATTTCTCAAATTGAAGGTGTTGCCGGGGGGGAACTCAAATTGCAGGGCTCTCCCGATAAACCGGTCTTAACTGGTTTTATCGATATGCACCGTACACAATTGCTTGTCAATTATTTAAACACTAAATATTCATTTTCAAATGTGATTAATTTTGAGAAAGATCATATCAATTTTGGTGAACTTGTGATTTACGATACGTTAGGTAATTTCGCAACTGTAGATGGAAGACTTAGGCATGAATATTTTCAGAGTACTGATTTTGATGTTAAAATATCAACTGATAAGCTACTCGCCTTTAATACAAATAAGAAGATGAACGATTTGTATTATGGAACGGGTCTTATTGCCGGAAATCTTGAAATTGGAGGTACAGCTAAAAAGATCAAAATGTTTATGGATGTTTCAACCATCGATGGCACTGATGTGAAATTACCACTTGACTATTCAGTTGAGATATCCGATAAAGACTATATCATTTTTATTGACCACACCGATACACTCGTGGAGACTTTGAATTTATCAGATAAAATGACTTTGAACGATGAGGTAGAAAAACTCGAATATGAGATTGATATGAATTTAGGTATCAATCCACAGGCCAAGGTTACTATCTACCTCCCTTCTGATATGGGGAGGATTGAATCGGAAGGAAGGGGTGATTTAAAAATGAAAACGAACACAAATGGCGACTTTTCATTAATTGGAGATTATGTTGTTGAAAAAGGATTATTTCATTTTTCATTAGCTAACCTGGTAAGAAAACGATTTGAACTGGTTGAAGGAGGTAGGATTTCGTGGACAGGTGACCCTTACAATGCTAATCTGAGCATCAAGGGTTTGTATCGCCTGAAAACAAATTTGAGTAGCCTCGGACTGGTTGTTGATTCAACAACAAGTTACGGTAATAAAGTGAATGTTGATTGCTATATTATACTGACGAATCAACTGCTTAATCCTGATATACGTTTCGAGATATTAATGCCCGATCTCAATCCTGATATGCAACGAATGGTATACGCTAATCTGGATACTACCAATCAGGCCATGATGAATGAGCAGATGATTTCATTGCTTGTATTAGGATCATTTAGCTATAGCAATGCTTCTAATATTAGCTTAAGTTCATCGTATTACAATGTTATATCCAATCAGCTTAGCAATATGTTATCAAAAATTAGTGATGATTTTGATATTGGGGTGAACTATAAACCTGGTGACAATGTTTCACAGGAAGAATTTGAGGTAGCACTTTCCACTCAATTATTTGATGATAGGCTGATGATTGATGGTAATTTTGGAATGACATATGATCGCTCAGGACAGAATGCCAGCAATATTGTTGGAGATGTTGATATAGGTTATAAAATTACCAAGGATGGGCAATGGATATTAAAGGCGTTTAACCATTCGAATGTTAACTCATGGTACAATTACGCTGATTATGATAAAGTTGCACCATATACGCAAGGAGTTGGTATTGCATTTAGAAGGGAGTTTACACACATCTCAGAATTATTTAAGAGTAATAAGCCGCCTAAAGGTAAAATGAAAAAGGAGGATGAGAATGGAAACGAAACAGTTGAGTAAATTTATTTGGTTGGTTGCCGTTCTATTTTGTTGGTTATCAATGAGCGGACAGATCACCATTGATCAATCTGACATGCCCGTACCGGGTGATACGACTCAGGAAAAGTACTGCCATAAATGTTATGCAGTTTGATTTTGTTGAAACAGGAGCAGATTTTAATTGGGATTTTTCCACCCTTCAACCCATAACCCAAACTGTAGATACTTTTGTTAAAGTTACAGAAACACCACCGGTTTATTGGCTGTTTTTTTTAACCAGCGCTAACATGGCGAGTCCGTTAGGCAGTTCTCCGATTGAGCAAATTCCTTTAACTGACGCCTTTAATTTCTATAACAATACTTCAGGCAGTTTTGCTGATGTTGGCTATGCAGCAACCGTTTTTGGCATTCCCTTACCGTTTAAATTTGATAATGCCGATATCATCTATCGTTTTCCGATGGATTATGGAAATGTGGATTCTTCTGAATCTGGTTTTGAATTTGCTATTCCTGATTTGGCCTATTTAAAGGTGGAAAGAAAAAGAGTAAATACCGTCGATGGATGGGGTAACCTGACGACGCCTTTTGGCTCCTTTGAAGTTTTGCGAATCAAATCAGAAGTCATTGAATATGATAGCATTTATATCGACTCACTAAACATAGGTATACCTGTTAACCTGGAATATACCGAATACAAATGGCTGGCCGATGGACAAAAAATTCCAGTGTTAATAGCAACTGAAAATATTATCGGTACGGTTGCCGAATATCGGGATTCGATAAGGGATTTAACAGTGGATATGCATGAATCATTTGGTGTTGATAATTTAGATATGACAATCTACCCTAATCCGGTAAGCAAAGTGCTTCATGTGCGCTATTTTAGTGCTGGTAATCATATCGTTGAGATTAATATTTTTGGCCTTAATGGAAGGAACTTTATGTCCCGGAAATTAAGCGATATTCAAAGAGGAGAACAAGTCATCTCTTTCGATTTATCTAATTATTTGTTCGTTCCCGGCAGGTATCTACTTCAAATAAATACTGAAACAATACATAAAACATTTGGGTTCATTTACTTACCATAATTCACTAAAACAAAATACAAAGTGCCGCTATTTGTATATAAATCTTCCGCCGGATCAGGTAAAACAACAACCCTGGTCAACGAATACCTGAAGATCACACTCCAAGATCCGAAAGCTTTCAGGCACATACTGGCGATTACCTTTACAAATAAGGCAGCGGCCGAGATGAAGGACCGTGTGTTAAAGGCACTCAAACAAATCATTGCCGGACAAGATCTTACTCAGGGTGAGTATGCAGACTTATTTAAAAAAGTTGGTGTTTCGGAACAGGAATTCGTAAAACGTGCTGGTAAGCTGCAATCTTTGATTTTGCATAACTATGATGACTTTTCAATTAGTACGATCGACTCCTTTGTTCATCGAATTATTAAAACCTTTGCAACTGATGTTAAACTGCCTCAAAACTTTGAAGTTGTAATTGATAAAGAAGATTTTGTTCCTGATATAGTGGGTGAATTGTTCGGAAGAATTGGAAATGATAAAGCACTGACTGAAATCATGGTCAATTTTGTACTTGGGCAAACTGAAGATGAGAGAACGTATAATATCAGTCATGAACTCAATAAGTTCGTTGAAAAACAAATAGGAGAGGAGGGATTTCAGCATCTTCAGAAAATTGAACATCTGACAACAGCAGATTTTGCTGGAATTATTACAAAACTAATTCAGAAGAAAAATGTTTTGGCAACTGTTATTAAAAAAGCAGGAAAAGAAGCCATTGACCTCATTCAAGGCAAAGAACTGGATAGCTCAGCATTTTATCAAACAACAAAGGGCATTTATAGTTTTTTCGAAAAAAGCAGCAACTTAAAAAGCGATGACCATTTACCACCGAAAGCATATCCTTTGGCCTCAATAAAAGAAGATAAGTGGTTTTCTGGAAAAGCCAAACCAGACGATAGGGATAAAATAGAATCCATTAAAAATGAACTGATTCAAAAGTTTAACCAAATAAATGAGGTTTGTTTTCAATACCTCAGGTTAAAACTTATCCAAATGAAAATTTATGCACTGGCACTGACGCACGAAATAAGGTCAATTTTTGTTGACTTCACTGATCGTACCCAAAAAGTCCACATTTCTGAGTTTAACAAAAGAATCAGCAACGAAATAGCCGGACAGCCTGTGCCATTTATTTATGAGCGACTTGGTAGAAAATACCGGTACTTCCTGATTGATGAGTTTCAGGATACGTCTATTCTGCAATGGCAAAACCTTTTACCATTAATTAATGAATCGTTGGCGTACAACAATTTCAATATGCTGGTAGGTGATGCCAAACAAGCAATTTATCGTTTCCGTAATGGTGAAGTTGAGCTATTTGTAAATCTCCCGGAATTACTACAAAATGATGGCTCACAGTTAATGATGGATACTGAACGAATGTTAAAAAGCCAATATCATGAGGTGCAATTAAATTTGAATTGGCGTTCTGATTTTGAGATCGTTAATTTCAATAATGCTTTTTTTAACTTGATAAAGCAGGGTAAATCTGATCATATACAAAATATCTATGCCAATCATAATCAGCAATTACCAGTTTCAAAATCAAAAACGGGCGGTTATGTTTCCATCGATTTAATCGATGCTGAGCATACTGAGGAATATGCCACATTGAGGCTTGAGAAAATAAAAAACAACATTGATCAACTGATCGCGAAAGATTACAGGCAAAAAGATATTTGTGTTCTAACCCGAACCAATAAGTACGCTATTGAAGTTGCTTCCTTTTTGCTTGAGAAAGGTTACAGGGTTGTATCTTCTGAATCTTTACTGCTTTCAAATGCACCCGAAGTAAGGCTTATCAATGCTTTTTATTATTTATTGCTGTATCCAACTGAGCATATTTACCTTGCTGAGGTAGTTAGCAATCTGTTAAAAATAAATGGAAATGAAGATGATTTTCATGCTGTTTTTAATAAAGCAGATTTTGAACTCATTAATGGACTGGATAAAGTTTTTAATTACCTGGGTTTGCCGCTAACACAAAGTGAGATGGCTGAACTACCGGTTTATGAACTTGCTGAATACATCATCAGAAAATTGAATTTTGACAGGTCGGTAAACATCTATTTACAATACTTTCTTGATTTTATTTTCGAGGCACAGCAAAATGGTAATGCCTCAATCGATGCTTTTATTGATTTGTGGGAGTTGAAAAAACACAAATCCTACATCGCGATGCCTGAGAATGATGATGCTATAAAGGTGATGACCGTTCATAAAGCTAAGGGCTTAAAATTTGAAGCCGTTATTGTTGATCTGATTAACAGAGGTTATAAAAGTGGTAAGGATGAATACTGGACGGAGCTAAATGAACCGGGTACTTGAAGAACTAAAAATTGGAATGCTTCCGATTTCAAGCAATTTGGAAAAAGTAGGCCTGGGTGAGGTTTATCAACACGAAAAAGAAAAAACTTCGCTCGATTTCCTGAACCTGATATATGTAGCATTTACTCGCCCCGTCAGTGCATTGTTTATTCATGGTCATATAAAATCAGATAAAGCATCAGATTCGTTTACCAAATATTTAGTCTCGTTCCTGGAAAGCAGTCCATTATTTGAGACCGATAAAAAATCTTATGAATTTGGTGAATTGAGGTTATTGGAAAAGGAAAGACAGGAAGATGAAAATGAGATAGTCACATTAACAAAACTAAACTCATCTTCATGGGAGGATCAGATCAGGATAGCACCTGCCGATGAAGTTTATTGGGAAGCAATTGACAGTAAACCCGCCAGAACCTATGGTAATCTGATCCATGCTATGCTCTCAAAAATTGAGTCAAATGATGATATAATCAAAGTGATCAGTAGTTTTAAAATTGCGGGTTTAATTGATGAATCAGAAAGTAAGGAAATTAACCTTTTACTAAATAAGCTTGTTACGCATCCTGAATTAATGCCTTACTATCAGAATGGGTTATTCGTAAAAAATGAAACAGAACTATTCGATAATGGGGATAATGGATTCAAAGTATTAAGGCCCGATAGGGTAGTGTTTGATAACGATCAATTGGTAATCATTGATTATAAAACCGGCGATAAAGAGAGCAAACATCAGAATCAAATTAATCAGTATGCAGCAGCATTTGAAAAGCTTGGCTATCGTCAGATTCTAAAAAAATTGGTTTATTTGAATGAACAAATAGAAGTTGTCAATGTATAGTACTTAGCGATTATTTAAACATTGAATACCTGTTCGCAATTGAACATGAAAATACAATATGTGTTCGCTGAAGTACACCTTATAAAGTCTTGTTTTTGTAACGAAAAGAAAACCAATGTTTAAGCTTTAATGGCAGGGTTTTCGCATATATTGATGGTTTTTTAAATAATAATGAAGCTATGAAGAAAATATTAACAACACTTACTGTTTTAATCCTGCTTTTGGGTATTTCTTTGGCCCAGGAAGATGTCAGACTTTTAAGGTTTCCGGATGTGCATGGCAATCAGGTTGTATTTAGTTATGCCGGGGATTTATATACTGTTCCACTAGAGGGAGGAACAGCCCGCCGCTTAACCAGCGATGAAAAAGGCTACGAAATATTTCCTCATTTTTCACCAGATGGGAAACATATTGCTTTTACGGGACAATATGATGGAAATACTGAAGTGTTCCTTATTCCTTCCGAAGGAGGAATACCTGAACGGCTAACATACACTGCAACACTTAACAGGGACGATATATCAGACCGGATGGGACCTAATAACATAGTTATGGCCTGGCCTGATAAGGACCATATTGTTTACCGTTCCCGTAAACAAACTTTCAATTCATTTAAAGGTCAGCTTTTTAAAGTACCCGTTAATGGTGGCCTTTCAAAAGAACTCCCACTGCCTGCCGGAAGTTGGTGCTCTTTTTCCCCGGATGGAAAAAAAATGGCTTTTAACAGGGTTTTCCGCGAGTTCAGAACATGGAAGTATTATAAAGGTGGAATGGCAGATGATGTTTGGATTTTCGACTTTGAGACCAATGAAACAACAAATATCACGTCCAACGAAAACCAGAATATATTCCCCATGTGGGCTGGCAATAAAATATATTTTCTGTCGGATCGTGACAGAACCATGAACCTGTTTTCTTACGACATTGTTACCAAAGAAACCACAAAACTGACTGATTATACTGAATTTGACATCAAATTCCCGTCGCTTGGCGATAAATCCATTATCTATGAAAATGGGGGATACTTATTTAACTATAACCTGTCCAACGGATCTATAACAAAAGTAGTCGTTAATATTTCAAATGATTTAACCACGGCAAGGTCAGGCTTTGTTGATGCCAGCAAATACATCACTTCCTGGGCTATTTCACCCGATGGACAAAGAGTGGTGTTTGGAGCCAGGGGCGATGTTTATACATTACCTAAGAAATCAGGTATAACCAGAAATATAACGCATAGTTCCGGTGTTCACGACAGAAATGTTGAATGGTCACCCGATGGAAAATTTATATCCTTTATCAGCGATAGAACCGGTGAAGATGAAATTTATTTCCAGGTTCAGGATGGCAGTGAAGCTGCTATTCAAATCACCTCAAATTCCGATACCTATAAGTATAACCCTATATGGTCACCTGATAGCAAAAATCTGCTTTGGTCAGATAAAATGGGAAGGTTGAATATAGTTGATGTGTCTGCCAAAAATGTGAGCACAGTAGCAGAATCCGACGCATGGGAAATACGTGATTATTCATGGTCACCTGATAGCCGATGGATTGCTTATACTTTGCCCCAAACTAACACGGTAAATGTAATTATGATTTACGATACAAAAACCGGTGAAACAAAGCAGGTAACGGATAATTGGTATACGGCTTCAAACCCGGTTTTTAATAAAGACGGCAAATATCTGTTTTTCACTTCTGCCCGTGATTTCAACCCTGTTTATAGCTGGACTGAATGGAATCATGCATACCAGGATATGCTTGGTGTTTATTTTGTAACACTTGAGAAAAGCACACCTTCACCCTTTAAACTAAAGAATGATGAAGTTGAATTAAAAGCCGGTAAAAAAGAAGAAGAGGATCATAAAAAAGATAAGAAAAAAGAGAAAGATAAACCTCAGGATGAATCCAAAGAGAAAGAGATACAAAATATAAATATCGATTTTGATGATATAAGCAATCGCATAGTTAAACTACCTGTGGCTGCCGGACAGTATTATAATATCAATCCGGTAGGTGATTATGTTTATTATGTATTTAACTCTTCTAAATCTGAGGGATCCGAACTTAAAATGTATGATTTGAAAAACCAAAAAGAAGAAGAGCTTGGAAAGGTAAACTCATTTGTAGTTTCGGCAAATTATGAAAAGATGTTGATCAACACTTCGGGCAAATATGCAGTTATTGATCTCCCAAAAGGAAAAATAAAACCTGAGGAATTTCTTGATTTGTCGAATATGAAAGTAAAGGTTAATTTCGAAGAAGAGTGGAACCAGATTTTTACGGAATCATGGCGACAAATGCGTGATTTCTTTTATGCACCAAATATGCACGGTGTTGACTGGCCTTCGATTAAAGAGAAGTATGCAGTTTTATTACCCTATGTAAAAAACAGGAATGATCTCAATTATATTATTGGTGAAATGATTGGTGAATTAAGTGTTGGCCATGCATATGTTTTGGGTGGTGATAAACCAAAGCCTGAACGCATAAAAACCGGACTTCTTGGTGCAAAAATCAGTAAAGATGCGTCAGGGTATTTTGTGATAAATGAAATACTAAATGGTGAAAACTGGAATGAAAAAACCAGGTCACCACTCCGTGAGCTAGGTGTTGATGTAAATGAGGGTGATTTTATTATAGCTATTGATGGTTCCTCCACCAAAGAAGTGAACGATATTTATGAAATGCTTGTTGGCAAGGCTGATAAGGAGGTGATGTTATCGATTAATACTATTGCCTCTGAAAATGGTGCCAGGCAGGTAATTGTTAAACCAATATCTGATGAATCAGGTTTGTATTATTTGAACTGGGTGAGGAATAACATAGAAAAAGTAAGCAACGCAACTGACGGACAAGTAGGTTATATTCATATTCCGGATATGGGACCTGCGGGGTTGAACGAATTTGTCAAATATTTTTATCCTCAATTAAACAAGAAAGCATTAATAATAGATGATCGCGGAAATGGTGGAGGTAATGTATCACCCATGATCATTGAACGATTAAATCGTGAATTGACCTTATATGGTATGTCGCGAAACAATGGTGTGCGAACCAAACCGCAACAAATGATGCTCGGACCTAAAGTAATGCTGATCGACAATTATTCCGCTTCTGATGGAGACCTTTTTCCATACCAGTTTCAAAAATTAAAAATGGGAACGATTATAGGTGTGCGCACCTGGGGTGGCGTTGTTGGTATTCGTGGATCACTTGCCTTTTATTGATGGTGGTGATTTAAGAAGGCCCGAATTTGCACCTTTCGATGAAAATGGAAACTGGGTTATTGAAGGAGTAGGAGTAGAGCCTGATATTGTTATTGACAATGATCCATTCAAAGAATATTCTGGTGAAGACGAGCAACTAAACAAGGCCATTGAAGTAATCCTCGATCAACTAAAAGGTTATAAAGGTTTGCCTGAAGTACCAAAAGAATTTCCGGATAAATCAAGGTAAATTTTCAGAGAATAAAAAAACAAAAGCCGCCGAAATGGTTGCTTTTTTTACATTTTTGATTGGTTTTTAGTAAAAAATGCGCAATTTTTTTGCGCAAAATCTATAGTACAGTACCTGTACGTAATATGCAGTTTATCAGCATTATATAAGGGTTATATATAGATCGACAGGCCTATCGCACTTTGCAAGCATACGAAGCCTCGATAAAAAAGTTGCAAAAAAATTGCTTTTTTTAATTTCCGACTATATTTGCATAAGAATTTATGGAATAATTCTCCTTTCGCTAGTAAATCCCAACGTGTAAATCTTTTTTAAATTAAATCATGTAACCATGAAAAATTTATTTTTTTCATTAGGGATGCTTACTTTTCTTTTCTTTATAATCACTGCCTGCGAAAAGCAACACGACCTTATTGATGAGCCGCAAGATAATCCGGCTATGGGCGTAACCGGAGAAAATATTAAAATCTGCCACAGTACAGGAGGCAGCTATAGTATCATTGAAATTGATACAAGTGCCTGGGCCGGCCATGAAGCACATGGTGATATTTTGTATCAAGAATTCCCTGTAGTAGGTGTTTTTAGATGGGTTTATGATTTTGGTAACGACAGCACGGCTTTACGAATAATGTATGTTACGGAAGTCACTGAAACAACATTTGAAGGATATGGTCTGGATTATGATGACAACCGTGCATGGACTATCGCTGATGGAACGATATACCAAGACGAAAGCTTTTCATTTACTATTGATTATGACGATTCAGACGATTATATTGAGTGTGAAGGCGCTTTCATTTGTGGAGAAGGTCTCACCGGAAATTTTGGTGCAAACGGGTATGGAGCATTACAAGGTCTGTTTCATGGCGGTTTAATTGATGAAAACGAATTGATTGAGATTAATCCTTAATTAAAGTTTAACACTTAAAATTTATAGGACTAACTGAAAGTTAATTCTTTTGAATTATGCTAATATCTATATCAAAAACAGTGTGGATTTTTTTTACCAGGATTAAAAAAACACTTAAGAAATTTGTTTTCAGTAAATTAATTTTTATATTTGATATTGATTTAGAACCATTCTTAATAGTGCCGGCCGGTAAAATGCAATTAAAATTTGTAAACTTATAACTTAATTAACTAAAACATTTTATCATGAAAAAAATCTATTTATTAATGCTTTTCTTACTAGGCATTTACATTACCTCAAATGCCCAGGTAGTCGAACTTATTGGTACCGGTATGGTTGACCAGGACGTAGTTATTTTACCGGTAACTAATTCGGATAACATTACTTCTATGACACTTGGTGCTTTATACAAAGCAGCACCTGATAATGAGCATGATGGTGATGTAACTTTTGAAGATGCTGATGAAGGTCCTTCCAGCACGTGGAATGATTATACAAATATAGTCGACAAAGCGCCTACAACCACAAATAATACAATCGGTTTCTGGTCTGAAAGCTTTGCCACTGCCGACGCAGGAGGAATCGAAATTGTTACCACTGATGCTGATGATGAACCTTTTGTTAGGGCCGCTTATGCCTATTTATACCGGACATTGCCTTATACCCCAACGTATAAAAGTTATGTTGTTTTTCAGACGGTATTCTTTTACCACAACGGTTCAGCAGACCCTTATGTTTATACCGTAACAATTGACCCATCAGATAACCCCAGGGATATTACGGTGAAGGTACCTGTTGCCGAGTTAGATGACACATTCAGGAACGTTGTGATCGACATTGAAGCTGGTCCTGTTACACTGCATGCTGAAGAAACTACATGGAATTACGGTGAATCATTTTTTATAGGTAGCTATACATTAGAAGATGTACCAGCTGATGTAACTGAGGTTACTGTCAGTATTTATTCACCAACTTTTGATGAAGGCAATGGAGACTCCTTCTTCGTAAATGGTGTATTAGTAGATGTTGATAACGATTGTGGTGAGTGCGAAGGACAAATCACTTCACTGGATCTTGAATATCTTGGTGATGAAGTTGATGCCACAATTAATGTGTATAGTAAAAAAGTTGAACCTGATAAACTACTGGCCACTTTCACAAATGTGAATAATGGTGATGTGTTATCATTTGTTGGTGATCCTGATAAGCAATACAAAATGGGATCAAAGATTCGCATTACCGTTGATGGAGTAGATGGATATACTGAAATTCATACCAGCTGTTCGCAGGATATTTATGTGAATATGGTATTTGGTGATTACGGAATATTGGCCGGAACCAGCCATGAAGGTGGTCCATTATGCCCAACAGATCCTCCGGGAGAAGAAGATTGTGGTGAATGTGAAGGCCAGATCACTTATTTAGAAATCGAATATACAGGAGATGAAAGCGGCACTGTGAAAGTTTATGAAGGCAAAGTAGAAGAAGATAAACTATTTGCCACTTTTGACAATATTAGCAATGGTATTGCATTTTCATTTGTTGGTCCTAAAGGTGACAATAAAATGGGATCAAAGATTTTCCTCACTATCAACGATGGTGAAGCTGTTGAAATTCACACAAGTTGCTCCCAGGATATTTATACTGGTATGGAGTTTGGGGATAGGTACCTCATATTAGACGGGACCAGCCATGAAGGAGGTCCATTATGTGAGTACTCTGGTGACGATGATGGGGATGAAGATTGCGGCGAATGTGAAGGCCAGATCACCTATCTTAACATTCAATTTACCGGAGATGAATCGGGAACTGTAAAGGTATACGAAGGAAAGGTCAAGGATGATAAACTTTTCGCAACCTTTGATAATATAAGCAATGGATCAGAATTTTCATTTGTTGGATCGAAGAATCACAACAAAATGGGATAAAGATTTTCCTCACTATCAACGATGGTGAAGCTGTTGAAATTCACACAAGTTGTTCACAAGATATTTATACTGGTATGGAGTTCGGGGATAGGTACCTCATATTAGACGGGACCAGCCATGAAGGAGGTCCATTATGTGAGTACGCTGGTGATGATGATGGAGACGATGACGGTGATGATGACGATTGTGGCGAATGTGAAGGCCAGATCACCTATCTTAACCTTCAATTTACCGGAGGAGAAAGCGGAACTGTTAAAGTATATGAAGGTAAGCTAAAAGAGGATAAACTTTTTGCAACTTTCGAGAACATTAGCAATGGGTCAGAGTTTTCATTTGTTGGAT
>CAVWXM010000008.1:0-40726 GCA_963759045.1 uncultured Bacteroidia bacterium
TTTTAATTGAAGTACCGTTAACCTTTATTTCAGCAATTTCGGTAATACATTCATTAACGGTGTATGCATGCCTGGTTTTTAAAACATAGGCAATTGCCAGGTCGGGATCGATCGATACAACCTCTTCAACGAATTGATTCAGCGTATACTTTTTACGGTCAAAAATGGGGCTTTCAATTCCTAAAGCTGGAAAAACTACTGATTTGATTATCTCAGCTTTTAAAGGAAATTTACCAACCAGGAACGGATTCCATTGCTGCAGGCCTTCATATTCCTGTTCCAGTAACTTAATGTCCATTACACCTTCCCGGATCTTCACATTATTTTTTCGTTTCCAGGGAGTTAGTAAATAAACCGAATCCATCTGACGGGTCATTTCCTTTTCAGAGAATCCAATAATCTTATCTTCATATTTCTTCAGGTTATTGCCAAAAATCCTGAATTCGTACCTGGGGATAACCGCAGAAACCATTTTAGTTGTTTTTAATTTTATACCTTTTTAATTCGGCAGTTGCATCATTGATGAGGTAAACAATATCATCATTCACTACAACACCTTCATATTTAAGCCCATCCAAATCGAACCTAAGCAACACATTCACATTATAATCGCATTTGTATAAGCTTTGAGACTGATCGCTTACAAACCACAAAAGAGCATGATCAACATCAGTAAAAATGCCAGAATAATCAGTTGCAAATCCTAATTTTTCCTCGCTTATTTTTCCTGATTCAGGTCTCCAAAGAATCATCAGATCCGGATTTGTTTCATTCACTATATAATACAGTTTGTTATTCGTATTATAGGAGATACCTTCAAGCCCACTGTTATCAGCGCCAATTTGAATATCAATTCCAAACGTTCCTTCTAAGTTCCCTGAATTATAATCCAATAAGGTAATCTCTCGATCGGCCTCTTCCGCTAAAGCGATAAGATTTTTGTCAGGATTATAAGTCACACCTTCAAGATCCTTTCCTGTGTAATTATAAGTTCGAATAACTTTACCTTCAAGGTCGAGTTCGTAGACTTGGTTGGTATGATCACTTACAGTAAGTAATGTCATTTTTCCAGGCCCGAAAGATAAGCCTGAGGGTTCAGGTACATCAACTGTATAATTGTCAATCAACTCTAGCGTACCTACAGGTATCTCAATCACCGGAACCGGTGTTTCATTCTTTTGGCATGAACCAACCAGAACGAGTACAATTACGATGATTGAGATTTTCTTCATAGGTTTTACCACTTATTAATAATGATTTGCCTAATTTCCGTTTGCTGAACCAGGAGTAGGTGGTGCAGCCGTATTCGGGTCAAAAACAATCCAGATAAAACTTCCATCAGTATCTCTTCCAGTTGAGTAATCAGTATCAGGAGTTGGAACAGGGGTTCCATCACCGGTGCTTGATCCATAAGTTACAGCATCATCGAAGGTCACACCATCTTTCGACAAACCAATATCATCACCACCACTGCCCAATTTAAAGCCCAGGTGGATACCTTCACCGGTTCCGTCAGCCTTTAAGATAAGGTAGCCATGACCTGGAATTACCGTTTGATCTGGGATATCAGTTGGTATCTGGTATTGGATTGGATCAGCCATATCATCGGTTAAGTACCAACCACCAATATCAAGTGGTGTTTCACCGGTATTGTAAATTTCTATCCAGTCAGGATAATCATCCGGCCCTCCATCTTCGATAAATGTAGTATCGTTGCTGCACATAAATTCATTAATAATAAGAGCACCTGCAACGGGCACAGTTCCATCGTTCGGTGCACCTGGTGTTTTGTTACTGAGCGTGCTCCATTCTGCTCCGGCATCAGTGGTTCGTCCGAATGATTTACCATCTTCCAATCCGTTAAAATCATCTGATTTGTCAATCTCCATTTTTTCAGGATCATATATTGCAGCAAAATTGTCACCTGAAGAGCTTAAGCCCATATCAATAAAAACTTTGCCGTCAATAATACTATTTGGAATATCAGCACCTTCATTATCCACTGCACCACAAATCAGTACGATAAAACCCTTCGGTGGTAAAGTTGTAATTGCAGCATCCGTATCAGGAATTCGATTATAATCATCTTCGACACCTGGATTATCAGTAACCCACATACCAGAAATGTTAACCGCCTTTGTTCCTTTATTATATAATTCGATCCAATCGGCTCCCTCGCCTGATCCATCCACAAAATAAGGATCGCTTAAATCTTTTGTCATTAATTCGTTGATCACAATATCTTCATATGCTTCAACTGGTGGAGGAGCTGGTGCAGGTTGGTCATCCTTGACACAGCCTGTAAAAAACATTGCTGTAATTATGCTTAATAAAATATATTTTTTCATTTTTCTATCTTTTTAATGTTAAACCTCTTTTTTTAAAAAGCAATTAATATTCTTGCCTGAATTGTGCTGAAGTCAATACCAGCCTCGCCTTTAGGAAGCGGAATTACTTCATCAGTTGTATGAGCTCCCTTTCCGTCAGCCCAGCGATCGTGATTAACATATGCATAATTGAGCATCAGTTTTACGTTATAATTGAAATAATAACTAACACCAATTGTATAAGTTTCTCCCGATCCTCCTTGCATATAAGGAATATCCACACCTTCTTTAAAAGTATTTGCATCCATAAATGAATACCTTAGTGCAACCTCAAAAGCACCTTTCTTGTTGTTTCTGAAATTAACCTGAGAGAATTCAGCATCTCCCATATTGTAGTAATAATCAGCATTGTTAATCAACCATGCACCCATTACATAAAATCCCTGTAAAGTATACCTGTCTTCACCTTCAGGCACTTTTGTAGAATCTCTTTTAATACTTGTCCTGATATACTCTCCTTGCACCCGGAAATTTTTAATTGCATAGGCTAGTTCAGTACCTAAAAGAACTTTTGTCTGGCAATAAGGCACCCAGTCAGTATCTATATATTTTTTGCGGTTGATTTCTGTTTCTGCATTTTCGCCATACCTGAAACTATTTACAGGATCACCTATCTCCTGAATTTTAGGAACACGGTACGAGCTTGCTACTCCTATGTGTAAAACATGCCTATCCTTTTTTATTGGAGCGAAAGCAAATCGACCTGTTACTGACCAACCAGCATCTGTTCCTTTACTTTTATTCTGATCCCTGATCAGGTCGTTGGCTATATTACTAGAGAAAACACCTGCTTCGAAAAATATCTTGTTAAAGAACATTTTGTAAGCAACACCTAAGTGCCTTGATGGTGCCTGCTCTGTTGCATAAGGCCGCTCCAAAAATGTTATATATCGTGATGTAGTCATGGTTTCCATAGAAAATGGCTCCCTGAAATTACCGGCCTTAATTTGCCAATTTTTACCAATATAACGAACATAGGCGTCTTTTATATCCACGGCATTATTTCCAAAGTCAAAATCAATTTCAGCACCCCAGTGACCCCAAAGGATTGCTTTAACGGCAAAACGCATTCGGCGAATATTTACACCGTTACCAATTTCGTGAGTAACTCCCTGGTAAGTATTTTCTCCGAAATACATGGCACCATCGAAATAAACACGGTTATCAAACCAATACCTGAACCTGTTATCTGTTGATGAGAACATCAGTATACCATCACGTGATTCAGGGTTTAATCGCACACGTATGCCTACTTCCTGCCCGTAATCATTTGTTGCTTTCTCAGCAGCATTCATGTTTACAGTAATGTCTTGTGCCTTATTTACTGTGATAACCTGGGTAGCATAGGTTTCTTTCGTAAAAACAAGGCTTACCGGGAAAGATTGGACCTCTATTTTAAAGTATCCATTGCCATCAGTTAGGGTGATTGATGCATCATCTCCCTGTACTTGCACAGTAACATCTCGCATAGGTGTTTGCATTCCTGCAGGAAACACTCTACCGGTTATTGCATTTTCGTCTTGCGCGAAAACATGACCACTAAAAAGGATCAACATAATTAACCCCAACAGTGTAAGTTTACCATAATTACTTTTTTTCATCTGAATTAATTTTATGTTCATAAAAGCTTTGTCTTTGATTATTGGAGTTCAAAATAACAGCAATAAGTCATGAACACCTAAAAAACTGCCTATACATGGACACTACATTTAGATAAATGAACCCTCTGCAACCCGAAGTGCAGGTTATTGTAAATAAATAAAAGGTGTTTGATTATTAATGACGGATTGAAAGTTGGAAGATTGGGGACTGAGAATTGCCAACTGTAGACTGAAGACTGAAGACTGTAGACTGGAGACTGAAGACGAAGACTGAAGACTGAAGACCGAAGACTGAAGACTGAAGACTGAAGACTGAAGACTGAAGACTGAAGACCGAAGACTGAAGACTGAAGACTGAAGACTGAAGACTGAAGACTGAAGACTGAAGACTGAAGACTGATAACTTCCTAAAATTCCCTTATAAAATCACTCAAGTTTACTTTGGGGTCAACTTTTAATTTTTTGCGAAGACGATACCTGTTCATTTCAACACTTTTCGGAGAAATGTTGAGAATGGAAGCAATTTCTTTGGATGAAAGGTTAAGCCGGAGCATTGAGGCCAATCGTTTTTCATTGTCAGTCATTGACGGGAATGCTTCTGATAAACGATGGTTAAAATTGCTGTTTTGCTCGCTGATGTGCATTTGGAATTTTTCCCTGTCTCGATCAATCGACAAATCCTGTGTGATCATCAATGAAAGTTTATTGAGTCCCAACCTGGTTTCGTGATCCCTTATGTTGGCTTTTATTTTAATTATTTCATTTTTCAGGCTGGTAAGGAATTCATTTTTATGGATGATACTCATAGCCATTGTCACCATTTCATTCTGCCTGAATTTCAGCTCTTTTCCTAAATCCTCATGCCTGTTGATTTTGTCTTCAACACTTTTTTCAAGGCTTTCAATTTTTAATAAGTATCTCTTCTCATTCGATTTGATCTGCTTTTTTAATAATCTGTGTTTTTTATTGCTTTTTACCAGATAGTTCAACAGAAGAAGAATAACACCAAAAAATACGACAATGATAATTCCGAGTATGATATACAACAAATTACTATCTGAATTTGAACTTTTTGTCAGTCCTTTTTGATCTTCGTTTACTATATCATCTTTCTTTTTATTTGCAGTTTGCATTACAGTATCTGTCAATACAAATGTTGTATCGGGGTTAACTAATAAATTGGATGTTGAGTCGTTTTTATTGACAATCAATGTTCGATCACCTCCAACATCCTGCTGAAACACATTATTAACAAAGAAGAGCATAAAAAAGGCAATAATACCAGCAACCAAAGGAGTAGCAGCCCAACCAAGACTGATGCTTCCAAGAATATTATATTTTATCTCTTTTCCACCTTTATAGAGTCCTATTCCAATGATTGAACCTATTACTACCTGCGAACTTGAAACAGGAACAAGCGGTATTGCTGGTAGTCCGACAGATTGTAAAGCATTAGACAAACCCTGTGAAGAAAAAACAAATAAAACCAGCGCTTGAGAAAGCACTACAACTATGGCTGCTTCCGGTGTAAGCGGCATCAAGGTATTACCAACTGTTTCCATTACATGCCTGGAATAGGTAATAATACCAATAGCAATAGCAATACCACCAACCAGGAAGAGTTGTTGTGTACTGTCTAACTGGAACAGGAACAAATCGATGGTTGGTAAATTGATTGCACCTGTAAAAACACCCATTACATTGGCAATGTTGTTTGCACCAAGGCTATAGGCACCAAATGCACCAACTACCAATAATCCATAACGGATGTATGAATCGCGGTATAATAAATGTATTCTTGTTTTTTTGGTAAACCTTTTCACAAGCATAAATAAGAGAATCGCGAACAGCCCACCCAAAATAGGTCCGGATACCCAGGTAGATACTATTTTAAACAAAGTACCCATATCGGTAGGATTACTGGTATAAAAATTCCATCCAATAATTGCTCCAACGATGGCCTGTGATGTTGAAACCGGAAGGCTCATTTTCGTCATCCAGTATACGGTAAGAGCGGCTGATAAGGCCACTGTAAATGCGGCTGCAAGTGTAGAAACATTACCTAATTTTCCGAGCGTCTGGTTGGCTCCCGCTCCCTGTACAACAGCTCCCAAAATAACGAAGATGCTTGCGACAATAGCAGCTGTTTTAAAACGTACCATGCGGGTTCCAACAGCTGTACCAAATATATTGGCCGCATCGTTTGCACCCAGGGACCAACCCAAGAATAATCCACTTGAAAGATAAAACAGGATGATCATATACTCATTTTCATTGCCAAAATAGAAAGCAAGTCAGCAAGGCTTTTTGCCTTATCCGAAACCGTTTCGATATGCAGTGCAAAATACCTGAGATGTATTTTCTCACTCAGCCTTAAATCTTTCATTTCATGAAACAGCCTTCTTTTAATGCTTCTGGAGATCTTATCGGCCTCTTTCTCATAAAAGTATACTTTGGCCAGCATTTCTTTAACTTTCAGTGGTTCTCTGAAAAAACTTCGGGCAGCCGGAAAGACTGATAATGCTGATTCAGCTGCAGTATCTACCAGTCTGATATAATCGTTTGTAAGTACTTTTGGGATAAATGGTAATTCATCATCAAACTGATAAAGGTTATCTTTTGCGATATCAATAATCTCATCAACTTTATCCAGCATACCTTCTATGTCGCTAACATTCTGAGGTAGAATAGAATGTAGGTAAAACTCATCATCTATTTTGCGTTGCAATTTATCAGCTGAAGCTTCCAGCCTGTCAATTCTTTCAATTTTATCCGCAAAGCTTGCTTGTTCACCATTTAAGTAATTGATTACACCTTCTTTAAACACAAGTACACCCTGTTCTACAGTATCAATAAAATTATCAATATCAAAAACAAGTTGTTTTACATTTTTATAGAGCAGAGACATAATACACTGAGCTTAAATTTGAAGCGACAAATATAGCCAAAACAAAAAGGTTGTTTTATTATACAGTGCTTAAGTATGGTACAACAAAGGGTGTGTAAAGGTTGTAGGATAAATCTATAAGTTTATTATCAGTTAGTTATAATTCAGTTTGTAGGGGTGCAGTCAATTTATTCAGAGCACTGAAACATACCCATTGGCTAAATTGTATAGTAAGAATATAGGATTTTTATGATGGTAATAAAATGTACTTTGTACTTTTGTTATCTTTATTTTGTGAAAATAGTTGCTTGTACCAACCAAGTGCAAATAAGATTAATTAAATTAATTCAACCCATAAATTAAAATCATATGAAGAAAAACTACTTTTTTATTACAGGAATGATAGCAATCATGCTCTCATTCATTGTTTTGTCGAATAACGTTCAAGGCCAGCTCTATATTAACGAGTTTATGGCAAGCAACGATGTATCATTCCCCGGACCGCAAGGTGATTACCCTGACTGGATCGAAATTTACAATGCAGGATCTGAAGCTGTCATGCTTGGTGGATATTATATGTCGGATGTATTAGACGATCCGGAAGCTATGTTTCAGATTCCTGACACATATCCTGATTCTGTGACAGTGCCTGCCGGTGGTTATATTCTTTTTTATGCAAATAAAGAAGAAGCCTCCAGTGTATTAAATCTTAATTTCAAACTAAGTGGAGATGGCGAAAACATTGGGCTCTGGAACTCATCTGAGGAGCTTGTGGATAGTTACACCTATGAAGCACAAACAACTGATGTTTCTTTTGGTCGTTACCCGGATGGCACTGACAACTGGGCATTTATGCCGAATATAACACCCGGTGCCATGAATGAAAATCCAGAACCTGCCGAGGTTATTTTATACATCAATGAATTTATGGCAAGTAATGATTTTGCTTTTCCAGGACCACAAGGTGATCACCCTGACTGGATTGAAATTTACAATGCAGGTATGGAACCGGTCATGCTTGGAGGTTACTATTTGTCTGATAAACTAGATGAACCAGAATCTATGTACATGATTCCTTCAACCTATCCTGATTCAGTAACAGTTGAAGCTGGTGGTTTTATTGTATTTTATGCTAACGATGATACAGCGTGGAGTGTTCTGAATACCAACTTTAAATTAAGTGGTGGTGGTGAGGCTGTTGGCTTATGGAACCCTGAAATGATGTTTTTAGACAGCATCACTTATGGTGATCAAATTACAGATACTTCCTACGGCCGTTACCAGGATGGAACCGACAACTGGTATATGATGGCTGATTTTACGCCTGGTGCCTCAAATACTAATCCAAATGAAGGGCCAGCTGATGTTGAGCTTTACATCAATGAGTTTATGGCCAGCAATGACTTTTCAGTACCCGGTCCACAAGGTGACAATCCTGACTGGCTTGAAATTTACAATGCCGGAGACGAAGCAGTAATGTTAGGAGGCTATTATCTGTCTGATAAACTAGATGTACCGGAAGACATGTATCAGATCCCTTCAACCTATCCTGATTCAGTGACGGTTGATGCCGGTGGTTTTATTGTATTCTATTGCAATGATGATACAGCATGGAGTGTGTTAAATACCAACTTTAAATTAAGTGGTGGTGGAGAACATGTGGGATTGTGGAGTCCTGAACAAGTTTTTTTAGACAGCATTACATACGGACCTCAGGAAGCTGACACTTCATATGGCAGGTATACTGATGGTACTAATAATTGGTATAAGATGATAGATTTTACACCTGGCGAGTCAAATAGGTATGTTGATGCTATTATTGAGAATGAATCCAATATCTCTTTGTCTCAAAATTATCCAAATCCATTTAAAGGAGAAACAACCATTGAGTTTGAATTAAATTCTCCTGATCATGTGCTAATTACAGTTTATAGTATTACAGGTTCTGTGGTTAACGTGCTGGCTGATGATCAGTATTCCGTAGCTGGTAAGCATGCTGTAAAATGGAATGCATCAGATATACCTGCTGGTTATTATTTCTATAGTATTAAAACCAGTACTTCTACAAAAGTGAATAAAGTATCGAAAATCAGATAAACTGATTTGACATAAATGACAAAACCGGCTTGATTCAATGATTAAGCCGGTTTTTTATTTATGGTCTAATTGCTTGTTAAAGATGCAATTGCTCAACCTTCACTCCTGCCCTTTCGAGCAGATTAAGGCCGTCGGTTATTCTGTACATTTTATCATATACTACACGAACGATTCCTGATTGAATAATCAGTTTTGCACATTCCATGCATGGAGAATCGGTAATGTAAAGTGTTGCACCTTCACTACTGTTATTTGATTTGGCTACTTTCGTAATGGCATTGGCTTCAGCATGAAGTACATAAGGTTTGGTGGTATTGTTTTCTTCTTCACAAACATTCTCAAACCCTGAAGGTGTACCATTGTACCCATCTGAAATGATCATCCGGTCCTTCACGATCAGCGCACCAACTTGTCTGCGTTTGCAATAGGAATTTTTAGCCCACACATGAGCCATTTCGATATAGCTGTGGTCAAATTTGGTCTTTTTATTTTTCTCCATTGGTGTTATTAAAAAATCAGGCAGCGAAGTTATTAATTTTCGTTTGACTGCTTATTCATGTCATCTCCCTGCCGTAAGATTTTTGTTTAAAGGTTATCACGCTATTTCCTTGACATTTGACTATTTAACTGCTATATTTGTTAGTCAACAAAATACCGTTCTTAGTTTACTAACTTTAAAACCAGATTTTCTATGAAAAAGAATAACTTTCTTAGCTTTATGCTATTGTTTATGGCTAGCCTTGTATTCAGCCAGCCTACTATCACGCATAATGGAAACGCTCCACAAATTGGAGATGTTCATTATTTTTCAAACTCTGAAGAAATGTTGGATCCTGGGCCATCGGGCGCTAACCAAAGCTGGGATTATTCCGTCATGAATGTTATTTCTACAGGCCAGGCCACGATCATGAATCCTAACAACACACCTTTTGCGTCTGATTTTCCCGAATGCAACCAGGTATTTCATTACGATGGAACATCTACATATATTTATTATGAATTAACTCAGGGTATGATAAATCATTACGGTGATGGTTTTGATGAGGACCCTCCCCTGATCATTTATTTTTCAGACCCTGATAAAGAGATAGAATTTCCTTTTTCATTTAACGATAGTTTTACAGATGATTATTTTTCCTCTTACGTTTACGAGGGAATGACAACGCACAGGCGATGCACATCAACTGTTACTGCGGACGCTTGGGGCAGTGTAACCACCCCACATAATACATATGATAATGTACTCAGAATAAAAACATTTAAGACAACAACTGATTCAGTATGGTTTGAAGGTATTTATGTTTACGCAACTACAACTACGCTGTCTCACTATGCCTGGCATACAGCATCTTCGCACACACCAGTTATGGTAGTTGGTATTATTGAAAGTGATTTTGGAACGAGCTACGCCAATCATTATACCACTTCAAGCCAGCATGTTTTTAATCCGTCTGCAGGTATAAGCAACCTTCAGGTATCTCCAAACCCAGCTTCAGATCACATGCAAGTCTCGTTTGAAGCATCAGAAATCAGCCCGGTACAAATCTCAGTAATTGATATAACAGGAAAAGAAATACTTCGAAATACTTACCTGCCAGGCATCGTAGGTAATCAGGAATCAACTATTCAACTTAACGACATTGATGCCGGTTTATACTTTGTGAAGATCAACAACAGCACGAAAACGGTAAGCAAAAAGATAATGATTTGGTAAATAAAGGATTACTGAATCAACACTTTTGCCGTTGCTCTCTGTGAATCAGATTCAGCTATTACTATATAAATACCACTTTGCAATTTTGATGTATTCAGTTTGATTGATTTTTGGTTTTTTGCTTCTATTTCAACACTAAGCACTTTGGTTCCTATAACATTGACCAGGCTAACAATTATATTTTCCTGATCGTCAAACTTACTCAAATTAACATTTAAGTGGTCATTAAACGGATTTGGATAAGTCTGGATATTTGTATTGTTTTTTGAATGCTCTCCAATTCCAAAAATGTTACCGGCCAGGTTATCATAATTATTTTTTATTGCATTTGAATCCAGTTTGTAATTATACAATTTGAGCATGGCAACAGCTCCTGAACTTGCTTCATTAGCAACCACTATATCATCATGAAATATGTTCAGTACATTATCTGAATCCAATAGTCCGTCTCCGGAATTATCAACAATTTGTATCTCAACTTTTGCATCGGTATAAATGAGTAATTCTTTACTGACCGCATCCCTGGTAATTACATAATAAGTGTATTCACCGGCTACGACAGGAGCCTCGTCACTGTATATGTATGGGTAGAAATTAAGTTCCCCATTATATACATACGCGCCATAATCTGTTTTGCGGTTTTTCCAGTCAACGACTCGTTTCCAACTGTTGAGTGCATCAAACACAAAATAAAGCTCAATCGTATAATTTTCACCCAGAAAATTACCGGCTGCTGTATTGTCAAACTGAAAGCCTGAATTTTTTTCAAACCTGTAGACCCATTTCTTGGCATCATCAACTTCACCAAGAGTATCCTCAACAAAAATACCTTCGGTGCCTAAAACTGTTAAATCGGGTCCATTTCCTTTCACTTCCGACAATGAATTGATAAAATCATAATGTAAGACTGACTGTCCATTTGCCATACAAGCGATTAAAATAATGGAAATTAATAAGTAGAATTTTTTCATTTTGTTTGGTTTTTGGGTTAATAAAACAATAGCAAGATAGAACAACCAAAGCTACTAACTTTTAAGAAAAAAATCAACTAACTTCTATATTATATATCTGTTCAGTTTCTTTTATATCAAGGCTACTTTTTATACTCAAATCCAAATTCTTTACCTTTTTGTAATGCGGGCACACCTTCTTTCATCCAAACAGGTTCCTGTGCATCTTTTAAATAGAAATCGAAGAATTGTTGCATCCTTTTCGTCAGGTCTTCCATATCTGCCCATCTTTTCAGATTATGTGGTGCTTTGTTGTATACAAGCATCCAGACTGGTTTATTCAATCTGCGCAACGCATTGAAGAATTCGATTCCCTGATACCATGGTACAGCTCCGTCATTGTCATTGTGCATCATCAACAGAGGTGTATTGATCTCATCGGCAAAGAAAATTGGAGAATTAAGAATATACAGGTCTCTCCTTTCCCAAAGTGTAGCGCCAATCCGGCTCTGTGATTCTTCATATTGAAAAGCCCTGCTCACACCACTACCCCAACGAATACCACCATAAGCGCTGGTCATATTGCTGACCGGTGCACCGGCCATAGCCGCCTTAAACATATCAGTTTGGGTGATGATATAAGCTGTTTGATAGCCTCCCCAGCTCTGCCCTTGTATGCCGAGATTATCCCTGTCGATAAAAGTATATCGGTCACACATTGCCTGGGTGCCACTTAAAATGCAATTAAATGCACTTGGTCCGGGATAGCCGGTTTTGTATTTTATATCAGGTATAAAGATGATGTATTCATTACTCGCATAATAGGTCCAGTTGATTACTGAGCGGATGGGTTTTGGCGTATAATATCTATTCAAACGGTTAGAGCTTCTTTCATAAAAATAAACCAGCATTGGGTATTTTTTTTGCGGGTCAAAATTTTCCGGCTTAACCAGTATCCCTTTAAGGCTGTCTCCTTCAAAGGTGGTCCAATTCAACCAATTCAGTGGTTCCCCAATTGTATTCCTTTTGCTGTGGGTTTGCATTTGTTATTTTCCTGATATTTTCAAGATCAATTGTACTTGAATAGAGGTCAGGAAAAAGTTTGAATGATTCTTTTGTCCAAATCATCTGATCAGCATCTTTTGCTTTTTTGGGGCTTCCAAAATAAAAATCGCCATTTATCAACTGCTCTAACTTATTGTTTGTTAAATCCAGTTTGAAATAACCCGCTTGCTTGTTTTCCTCATTAAACGCTGACAACAATATTGTTTCAGGTAAATATTCCAACTCTTTGTCCAGCTTTACATATCTTAACCTGGTTTTTAAGGCTCGTCCTTTTTCAGATGTAATGCTTACCGGATCTTTTTTTCCGGCAGGATCAAATAACCAAAGATCAAATCTGTCATAAATTACTGGCTTTCCGTCTTTTGTCCAACCAGCAATGCCATAGGGGCCTGCTTCATTTGGTATATCATTCAGTTCATTGTAAAATACCTTACCATTATTCGATGTGAGTTTTCGTACTGATTTTGCAGCAATATCATAACTGTTCCATGAACTATCTGCAATATTATACCAGCAAACGTATTTTTGGGAAGGAGATAAACTTACTGATGATGCCGCTTTGGTGATGATTTTTTCTGAGGTGCCTGTGGATCTGTCGATGAGATAAATATCCTTATACCTGCTGGCATCCCACGTAATTTCTTTCCGATATGGTTTATTTGAACTTCCCAAGGTGTATTTCCCCTGGGCTTTTGCGTTTATCATTACCCGTTCCAAATCAGGATTACCTAATTGCAATGTTGTGCCTGAACCGGGGTAAAAAACTGCAGAATAACTTCTTTTCTTCTCTTTATCGGCTTGTTTCAACTGATGTGGTTGTAGATAAGGATCTTTCCAGTTCCATATATCGAGGCTTACTTTTTCGTCTTCAATGAGGGTATCTTTTATTTCAGGTTCTGGTCTCAGCGCTGTTCCGAAATAAAGTTCACTCCCTTTTTCATTAAAGAAAATAATCCCATGCTCGCTCACTGACCAATCTTCATCCTGATTAATAAACTTCTCTGACTGAACAAGAAGCTGTTTATCAGATTTCAATTTATGGTAATAAAGGCTGTATGACTTAATTTTTGTCGTGTCGGCCGAATAAGTATAGGCGACCTGTTCCCCAGTTTCATCGATAGCTATGTTTTCTGAATAGCCTTCCTTTTCAAGAATAATCTTTGAGGCTCTGGATTTGGTTTCGAATACAGAAACTAAAACACTATCAATACTATCATTACGCACCTGAACAAAAGCTGATGTTTTTCCATTCTTTGAAAACGTATACTTCTTTACCCGTTCGAACGAAAATGAATCTCCTGAAACAGGGTTAATCATGACTAAACTCCCCAGATCTTTATCCTTTTTTTTCTTTCCTGTCTTTTTCTTGTTTTCTTGCTTTGTTGAGTCATTTTCTGGTTTTATTTCTTTCTTTTGCTCAAGGAGAACCGCTATCCAATCAGAAGCTTCTTCAGGAACAGTAAAGTCCTTAAGCTTTGGATATTTAATGATTTTTTGTTCCTCAATGAGCAAAATTCCAATTGAGTCTTTTGGTAGTTTATCCTTTTTAACTTTATTAAGCTTTGCCTTCCTCACCGTATCATATTGCGGTTTTATGGTAAAAACAAGCATATTAGAATTTGAACTAAAAACAGGTTTTACAGCTCTTGGGATCGAATCATAGTAATTGGTTTTACTATCGAAAAGCACCAAATTGCCATCGCCTTTTTGCGGATTGATCTCAAAACTTACATAACGACCATTATCAGAAATAACAGCGTTCTTCAAATCCTTCCAATCATCATAAACAGTGTGATCAATTGCTTTTTTGTTTTGGGCTTTTAAAGATGAATTTCCTGCCAATATCAGCAGTAAAAGAATCACCGGAATCGTTTTAAACTTGATCATTTATCTTGATTTTAAAGAAAAACCAAAAATACCTATTTTAACAATCGTTAAGTTTTGGAATCTCTGTAATAATTAGTAATTTACACTATCTTTGCACATCCAATCTAAAGCCTGAATTACATTACGTAATTATAAGACAATGAGTTATATAGAATTTGACAAAACCCAATTAATCAACCTCAAGTTTTCGCTTGACAGGGAGTTATTGCGTACAAATCGCGCTGGAAGTTATGCCAGCACCTCAATTATATTTACAAATACACGAAAATATCATGGATTGCTGGTTGCTCCTCAACCACTGATTAATGATGACAATCATGTCTTGTTATCCACGATAGATGAAACAATAATTGAAAACGATTTTGAATTTCATATCAGTATGAGGATGTATCCTGGTGGAACTAACGACCCAAAAGGACATAAATACCTTCGTGATTTTAAATCTGATCCAAATCCAACTTTAACTTACCGTTTTGGGAATAATGTGTTGATTAAGGAATACATTTTTACAAAAAATGAAAACCGAATACTGATCCGTTATACCTTAAAAGAAGCTGCTCAAAAAGTAAAATTGCGTCTTAAACCTTTCCTTGCCTATCGCAGTGTTCATAAACTTGCTAAAGCAAATGTTGATGTGAATCATAAATACAAACCGATAAAAAATGGTGCACAATGGCAGATGTACAAAGGGTATGATAAAGTAAACATGCAGTTCTCAAAGGATGTTACTTACACTCATATACCTGACTGGTATTATAATATTGATTACATAAGAGAACATGAGCGTGGATACTCAAGCAGTGAAGACTTGTTTGTTCCGGGATTTTTTGAACTGGATATGAAACAAGGGGATTCAGTAGTGATCTCAGCCGGTGTTGAAGAAAAAAATCCAACTGGTTTTAAGCGACAATTTGAAAGCGAAGTCAAAAAACGGATACCCCGAAACAGTTATGATCATTGCCTTGATAATTCAGCGGAAGAATTTCTTGTCCAGATAAACAAAAAAACAGAGGTCATTGCCGGATTTCCCTGGTTTGGCAGATGGGGCCGTGATACGTTTATCGCCTTACCTGGTTTAACCCTTGCACGAGGTGATGAAAAGAGTTTTAAAGAGGTAATCAATACCATGCTGGATGAGCTTAAAGATGGGCTTTTTCCGAATATGGGACATGGAAAAAATGCTGTTTACAATTCGGTTGATACCAGTCTTTGGTTTTTCTGGGCTTTACAGCAATATGCCATCATTACCGGGAAAAAGGAAAATTTATGGAAAGACTATGGGAAATACCTGAAAGGCATCCTGAATAAATTTTCCAAAGGAACCCATTTCAACATCGGCATGCACGCTAACGGCCTTTTGTGGCAGGGAGAACATGGAAAAGCCTTAACCTGGATGGATGCTGTAGTTCATGGAAAACCGGTTACTCCAAGAACAGGCTATGCTGTCGAGGTAAACTCACTATGGTACAATGCAATTGTTTTTGCAATTGAAATAGCAGAGCTATCCGGTGATACAGCCTTTGCGAAAAAATGGTCAAAATGGCCTGAAATCATCAGGGAATCATTTAAAGCTACTTTTTGGGATGAGAAAAGAGAATACCTGGCTGATTATGTAAATGGTGATTTTAAAGACTGGAGCGTTAGGCCAAATATGATCTTTGCAGTTTCAATGCCTCATTCCCCCGTTGGGCCATATATTAAAACAGCAGTATTACGCAAAGTTCACCAGGAATTATTAACAACTAAAGGATTGAGATCGTTGTCACCAAAAAACAAAGATTACAAGGGACGATATTTGGGTGATCATGTGAGCCGCGACCTGGCTTATCATCAAGGATCAGTTTGGCCCTGGTTAATGGGTGCCTTTGCAGAAGCTTATCTCAAATTGCATGGTAAAAAAGGAATTCAGTTTATTAAAACAGTATACCAGGAATTTGAAACTGAAATGACAAGCTACGGCATTGGAACCATTTCTGAAATATATGATGGCGATCCACCCCACAATGGAGGTGGTGCTATTTCGCAAGCCTGGAATGTTGCTGAATTATTGCGCATCAGGTGGATGACGAAAAACTTAAAAAAATTAATAACTAAATAGATACTAATCAGGCAATGAGAATTTTAATGTTCGGATGGGAGTTTCCTCCCCATATTACAGGCGGTCTCGGAACAGCATGTTACGGGCTCACAAAAGGTCTTGCAAAACAAGATGTTGAGGTCATATTTGTGGTGCCAAAGGCTTATGGTGATGAAGATCAGCAGGCAGTGAGACTTGTTAATGCCAGCGATATTGTATTTGACATTGACAAAAAAGAACACAAGGAATATTGGAGTAAAGTGAAATATATGGAGATTGGATCCAATATTATTCCTTATGTCAGCCCCGAAGAATTCTCAGATGTAATTGAGAAAAACAAGAAAGAAGGTGAATCATTCACCAGTAATGTTTTCTCAAAGCAGTACGAATTTGCTGGCGCTTATGGTAAAAACCTGATGGAAGAAGTTGCACGTTATGCACTCATCGGTTCATCAATATCGCTAAAAGAAGATTTTGACATTATACATGCCCATGACTGGTTAACTTATCCTGCAGGTGTTGCTGCAAAAAAATCAACCGGAAAACCATTGGTTGTGCATATGCACGCAACTGAATTAGACCGGACTGGTGAAAATTACAATGAGATTGTTTTTGGCATGGAAAAAGAAGGGTATGGAAGAAGCCGACAGGTGATTACTGTCAGTGACCTTACCCGAAACACTGTAATCAACAGATATGGCATCGACCCGGGCAAGGTGGTTACCGTTCATAATGCGATTGAGGCATCCACGCTTAAAGAGATTGATTCAATCAAACGTAACCTGAAAGAGAAAATTGTGACTTTTCTTGGCAGGATCACTTTTCAGAAAGGTCCTGAATACTTTATTGAAGCTGCCTATAAAATATTACAACGCGATAGAAATATACGTTTTGTCATGGCAGGCTCCGGCGATATGCTAAATAAAATGATTGAACGTGTAGCCGCACTCGGTATCGCCGATCGTTTTCATTTTACTGGTTTCCTCAAGGGAGACGCTGTTGATAAGATGTTTGCCTTAAGTGACGTATTTGTGATGCCTTCTGTATCGGAACCTTTCGGACTAGTGCCTTTAGAAGCAATGCGCATCAATGTGCCGGTAGTAATATCAAAACAATCAGGAGTAGCAGAAATATTAAGACATGCCCTTAAAATTGATTTCTGGGATGTAGAAGGCCTGGCTGATGCCATTTATGGCCTTTGTCACTATGATGCACTCTCAGATGCATTTAAAAAATATGGCAAAGAAGAAGTAGAAAACCTTAAGTGGGATGATGCTGCCATTAAAGTTAAAAAAGTATACGAGCCATTTATGGCTAAATAATGAATAACGAATAAATTACAATATAATAACCATTACCAAATGAAATCCATCTGTTTTTATTTCCAGGTTCACCAACCATACCGACTAAGGACTTACCGTTTTTTTGATATCGGAGAGAAACATGATTATTACGACGATTACAACAATCGTTTCATCATGCAAAGGGTAGCTCAAAAATGTTACTTACCAATGAACCAGCTGCTCCTCAATTTAATTAAAGAATATGGATCAGCTTTCAAAGTAAGTTTTTCCATTTCAGGAATGGCATTAGAGCAGTTTGAAGAATACGCTCCTGAAGTCCTGGCAAGTTTCAAAAAACTCGCGAAAACCGGGAATGTTGAATTTTTAGCAGAAACCTATGCGCATTCGTTAAGTGCACTTAAGGATAAAGACGAATTCATCAACCAGGTGCAGATGCATTCAAATAAAATAGAAAAATTGTTTGGCCAGAAACCAACTACATTCAGAAATACCGAATTGATTTACTCTGATGAAATTGGTGCCACTGTTGCCGACATGGGATACAAAGTGATGCTAACCGAAGGTGCAAAACATGTTCTTGGGTGGAAGAGCCCAAACTTTATGTATGCCAATGCAATAAAACCCAATCTTAAGTTACTGCTTAAAAACTATAGGTTAAGTGATGATATTGCATTCAGGTTTTCACACCAGGGCTGGGCTGAATGGCCTTTAACCACAAAAAAATATGTTAAATGGTTAAATGAAATTGAACCCAATGAAGAGGTGATTAACCTTTTTATGGATTATGAAACATTTGGTGAGCATCAATGGGAAAATACTGGAATTTTCGAATTTATGAGTACACTTCCTAAGAAAATTTTTGCCGAAACTAAATTTGAATTTTCAACACCTAAAGAACTTGGAGAGAAGTTACAACCCGTTAGTTCAATTTCAGTACCCTATCCTATTTCGTGGGCTGATGAAGAACGGGACTTAACAGCATGGTTAGGCAACGACCTGCAGCAAGAGGCATTCAACAAACTTTATAATCTTTACGACAGGGTTAAACATTCCAATGATCCTCAAATAAAGAAAGACTGGCTCTATTTGCAGAATTCCGATCATTTCTATTATATGTCAACCAAGTGGTTTTCAGATGGGGATGTGCATAAATATTTTAATCCTTATGGAAGTCCATATGATGCATTTATCAATTATATGAATGTACTATCTGATTATATTATTCGTGTAGAGAACGATGCAACTTTCAACAGCGTTAGGGCAGCTGCTTCTGATTTTGCTGATGAGGCGGGCAATTTCACAAAGAAACAGGCGAAAAAAGTGGCCGATAAAGTAAAGGATATCAACTTTGAGGATATTAAAGAAATGTCAAATGCCAAAGTAAAACAGTTGCTGAAAGAGGTTGATATTGAACACATCACAGTCGCTTTGAAAGATGCTGAAAAGGAAGTTGTTGAAAAAGTCATCCCTAATATGACCAAGGCAGCAAAAAAGACTTATGACGATCTTCAGAAAGAGGTTAAAAAATTCAAGAAAACAGATATTAAAAAATACCGCCAGGCTGTTGAAGATAAGCTGAAGGATATTTTTGGGTAAAACCTCGTTTATAAATATTAGAAACCCGACTGTTCAATATTTACAGTCGGGTTTTTGTTTTCATCCCCTTTCGTCCGCCAGTTTGCTGACAGACTTTTCCATAAAAAAGAAAGGACTAATTGCTCAAACAAGAAATAACATTTATCGGTTTTTACAAAATGATCATTTTCCTTGATTGCATCATTTTCCCACCAATAATAAGCGAATAAGTATAAATACCTTTTAACCCTATGATATTTTCAAATTGAATCCATTGGTCACCTGATTTTAATTCATGCATGAAAGTATGAACATTTCTCCCGGTGATATCCCGAATAATTATTTCAGCTTTTATTCCTTCATATTTTTCATTTGCTGAAATCCTGATTTGTGTAACTTCGTTACATGGGTTAGGACTATTCTGATACATTCTTAACTTATCACTCTTTTCGTGGTTATATCCTGTTCCTACAGTTAAAACTGTATGCTCCCAGGAAGGAAGGCTTTCCATATCATTCGATACACTCATTACCGAAAAATAGTATTCTGTATCAGGGTTTAATCCCCCCAACTGAAAACTTGAAGTGCCTGTAAATGTATAGATGGTATCAAAATCAAGTGTGCCATTTCTTAAAGAGCGGACCGTTAACCGATAATGCTTGTAGATCGTATCGTGGCCAACCATTTGCACTACTACACCGTCATCGAGCGGTATAATCTCCGGGATAGGCTGTGAAGGTCCCATGGCAAGGAATCCAAGGTTAACTCCATTCATAATAGTATTGCGTTTGAGGTATCCGGGATCAACAAAAAAGGAGTCTATTATTGCATCAGGAGGTACCGAGGTATCCATCCCGAGTATATCCCTCGTTGAATGTTGCCGGTCGGGTGGAGTGCCTGTCCCATCGCCATGCTCGTTTTGCGAACATACCCTGATGGATGGATAAAATTTCTGCCTGAATGGAATATGATCACCTCCCCTGCCTGAACGGTCTTCACTGATCATGATGTTAATATTCAATGGGGTTGCTAAAAGTGGATTGATGTCTTCTTCCTGGTGTATTTTTAAATAACGGGCCAGTTGCTTGTGGTTGGATGTCCGACTGGAGTCATTCCCGAATGAATAAGAGAACACACGAACATTCAGGCTGTCGATATGCGTATAATAAGGACAACTTGGTGGTGAAGAAGTGTTGCCACATTCAATGCCTCCAACCACATCATTATTTAAGCAAGCTCTGATGAACAAGTCATTGTCTTTAAAATATTCTGCAAAGGCAGTGGCACCATACAACCCCTGGTCTTCTCCTGTGGTTAATGCAAACACTACCGTTTGGTTAAATGCATATTTGCTCATCACCCGTGCCAATTCCATCACCAAAACAGTTCCTGAACCATTGTCATCCATCCCCGGCGAATAGCAGGCCGTATCACAAACACCTTCACAGCGTGTATCAAAATGCCCTTCTATAAAAACGATTTCTTTGTTGGAGGTATCAATTCCCGGCAATACGCCAAATACATTACGATGGTGAGGCATGCCGCATATGTTATTATCGAAATCGAGATAAGAAACCAGCAGACGGTTTTCATTATCTTCGCTAAACTGGCTGAGTTTTGAAAAAATCCACCTCCTGACGGCTCCAATTCCTTTGGTATCCGAAACAGTATCCGAACCTGTATTCCGGTTATGGTAGCCATCAATATGTTCAAGCCAGCTGATCATGGTATCACTCGACACATCATTTACAATACCATACAAAATAGAGTCGTGGTGATTGATGATCTGTTCCGGTAGATAATTAGCCGGATCATAATTACCAAACAAAACGGCATTGGCATCCGTATTAGTGACTTTAATGTTTGACTGGGCCTGGGTAAACTGAATACATATGATAATAGTAAAAAGGAACAGGATCTTTTTCATGACCAATTATTTTGACTGAAAGATAGTAAATATTGAATAATTATTAATGACCCCTCCGTCCGCCGGCTGGCGGACACCTCCCCTTATCAAGGGGAGGAAAAATACTCAGTGAACTCGCAACAAAAAAATATTGCACTAAAAACTTCGACCTCACAGGTGCAAGGCCACCTGTCAGGTCTTAATTCAAACGTTTGCGAAGCCAAAAAATTAACGCCTCACTTTTTTAAATGAGCCTTGAGAATCGCAATACATGCGAAATATCATCAAATACTAATACAATATACACATATACATGAAGGTATATTTGTAGATTTGCACTCCTTTTTTAGAAACAGAATTAAGACACTTTAATGAAACCTGATTATATATTTGAAACCAGCTGGGAGATTTGTAACAAAATTGGTGGCATTTACACCGTTGTTTCAACCAAAGCAAAAAGCATTGTAAACGAATACAAAAACAATTACATCCTGATTGGTCCGGATGTATGGAAAGAAACCCACACAAACCCTGATTTCCTGCAAGACGATTCACTATTCCCTGAATGGGTTGCCAAAGCCCATGAAGACGGATTAAAAATCAGGACTGGACGTTGGAACATCGAGGGCAAACCCCTTGTTGTGCTTGTTGACTTTTCGCCAGTTTATGGCAGAAAAGATGAAATATTTGCCCGTTTTTGGGAAACATACAAACTGGAATCAATCCACGGAGCATGGGACTATGTTGAACCCTTTTTGTTTGGTTATACTGCCGGGCAGGTTGTGCGCAGTTTTGCAGAGTTTTACCTTGAACAAAACGAAAAAGTGGTAGCCCACTTCCACGAATGGATGACCGCCTCAGGTGTATTGTACCTCGACGACAAAATGCCTCATATTGGCACTGTTTTTACAACACACGCCACCGTGTTGGGTCGTTCAATTGCAGGACGAGGATTGCCTTTATATAATAACCTGGAGAAATACCATGCTGAAACTACGGCAAGGGATTTCCAGGTACAGAGCAAGCACTCCCTTGAATCAATAGCTGCAAGGGTTGCCGATTCATTTACAACGGTAAGTGGAATAACTGCAAGGGAATGCAAACAGTTTTTTGGCCGTGAACCAGATATTATCACCACAAATGGTTTCGAACAGGATTTTGTACCAAAAGGAAAAGAATTTACGAAGAAAAGAGAAGTTGCCAGAGCAAAAGCCATTGAAACTGCGAAAGCGATTACAGGAAAGAATTATGCTGACGATACCATGCTGATCATAACCAGTGGCAGGTACGAATTCCGTAATAAAGGCATTGACCTTTTTATAAAAGCACTTGGCGAACTAAATAAAAATGGAAACTTAAAGAAAGATATTCTTGCCTATATTACTATTCCTTCTGACCATCGTGGTCCAACGGATGTGTTCAGGGGGAAAGAAAAAAGGAGCAATTATCTTACCCATAAACTTAACCATTATGAGCATGATGCCATTTTAAATGAGGCTTCAAGACAAGGAATTACCAACAGCGTAAATGACAAGGTTCACTTGATTTTTGTACCTGCCTACCTGAATGGCAGCGATGGTGTGATCAACCTTCCTTATTACGATTTTTTAATTGGACAGGATCTTTCGGTTTTTCCATCTTATTACGAACCATGGGGATATACACCATTGGAAAGCATTGCCTTTAAAATTCCGACAATTACAACCGCTGTTGCAGGTTTCGGTGATTGGGTAAATGAGAATTTTAAATTAAAAACACCGTCTGTTTCTGTTATAAACAGGGAAGAGACCAAAGATGACGAAGCCGTAAAAGTCATCATTGACATCATACACAATTTTGATCAGGCAGACAATATTGAACTAATACGAAAAGAAACCCAAACAGTGTTTAAAAAAGCACTCTGGGAAACATTTGTTGAAAAATATTATGAGGCATGGAAACTTGCGCTGGCAAAATCTGAGGTCAGACTACCTGCAAGCCCTCCAGCAATACCAAAGGTTGTTAGTCAGAAAATTGAGGCAAGGATACAAAAAGACCGTCCTGAGTGGAAAAAGGTACTTGTACAGTCGGCGTTGCCACAAAGTCAGTCTCCATTAAAAGATCTGGCATTTAACTTATGGTGGTCCTGGAATAACGATGCCATTGAATTGTTCGAGAGCATTGCTGGTGACCGCTGGTATGATTACGGGTTTAACCCGGTTAAAATGCTTGAATCTTTATCTTTTAATGAATTTAACGACCTGATTCACGACAAGGAAATCATGGAGAAACTGGATAGCGTAAACCAGCAATTCCAGGCCTATTTGGCAGAAGCCAAAAACAAACCAAAAGAATTGATTGCCTATTTTAGTATGGAATATGGCTTACAGGTAAGTCTACAGATTTATTCAGGTGGCCTTGGTATTCTTGCAGGCGATTATTTGAAACAAGCCAGTGATTCCAATAAAAATCTGGTTGGTGTGGGTTTACTATACCGGTATGGTTATTTCACACAATCTATGTCATTACTTGGCGACCAGATTGCTGAATATAAACCTCAAAAATTTACCCAACTGCCATTGGTTCCTGTTCGGGATGCGGATGGTGAATGGGTTAAAGTTAAAATAGCCCTTCCCGGAAGGAATTTAACAGCAAAGGCATGGCAAGTTAATGTTGGAAGAATTTGCCTTTATTTACTGGATGCGGATATCCAGGAAAATACGCCTGAAGACCGGGGAATTACTTCTGAATTATATGGTGGTGATAACGAGCACCGGTTAAAACAAGAGATGTTACTTGGCATTGGTGGAGTAAGGCTAATCCATACCCTTGGACTAAAACCAGATGTGTTTCATTTAAATGAAGGCCATTCTGCATTCAGCAGTTTAGAGCGAATCAGGAACCTGATGGACCGCGAAGGAGTCGAATTCCATCATGCTGCAGAGGTAGTAAAATCTAATTCATTGTTCACTACCCACACACCTGTACCTGCAGGGCATGACTCCTTCGAAGAACATTTGATGCGGGTCTATCTTTCACATTTCAGTGATCATTTTAAAATTAGTTGGGAAGAATTTATTGGATTGGGCAGGTATAATATTGCAAACACCGGTGAAAAGTTTTCAATGAGCGTCCTGGCAACCAAACTTTCGCAGCAAGTGAATGGTGTGAGTAAAATCCATGGCCAGGTATCCAGAGAAATGTTCAGGTCGCTTTATCCGGGATATTATGCCGAAGAAATTCATATTGGCCATGTAACCAACGGTGTACACTATTATACATGGACGGACAATGTTTGGCAACAATTGTATCGCAGCACTTTTGGTGGTGATTTTGAACATAATCAACCCGATACATCTAACTGGGAAAAAATTTATGGCGTTCCGGATGAAATGATCTGGAAAAACAGGCTTGTCCTGAAGAGTAAGCTGATTGAAGATTTGAAGATCAAACAAAAACGTGACCTTACACGCCGGCATGAAAACCCGAAAGTGATGCTCAAGTCAACAGCTCAACTGAAGGAAGAAACACTCATTATCGGTTTTGCAAGGCGTTTTGCAACTTATAAAAGAGCACATCTTTTATTCACTAACCTTGAACGTTTGTCGGCTATTGTGAATAACAAAGAACAACCTGTTATCTTTTTGTTTGCCGGTAAAGCACATCCGAATGATAAGGCAGGTCAGGGATTGATCAAACGCATTATTGAAATCTCAAAAATGCCGGAATTTATTGGCAAAGTTATTTTCCTTGAAGATTATGATATGACGGGGGGGAAATTGCTGACAAGTTGCGTTGATATCTGGTTAAACACACCAACACGTCCACTTGAAGCCTCAGGAACCAGTGGTGAGAAAGCCATTATGAACGGTGTGCTAAACTTTAGCGTATTAGATGGATGGTGGGCTGAAGGCTACCAGGAAGGAGCAGGCTGGGCAATTGAGGAACAGCGATCATTCGATAGCCAACAATTCCAGGATGAACTGGATGCAGAGATCATTTACAACACTTTTGAACAGGAAATTATTCCTGTCTATTACAACATCGATAAAGATGGAATTCCAAGAGAATGGGTTCAGATGATCAAAAACAACATCGCGAAAGTAGCTCCGCATTTTACCATGCAACGTATGGTGAACGATTATTACGAGCAGTTTTATTCAAAGCTGTTGGTTACCGGTAAAAATATGCGCAAAGATGCCTACGTCAATGCACGCAAACTGGTTGAATGGAAAAACAGGGTAAAACAGCATTGGGATGGCATAAGCGTTGATTCGTTAACCGTTCCAGACTCAAACGCCGGGCCACTTGATTTTGGCAGCACATTTGAAGCTGAGATCATACTTAATATTCCTAACCTGGACATAACTGATCTGGGTGTTGAAATATTGATGGGAAACAAAACCAACGGTGATGTGAAGGATATCACTTTTAAACAAGAACTTGAAGGCACCGAATTCAATGGTGGTAAAGCCAAATACAAGTGCGAGTTCCCATTACAAAATGCCGGTGTACATGATTTTGCATTCAGGATTTACCCTAAACATGCAGACCTGCAACACCGAATGGATTTTCCATTGGTGAAGTGGGTATAAAATTATATTCCGATTATTTCTCCCCTTTTTAAGGGGAGACCTGCCCGCCGTTCACCAGCCCTGGATGGCAGGCGGGTGCCGAAGGCAGAGGGGTTCTGTAATTTAATCAAAACTTCAATAATCATATTCTTGGGAGTGTATTGGTAGCCATTATCTGCCAGAGCTTAAAAACGGATTTTTATTCTTTTTTATTTGCTACATTAGAATCCGATTGCCATGTAAGCTCTGAAAGCTTCGTCACTTATATTATCATCGATTTCTTTTAATTGATTCCAAGTATATTGACGATATCATTTTTCTTCTTGACCTGCCTGCACGAAGCCGCTGCGGCAAAGGCATGCAATTAAACGAATAATTTAGGATCAAAAAATAGCTTATTACATCTCCCAATTTTCCGCCAAATAAAAAATATAGCGGAAAACCATGATATAAATCATAGATTGTCGCCGTAGATTAGCACTAACCAAATTATGCTGTCTTGAAGAAGTGCAATAGACCATACCAAACGATTACTTTTAAAAGATTACCACGAAACATAAGTAACGTTCGTCATCAAAATCCAAACGTTTACACATTTTCTCCCGGCGTTTACACATCTGATTCATATTGCCTGTTTCACCTCAGTAATTTTGGTTTCGATTAATCATTCATTCACTTAAACCAAAATGCTATGAAAACAAAAACTTTACAAATCACAACCGGATTAATGCTAATTTTTTTCTGTTTAGCCACAATGTCTCTTTTCTCACAAATTCATTTTGAAGGAACCTACGCCGACCACCAGGGTGGTCTGAGCTGGAATGCAGATGGTACAGGAACCGAGCCTGCTGCATACGGCCATGGGGGACAACATTATTACAGCGCATCGCCTGACTATGATCAGATTGATCCCGATCCACATGCTGCCCTGGGCCACTTTCTGGATGGCATAACAGGCTTTCCGGAGTTTGTATCGGTTATGGAAGAAAATAACATTGAACCTGACTGGATTAAAATCAGGTACACACTTATGAGCATGGGGGATGATGAAGAAGGTGTGGATTGGTTTCCTCTTGGAAGCTACGAATACAGCAATTACTATGGCGCAGTGGTAACCATTTTATTGCAGAATGAACTCATGTTGTCCATGGACGTTCCCTATCTGAATTTGAAACAACCGGGCAACGAATACGATTTGTTTTTTGAAAGCTGTTTTCTCAGGCCAGTTTATGCGGCCGGTAACAGTAGCGAAACTGCGCATCTACTGGCACAAGCCTTTTTAACCGATCTTGACGGGCAAAGCTTATTATTCTCCTGTGAAGCTGAATACTCAGGCCATGGCATCAATGAAAACGGCCGTATAGGTGGTTGGTATAATATTCTGAACGGTCAGTTCATTAAAGGCAGTCCTATGCTTCCCTACATGGGTCTGAATGCCGACCACGAAGGATTCCTGGGCTGGAATGCCGATGGTACAGGCCCTGAGCCTGAAAATGACGGGCATGGAAGTCAATATTACTACGGCGCTTCGGTTGACTATAATGATATTGATCCTGACCCCAATGCCGCCCTTGCTCATATGGTTGATGGTTCAACAGGATTTTTAAACCTGCTGTTGCAAATGGAATACAGGGGTTACGCATTAAATGACCTCCAGTTAAAAATGGGATTGATTTGCCTTGGAAATGATGTTGAGGGCGATGACTGGGGAACTGATTGGTCAAACTATTACAACCAGAATTTCACCTTGCTTATAGGCCAGGAACCCATCATAAGTGGCATGACAGACACCATCAGATTAGAAACAGGTTTTTGGGACTGGTCAAGCGAATCCACATTCTCGCAAATAAAAAACATCTCATTGTCAGCCACCGACAATGCAAGAAAAATAGCACATGCCTTCATGCTTGACCTTGGATCGCATCAGTTACAGGGTGTTAACCCAACAATTACAAATGGAACAGAAACATTTAATGAAAACGGAAGGGATGGCTCCTATTTTGAAATTCAGGAGGGATACCTCATTGGAAAATGCGGGGCAATAAACTGCATTGAGGCTGGATACATCAGTGGCACGCTGGAAGCAGCAAAATCGCCTTATTTGATAAACGGCCACCTGGCAGTTGCTGACGGAGAAACACTTACCATCGAACCGGGTACGAAACTGGCTTTCCGTGGCCCATATCATATTACGATAGAAGGTACGGTTAATGCGATTGGAACTGAAGAAGATCCGATCACTTTCACCCATTCAAACCCAATGCTAAAATGGGATGGCTTTGATGCTGATGCCGTGAACACTGAAAATGATTCATCAATATTTGACCGTTGCATATTCGAGTATGGTTATGGTTATGGGTCTGGCCCATATAGCAGCGGAGGAATTTTTGCTATCCGAGATTTCGATAAACTTTCTGTGAAAAATTCAACCTTCCGTTATAATGTTGCAGAAATAGAAACTACATACTACCCGGGGGGAGGAGCCATTGCCTTATGGAATTGCAGCCCGTTGTTCATGAACTGCATTTTTCATGATAATTATGCCGCAAACTTTGGTGGTGCAGTGCTGGTATACTCTTATTCCGATCCCATTTTTTCAAACTGTTTGTTCTATGACAATTATACCGATAAAGATGGTGGTGCCATCGAGTATTATTCAAATTCAAACGGGCAATTGATCAATTGCACATTTGCAGATAACTATGCGACCAATTGGGGCGGTGCTTTGGACTGCTATGATAATTCCAGCCCAACAATTGTGAATTCAACTTTTTGGGGCAACACGGCAGATGGCGATGGCAGACAAATTTATGCATTGCTAAATAGTGATCCTGCGATTTATTATTCTGACATTCAAGGTGGAGAAGAAGGCATCGGAGGAAACTATGATGGAGTTTATGAAAACAATATTGACGAAGATCCTGTTTTCCTGAATGCAGGTGATAATGATTATCAAATAGATGCAAGCTCACCTTGTGTTGATGCCGGAAATCCCGATGTTTCAGGTTTTATGCTACCGGAGGTTGATCTGGCGGGTAACCCAAGGATCGATGTTGTAAATGAAATCATTGATATTGGTGCTTATGAATGGACAAAGCCTGAGTTTATCGTTGATAACAACAAAACAACACCAGGTTTTAGTATTTATCCAAATCCCATCACTCATTCAGCAAATATTGAAGTTGAGTTAGCTGAAACCGGTTTTGTAGAAATTGAAATTTACAACCTGCTGGGAGAAAAACTAAAAATGATCAATCAATCAGTTTTACAAAAAGGCAAACATACCCTAAGTTTTCAGGCAGTTGATTTAACAAATGGTTTTTATTTCATCAAGCTGCAGGCAGGTACTACAACAACTACTCAAAAATTCCTCAAACAATAAGCCTGTCTCAAAACTACTCCTCCCCTGTTCAACTGGTTTTCAGTTAGCAGGGGAGCTTCCTACAAAACATAAATTTTATAAACCAAAAAGCCATGAAAACAAAAAATACTTTTTTAAGAATTATTTTCCTTTTAGTTATTGGTATGTTCATTGCCACAGGCATACATGCTCAATTTGTGAATGGTGAAATTATTGCAGATACCAACAACCTAACGGTAATAAAAGTTTGGGGTACGCATACTGAGCGAGGTTATGCTCATGGGTATTTGTTGGGCGATAAAATTACTGATATTATGCAAGGTTATCTCATACCCTATTTTGGATCTGATTATCAATATGCCCGCAGTCTTGTAACAAATGGCCAGGATCTAATTATCGATTCGGAGTACCAGGTGGAGGCCCAGGCCATGATTGATGGTATGAGTGATGCAGGAACTAATACACACAACCTGGATTACGTGGATTTGCTCGTGGGCAGTTGCTTCTCCGACCTGGGAGGTTACATCTCTAAAAAAAGTGGCGGACCGGGCTGTTCCTGCCTTTTGAACTGGGGCGATGCCACATCCGGGACTTTTTTGGCCGGAAAATCCATTGTTGCCAGGTTTGCTGATTGGGGAAGTATAATACCGGCAATTGTGAATAATGCAGCTATGATCATACATATTCCAAGCGAACCCGGATTGCAACCGTGGCTCATCGTGGGTTATGCCGGTGAAATGGTTCCCTCAGGCGGAGGGGTTAGTCAGGGAGGATTATCGATGTACAAAGATGCCATGAGCGATTACACGGGCAGTGCTGTTCCCGGATCAAAGTATGCACCTTATCATCTCACGATGAGAAAAATTCTTGGAGACAGACGATTTAATGGCGACGGTGTGCACAATACCATGGATGCCATGGATGGTTTTAATGCCAATTCACAGGGTTATTCTGTCGGTAAGATCATCCCTGTTATAGCCCGTTGGGATCCTGCCAGCGACAGCAATACGGCAATGGTGGTTGAAATAGCACCTACCTCACCTACACATACGTACCGATTTAACAGCTATGTAGACAAGATACCCGGTGATAATTTATACGCGGCTAACAGTCAGATTGCGCGCAACAATGCCCGGAATTATTGTGCCAGGTACAACCGGGTTGCTTCAGCTATAGGAGACGGTACAAACATCAGCATTCAAAAAAACAAGACAATTATGACAGAGAACTCATGGAATGGAACCAACTACGTATTTACCCAGCATGTGCCAGAATTGGATCTTTTAAAAGTAAGTGTTTTGAGAGATTCTACACATGCATGCTTCCTGCCCATGACCTCTTTTAACCTCAGGGACTTCTTCAACCGACCTCCTGAATTCAACTCTCAACCTGAAACTCAGGCAAGTGAAGGTGATGAATACGCCTATGAAATAGCTACGTCAGACCCTGATCCTTACGATGAACTGGAGATCACTGCAGAGCAATTGCCCGACTGGCTCACCCTTGAAGATCATGGTGACGGCACGGCCACGCTGTCGGGAGTACCAGAAGAAATGGGAGACGAAACGATCGTGCTGGTCGTGTCTGACGGTATGGAGGTTGAGGAACAGGAATTTGTGATCACCATCAGTGAAGCTACGTCGGTGAACGAAACAGGCGACCTCAGCCTTAAAATTTACCCCAACCCCTTCCAGGATAAGCTATTTATTGAAACTGAAGCAGAAGCTGAACTAAGCATTTTTGATATTTCAGGTAATCAACTTATGCATCTCCAGTTGAAGAATTCAAACAAGGTAATTAGTTTGAGCGAATTGCCCCCCGGCATCTACTTCCTACACCTTCAGGCAGGAAATGAAGTGGTGTTGAAGAAGGTGGTGAAATTGTAAGTAGTGATGAAAAGAAAAGCACAAATAATGAGTCTGCTGTCATTTCGAACGCAGCGACGAAGGAGCGAGGAGACCCGCTTGCCGGACGGGCAGGAATCCCCAATAAGCAACATCTCTTCCGGGGGATTCCTCATCACTCCGCTAAACTCCGTTTTCTTCGGAATGACAACCATGCTTTTAAGAGAATTGTATACCTCTCGTAAGCTGCACCCCGTACCTCAAAAAATCAAATCCATGAAAAAAATTACCACCATGAAAACCAAAAATGTTAAATACAGAAACCCTATTATCGCGCTGCTCATCATCGCTTTGCTTTTTGCCGGTTGCTTTGGTTTCGATTTTGTGAACCAACCATATACTGCTGATCCTAACAGCTCGTTCGAAGTACAAATAGGTGTCTTTGTAAATAGGCCGGAAAAAGCCAGTTCAGAAACAGGCTTATTGGGCATCTTACTTCCGTCCGGTTGGTCTCCCGACAGCCTGATCCAGTACCAGTATACACAAACAATGGAAACCGGCATGCTTCACTATTCTGAATACCGGAGCCAGCTAATATCCACCGAATATCCGCCACCAGAGAATTATTATTGGTTTGTGCTCGTCGACACAACTTATATTGCCAATGGAAATTATGAACTTGCATTCAATATATACACCGACCATCAAACAGGGAATTTTTTCCTTGATTATATGCTCGGAGACATTGGCTGGAGTAGTAGTGGTCCCGTGCGCAGTAACAACCACCTGATGATCATCGGTGAACCAACAGGCTGCCTGCCCGAGACCGTTAGCCTGGCATCGCAGGAGGAAATAGACAATTTCCATATCGATTATCCCGGTTGCACCGAAATGGCCGGTGATGTAACAATCAGCGGGAGTGATATTAACAATTTAGATGGATTGAATGGATTAACATCCATTGGAGGAAGTTTGCATATCGAAGACTGCTCCCTCCTGGTCAATTTATCCGGCCTGAACAACCTAACAACCATTGGTGGTGAACTTTCCATCACAGGTAATCCTGTAACAGCTTTTCTATCAGGCCTAAATAGTTTAATTTCCGTCGGACGCGATGTCAGTATAGACAGCAACAACCAGCTAATCTACCTGACTGGCCTTGGGCAATTGAGTACCATCGGGAGGGACATGCATGTTCATGAGAACCCAAAATTAACAGGTCTCGACGGGCTTGTCTCGTTGACTTCCATCGGTGGTTCCATTTACATTACCAACAATCATGCTTTAAGCAGTTTCAGCGGCCTGGAGAGTTTAACTTCCGTTCCACGTGACTTTACAATAGATTACAACGGTTTACAAAGTCTCAACGGTTTAAATAACTTAATAACCGTAGGACGTGATTTAGAGATAGCAAATAACCCGGAACTTGTGAATTGCAACGGTTTGGAAAACCTGAATAATGTTGGTAGAAGTTTTGACATCAAATATAATTTACTTCTTGAGAACCTATCAGGCCTTACGAATTTGAAAGATGTTTTCAGTTATTTCAACATTGCTGACAATCCTTCCCTGACTGCTGTAAGTGGATTAACAAACCTGGACTCACTAAGTGGCAGCCTTTATATTGGCCCAAATGATGCTTTGAATAACCTGAACGGACTAGAGAACCTGGTCAGTATTGGTGGAACTTTTTATGTTTCTTCAAACCTGTCTCTCATCAGCCTGGAAGGGATTGATAACCTGTCTTCGATTGGTGTTAGCCTAAATATCTACAGCAATCCTTCCCTTACCAGCTTAAGCAACCTGAATAATATCGACTCCATTCCAGGAGGACTTTATGTTGGTTCCAACGATTCGCTTGTCAGCCTGACAGGACTGGATAACATTAGTTTTGTGGGGAGCCTGGCTATTAGTTCCAACGACATATTAAACGACTTAACAAGCCTAAGCAATTTAACAGCCATTCCCGGAAGGGTATATATCACAAATAACGATTCCTTGCTGAGTTTAGCCGGGCTGGAAAACCTGACAAGTGTTGGCGATATACTCAGCATCAGCAGCAATGGCTCACTGCCAAACCTAACGGGATTAAACAACTTATCCTCTGTTGGGGGGAATTTATATATTCAGGCAAATGATACGCTCAATAGCTTAAACGGCCTGGAAATGCTGACTGAAATTGGTGGTAGTTTATTCATTGGCGGATATAATGCATATTACAAACGTGGGAAATCCTTGTTTAAGCAGTTTAACGGGATTGATAAATCTTGGCTCGATTAATGGAGATTTACAAATTTCAGACAATGACCGTTTAACCGATTTATCCGGGCTCGAAAACATTGCAGCCGGTTCAATTGCTAACCTGAACATCACTTACAACGATTCCTTGTCTTCCTGTGATGCACAAAGCATTTGCGAATACCTTTCGGCCCCCAACGGGGTAATAGATGTTTATCAGAATGCGCCGGGCTGCAACAACATAACTGAACTGGCCATGGCCTGTGGAACAAGCCTGCCCTGTCTTCCCCATGGAAACTACTATTTCTATAGCCAGTACGAAATCGATTATTTCCCTGTTGTATTTCCGGATTGCAACACATTGACAGGAGAGGTCGTGATTTCAGGCAATGACATTGACAACCTTGATAGCCTGTGGGCTGTAAGCTCAATCGAGGGAAACCTGAGCATTCGTGACAATGACTTTTTGACAAATATGTCAGGATTGGAAAATGTCGTGACGATAAGTGGTAACTTCGATATCTATAGTAATTCCCTCTTGAGCAATTTAACGGGTCTCGATCAGCTTTTCGATATAGGTGGAAACCTTAAAATAACAAGCAATGACACTTTGGACAATCTTTCAGGTCTTCAATCCCTGTCATTAATCAATGGGGACCTCTCCATTTGGGACAACGGCAGCCTGAATACTATAACTGGCCTGAATAACTTGGTTTCCGTTTATGGAAATATGGGCATTGAATATAACAGATACTTGCATGATCTCGAAGGACTGAATGCATTAAGCCTGGTGGGGGGAAACCTACGTGTTGAGGGGACGGATTCATTAGCAAGCTTAACGGGACTGGACAATCTGGATTCGATTGGTGGGGATTTATCTATTAGAAATAACGGTAATCTTATCCATCTGTATGGTATTGAGAACCTGGCACACGTAGGGGGAAATATTGATTTATTCGGTAATATGGTTTTAACCAATTTAACAGGCCTTGAAGGATTGACATCAATAAGCAATAATTTATATATTCGAGATAATACCACTTTAACAACATTAAATGGACTTCAGGGGGTAACGTCCATTGGAGGATATTTAAGTTTCTATGGGAACCGGAAATTATTAAATCTTTCTGGTCTTGAAAATTTAAATTCTGTCCAGGAAAGCGTATCCATCAACCAATGCGATTCTTTAAATTATTTAGGTTTAACAAGTTTGAACTCAATTGGTGGTGATCTGGATATTCGGGGCACTTATGTGATGAAAGACCTTACTGGTCTTGAAAACCTGGCTGAGATAGGAAGAGATCTGAATTTATATTACAATTCAGGACTGAACAGTCTTCATGGCCTGGAAAATCTCTCCACAGTTGGCAGAAATTTATGGATTGGTCATAGTTCTTTAACCAATTTAACAGGGTTGGAAGGGCTAACTATTGCAAATGGCAATATCGATATTTCAGGAAATGATTCATTAACGAGCTTTAATGGACTGAATAACCTGGCGTCTGTTGAAGGTAATTTCTATGTGAATTCCAATCCTTTATTAGTCGATTTATCCGGGCTTACTAACCTGAATGCATTAGGAGGAAATCTTGAAATATTGGGAAATCAATCGCTGATAAATTTAAAGGGCTTACTAACCTGACTGCCATAGGAGGAAATCTTGAAATATCGGGTAATCATTCGCTGATAAATTTAACCGGGCTTGAAGGTTTGAATACTATAAATGGAAGTCTAAAAATAGGGCTTGGATCTTCTTATTACGGTAACGATCTCCTGACGAGCCTTTATGGGCTGGAAAATGTAAGTAGCATTCAGGGTGATTTAATGATTGCCTATAACAATTCGCTATCGACTTGTGGGATCCAAAGTATTTGCGATTACCTGGATGTTCCAAACGGAATCATTTCTATCTACAACAACGCCCCCGGCTGCAACAGCGAGCATGAAGTACAGGAAGCCTGCTGGATCGTCCATATCGAAGAGGGACAGGCAACCAAAGACCAATTTACCTTCTACCCCAACCCGGTCACAGCAAATGCAAAACTGAGCGGTGAATTCGCATCAAGCCAAACCATAAACATCTGCATTTACAACACCACAGGCCTTTGCCTGAAAAGCTGGGAGTTTGCCAGCCAGCAAAACGGAAAGCAGGAATTTACTTTGAATTTGGGCGAACTAGCCGAGAGGCATTTACTTCCTCCGCCTGCAGGCAGGGAATGAAGTGGTGGTGAAGAAGGTGGTGAAATTGTAAGTAGTGATGAAAAGAAAAGCACAAATAATGAGTCTGCTGTCATTTCGAACGCAGCGACGAAGGAGCGAGGAGACCCGCTTGCCGGACGGGCAGGAATCCCCAATAAGCAACATCTCTTCCGGGGGATTCCTCATCACTCCGCTAAGCTCCGTTTTCTTCGGAATGACAACCATGCTTTTAAGAGAATTGTATCCCTCTCGTAACCTGCACCTTGAACCACAAAAAACAAACCCATGAAGAAACTTACAACCCTTATCCTGATCATCCTTAGCACAACAATCATATTTGCTCAGTACGATCGAACCCTGCCTGCCGGAAGGTATTAATTTTTAACACGCAGCAGCAAATTGACAATTTCCAAACGGATTATCCAGATTGTACAGAGATTGGAGGGGATGTTAGTATTGGCGGGTGGAATGATATCACCAACCTGCAAGGATTGAATGTCTTAACCTATATAGGCGGTGAACTAAGGATTGAAAATACGGAATCTCTTACCAATTTAATCGGACTTTCAAACTTAAAATATATTGGTGAATGCCTGCGTGTTATTAGTAATCAATCACTAGTCAACGTAAACGGCCTGGAGTCTTTATCCTCCATTGGGGGATACTTTGAAGTATCGGGTAACAATGTCTTGATCTCTCTGACTGGGCTGGACAATTTAACTTCTATCGGGGGAGGCCTTACTATTGGAAAATATAGTGATTATGGCAATGATAATTTAACAAGTCTGACAGGACTGGGAGATTTAACTTCCATTGGGGGAGACCTTTACATCTCAGGTAATGATGTATTAACCCTGTTGATCGGCATGAAGAATCTATCCTTAATAGGTGGAAACCTTACTATTGAATCTAACCCATTGTTAAGCAACTGTGATGCTGGGGCTATATGTGCTTACCTGTCTGATCCGAACGGAGTTATTCAAATTTCAAATAATGCCCAAGGGTGTTCAAGCATGATTGAAGTGGCCGTAGCCTGTGGCACTACCATACCTTGTCTGGAAGAAGGAAATTATAGGATGACCAGTCAATTTGATGTAGACCACTTTCCGGTAGTATTTCCCGGTTGTACGGAAATAGCAACCAATTTTTACATTAACGGTGATAATATTAAGCACCTTGATAGTTTGAGTTTAATCACTTCCATCAGCGGACATCTTTCAATTTTTAAAAATGATAAGTTGACTTCTCTGACCGGCTTGGAGAGTTTAAACTCGATCGGGGATGGCCTTACGATATATCGCAATTTAAAGTTGACCTCTCTGACCGGCCTGAATAATCTATCTTCCATTGGAAAAAATCTTTCAATTGATACTAACCCTTACTTAACAACTTTTGCAGGTCTGGAGAAATTATCCGCCATCGGGGGAAACCTTATTGTTTATCAAAACTTCAACCTGACCTCCCTGGCCGGCCTGGATAATTTAACCTCCATCGGGGGAAACCTTTCTATTAATAATAACTTCGACCTGACCTCCCTGACCAACTTGGACAATTTAGCCTCCATCGAGGGAAACCTTCACATCTCGGGCAATGCAGTGTTAAGCAAGTGTGAAGCTGAGGCTATTTGTGCCTACCTGTCTGATTCGAATGGAGACATCAATATCTCGGGACAATGCTAACGGCTGCTCAACATGATAGAGGTAGCTATGGCCTGTGGAACCACCATGCCTTGTCTGGAGGAGGAAGATCGGGCTTTACAGTCAATTTGATGTGGATCACTTTTCTACAGTGTTTCCCGGTTGTACGGATTTATTATGTGGTACTTCTATTAGCGGAGATGATATTGTTAACATCGTAGTCTGCATGCAATTACCTTAATCGGTGGCGATTTATCCATTGGAGGCTATAATGAAGGAAAACCTAATCTGACAAATCTTTCTGGCTTTAACAACCTTTCTACTATTGGTGGCCGTTTCCAAGTTTCAAATAATACTGTCTTGACAACACTTTTTGGCCTGGAGAATTTGGATTCCACCGGGGGATACCTTTGGATTGCGCACAACTATGCGCTGACCAGCCTAACAGGTCTGGAGGGGCTAACTTCCGTCGGGGGAGAATTTAGGATTGAAAATAACATTACACTCTCTACCCTAACAGGTCTGGAAAATTTATCTTCAATCGGGGGAGACTTTATTATAGGTTATAACGCTGCCTTAACTACTTTGGCTGGATTGGAAAATATTGATGCATCTACCATCATGTATTTAGCAATTTTTGAGAATAGTTCATTATCCTCCTGTGAAGTTCAAAGTATATGCAAATACCTGGACAATCCCTCCGGGGAAATAGAAATTTATGAAAATGCTCCCGGCTGCGACAGCCGGCAGGAAGTGCAGGAAGCCTGTTGGATAGTCCATATCGAAGAAGGACAGGCAACCGAACACCAATTTACTTTTTACCCCAACCCCGTCACTGCGAATGCAAAGCTGAGTGGTGATTTCAGTTCAAGTGGAGTGGTAAACATCTGCATCTACAACACCACCGGCCTTTGCTTGAAAAGCTGGGAGTTTAACAACCAGCAAAGCGGGCAGCAGGAATTTACTTTGAATTTGGGTGAACTACCGAGAGGCATCTATTTCCTCCGCCTGCAGGCAGGGAATGAAGTGGTGTTGAAGAAGGTGGTGAAATTGTAAGTAGTGATGAAAGGAATGCACAAATAATGAGTCTGCTGTCATTTCGAAAGCAGCGACGAAGGAGCGAGGAGACCCGCCTGCCGGACGGGCAGGAATCCCCAATAAAGCAACATCTCTTCCGGGGGATTCCTCATCACTCCGCTAAGCTCCGTTTTCTTCGGAATGACAAGCATGCTTTTGAGAGAAGTGTATCCCTTTAGTAACCTGCACCTTGAACCACAAAAAACATACCCATGAAAAAACATACTTACTTATTGATACTCATGATGATGCTGTCTTTAGCCTCGCGAAGTCAGGTCATCCAAAATGACGTAATCGGAGCTGCAGGGGGCGTTGATACAATTGGACACTTCCTTGTCAGCTGGACTGCCGGCGAATCTATTACAGAAAAGATTTCTGATCCGGATTGCATAGCCACACAAGGTTTTCAACAAACCTTTTTTACAATTACAGCTATTTCTCAGACCTGTTCTGCGCAATACGAAGTAGTTTGCTATCCAAATCCTACGCTCAAAGAAATTCATGTCAAGATTGTTTCAATCGAACCAAACGAAAAGTTCGATATCAGACTGATGGATATTCATGGCAAACTTTTGCTTAAAAAGGAAACTCAGTCAACGAAAGTTGAAACAATTGACTTGTCTGGATTTACTTCTTCTGTCTTCTTTCTGCACGTTGTTCAAAAAACACAGCGCAAAGCTCAGGTTTTCAAAATTATTAAACAAAACCACCATTAATTGTATTTAAATACCAAACCAATGAAAACACTACTAATTTATTTATCGGTGATCGGTCTTTTTGCCATGAGTAATCTTTCCGCACAAATACCTCAGGCATTTAAATACCAGGCAGCAATAAGAGATACAGCCGGGCAAGTATTACAAAATAAACTTATAAGTCTCCGGATTTCAATTTTGAAAGGTGATGTGGAGGGCGAAGAAGTATACAGCGAAATCCATGACGTGTGGACCGACCAGTTTGGCCTTGTTAGTCTAAATATCGGACAAGGCCTTGATGTCAGCAGGGAATTTTCAACCATCCCCTGGGGTGAGGATACATTCTTTTTGCAAGTTGAAATGGACATGAATGGTTCAATAGATTATCATCTTTTGGGGACATCGCAGTTGATGGCGGTGCCATATGCTTTATATGCTGAGAATGCGGGGAATGAAGTTTGGAAAACTTCTAAAAATGGAATTTATTATTCTGATGGCAAAGTTGGAATAGGGAACACTGAAACTTCCAGCATGTTAAATATTGAACATCCCGGGCAATCCAGGAGGAAATAAGAAGGAAGTGTTAATTGAAGGTCGAATTTCAGATGCACCCGATGATTTTATTAAAATTTACAATGGAACCGGTAACAATCAACAATTCATGCCCTCAATCTGGGGACACCATCAAAGTGACAGAAGAGCTGCACTTGGACTAATTGGAACGATAAGTCAGGAAATGGATTATGGGAACTGGCCTGTCACAATTTTTGCATCACGCACCTATAATGGTGAATGGGGGTATGAAGATGTTCAAAATCGGCCCCTGTTTTCATGGAGAGGGGTTTTTGATGACAAGATGACGAGCTGGCCAATGGATTTCTGGGAATAGGGACCACAAACCCAAATACACTTTTACATTTAGAAGGTGCATCAGATCTTTATGAGGGGCGTAATTTTCTGACAATAAAAAACAACTCAAATGATGAAGTTTCTGCTGCTGCAATAAAAATTATGTCGGGTAATGGTTTTTCCTCCACTGTTTTGCAACATAATGCTGAAAGTTACCAATCGGAAGGCAGATCAGATCTTGGCATTTTATGGAATGATGGAAAGGGATTGTTATTAGCTGCATCCAGTGATTCTGGTGATATTCGGTTTGAAACCGGAGGTGCAGGATCAGAGAACGAACGCATGCGCATCACCAAAGATGGCAAGGTGGGGATTGGAACAACTGATCCAGGTCCTTACAAACTGTATGTAGCAACAAATGCTTATGGAGACGATAGGGCTATTGCTCGCTTCAGAAATGAAAACCATTCAACTAAATCATTATGCAATGTTTACATTAGTTCCGGCGATGGAGGATCGACCTACTTAAATTTCACTTCATCAAGTTACATTCATCAAGGAGGAAAATACAAATCTCATACTATACTTGGAAATAATGGTAAAGGCCTGGTTTTTAGAAGCGGTCAGAATGATGAAGGCAGATTTGCATTTGAATTCAGAAGAGAAATGGGAAGTACCTATACCTATGATGAAAAAGTGAGTATTACCTATGATGGGAATATGGGAATTGGCATCACCACTCCCCAGCGCAAACTCCACATCAACGACGTCATGCGGCTGGAACCACGATATACACCACCAGAAAATCCCTCAGCAATACATC
>CAVWXM010000009.1:0-215599 GCA_963759045.1 uncultured Bacteroidia bacterium
CCGTATCGCGAGGTGATTGAGCTACCCGATGTACCGTAATCGGCCATTAGCAATACTGCTGCAGGTGGTACCTGCCAGTTATCGTATGCATCATTAATGAATGATTCGATTGCGCTGGTTGTATTACCCCCAATTTCTTCTGTTGTCATGATGTTGGTAGAAATACCCTGCCGGGTTCGAAATTTTTTAATTGAATCTGCCCATGCTACAAAGATGTCATCGTCGGGAGTGATAATCAAATACTCACATTCATTTTCAGCACGGGTTTTCAAATGGTTATACTCCTTATCAGGAATAGATTTATTATTGATCACCATATCCTTAATGATAGGATCCCACCATCTGTTTCTCAATCTGTCTTCGCCAAACTGACCATATCCCCCTTCAAAAACTACCTCAAGTTCAATATCACGATGAACCAGTAATTCTTTTGTAACCGGGTTATACTGGAATGGGCTGATACCAATAAGGACAACATCTAAACCCCTGATTTTCTTATCATCTGATACGATAACAATATTAGAAGGATAATTCCCATCTTTCGAATAAACAGTCTTGTTTTTTTCATAATGTAATGGTCCGAGGTCCGTATCCAGAGGGATACGGGGAGCAGGTGCAATTTCAATATTCTGAAAAGTTTCAGTCCTTTTTTTTAGTACCCTGACTTTCGCCTTAGCACCTTGAGGAACAGCAATATATTTGCTGTAAATCGGTAGATCAGGAGATCCCTCATCGCCCTGTAAAAAAACATCCTTAAGAGAAATAGCACTCATCACCTCTCTGTCGATCATTTTTTCAATGAGTTGAAACTGATTAACAGAAACATTTAGAACAACACGCTGATGGTCTTCTGTAAGTAATTGGACACCATGATTATTCCAGCTATCAGGGTAGATAATTTGCTGTTGTTGTGCAATTGTTACTAAAGCCATGATAATGAAAACAAGGCTAAATAATACTTTTTTCGAATAAGGGTAAATGGATTGCATTTGGTTATTTTTTAAATACTTAAATTGAGAAAATCAAAAATATGACAAATCAACTTAAAAACGGTTCTAAATTAAAGACATATCAACCTGTTGATGCGTAGCTCATATTTATTAGAATCAACCTAAATTTATCTAATTTTGTCCCCTCGATATTTATACGAAAGACAGAGGAGAACAGTTGAAATGAATGAAAAAAGAACACAAACAATTCTTCGGAAGCCTGATTGGTTAAAAATCAAGGTACCTTCAGGGAAGGAATATTTAAGTGTCAGGGAAATTGTTGAAGAACATAAACTACATACCATTTGTACCAGTGGCCATTGCCCGAATATGCACGAATGCTGGGGCAGGGGAACGGCTACATTAATGATACTTGGAGATATTTGCACCCGAGCCTGTGGTTTTTGTAATGTAAAAACGGGCAGGCCATTGCCTGCTGACTGGCATGAGCCAAAACGTGTTGCTAAATCTGTAAAACTGATGAAGCTCAAACATTGTGTGCTCACCTCTGTTGACCGGGATGATCTTGAAGACGGTGGCGCTGAAATATGGGCATTGACTGTTATGGAGATCAAAAAACTTAATCCAGAAACTACTATTGAAACCTTAATTCCTGATTTTGACGGAAAGGAAGATTTGATCAAGAAGGCATCAACTGCAGGACAGGAAGTGGTGTCACATAATTTGGAGACCGTTCGAAGAATCACTCCCTGGGCAAGAAGCAGAGCTAAATATGATATCAGTCTTAGAACATTGGAAACTATTTCATCTTTGGATGTGGTACCTAAATCAGGAATTATGGTTGGCCTGGGCGAAACACCTGAGGAAGTTATTGAAACAATGACTGATATTAGAAATGTTGGCGTTGAGGTAATTACTATTGGCCAGTATTTGCAACCAACCAAAAAACATCTTGAAGTAAAAGAATTTGTTACCCCGGAACAATTTGCAGAATACAGGCGAATTGGACTGGATTTAGGTTTTCGTTTTGTTGAAAGCAGTCCTTTAGTCCGGTCGTCTTACAGGGCGGAAAGACATGTTAACAGGTAGTAAGTTATGACAAACCGAAAAGTTCAAGTTCAGAATTTAGGTCTTATTGAATACAAAGAAGCCTGGGATTACCAGGAAGGATTGTTTCAAGAAATTGTTACGGTTAAACAGGCGAACAGAAGTAATTCTGATAAAAAACTTACACCCAATTATCTTTTATTTTGCCAGCATCCACATGTTTACACACTGGGGAAAAGTGGCAAAGAATCGAATTTGCTGATTAACGAGGATTTCCTCAAAAGCAAGGGTGCTAGTTTGTTCAGGATCAACCGCGGAGGTGATATTACCTATCATGGTCCGGGACAGATTGTTAGTTACCCGATACTTGATCTGGATAATTTTGGACTTTCCATCAAGAGTTACATCCATAAGCTGGAAGAGGTGATTATTCTAAGTCTCAAGTATTTCAGCATCGATTCAAGTCGTTCAGATGGTGCTACAGGCGTTTGGCTGGATGCAGCTGATTCTTCAAGATCCAGAAAAATTTGTGCGATTGGAGTGCGAACCAGCCACTGGGTGAGCATGCATGGTTTTGCCTTAAATGTAAATACCGACCTTAATTATTTTCAGTATATCGTTCCTTGTGGAATAGTTGGAAAAAGTGTTACGTCGATTTCAAAAGAATTGGGAAAAAATGTTCCAATGGAGGAGGTCATCAAGGTATTAAGAAGCGAGTTTTCAAATGTATTTGAAATGGAACTTAACTAATTGTCTTTAATACTTCAATAGATTTCATTTCATCAAAACCGGGCAAATGAAGTTGATAATATGATACAAGCACTTCAATAAGTTTACGCCTTTGAGTTGTTCCGATTTTTACTTCGTTACAATTTTCAAATGAACTCCTGTAAAGTCCGAATAATTGTTCTGCCAATTCGCCACTGATAAACTCAGGATTTAAAGGTTGTTGACAGCTAAACTTACCATCGCGCAAATCAAAAAACAAAATGTTTTCCTCCGCTTCGGTTTTAGGATAGAAACCCAAAAAACGGCTGAGCATGATCATAAAAACCAGGTGATAATTATTTACCTCGCCTTCGCATAAGTCGAGCCATGTAAGTGCATTATAAATCCATTCAAACATGGCCTTGTCCGAAGCTTCTTCCCTGATTGATTTGTAAAGTAATTCAGCAATAAAAACCAGCAACATGCGCTTTGTTACATCGGTATGTAAGCTTTGATAAGTAAAAACTACCCTTGGTTCTTTCAAGTGGTGTAAAGTTTTATTCTCTTTTTGGTCGGCTACAAATTCGAGTATGGTAAGAGGCTGAAAAAGAGCAAGCCCTGTTTTAGATTTCTTAGCATGTAATCCTTTGACAATATAAGATTGTAAACCAAACTCATTGGTAAATATTTTGACGATAATACTCGATTCGGAGTAGTTAAAATATTTGAGTACGATGCCTCGTGCTAGCTGAAGCATCTTACCTGATTATAAGAATTTTCGTTACCATTTTTTCAGAACCATCATCATTGGAAACAAATACAAGATAAATACCCGTTGCTGCCCTTCTTCCGTCAAAATTATATCCATCCCATACTGCCTGAGCGCCTTCTGAGGTAGTTTCATAAACTAAATTTCCATAGAAGTCGGTTATTTTAACTGAAGCATTTGAAGGTACATTTTTAATGGCAATCAGTCCACTATAATTCTCCCGCACAGGATTTGGATATGCGTAGACATTCGATCCCGGAGTTGGTGGTGGAATAGGAGAGCTGCGATAAGAAATGATACCATTTGCAGTCCCAAAATATACTTCACCATCACTGTCAATTGAAATACTTGAAATGCTGTTTGATAACAACGGGCTGTTGGACGTATTAAAATTTTCCAATTGTTCAATACCGTCTTCTGACAAATAGAAAACACCGGCCCGTTGTGTTCCTATCCATTTACGATTGGCACCATCAACTGCTATGGCTGTAACGACTTCAGTTTCCAGTAAAATATCGGCAAGACCAGAACCATCGTTACGTGGCACTAAAATTTGCTGTGCATCAAAATTAACACCGGATTCGAAAATTTGGTTGGGAGAGTAAAAAACACTTATACCCTTATCCGATCCTACCCATACTTCGCCATCAAGGTCTGTTTCAAATGAATATACTTTGCTGCCGGGTATTCCTCCATTCCCCGATGCTGAACTTAATACCTTCACCTTGTCATCAGTTGGATCATCAATAGTGTTGCCATCATTAAACACGATGATAAAACCATCGGTTCGTTTATTGATCCATTTCTGGTTGTATCCATCAACCATTAAAACGCCAATATCAATACCTGTAAGTGCACCACCAAGATTGTATGATTGCCAATCACCATTATTTTTAAGTACCGATAGCAGGTCCCCGGTACTTGTATTTGCAACCCAAAGATTATGCTGATCATCATAATCTAATCCGCTGACAAGAATTTGGTTAGGATCAGCAATCCTTCGACCGAGGGTGCTGTTTTTATCATTATAAACGGTTTCCAATTGGTTGTTAACAAACTTTAAAAGACCTTTATCCCATGTACCCATGTAGGCAATGCTTGTATTTGTGGGATCTACTTTAGCACAAACCATGTCGGTCATTGTATCAAATGCAGGTGTATTGACCGAATTATGCACATACCACGTATCTTCAAGAAATGAAAAAACACCATCTTTCAAGTAAAGTTTGGCCCAGTTACTTTGCCTGCCACCAGGCGCTACCCAAACTGATTTTCCCGAAGCGTCAATATTAAAAACATTGGTGGTAGCGGGTCCGTTTGGTTTTATAAACTCACCCTGAAAAGTATCCCAGTTTTTAATTAACCCTTTGCTTTCATCTCCAATCCACAAAAATTCATCTTCAACTTTATCAATGGCGAGAGGACGATAACTTTCACTATTAATTGACCAAATTTTTGTTTTTTCAACGCCAACAGCGTCATAAATTACTACATTATATCTGTTTACAACATACATATCTTCATCATAGCCAAAAAACTGAAAATGCCGGTCATTGTTGGTTTTATCAAAATAATCCCACTTACTTCCATCATATACATACATAGTGTCACCATCAAATTCATCCTGCATGATATAGTTGGCATATAATTTACCGCCATAACTTTCAATAATATTGTAGGATAAATTAGGATAAGGCAGTTGTTTTTCTTTATTCCATTGGTTATAATCAGCAAGATTGTCGGCATTTACATCACCATAAAAAACACCTATTTCAGTGGCAGCAAAGAAGGAAGTATCATTGTATGTCATACACAAAACGTCAATTGTATTTCCATTTGGACCAATATAATAAGTGTCGCGTATTTCTTCCTTTGCCATATCAAGCACAACAATTCCAAAACCACATGACAAGTAAGCATATTCATCCTTGAATAAAATATTGTTAATGGTTTTGTTGCCTAGAATATCCTTGTCTTTGATATCGGGGATGTTAATAATCTCACCATCAGAGTGGATAATGTCAATGTTGGTATTGGTATAAGCCACCAAAATGGCATCCTGATCAGGATTATAACCTATTTTGCTGATTCCTACATCACTTAGACCTTTAATTTTATCAAATCGGTTTATTTCATTATCAACTGTATTATAGGTAAATAGGCTATATTCGGTTGCTGCAAAAATAACATCGCCGGTAATGGCTACATCAATCACCTTATCGTATGGTAAATGTGTTCTCCATTCGCCAATACCTATTTTTTGTCCGAATAAAATGACAGAAACAAAAAAGATTAAAAAGGATATTGCAATTGATCGTAAAATTATCCTGGTCATTTGTGTTGATTTAATTTCTTAATTAACTGAATAATAAAGTATTTATTGTTGATTGAGTATTATTCCCAGCAAATGGCAAAAATATATTTTTTGTAGTCAAATGGCAGTAATTATTCAATAATACTCATTATCGATAATACGATGACATCCAAGGTATTTTATAGCTTTGTTATTTACAAGCTACTTCATTTGGTTCAAATCTAACTTGATATTTGATGCTCGGGATTAAAATTGATTATGAAAAAAGAATTTACGGGTATGATTTATTGCGGGCATTTGCTATTTTTTGTGTTGTACAGGGACACGGGAGCCATTTACTTAATGGTACAATATTAGAGGACTTTCCATGGTTCAGTTTACCACATGGTGTTGATATTTTCTTTGTTATAAGCGGGTTTTTAATCGGATATAGCTTCATCGTCAATATTAATAAAACAAGTGGAAAGCTGGGTATTGATAAAACATTTAACTTTTGGAAGAGGTCTTCATTAAGAATCTTACCAAACTATTACCTGTTTCTAATTTTAAATTATGTACTCGTCAATATCGAAGTCCTGCCAGGCACAACCGAAAAATTTAGTATTGTCTTGTTTTTTACATTCACTCAAAACCTGGTTTACCCGTTTTATGGATATTTCTGGGAATCGTGGAGTTTAGCTGTGCAAGAGTGGTTTTACCTGTTATTCCCTCTTTTTTTACTTGCCTATACAAGGTACTTTAATGTTAAGTCTGGAATCCTCGTTATCTCATTGTTTTTTATCGCATTTTCAATTTTTTACAGATATAGCATTAGCGATATGGATTATGATAAATTTTGGTGGGATGTTAACTTTAGAAAAGTAGTTGCCTCGCGAATTGATAGTATTTTTTATGGTGTTGTAGCGGCATGGGTGCGGTATTATTTCCCTAAAATATGGAATAAATATGCGTTTCATGCTTTGCTGATTGGACTCGCCATATATTATTATTACCACCATAATACCCAGAACATTAAATACACCTTACACTAATATTTTTTATTTAAGCATCGCTCCGTTTTGTATTATGCTTTGGTTTGCAGCTATTGACAAGATGAAGAATGTAAAAACAATTGTGGGGAGGATTATATCTCATATCAGCATTTTATCCTATGCAATGTATTTGATCAATTTGTTGTTGATCCAAATAGTTGACAAGCATTTTTCAAATTACCTCGCCGATTATGCAACCCTAAAGTATTTATTATACTGGTTGGTTACCATCGTATTGTCATATGCGGTTTATATCCTTTTTGAGAACCCAATATCCAGTTATGGAAATAAAATATTGCATACTTCACGAATGATGTACAAAAGGATTAGGGAAAATAATGGATAACCAATTGGCGAAAGGATTTTTCGTGTACCAGACAAAATTCGATAAAAGTGGAAAATCCTTGCATTGACAATAAAAAAGCCGGACAAAGAAAGCCCGGCTTTTCAAATTACAAATGCGTATTTTATTCAGTTGCTGCTGCTTCCATTGTTGGAGCAGTTAATGGTTTAGCATAATCTTTGATTATTGGAATCGACTTAACCAATGTTAGCTCATCAATAATATTTTTGGCTCCTGCATATTTATCAATCACAAAAAGTACATAACGAATATCAACATTGATGGTACGCTGGATTGCATTTTCAAATGCAATGTCACCACTCATGGCTTCCCAGTTTCCATCAAAAGCAAGGCCGATCAATTCACCTTTTCCGTTTATAACCGGACTACCAGAATTACCACCTGTAATGTCGTGGTTGGTTAAAAAACAAACGGGCATTTTACCATCTTCACCATAAACTCCAAAATCAGATTCATTGTACAATTCTTTCAATTTTTCAGGCACAATAAATTCGAAATTGTCTGGATCTTCTTTTTGCATAATGCCATCCATAGTTGTAAAGTAATCGTAATAAACAGCATCAGCCGGATAATAACCCTCAACAGTACCATATGTAATTCTCATGGTAAAGTTTGCATCAGGATAGTAATTTATATCGGGATTCATTTCCCTTAAACCCGCAATGTAAAGTTTTTCACCTTCGGCCAGTTTCTTGTCAGCATGCTTGGTTTTCAACTTGAGGTCTTTATAAGCATCTACAAATGCTTTAATGGCAGTCAACGTTGGGTCTTTTTCCAGGGTCTTTGCTTTTGGATCGTTTAAGAAAGCTTTCACTTCATCCGCACGATCAAAAATAGATTTCTCAAAAACATAATCTGCATATGCTGTATAATCTCCTTTAAACTTCTTGTCCATCTCCAGCAAATATACTGGCTGCTGATCGAGCGGTACATTACTATGATACATTTGCATCATCGAGGCAAACATTGTGCGATCAATTCCAGCATTATAATCTTTGAAATGTTCATTAATTCCTTCAGTTAACTTTTCAACTTCAGATGCAATATCTGAAGCGGGAGTTTCTTTATTACTCAACAATTTAAACAAGTTGCTAAATGAATTTCCATAGGATAAAATTTCCGGTCCACGGTAAACTGCTTCTCTGAAATACCAATACGCCAAATTGTACTGGGCTTTTACATCATAAGCTTCTTCGATCATTGATAATGCTGCACCATATTTCGTTTTTGCATGCGGATTTTTGTTAAGCCAATCAGTGAATGCAGCTTCTTCAGCTTGTTTCTTTTCTTTCACTTTAAGCTTTTTCAAACCCTTGGTCTGACCAATAAAATATTTCCAGTAGTTGGCTGTACGCGCATATTTTGACGCATATTGTAAACGAACAGCCTCATCAGCGTTCATGACTTCTTTCATGATGCGCAATTTTTCAGCACGGATATCTACAATAGTCATATTGCTTTGGTTAACGGCCAGGTTAACTCCAAAAGAAGACAGGTAGCGCTGGGTACTTCCGGGGTTTCCCATGATCATTGCAAAATCTCCTTGTTCAACGCCTGATACAGAAACCGGCAAATAGTGTTTTGGTTTTAGTGGGATGTTTTCAGCAGCAAATTCTGCAGGCTTTCCTTCAGGATTTGTATAAACCCTGAACAGAGAAAAATCACCGGTATGACGAGGCCACATCCAGTTATCAGTGTCGGCACCGAATTTCCCAATTGACTCAGGTGGTGTTCCAACCAGGCGAATATCAGTAAATGTTTCGTAAACAAACAGATAATATTCATTTCCGGCAAACATAGGCTCCACAATTGCATTGTAATGTGTACTTTTTGTGGCTTGATCTATTAATCCTTTGATATTATCCTTCATGGTAATATTTCTGTCTTCGTCACTCATGCCATCCAAAACACCGCTCATTGTTTCTTTGGTAACGTCCTGCATACGAACTAAAAACTTAACAGAAAGACCCTCTATTGGTATTTCTTCTTCATGGCTTGCAGCCCAAAAACCATCATCAAGGTAGTTTGCTTCAGCTGTACTAACTTTTTGAATACTTCCATAACCACAATGATGGTTTGTAAGTATTAACCCTTTTGATGAAATAATTTCACCGGTGCATCCCCCACCAAAAATGACAATAGCATCTTTGAGGCTTGAATTGTTTACACTATAAATATCTTCAGCACTCAGCTTCATTCCTAATTTTTGCATTTCAACAATGTTGTTGTTGATCAGCATTGGAACCCACATGCCTTCATCAGCTTTAGTTAGCTGTCCAAAACCAATCACCAAAGCAATTAAAACAATAAAAACTTTTTTCATTCTATTAAATTTAACATTATACATACTTTTCTCCTTTTTCAACTTTTATATCAGCTACAAACTGCCTGATTTGTTGTTCATCCTCCTTACGACAAACAAGTAAAGTATTGTCATTTTCAACAACAATATAATCATCAAGCCCCTGCAGAACAACCAGTTTGTCTTTAGGCATATTCACAATGCAATCTTTCGAATTATAAAGCATCACATTATTTCCAACTACAGCGTTACTGTCTGCATCTTTGTCGCGGATAGTATACAGCGAGCCCCATGTTCCCAGATCCGACCAGCCAAAATCTACAGCAAGTGTGTAAACGTTCTCAGCCTTTTCCATAATACCATAGTCGATGGAAATGTTTCGACAAACGGAATATATTTTTTCGATAAACTCAGCCTCTTCGGCTGTATTATAAATGCCTTCACCCTGCCTGAATAATTTGTCAACATCATCCAGGTGTGTTTCAAAAGCTGACATGATATTTTTCAGCGACCAGATAAAAATGCCTGAGTTCCATAAGAAATCGCCGCTTTCGAGAAATGATTTTGCGATTTCGAGGTTCGGTTTTTCAGTAAAGGTTTTCACCTTGTACAAATGGTCATTGTCAGCATAAACCTGTTCTTCAAGAAATTGAATATAACCATAACCTGTATCCGGACGGCTTGGTTTAATGCCCAATGTAAGCAGCCAATCATTTTCCGAAGCTGCCTTTAAAGCTGTTTTTATATTATTCACAAACTCCTCTTCTTTAAGAATAATATGGTCGGAAGGGGCAACAACAACAAGAGCTTCAGGATTATCTTCTTTTATTTTATAATTGGCATAAGCAACACACGGGGCTGTATTACGTCGTGCAGTTTCACACAAAATCTGGTATTCTTTCATTAACGGAAGCTGCTCCAGAACAAGGTCTTTGTATATTTCGTTGGTAACAACTAAAATGTTTTCTGGGGGACAAATATTAAGAAACCTGTCGAAAGTCATTTGGATGAGAGTTTTCCCGGTTCCGAGCACATCAATAAATTGTTTTGGTCGGGAAATTTTGCTCATGGGCCAGAACCTGGTTCCAACGCCACCAGCCATGATTACACAATAGTTGTTCTGTAAATTGTTCATCGGCTTGCGTTAAAATTTGAGGGTGCAAAGATAGTAAACTGAGTGATTCCGAAGACGTTTGCTGTAGAAGGAATGATAAGGCTTTAATTGACCGGAATTACAGGTGTTAACGGATGAAAAAGGTAGGTTCGTTTGTTTTGTAAATTCTGGCATTTGTAGCGTGTTCTAACGCGTTCGCCCTTTTTAAATTGCCTGCCGTTTTGTGTTTCGAAAACAGCATTAAAGGGTAAATCTTCTACCCGGTCATGCCCATTGGTTTTGTCGTATTGCTGAAGAATCCGGCTCAGTTTTAAATCTGAGGTGCTGGATGCCCTGGAATTTTGTATTGATCTTTTCAACACTATTTGAATATTTTCGGGGAAAATGTCAAGCCTTAAATAACCAAGCATCAATTCTTTGTAGGTTTGTTTCCATTCTTTACCATGCGGAGCAACCCGGTTTTTATAATGTTCATAAACCAACAAGTGAGCCAGTTCATGAATGTATGTAATCAGGAATGAATATCTGTTCAAATCATGGTTAATGGTGATGCGATGATGTGGATGCCTGATAGGAGGGCGATAATCACCCAATTTTGTTTTACGGCTTCGTGTAATTTTAAAGTGGATTTTATGTGCAACAATGGATTTGTACACCGGTTCAACAGCTTTTTCAGGGATGTATTGGGCTAATATTTCTTTTTCGGTCATATCAACAAAATATTGTTTTGCAGCTCATCTTTGTGTTTCTGATAAGTCCACTCCGGGCAATCACACTTTTTCTTCTTTTTTCGCTTTGCAGGCAGATAGGACGATTTTGTACTTGAGCATGAGGATAATACAAAACAAATAGCTATCGCTAATGATATTGTAAAACGCCAAATTTTAAAATGAAACCTCAATTTTTTTCCAGTTTTTGCGTTGTCAAAAGTAAATGGTTTTTTATAAACCCGATTGTGACCAATTTATTTTCTTTTGAGTAAATTAGCCGCATATGAAATTCCTTCACGAAGTAGGCGAATATGTGATGATCATCCTTCAGGCTTTTAAGCGGCCTGATAAGGGAAAAGTATTCAGACGACAATTGTTTATTGACTTTCAGAATATGGGAGCCACATCAATTGGCGTTGTTTCAATTATTTCAATCTTTTTTGGTGCCATTATCGCCATTCAAACGGCGGCCAATATTGATAACCCGATGATTCCTTTAACGACCATTGGTTTTGGTGTCCGCCAGATGATGGTACTTGAATTTGGACCAACCATAATCAGTTTAATTCTGGTAGGGAAAATAGGATCGAGCATTGCTTCTGAAATTGGAACCATGAGGGTGTCTGAACAGATAGATGCTTTAAAAGTAATGGGCATCAATCCTGCCAACTACCTTATTTTACCAAAAATAACAGCAGCCATGCTTTACAATCCGGTACTGATTGTTTTTGCAATAGTGCTCGGAATAGCCGGTGGTTGGGCTGCAGCCGTGTTTACAGGGCTTGTTACTTCAGCTGTTTTTATCGAGGGAATAAGATCGTGGTACGACCCTTTTACGGTTACGTATGCATTCGTAAAAACAGAGGTTTTTGCATTTATTATTGCTTCTGTTTCTGCATACAAAGGATATACTGTAAAGGGAGGATCGGTTGAAGTGGGTCTTGCAAGCACAAGCGCAGTAGTAATTTGTACCATCCTCATCGTAGTGTTCGATTTGATTATAACTCAAATGATGTTGATATGATCGAGGTAAAAAACATATCCAAATCGTTTGATGATCAGCAGGTACTTAAGAACATCACAACTACCTTTGAAAAGGGCAAAACCAATCTAATTATTGGTCAAAGCGGATCGGGTAAAACCGTTTTGATGAAATGTTGTATTGGCCTGATTGACCCTGATGAAGGAAACATCATATTTGATGGTAAACTTTTTACAGGACTATCAGAAAAGGAAAAAAAAGTGACCCGCCAGGAGATGGGCATGCTTTTTCAGGGTGGTGCTTTATTTGATTCATATACTGTTGAGGAAAATGTGATGTTTCCTCTAAATATGTTTACAAAACTTTCTTTCGAAGAAAAAAAGGAAAAGGTGAATGAGGTGCTGAAACATGTGAATATTGTCAATGCAAATCATAAATTCCCATCAGAAATTAGTGGCGGGATGGTGAAACGTGTGGCGATTGCCCGTGCGATTGCGCTGAATCCAAAATACCTATTTTGTGATGAACCAAACTCCGGGCTTGATCCCAAAACTGCAGAAATGATTGACGTCCTGATTTCGGACCTGACCCAAGAATTTGATATGATTACCGTGATTAATACGCACGATATGAATTCGGTTTTACAAATTGGCCAAACGATATCTTTCATCAACAAAGGTGAATTATGGTGGGAAGGAGATAAAGATGAAATTATGCATACCAATAATAAAGAATTGAATGAGTTTGTGTTCTCAACAGAGTTAACAAGACGAGCAAAATAAATTGAATACCTGACCTTCCAGGGTTTGTAAAACCTTTGCCAAAGGCACTCCTTTGGAGGAAGAGTCGATAAGATAACCAGAAAACTACTTTCATTTTATAAAGTACAAAGCGGATAAACAAAAAGATTAAGTATGACAATCAACCTTTTGGATATACTAATATTAATTCCTCTTCTCCTTTGGGCTTATCAGGGTTATAAAAAAGGATTTATCATCAGCCTGGCTTCTTTAGCCGCATTGATTTTAGGTTTGTATGCTGCATTATATTTCTCTGATTTCACGGCCGGGAAACTGACAGAATACTTTGATATAAATCAAAAGTACCTTGCCATTATTGCCTTTGTTGTAACTTTTGTTATTGTGGTTATTGCAGTAATTATAGTTGGAAATATCCTCCAGAAATTTATTGATGTGTTGTTATTGGGATTTTTAAATAAAGCTGCCGGTGCTGTTTTTGGCATATTAAAAGGCGCACTTTACCTCAGTATCCTGTTTTTTGTCTTAAATTATTTTGGGGCTGATGATTTCTTGATTAAGCAAAAACACAGGGATGGGTCCACACTTTACAAACCGGTTGAAGCTTTTGGACCTTTACTTTATTCATGGTTGCATCTTGATAACTTGAATTTGGAGTTGCCTTCGAAAGATGAATTCCTTGATGAGGTTTATTAAAAAAAATCTACAGTCTGCGGTCAACAGTCAAGGGGTGAATTCACAACGCTCAAAAATAACTCCAAAAAAAGTTTTAAGTAGAACAAAATAAAGAGCAATCGCAATCAAAATAACGCTGCGGTCTTTGCGTCTCGGCGTGAAAATAAAAAGAATGGAGTTAAGATCAGCTATCCTTCAATTGCCGCTACCCCCGGTAAAGTTTTACCCTCAATAAATTCGAGCATGGCACCACCACCTGTTGAAACGTAACTTACCTGGTCAGCAAGATTGTACTTATTAACGGCTGCAACAGAATCGCCACCGCCAACAAGTGAGAAAGCTCCCTTCTTGGTAGCACGTACTATCGAATGAGCAATTTCAGTAGTTCCTTTGGCAAAATTGTCAAATTCAAAAACACCCATAGGACCGTTCCATAAAATGGTTTTTGAGATTTCAATTACCTCGCTGAAAGTTTGAATGGTGTCAGGTCCGATATCCAAACCCATCCATCCATCTGGCACATAGCCTGAAGGACAGGTCTGTTTCTCTGCATCGTTATCGAATTTGTTGGCAACAATAGTGTCAGAGGGAATATAGAAATTAACACCCAAATCTTTGGCTTTTTTCATTGCCTTGTTTGCTGTTTCCAATAAATCATCTTCAACGAGGGAATTTCCAATATCTCCCCCCATGGCTTTGATAAAAGTAAACATCATTCCACCTCCAATTATCAGGTTGTCAACTTTATCAAGCAGGTGGTTGATGATTTCGATTTTACCTGAAACTTTCGCACCTCCTAAAATAGCTGTAATAGGGCGTTCACCTTCTTTAACAACTTTGTTCAGATTGTTAACTTCATTACTCATGACATATCCGAATAGCTTATTTTCCGGAAAAAAATCTGCAATAATAGCAGTTGAAGCATGAGCGCGATGAGCTGTTCCAAACGCATCGTTCATGTATACATCGGCAAGTTTTGATAGTTTTTTTGCGAAAGCAACATCTCCTTTGGTTTCTTCTTTGTAAAAACGAAGGTTTTCAAGAAGTAATACCTCTCCTGGCTTCAGATTTGCTGATTTTTCAAATGCCTGCTCACCGATACAATCATCCGCAAATTGAACATTTACTCCAATTTTCTCAGTCAATGCCGGGACAAGATGTTTTAAAGAAAATCTGTCTTCCGGCCCTTCTTTGGGTCTTCCAAGGTGCGACATAAGGATGACAGAACCACCTTCTGCCAGAATTTTTTTAATAGTTGGTATTGCAGCCCTGATACGGGTATCGTCAGTTATTTCAAATTGATCGTTGAGTGGAACATTAAAGTCAACACGGACGATCACTTTCTTATTTGTAAAGTTGTAATTATCAATATTATTCATCATCGAAGCTATTTAGTTTAGTGAATGAACGTATTGGACAAAATTATAAAACTATAATGAATAATAATCAAGAAATCGGCAAATCAAATTTTTGCAAACGATATAGTAAATATATTTATAGATGGTCTAAATAATATCCTGTCAGATTGATGATATGCGTTTGTATTGATGTTGTTTCACATTGACATAATTGTATCATAATGTATTTCTTTACATTTGTGAGTAAATAAAAACTGTAATGCATTTATTTAAAGGAAATATTCATTCAAAATTACCAAATACAGGCACCTCAATTTTTGCGGTTATGTCAGGAATGGCGAAAGAACACGGTGCTGTAAACCTGTCACAAGGATTTCCTGACTTTCCTGTATCACCAGAATTGATTAACAGGGTTCATTTTTATATGAAGGAAGGTTATAATCAATATGCTCCCATGCCCGGAGTACCTGAGTTACGGAAAGCCATTATCGAAAATGTTTAAGCAAAATCATGGTGCCACTTATCATCCTGATACCGATATAAATATCACGGCAGGAGCAACCCAGGGCTTATATACTGCCATTTCAGCGTTTATTAAGCAGGGAGATGAGGCAATCATTTTTGAGCCTGCCTACGACAGTTATGCCCCGGCAATTGTTGTGAATGGTGGTATTGTAAGGCATTGTGAATTGCATTTTCCTGATTATAGTATCAATTGGAGTGAAGTAAAAAAACTGGTGAATGAACGTACACGGATGATTATCATCAATTCGCCACAAAATCCAACGGGAGCTGTTTTAGGCGAAAATGACCTTAAGGAGCTGGAACATCTTTTGAAAGGAACTGATATAGTTGTGTTAAGCGATGAGGTTTACGAGCACCTGATATTTGATGGAATTCAGCACCAAAGTGTATGCAGATTTCCTGATCTCGCCAGGCGAAGTTTGCTGATTGGATCGTTTGGTAAAACATTTCATGCCACCGGCTGGAAGATTGGATTTGTTATTGGCCCTGAAAACCTGATGAAAGAATACAGGAAAGTGCATCAATTTCTGGTTTTCGCAGTCAACACACCTATTCAAATGGCTTTAGCCGAATTTTTACAAGATCCGAAAAACTACAAAGGTCTTGGCAATTTTTTTCAACAAAAGCGAGACTTCTTTGTGGAAGCAGTCAAAACGTCCCGTTTTAAGATCATTACATGTTACGGCACTTATTTTCAATTGCTCAATTATAGCAAAATATCTGAAAAACCTGAAATGGAATTTGCCGAGGAATTGGTAAAAAAACATGGTATTGCCGGAGTTCCCATTTCAGCATTTTATCATGATCACCAGGATAATAAAACCCTCAGGTTTTGTTTCGCGAAAGAGAAAACTACATTAACTAAAGCCGCTAATATATTATGCAAGATTTAAAAGTGTTGTGTTTACAATCGGACATTGTTTGGGATGATCCGGTAAAAAACCGAGAACTATTCCAGATTAAAATATTGAACTATGTTGACAACCATGACCTGATTATTTTACCTGAAACATTTGTAACAGCCTTTCCTGATTTTCCAGTTTTTTCAAGTGAAAGCCTTGACGGAAAAACCGTAAAATGGATGGCTCAAATGGCTAAAAAAACAAATGCAGTAATAACAGGAAGTTTACTAATCAACAACAATGGAAAACATTTCAACACATTGGTATGGATGCCACCGGACGGAAATTATTTAACCTACAACAAACGACATGTATTTTCAATGGCAGGAGAAAATGAAGTGATTTCGAATGGATCCGAGAAGTTAATTGTTGAGTTGAAAGGTTGGAAAATTAAGCCCATGATATGCTATGATCTAAGGTTTCCGGTTTGGACAAAAAACAAGGTTGTAGAAGATAATCGGTACGAATATGATTTAGCTTTTTTTATTGCAAACTGGCCTGCCGTAAGAAGTTACCCCTGGACACAATTACTCATTGCAAGAGCAATTGAGAACCTCTCTTATGTAATTGGTGTAAACCGAATAGGTTACGATAAAACGGGCAAATTATATAGCGGAAATTCAATGATCATTGATCCGAAAGGAAAAATACTCGCTGAAGCAGATGAAGGAAAAGAAAGGGCGTTAACGGAAGTGCTATCATATGCTGAACTAAACGATTTCAGAGAAAAATTTAATGTGGGAATGGATTGGGATGCATTCACTATTCATGGTCTGGATTAATGATTAAAAACTAAAAAATGAAACATACTTTATTTATTACTGTCTTAATTTTCCTATTTGGAGTAGATTCATTCAGTCAAACAGCAAAAAAGACAATCACATTTAAATCAACAGACGGCTTATTAATTACCGGAGATTTATATTATTCTTCCGATAGGGATGCCCCATTTATTATCCTTTATCATCAGGCACGCTACAGTCGTGGCGAATACCTTGAAATTGCACCAAAACTAAATGCAATGGGATTTAATTGCCTTGCCGTTGACCAGCGATCTGGAGATGCTGTGAATGGAGTTACCAACGAAACCCATAAAAGGGCTTTAGAAGAGGGATTGACTACCAAGTATCCTGATGCATTGCCCGATATTGATGCGGCATTTCTGCATGTCACTAATAAATTGAAAGCATCCAAAGTGATAGTGTGGGGAAGCTCTTATTCAGCAGCTATGGTTTTTGTTCTTGGTTCAAAATATAAAGCACAAATCAGTGGTATCCTTGCCTTTTCCCCGGGAGAATATTTTAAAATTGACGATAAATCAATTTCTGATTATGGAAAAAATATTGATTACCCGGTATTTATAACCTCCGCCAAATCAGAAGAACAATACTGGCGACCGATTTATGAAAAACTAAACACGAACAACAAATATTTTTATTTACCAGCAGATGAAGGGTTTCATGGTTCGAAAGCACTTTGGGAAGAAAATGCTGGTTATGAACTTTATTGGGAAGCTGTAAACAAGTTTTTAGAACAGATTAAGTAGGTTCGAAAACTTAAAAAACCAATTTGTTTCAAACAGCACCATGAACCTCCTCTCTAAATATCTTCAACCCAAGATACTGATAACAGTTCTTATTGTATTAATTAGCATTTACATTTATGGGCTTTGGGATCGTATACCCGACATTGACGATGCCTGGATTGGTGAATATGCATACTGGCTTGCGAAAGATGGGTATGCACACTCAGAATTAATGCGCGGTGTTAATCTCCAGGAAACCAAGTTTGTTGTGCATCATAAACTATTTAGTCTTCATGGCGCGCTGTTCATCAAGTTATTTGGTTTTTCTGTTTACACACTTAAATCAGTTACACTGCTCTATTTTGTTTTTTTTATTGTATTCTTCATTCTGTATACCCGAAAATGGAAGCGTTTATTTAACAAGAATGACCTATGGTTTTCATTGATTTTAATTTTCAGCTTTCCCTATATCTTCAAATTCTCATTTATTTATCGCCCCGAGATTATGATGATGACATATGGATTTGTGGGTTTTATACTTCTTGAAAAATATTTGCAGGCCGGTTACAGGAAGTTCTGGCCACTTTTCCTATCAGGTATCCTTTTCGGACTAACGATCGCTACTCACCTGAATGGATTGATACTTGTTGCTTCAGCATTCATTTTGATCTTATGGAATAAACGATATACGGCGATATTCGGTTTTGGCTTTGCTATGCTACTGGCGTTTTCAATATACTTTTTTGATATCAACAGCATGGCTGATCTTGAACTGTGGCGTCATCAGTTTTTCGATTCACCCTCATTGGACAGTCTTGTTACAGGGCCAAAGTGGCTTAAGCCAATTATTAATTTGTTCGAAGAACATATCAGGTATTTTCATAATCCTAAGATTATCTTTTTTAGTCTTTTTATGTTTTTAACCATAATCACGGGTTTTAAATTCCTCAACAAGAAACATTCAAACCTTTTGCAATTTGCCATGTTGGTTGCATTTTTTACAGGAGTGGCGGCAATGCATAAAGCAGTTCATTACTTGTTACTGAATATTCCTTATCTGGTTATTATTATCACCCTAACTTTTAAATCGCTTAAAGAAAAGCAGAATGAAGAATGGCCGGTTAATTCAATGAAAAAACAATTCATATTTCAGAAATTATTATTTGGACTTTTTATAATATTTGTTGTTGTTTCTACTTTTTACAATGTTCACTTGGCTATCGAAAAATTCAAAGCTGAACAAAATCAGGCTTTAACGGAAAAATATACTGACCAAAAAGTCAATAAAATGAATATCGTAGCTCCAATGACCTTTATTTTCAATGAGATTACAACCTATAACAGAATACAGGGAGATTTATGTTATTATGAATTGCAAAAATTAGATCCATCGATAAAAGGAGTGGGCTTTCTAAAAAAGGCTGAGACTTTCGATATTAGTTTACTCATGATCTCTAAATACTACCACGATCCTCTAGGTATATCTGAGATGGATAAAGGAGATACAATTGGACAATATGAGGTGATTGATAAAAATGACCAACTCCTTGTTTTCAAACGATTGCAATAAAGAAAGATGTTTTATCAGTCTTAATTTATTAATAATCAATCGTAAAAGTTATAATTTTGCCGCGTCTAATGTATAAAGCATGAATATAATAATCGCCGGTGACGGCGAAGTAGGATTTTACCTTGCCCAGGCCCTGGTTGACTCAAACCACGACATCACCATTGTTGATCCCCACGAGGAACTCCTGAAAATGGTTGAAGCACATACCGATTTGATGACCATTGTTGGAGAATCTAATTCGGTTGGTGTATTGAAGCAAGCACATGTTGATAAAGCGGATCTTGTTATATCAGTTTTGCATGATGAACAAACAAATATTCTTACAGCTATTCTGGCTAAAAAACTTGGAGCAAAATCGACAATTGCCCGTGTTAATACTTTAGAAAATATCAGTGATGATAATAAAATGATATACGAAGAACTTGGGATTGACTTCTTAATATCACCAGAAGATATTGCTGGCCTTGAGGTGATTAATATTCTGAACCGACCTGAGGCAACTGAAATATTTGATTTGTCCGAAGGAAAACTTTCGGTTTTCCTTATCCGGCTAGAAGAAGGGGCTCCTGTGCTACTTAAATCGCTTACTGATATTGCTTCAGAGCATGATCACCTCGATTTCAGGGCCGTAGCAATTCACCGGGGCATTGAGACTTTTATTCCTGATGGAGATACGGTTTTTCTTCCAAATGATTTGGTTTATGTTATTACTAAACCTGAAGCAATGAATGAGTTACTGATATTGGGTGGCAAGAAGAAAATGGAAGTTAACAATATTATGCTGGTTGGTGGTGGCAGGGTTGGAAAAGTAGTTGCCAAAAGAATGGAGAATGACCTGAATATTAAGCTGATAGAATATGATCGTGAGCGTTGTTTGAGTCTTAGCGACTTGCTGGATGAAACTTTGATCATCAATGGTGATGCGCGCGATATTACCCTTATGAAAGATGAAGGCATTGAAAATGTTGATGCTTTTATTGCTGTAACCAATAGTGCTGAAACCAATATCCTCACTTGTCTTCATGCAAAAAAATTCGGTGTTAAAAAAACAATAGCACTGGTTGAGAACCTGGATTATATTGAAATATCCCAAAACATTGGTATCGATACAATAATCAACAAAAAAAAGATTGCGGCCAGCCATATTTTAAAGTATTCCATGGGAGACGAAGTAGCTTCATTAAAGTGTTTAAGTGGGATTAATTCTGATATTGTTGAGATTGTTGCCATGAATGGTTCACATGTAACAAAAAAACTAATCAGGGATCTAAAAATGCCTGAGGGAGCGATTATTGGCGGAATCATACGAGGCGAAGATTCGTTTATTGCACTTGGCAATTTTCAAATTAAAGAAAATGATAAAGTGGTTGTTTTTGCTTTACCCGGCGCAACGCAAAAGGTAGAAAGGATGTTTAATAAAAGCTCATTCAATTTTTAATTAAATGTCAGATAGAAAGCTGATTAATGCAGGTATTATTGTCAGGGTGCTTAGCTTTCTGATGATTATAGAATCGGTATTTATGCTTACCGGTTTACCATTTGCCTTGTATTATGGCGAATCAGTTTTCCCTTTGTTGTTATCATCTGGAATAACTGGGATAATAGGATGTATTTTATGGTTTAGCATCAGGCCTGATATCAGGAAAAAAGGAATAGGAAAAAGAGAAGGTTACCTGATTGTTACTTTAAGCTGGATAGTGATTTCCCTTTTTGGGACTTTACCTTTTCTTTTAAGCGGAGCGATAACTTCTTTTACAAATGCATATTTTGAAACCATCTCAGGTTTTACTACAACCGGGGCATCCATATTAATTGATATTGAAGCATTACCCAAAAACATACTTTACTGGCGTGCCATGACCCATTGGATGGGTGGAATGGGAATTATTGTGCTGACAGTTGCTGTATTGCCTTTTTTAGGTATTGGAGGTATGCAGTTATTGGTTGCTGAAATGCCCGGTATAACACCCGATAAATTGCATCCACGTATAACAGCAACTGCAAAAAGATTATGGGGGATTTATGTAATATTTACACTAGCCGAAGTCATCTTGCTTTGGGTTGGAGAAATGGATTTTTTCGATTCTGTTTGTCATTCTTTTGCTACCATGGCGACTGGCGGATTTTCGACAAAAAATGATAGTGTTGCCGGATTTGCTCCATACACTCAATACATCATTATCTTGTTTATGGTGCTGGCAGGAACTAACTTTACGTTGCATTACCTTGCCATGCATCGTAATTTTAAAAAGGTGTGGAGTAACCAGGAATTCAAGGTTTATTTCTGGATTATCCTGGTATTTACCGCTTTAATCACATTGGGACTAATTATTTTTCAGGATACTGGTTTTGAAAAAGCTATCCGCGACGCTTTGTTCTCGGTAGTTTCAATACTTACAACAACAGGTTTCGCAACTGCTGATTATCTACTTTGGCCATCTTTCATTTGGATATTAATATTCATCCTGATGTTTGTTGGTGGAAGCGCCGGTTCAACCGGAGGTGGGGTAAAAATTGTGAGACATTTTTTACTTTTAAAAAATTCATGGATCGAGCTAAAAAGAGCAATTCATCCAAGTGCCATTATTCCGGTTAAGTTTAATGGCAAAGCAGTTTCACAGGACATCATTTTTAATGTAATGGCATTTTTCTTAATTTATGTGATTGTGTTTGCTTTGGGAACAGTGATAATGTCGTTGTTAGGGATGGACTTTGAAACAGCAGTTGGTGCTACAATTGCTTCATTGGGTAATATTGGTCCGGGAATTGGTGGGGTTGGACCTGTAGAGAATTATGCTTTCTTCGGACCAGTTGCAAAGTGGTTTTTATCGTTCCTGATGCTTCTGGGTCGTCTCGAGTTATTTACGGTTTTAATTGTCATATCCCCCGCCTTCTGGAAATCTTAACCTAAAACTTTCCTTTAAACTTTCCTTTGTTCCCAAAAATATACCCGATACTAAATTCTAAAACAATACCACTACGATAAATTATTTGCATGGCCCTGTCAAAAGACGCCGAAGGATTCCCCGAAACATAGTTCACATTGTCGTTGATTTGAATAGCATACCCCAGGTTGGCCATCATAAAGAATCCTTTATCAACAACAAACTCAATTCCACCAACAATTTGAATAAATGATGAAGGTATTACTTCAACAGTTACAATTCTTCCATCTTCATCTTCAAAATCAGTATACTGTCCCGGAAAACCGGTTGAATAAATATATCCAACACCAATTAATGGAGAGAAATTCTTTTCAAGAAATAAATACCTGACTCGTCCGGAAAATTTGTAACCCGATAAAGCCAATCCCAATCCAGCATCCAAACCAAAATGCGGGCTGATATAATATTGTAATGTAGCCCCTAACCCTGTTAGTCCATTCCACCCCAAGGTTCCGCTAACACCAATTGTCCGGGTCATCCTTACCGGTAATTTCAATTCGCCAAAATTTACCTGGTTTTGGGCAACAAGCAAACTGGAAATAAAAAACAAGAGGGAAAAGATTAAAAGCCTCATAATTGCTTTGTTTTCTGATGTCAAATTTATCTTATTTATTTTGAAATTTAATGAGTGAGGCAATTTAATATTCTATCTTGTATTATTGCTTCAGCACAATGGCAATTAACTTTTCTTATTTTTGAACTGAATATACAATACATGATCAAACTATCCGTAGTTATTATCACCTTTAACGAGGAGAAAAATATTGGCCGTTGCCTTGATTCGTTGGTTGATGTCGCCGATGATATAGTGGTTGTGGATTCCTTTTCATCGGATGAAACCAAAAATATTTGTAAACAAAAGGGAATTCGGTTTGTGAGTCATGTTTTTGAAGGGCATATTCAACAAAAAAACTATGCCATTACCCAGGCAAAATACCCTATTGTTCTCTCATTAGATGCAGATGAAGCTTTGAATGAAACGCTGAAAGCATCAATAATTTTAGCGAAGTCAGATTGGAAGGCTGATGGGTATTCAATGAACAGGTTGACCAATTATTGTGGTAAATGGATTAGGCATACCGGATGGTATCCAGATAAAAAACTCCGCTTGTGGGATAGTAAGAAGGGAGAATGGACAGGTGTGAACCCACATGACCGATTTGAAATGATAAAAGGAAGTAAAATAAATCACCTGAAAGGAGACATACTGCATTATAGCTATTATTCAATATCAGATCATATCAAACAGGTTGACTTTTTTACTGAAATTGCTGCAAAGGCAAGTTTTGAACAAGGCAAACGAAGCTCATTATTTAAAATTATTTTTAGTCCCATTTTCAAGTTTATTCGCGACTATATTTTCAAACTTGGTTTTCTGGATGGCTATTATGGCTTTATAATTAGCGTGATTTCATCTCATGCTACATTTATTAAATATGTAAAGCTGAAACAACTTTACAGTAATTCAAAACAAAGTTGAATCCAAAAAGGATCATTATAAGTCGTACCGATAGCATTGGTGATGTTGTTTTGACTTTGCCTTTAGCCGGTGTGTTAAAAGCTAATTTACCTGATTGCGAATTGATTTTCCTTGGCAGAAATTACACACGAGATGTTGTGTCTCTGTCAAAGCATATTGACAATTTTATTAGCTGGGATGAGGTGGAAAACGAAGGAGAGGTGCAAAAAAATGATTTCCTCAAAAGGCAAAAAGCTGATACGATTATCCATGTTTTCCCCAATCATCATATTGCCCGGGCTGGCTCAAAAGCTAAAATACCCTATCGTATTGGATCAACCGGGAGGCTTTATCATTACCGATATTGCAACAAACTTGTTCCATTAAGCCGAAAAAATTCACCATTACACGAGGCCCAATTAAATTTCAAATTGCTTAAACCACTTCTTCGAAATATTGAGGTTCCAACTTTGAAAGAAATTGAGACTCAATATGGATTTCGGAATGAGACTGGGAATAATGAAAAATTCCAGACACAGTTGGATCCTAAAAGATTCAATATTATTCTCCATCCAAAATCAAAAGGAAGTGCCAGGGAATGGCCATTACAAAATTATAGTACACTTATAAACCTGCTTCCAGATAACCGATTTAAAATATTCGTTACCGGTACCATGGACGAAGGGACGCTAATTGAAGAATTTTTAAAAGAGAATAAAGGTAAGATAACTGATCTCACCGGTAAGTTTACGCTTAAGGAGTTGATAGGTTTTATTGGCGATGCTGATGGATTGGTTGCGGCAAGCACAGGTCCGCTGCACATAGCAGCTTCAATGAGTAAACTAGCTATAGGTATTTATCCACCAATCAAACCGATGCATCCCGGCAGGTGGGCACCTATTGGCCCAAATGCACACTATATTGTTAAGGAGAAGGAATGCACAGATTGTAAAAAATCATTACATTGCAAATGTATCAACGAAATCTCACCTCAAGAAGTTTTAGATTTAATTATAGATAATGCCTGAGAAAAAAGTAAAAAATAAACAATGGTTAGTGATTGTTAATCCACATGCCGGCAGCAACAAATGTCAAAAGGATTGGCCAAAGATTAAGAGATTATTAGAGGAGGTTGACTTTGATATGAAACTACTTTTTACGGAACGCCAGTTTCATGCGATTGAAATGGTAAAACACTATGTAGAAGAAGAGGGCTATCAAAAAATCCTGGTTGTTGGAGGTGATGGAACGCTTAACGAAACTGTTAATGGAGTTTTTAAGCAGAAACGGTTTAAAACAAGGGAGATTACTTTAGGTTTAATTACAGTTGGAACTGGCAATGATTGGGGCCGAATGTATGAAATGCCGGAATCCTATAAAAAGCAAATTAAAATGCTTCAAAAAGGGCACACATTTTTGCAGGATGTGGGTGAAGTTGATTACCGTTTTTCAGAAGATAAGGAGATGCGTTATTTCATCAATATCGCGGGAATGGGATATGATGCATTGGTAGCTCAGAAAACCAACCATATGAAACAAAAGGGTAAAGGTGGCGCGGTAGCTTACCTGGTTAACCTCATATCCGGTTTGTTTCAATACAAAAGCATTCACCTGGATATTACTGCTGATGGTAAAAAGGTATTCTCAGGAAAAGTATTTAGCATGAGCATTGGGATTTGTAAATACAATGGAGGCGGCATGATGCAACTGCCCAATGCCATTCCTGATGACGGGCTCTTCGATATCATGGTCATTCGTAAAACAACTAAACTTAGAATTGTCACCAATATTAAACACCTTTATGACGGTACCTTTGTTAATATGCCTGAAGTAAGTCTGCACACAGGTAAAAAAGTAACGATCAAGGCAAAACCGGCATATAAATTATACCTCGAAACGGATGGAGAATCATTAGGACATTCTCCGCTCGATTTTATGATTGTGCCAAAAGCAATTCGTCTTGTTGTCCGAAAAAAGTATTCAGTGGTTGAATAGAGATTCAAAAACCTATTGTCACATTCTCAATTCCCATTTAATCAATAAAAAACTTAGGTATCTTTTATTAATTTCGCAGCGTTTTTTCAATGCTGGTTATCAGTACTATTAATGGAGATTTAATTATGGGATACGATTTCAAAAAAATCGAACAAAAGTGGCAAAAATACTGGAAAGAGAATAAGACTTTCAAAGCATTTAATAAATCTGACAAGCCAAAATATTATGTGCTGGATATGTTTCCTTATCCTTCCGGCGCAGGGCTTCATGTTGGCCATCCATTAGGCTATATTGCATCAGACATTTATGCCCGATACAAACGCCATCAGGGTTTTAATGTTTTGCATCCTATGGGCTACGATGCCTATGGCCTTCCAGCTGAGCAATACGCCATACAAACCGGAACTCATCCCGAAATCACTACGAATAATAACATTGATAAATACCGCCAGCAGTTAGATCATATTGGCTTTTCTTATGATTGGGACAGAGAAGTGCGTACCAGTGACCCACATTATTATAAATGGACGCAATGGACCTTTATTCAGTTGTTCAATTCGTGGTATAACAAGGATAACGACAAAGCGGAGAGCATTGACTTTTTAATCTCGGAATTCGAAAAAAACGGCAATAACAAAATCAATGCAGCTTGCGATGAAGTTGAGCCGTTTACGTCATCTGACTGGAATGGTTGGAATGAGGTGGATCAGCAACAGATGTTGATGAATTATCGCCTTGCTTATCTTTCTGATACCATGGTTAATTGGTGCCCGAATTTGGGAACTGTTTTGGCAAATGATGAGGTTAAAGATGGTTTCTCAGAAAGAGGAGGGCATCCGGTTGAAAAAAAATTGATGAAACAATGGTCGCTAAGGATCACTGCCTATGCACAACGATTACTTGACGGCTTAGAAAAAATTGACTGGTCAGAAAACGTTAAAGAAATACAGCGCAACTGGATTGGCAGGAGTGAAGGAGCCTCCGTTGATTTTTCGATTAAAAATCACGATGAAAAAATAGAGGTTTTTACAACCCGGCCCGACACACTTTTTGGCGCCACCTTTATGGTTCTTGCACCAGAGCATGAATTAATCAATCAAATTACAACTACTGAGCAAAAAGATGAAGTTGAACAATATGTAATCTGGGCAAAAAATCGTTCCGAACGTGAACGTATGACCGAGGTAAAATCCATTACAGGTGTATTTACCGGAGCTTACGGCATCAACCCATTAGATGGAGAAGAAATCCCAATCTGGACTGCTGATTATGTTTTATCTGGTTATGGTACAGGAGCAATTATGGCTGTGCCCGGACACGATAGCCGTGATTTTGCTTTTGCACGTCATTTCAATTTACCCATTATCCAGGTAGTAAGTAAAAAAAAGGAAGAGCCAACGGACCCGTCAACTTGGGAAGACAGTCATGATTCCAAAGAAGGTATCATGATTAATTCGGGGTTTATCAATGGAATGAATGTTACTGAAGCCATCAAGGCAACCATTGATAAATTAGAGAAAATGGGTATTGGTTATGGAAAAATTAATTTCCGTTTGCGCGATGCTATTTTCAGCCGTCAACGTTATTGGGGTGAACCTTTCCCAATCTATTACAAGGATGGAATGCCTTATCCTTTAGATGAAAGTGAATTGCCTTTAAAACTTCCTCCGGTAGATAAATATCTACCCACGGAAAGCGGAGAACCACCTTTGGCTCGTGCAAAAGATTGGAAAACAAAAGAAGGCTATCCGCTTGAGACCAATACCATGCCCGGCTTTGCGGGATCAAGTGCTTATTACCTCAGATATATGGATCCATGGAATGACAAAGAGTATTTCTCAAAAGAAGCCAATGAATACTGGCAGGATATCGATCTTTATCTGGGTGGAGATGAGCATGCCACTGGTCACCTGATCTATTCCCGTTTCTGGAACAAGTTTTTATTCGACCTGGGCATGGTTTGTAAAGACGAACCCTATAAAAAGCTGATCAACCAGGGTAAAATTCAGGGCCGCTCAAACCTGATTTACCGTGATAAAAAAAGCGGAAAATTTATATCTAAAGGTTTAAGAAAGGATTTTGATGTACAGACTTTACATGTTGACATCCATTTGGTAGAAAATGATGAATTAGATATTGAGGCCTTTAAAAAATCAAGACCAGAATATGCCAATGCTGAGTTTATTCTGGAAGACGGAAAATATCATTGCGACCATGAAGTGGAGAAAATGTCAAAATCATTGCTCAACACCGAAAGCCCTGATCACATCATTCATGAATACGGCGCAGATACATTACGCTTATATGAAATGTTCCTGGGTCCTCTGGAGCAACACAAACCTTGGGACACCAAGGGCATCGAGGGTGTTTCCAGATTTTTAAAAAAGTTATGGCGATTATATTATAACGACAATGATGAACTGATTGTCATGGATGAATCTGCTTCAGAGGCAGAGCTGAAAGTCATCCACAAAACCATTAAAAAGGTTCAAAATGATATTGAGCGTTTTTCATTCAACACAGGAGTTAGTGCATTCATGATTTGCGTTAATGAACTTTCTGAATTGAAATGCCACAAAAGAGAAGTGCTTGAACCATTATTGATTTTACTTGCTCCCTATGCACCACATATTGCTGAAGAATTATGGGAAGCAACAGGGCATGAAGGTGGCATTAGCTTTGTGCCAAACCCACCTTTTGACGAAAAATACCTGGCTGAAAATACGTTTGCTTACCCTGTATCGTTTAATGGAAAAATGCGGTTTAAGCTTGAATTGCCTGTAGATATGGCAAAGGAAGAAATAGAGAAAAAAGCTGTTGATGCCGAAGAAGCACAAAAATGGATCGAAGGAAAAACAGTTCGTAAAATCATTGTTGTTCCTAACCGCATTATCAACATTGTTATTGGTTAATTGTTTCTTCCTGAGTCTTATAAATCATTTATGAAAAAGAGTTTATCCATATGGTTTTGCATGCTGGGTATGCTCATGGTAAATGATTTAATTCCACAGAATCCACCAGGGAACAATGCTTTTAAAATAGGCGAACAACTTGAATATGAAGTAAATTACAGTTCAGTACTAGGCGACTTTACTGCTGGTAAAGCTATTGTGAATATTCATGAGTGGGTAGATGAAAATGGGAATATTGGTTATCAGTTTATTGGCAACGGCGAAACGAATAATTTTTTTGATATTTTTTATGAAGTTGTCGATCGCTTTGAATCGAAGGTAGCCGGAAACACTTTATTCCCTCATCACTTCATTCGAAATACCCATGAAGGGACCTATATTCATAATGATACCGTTTTCTTTGACCGGGCATTTGATTCGGCCTATAGCATAAGAAAGAAATTGTTGGTACCAGATGATGTTCATGACATCGTTTCTGCCGTGTTTTATATGCGCACATTAAGTGTTGAAGATTTTGGCGAAGACAGTCTGTATCATTTAAATTTCTATCTTGATGATTCGGTTTACAATTCAGTGATCAAATATGAAGGCAGGGGAATCATTGAAACTAAATGGGGTTGGTTACCCTGTCTAAAAGTTTGGCCTATGCTGGCGATTGGCGAAGTGTTTACAAACAAATACCCAATGTCGGTTTGGATTACGGATGATGAAAACCATATACCGATCATGGCAGAATCAGAAATAATAGTTGGATCAGTAAAGATGGAATTGATAGATTTCAAAGGATTGAAAAATCCTTTTATAAAACCTTTATCTAAACAAGAATTAAAATCGTATAAAAGACATTAACTGGCTGAAAAAAAGAACTATAAATAAACGATTAACATCTCTTAACATAAAACGGCATTAAGCTTGCGAATTAACACCATACCAAAAAACATACTCATGAATAGAATTGCACTATACTTTGTGATTGGTTTACTCATCATTGTGATATCTGGATTTTTAATTCCTGCAGATGATAAAGATTACAACGTACAATGGAAACAAGTTGAACAATATGCCGAAAAAGGTCTGCCACAATCGGCACTTAAAATTGTAGATGAGATATACAAGGAAGCTAAAAATGATGGAAACGAACCACAGTTAATTAAAAGCCTGATATATCGCATCAGCCTGCAAAGCCAATTTGAGGAAGAGCACCTGGAAAAGGCAATCTACACATTTGAGAGAGAACTGGAAACTGCAAAAGCACCAGAGAATCAAATTTTACATTCTTTAGTTGCCGAACTCTATCAATGGTACTACCAGCAAAACCGCTGGCAGATCAATGACAGGGGTGTTGTTATTGATTTCGAACAAAAAGACATCAGCACATGGGATGCTGTGATGATCAATAAAAAAATCCGCAACCATTATCTTGAGTCTGTTCTAAACCATGATCAACTTACAAAAATTAAGCTTGAAGATTTCGATGCAATTTTGAATATTGAAGATCAATCAGGTCTCACAATTTGGCCTTCGTTATATGATTTGTTGGGAAACCGTGCATTAAATTATTTTGCTACTTCTGATGCCGGACTTGCTGATATTGGAAGTCTTAAATTAATGGAAAGTGACCAATTGTTATCCTCTGCTGAAGTGTTTGTTCAGTTGAAAATTACAAATATTGATTCAACTTCAGCGACCTTTGTTGTACTCAAACTTTATCAACGACTGTTAGATTTCCACATTCAATCTGAAAATGTGGAAGCCCTTGTTGACCTTGATTTAAAAAGGCTGCAATATGTAATGAACAATATTGAAACTTCTGATGAGACAACAGAAATCTATATTCAAACTATTGAGCAATTGAGGAAAAAATACAGTTCAAATCCTGTATTCGTTAAACTTTCTGCAACCCTTGCCCGAAAGTATATTGAAAGAGGACATCAATTTGATGCAACTAAATCAGAGGAGAACAGGTTAGCGTTGAACCAAGCAGAACTGATCTGTAAAGAGGCCATCGATGCTTTTCCAGATTCAAAAGATATTGGCTCATGTAAGAATCTTATAACAGAAATCAATAAAGTTGAGTTTGATTTCCAAATCGAAAATGCGGTATATCCTGAACAGGTATCACTAGCGTATTTATCCTATCGAAACCTGGATAAACTTTATTTTAAGATAGTTAAGCTTGATCCTAATGAATTGCTGGAAAATAAAAGAGAAGACAGGTCAATAAGATCAAAAAGTATTTAAACAATGCAACTGTATTGAAATGGTTTCAGAAATTACCAGATGCTGGCGATCATCAAAAACATACAACCGAGGCCATTGTTCCTATGCTTGAATCAGGCTATTATATGCTTTTTGCATCTAAGGATGATTCGTTTGAAAATGAGAACTTAATTTATCGTCCACTTTGGGTGACCAAATTAAGCTACATCAGTAAGATTAACTCAGCTGATGGAAGCATTGAGCTATTTGTGCTGGATCGTGAAAGTGGAAATGCTTTAGAAGGTGTAAATGTATCAGCTTATGAAAAGCATTATAATTCAAAAATCAGGAACAATGAGTATTTACATGTGGGTGATTTTGTTACCGATAAATCAGGTTTTGTAAAACTTGATTTCGGGGGTAAAATAAAAAACGCTTCTATCAGCTTTATGATGGAAAAGGATTGTGAAAGACTGTTTTCTGAAAATGATTTTTATGTCTATTATAAATCTGATGATTCGAAATTAAAAACCAAAACCTATTTATTTACTGACAGGGCCATTTACCGTCCAGGACAGACCGTTTATTTTAAGGGCATTGTGGTTGACAAGGACAGGAATGAGGTCTACATAAAAACAGGATTTACAACATCTGTACAATTCAGAAATGTAAACAGAAAAGAGATCAGCACTTTGGAATTATCCACTAATGAGTTTGGTTCATTTCAGGGAGCATTTGTCATTCCAAAAGGAGGCCTTAATGGTCAGATGACGATTAAAACACAGCATGGTTCTGTTAATATTCTGGTTGAAGAATACAAGCGTCCTACTTTCCGGGTATTATTCGATACGATAAAGGGAGAATATAAATCAGGAGATGAAATTACTGTTACCGGTGTGGCCGAAAATTACACCGGCAGTAGTGTAATGAATGCTGATGTAAAATTCCGGGTGGTTCGTTCTCAAATGATTACGCCTTATTACTATGGTAGTGGTTTTTACCGGCCATTTCCATACGCACAACCTAAGGAAATTGCAAATGGGCATGTAGTTACAAATGAAGAAGGAATGTTCTATATTACATTCGTAGCCATACCAGGTAGTAATACTTTTAATTGGAAAGATTTTCCAAGCCAGTTTACTGTTTATGCTGACGTAACTGATATTACTGGTGAAGTACAATCTGCTTCTACATTTATTTCCGTTGGAAAGGATGCCATGATGTTAAGCATTGAAACCGAAGATAAAATACAAAAGGAAAAATCCAATGGTATTTCAATACATGCGAAGAATGCTTCAGGAACTTCTATCAATACCAGTGTTAAATATGAACTCTATCAACTAGATTCACCTGATAAAATCTTTGTTAAAAGGTATTGGCCAAAACCAGATACCTATATCATCAGTGAGGATGATTATACTGCTAAATTCCCCCGATTATCATATAAAAATGAGGATCAGAAAGAATCATGGTCAAAGAACATCATTTCATCCGGCAAAGCAGAAATAGATGGTAAAACAACAATTTTAGCTGGAATTTTAAAAAATGCTGAAATTGGAGATTACAAGCTTGTTGCTAAAGCTATAACCCTTTCAGGAGATACAGTCAAAGCACAAAGATTTTTCACAGTGTATTCTTTACTGTCTAAAAAAATTCCTGGCAAATCCGTCGATTGGATCCACATAACTAAACAAAAGGCAGAACCAGGCGAAACAGTACAACTTGCATTAGGCAGTGCTGCAAAAAAAACCAGAATCTTCTACGAAATTGTTAATGGGCCAGATGTAATTGTGAGCAATTGGCTTACGATAAGTGACGGACAAAAATTTATTGACATTCCTGTCAAAGAAAATTACCGTGGTAACTTCATTGTTAATGTTAACATGATAAAGTTTAACCGTCAATATGCTCAATCGTTTCAGGTTGAGGTACCTTTTACAAATAAAAAACTTGACATCAGTCTTGAAACCCACAGGGATTTCCTCACCCCAGGTGCCAAAGAAGAATGGCGAGTTAAGATTTCAGGACCTGAAGGAGAGAAAGTAGCTGCTGAATTACTGACAGGGATGTATGATGCTTCGCTTGATCAGTTCAGGGCAAATGCCTGGGATTTAGGTTTATATCAATCAAAGCGAAATGATTCGAAATGGACTAGTGGTTATTTTAATGCAGGGTGGGCTTTTGATTTAAATCCACAAAGGCCGCATCCTATTAATGTCAAGCAGCTTAACTATCCTGAAATTAATTGGTTTGGTTACCAGCATTATTCATCCGGACACCTGATGCGAACTGATATTATGATGCAAAAATCAGCTTCGGCTGATGGAGGAATGGATATGTTGGAAGTTGTGGAGAATGATGTTGAAATGGAAGAATCATCAGAACCAGATCTTAATAAGGTTGAAAAGGCCGAAGAAAAACAAGAAGTATCGAGTCCACCAAGAACAAATTTTAATGAAACAGCTTTCTTCTATCCACAATTAAAAACTGACAGTCTGGGCAATGTTGTTTTCAGCTTTACAACGCCTGATGCGTTAACAGAGTGGAAAATCATGATGCTGGCACAATCAAAAGATTTGAAGGTGGGAACATTTGAAGAAAAAATCAAAGCCAGGAAAGAACTGATGGTCATACCCAACTTACCTCGATTCGTAAGACATGGTGATCAGCTAATGTTTAGTGCTAAAGTGGTGAATTATACCGAAGAAGAAATCGCTCCTGAAGTTGCCATTGAATTTTTTGATCCGATTAGCGGAAAGAATGTTTCCATATTCAAAAAGAAGAATGAGAATCTGCGCCCAAAAATTAAAGCAAAACAAAGTGCTTTGGTTAGTTGGGAAATTGTAATACCCTCTGATCTGGATATGCTGGCATATCGGATCAGTGCAAAATCAAATAATTTTTCTGATAGTGAAGAGCGGATGATTCCTGTATTATCGAATAGAATGCTGGTTACTGAAACCATTCCAATGCCCATCAAAGGTGGCGAAACAAAGCATTTCTCGTTTGAGAAGCTGGCGATCAGCGATATGATCATGGCCGTTTCGACAAGCAAAAATTATCGTTATACGGTCGAATTTACTTCAAACCCTGCATGGTATGCTGTAAAGGCATTACCCTACTTAAATGAGCCGAAAATGGAAAATGCAAGTAACCTTTTCCATCGATATTATGCAAACGCATTGTCATCATTTATCATTAATAGTAACCCAAAGATCAAATCTGTTTTTGAAAGCTGGAGGAATATCACTCCCGATGCATTTTATTCGAACCTTCAAAAGAATGAGGAACTGAAGAATGTAGTTCTGAACGCTACTCCATGGGTTTTAGAAGCAGAAAATGAATCGGAACAAAAGCGTCGAATTGGCATTTTATTCGATATGAACCGGATTGCCAATGAAAAAAACAATGCACTGGCAAAAATAGCCGCTACACAACTGCCGAATGGTGCTTGGCCCTGGTTCAAAGGTATGCGTGAAGACAGACATACAACCCAGCAAATTATACTTGGTATTGGAAAACTGCTTTCTAAACAAGTTTTGAATTTGTCGGAAGACCGTGACCTGAATAACATGATGCGAAGAGCTGTTAAATATATTGATGAGCGTATTGTTGAGGATTATAATAAACTGAAGAAGAACAATCCAAAAGGCATGAGCAACAACCAATTGGGCTCTTCACAAATCGAATATCTTTATGCCCGATCATTGCTGGCTGACGAATTCCCAATTCCTACAACCTCAAAGCTGGCTTTTGATTATTATTTTGGTCAGGCGAAAAAATTCTGGCTGAAAAAAAGTAACTATCTACAAGGCATGATCGCGTTAACCATGTTCCGTTTTGACAACAGGAATGAGGCGGAAGGCATCATGCGCTCGCTGAAAGAAAGAGCATTGCACAATGATGAAATGGGTATGTATTGGAGACAGGAAATAAGCTGGCATTGGTATGAAGCACCGGTTGAAACCCAGGCAATGCTGATCCAGGCATTTGAACAAATACTTAACGATCCGAATTCGGTTGAGCAAATGAAGGTATGGCTGCTCAAACAAAAGCAAACCACAAATTGGAAAACGACGGGTGCTACTGCTGATGCAGTTTATGCTTTATTGTTGACCGGCCAGGATTTATTAAGTGAGGATAAGTTGGTCGAAGTGAATGTTGGAAGCAATACCATCATTCCAAGACAAATTGAGGGTATGAAAGTAGAGGCCGGTACGGGTTATTTTAAAACATCCTGGAAAGGTGAAGAGATTAAGGCTGAAATGGGAAATATTGAGGTTACCAATCCTAATAAATCGATAGCATGGGGTGCTGCTTTCTGGCAGTATTTTGAAAACCTAGACAGGATTACAGCACACGATTCACCATTGAGTATTGAAAAAATCATGTTTGTTGAAGAGTTGACCGATAAGGGTCCGGTAATAAGACCGATGGAAGATGGTCAGCTATTGAAAACAGGTGATAAAGTAATTGTCAGGCTGGTTATTAGCACTGATCGCACCCTGGAATATATTCATTTGAAAGATATGCGTGCCTCTGCACTGGAACCAATGGAACAACTTTCAGGTTACAGTTACAAAGGAGGTTTAGGTTTTTACAAAAACGTCACTGATGTATCGACTGAGTTTTTCATTCAATACCTGAACAAAGGAACTTATGTGCTTGAATACCCTTTGATGGTTACCCAGAAAGGTGAGTTTTCAAATGGTATTTCAACCATTCAATCCTATTATGCACCTGAATTTTCAGCACATTCGGAAGGGAAAAGATTGTATGTGAAATAAAACTGCAAAGTAACCGCTTCAAACGCTGACGCTTGAAACAGGAAGTTGTGTTATTTCTCCCCTGATTAAGGGGAGGTGGTCGAAGACCGGTGGGGTCAGTGATTAACTAGTTTTAATAGTTGATTTAAGTTTTAAACTTAACCTTGTAGATTAGTTTATTCCATTAACCTTTTGCTGTTCATTACTATTGTACAACGAAAGATTAGAATCCTTCAAAATATATATATTTTTGCTGCGTTTTAAATGGTGATCTGGAAACAAATTTTCATATTACAGTTTGAATAAATAAAAGCTTGTAACGCCTTGTTTTCTTTCATCAAAAGTTCAAAAATCTATTACATGAAGAATCATATTTCATTCCCAATAATTTCTACCATATTTATTTTCTTGTTTTTCAACCTCACTTATGCCCAAACTGCAGACACAGCCTATATCCAATTTGAAGAATCAAAGGAATCGGTAGTCATTAAATCCGATCAGCCAACCATTATCCTTGCAAATGGCGACACCACTTTTTTCATTTCTGATTCACACATTGTTAGAACTTTGGATAGTGCACTTTATGTAAAGTTTTACCAAAAACGATATTTTCAACTGGATACAACTGGCATGATGGCAAATCAGTTTAAACCAGGTGAGGTGCCAACCTATCCTGATTCAATATATGAAAAGCGAATAGAAGAACTAAATGTTCAAACACCAATTGAGTTAACTTATAACAAAGAGGTTAAAAGCTTCATTAACCTTTATGCCATTAAAAAAAGAGATCTTACAGCCCGGATGCTTGGTCTGGCAGAGATTTATTTTCCCATGTTTGAAGAAGAATTGGACAAGTACAACATTCCACTTGAAATTAAATATCTTGCAATTGTGGAATCAGCGTTAAACCCCTCAGCAGGATCAAAGGCTGGAGCAAAAGGCCTCTGGCAGTTTATGTATGGTACGGGTAAAGTATATGGTTTAAAAGTCTCTTCACTTGTTGATGACCGTTTTGACCCTCACAAATCTACAATTGCAGCCTGCGAACATCTGTTGGACTTATATAATATTTACGAAGACTGGTCGTTGGCTTTGGCAGCCTACAATTCAGGAGCTGGAAATGTAAACAGGGCATTACGCAGGGCAGGAGGAACAAAAAATTACTGGGCGGTTTGGCCGTTTTTACCGCGAGAAACCAGAGGCTATGTTCCCGCATTTATTGCTGTAAATTATGTAATGAATTATTACAAAGAGCACAACATTTACCCAATGCGTCCAGGAATGTTTTATTATGATATTGATACAGTAACTGTTAGTCAGGTATTGCATTTTGATCAACTGAATGAAATGATAGGCATCCCAATTGATGAACTGGAATTTTTGAATCCACAATTTAAAAAGGGGATTATTCCTTCAAATGGAAAAAAGTATGTTTTGCGAATACCCCGTCAGTATGTGGCTGATTACTTGAATAATGAACAATCTCTGTATGCATATAAAACCAGGGGAGGTATTGAAAGGGATAAATTGCTCGAATCAGTTAAGATAGCCAAAAACAGGAATATTCATATAGTTAGAAGTGGTGAAAATTTAGGGCTGATAGCAAAACGATACCATGTGTATGTTAACCAGATAAAGCGCTGGAACAACCTCCGCAGCAATACCATTTACCCAGGACAGAAATTGGTTGTATATGGGGCTGGAAGTTCTGAGTTTTATCAAAAATCAAGTACACCCGTCATGCGATCTTCAACCCAATCAACACACACAGTGAAGTCGGGTGAAAACCTTGGCTTGATTGCGAATAAATATAAATGCACTGTTACTGACCTGAAAGAATGGAACAATCTGAGGAATTCAACTATCCAGCCTAATCAAAAACTGATTGTATATAAGCCTGATGAAAAAAGTGACAGTTCAGTAAAAGAAGGTAAATACCTTTACCATATTGTACGGAAAGGTGATACGCTTTGGGATATTGCCAAAGAATATGATGGTGTTACAGTTGACCAGATAAAACGATTGAATAACCTAAAAAATAATAACCGGCTAACTATCGGGCAAAAGATCAAAATAGCTGTTGTGAGCTAATCAGCAATTTTTACCCAAATTTCACGTTTATGCTAATCGAAATCCTTCATTAATTATATGGTTATGAAGAAATGGAATTATACAATTATTATATCATTTATTTTTATCACCCTCATTATTTTTACATCTTGTGAGCAAAACAGGGACAGGTCAGATAAGGTCAGATCAATTGGGAATACATCCGAAATACTTGTAGTTGTCGAAAATGAACAACAATGGGAAAATACGATTGGTCAAGTCATTAAAGAATACCTGGGTCGTTCACAATATGGATTAAACCAGGAAGAACCCATTTATGATCTGGCACACATCCAAAAAAACAGCTTTAATGATCTGTTCAAAAAGCATAGAAATATTCTTATTGTTGACATCGATAAAACCGCACAACAACCCAAAATAGAACTCAGGGAAGATTTCTGGTCGAAACCCCAAAAACTTATTAAGATCACCGCACCATCTGTGAAGGAATTCAAAACGGTATTCGAACAAAATGCGGAAACATTCAGGCTTAAATACGACCAGGCTGAAAGGGAAAGGATATTAACAGTTTTTAATTCAACATCGCCAAATAAAGTTACCAGTAAAATCACTAAACAATTTGGATTGAACTTAACCATTCCACGGGAGTTTTATGTTGCCAAAACAGAGACGGACTTTATGTGGATGAGGAAAGAAACGGAGGCATTCAGCCAGGGGATTATCATTTTTTCAGAGCCTTACCAAGATACTGCACAATTTTCATTGGCCAGCATTATAGCAAGAACAAACCGTTTTCAGGAACAATTTGTCCCAGGGGCTATCGAAGGAAGTTTTATGTCAACTGATGATGAATTTGTTCCCCCGGTTTCAGCAATAATAACTGACTTCATTACAGGTTATACTGTAGAAGTGCGGGGCCTTTGGAAAGTTGAAGGTGATTTTATGAGTGGTCCTTTTTTAAGCTACACATTTATTGACCCTAACACCGATCATATTGTTACCTTGATGGGTTATGTTTATCAACCCAATAAAAACAAACGGAATTTATTGCGTCAGTTGGAGGCCATGTTATATTCAGTGCAGTTTAACTCTTAACTTCCTTATTATTGCAATACCAATTACCATGACATGAATTACGAGAGTAATCACAGCAGTATAAAATATTATGTCAAAAGATATTTATTGGCAAATAAGGATCGGCTCAAAGGAAAAAAAATAGTTGATTTTCCGGCTGGAAATGGCGTAACAACCCGATTAATAAAAGAGATAGGTGCCCAACCTTTTCCATTCGATTTGTTTCCTGAGTATTTCAATGTGAAGGGCATAACATGCAAGCGAGCAAACATTAAAAATGGAATTCCCCTTGATGATCAATTTGCTGATGCAGTAATATGCCAGGAGGGAATCGAACATTTTACAGACCAGTTAAGTGCACTAAAAGAGTTTAATCGCTTATTGAAAATAAATGGAACATTAATCATAACAACACCCAACTACTCAAGTATTCGATCAAAAATCAGTTATTTACTTTCAGAAAGTGAACGGTTTAATTCGATCATGCCCCCCAATGAATTGGATAGCATTTGGATGTCAGACCAGGATATCACTGATGAAATATATTATGGGCACATTTTCCTTATTGGGATTCAAAAACTAAGGGTTCTTTCGAAATTAGCTGGATTTCGACTGAAAAAATTTCATTTTACCAAAGTAAAGACTACCTCCCTGTTTTTACTTCCATTCATTTATCCGTTTATTTATTTGTCGAATTGGATAACATACCGAAAAAACTTAAGAACTAATAAGAACTATTCTCAGGAAATTAAGAAAGAAGTTTATGGAGAAATCTTTAAGCTTTCCATTAGTCCTAAAATTTTAATCAGTGGTCATTTAATGGTCGAATTTGAGAAGGAAAAAGACAATAAAGAAGTTGCTAAGTTTCTTAAAAGTCAACACAAAGAATTTGGAACAACCTGATAATCAAGTATTAAAATACTTAAGAATTTAGTATTTAATGTTAAAATTTGAACTTTTTGAATTCTGTATGCTCAAATTTATAAATTTGCATCATTATAATAAATGAAACAAGTAAATAACATATTCAACAATTGGCGCTGGCACAGGATTAATATCTATGTGACGTAACCATTATTGAGTATATAAAAATAAATAGCTTAAGGCGTGTCGGTTACGACACGCCTTTTTTGTTGAATTAAACATTTATAAAAACGATGACTAAAATGAAAAAAATTGTTCTACAAGAACATGAAATGCCAACACAATGGTATAATATTCAGGCTGATATGCCAAATGCAATGTTACCTCCTCTTCATCCCGGGACAGGCGAGCCCATTGGGCCCGATGACCTTGCGCCCTTGTTTCCAATGGCACTGATTGAGCAGGAAGTGTCGAGAGAACGATATATTGATATACCTGAAGAAGTACAGGATATTTATAAAATTTGGAGACCTACTCCACTTGTTCGTGCTACACGTTTCGAAAAACTATTGGATGCACCGGTCAAGATTTATTTTAAAAATGAAAGTGTGAGTCCGGCCGGTTCGCATAAACCCAATACGGCTGTACCACAAGCCTATTATAATTATAAGGAAGGTGTAAAACGTATGACAACCGAAACAGGTGCCGGACAGTGGGGGAGCGCACTTGCTTTTGCGACTGAGATTTTTGGAATTGATTTAAGGGTATTTATGGTCAAGGTTAGTTTTAATCAGAAACCATATCGACAGTTTATGATGAATACCTGGGGAGCCAATGTAGTTGCCTCTCCCAGTGAACTGACTGATGCTGGCCGTAAAATATTAAGTCAGGATCCTGACTCGCCTGGTAGCCTTGGAATTGCAATTTCAGAAGCTATTGAGCTGGCAGTTAAGGAAGAAAAAACTAAATACTCGCTTGGAAGCGTCTTAAACCATGTGTTATTGCACCAAACCATTATTGGTGAAGAAACGATCAGGCAATTCAATAAAACAGATGATTACCCGGATGTGGTTATTGGCTGTTTTGGTGGAGGGTCAAACTTTGCTGGTATAGCATTTCCATTCATTCGTGAAAATCTTGTAAACAAGCAAAAAACACGCATTGTTGCCGTTGAACCCGAATCTTGCCCTAAATTAACCAGGGGTGAATTTAGATATGATTTTGGTGATACTGTTGGGATGACACCATTAATTCCTATGTATACGCTGGGTCATGAGTTTATACCGCCACAAATTCATGCTGGTGGTTTGCGTTATCATGGTGCCGGGCCAATTATCAGCCAGCTTTTAAAAGACAATCTCATTGAAGCGCATGCTGCTCATCAAAATGAATGTTTTGAAGCAGGTGTTGCTTTTGCCAGAACTGAAGGCATCATTCCAGCTCCTGAAACAACTCATGCGATTGCTCAGGTAGTAAGGGAGTCCAAACTCGCCCGTGAAGAAGGCAAACAAAAAACCATAGTCTTTAATTTATCGGGTCATGGCCTTGTTGATATGGCTTCATATGATCAGTTTTTAAAAGGGGCACTAACTGATTATTCAGTTACTGAAGAACAAATAAAAGAGAGCCTAAACAGGTTGCAAGAAATACCTGTAACCGCTTGATTACGTGAGCGAAGAATAGCCGGAAATGTTAAAATTCCGGCTATTCACTTTTTGATGAATATTTTTTCTAAATTTGGTAGCACCGACATGACTACCAATGAATAATGAAACATTAAAAGAAGCAATGGAATTAGATGGTATTGATGATTGGGAAGCTGCTCATCGTATCGTTGCGCATTGGGATACACCCGAAGCAAACTGGATTCATGCATATCTTCACCGTAAGGAAGGAGATTCATGGAATGCCAATTATTGGTACGATCGCGCAAACAGGCTTATGCCAACTACAAAATCATTTGATGATGAGGCAGAGGAGATTTTGACCTATTTGGAAAATTTGTGATTATATTATTCGGGTATTCCAGATATATAACATGCAAAGAACTTGTTATTTTTTCTTTTCTTTTTCGTAATAAATAGTCATTGAGCCTAGCGCTGTTTTCGACTTGCTTACAATTTGTCCTTCTTCAAATTTCCCTAACTCATTTCCCCGGGTATTGTTTCCTTCGAAAAAATACATAATTGTATTGGTCTCTTCATCAATGGTCCAATTGGCTTCATAGGTATTTTTATTCGAAACAACCACCATGGTTGAATCATTCAAGATCCTGAAATAAGTTTGTTTCTGCATTTCAACAACCTGTTGTAACATTTGTGGCGTTACCTGGCTTTCGTCAAAATCAGTTTTTACATCTGCCACCTTCCATGTACCCTTAAGTTTACGCTCGACGCTCTGTCCGCATGAAACAATGATAATAGCAATAATTACAATAGTAAAAATTTGAAAAATTGTTTTTTTCATTTCCATTAAGTTTTAGGGTGGCAAATATACACTTGAATAGTATTTTTACAAAATTACTTGACATTCGATTAAATATGTTTATTTTTGACCATTCGCTTTAACCAAATAGTTAAATCAAATGGCTAAGTCACAAAATACTGAGGACAAAATTGTAGATGCCGCAAAATCCGTTTTTATTCAAAAAGGGATGGATGGTGCGAGAATGCAGGAGATTGCTGATGAGGCTGGCATAAATAAAGCCTTACTGCATTATTATTTCAGAACAAAAAACAAACTCTTCGAGAAAGTATTTTCAATCGTTTTTAAAGATGTATTTGAAATTTTTGAACAGGCAATTTCTGAGGAGTTGGATTTTGAACAATTCATAGAGGGATTCATCACCAGTTATATAAAACTCTTAAAAAGTAAGCCGTTTATTCCACATTTTGTCATTCATGAATTAAACCGAAAACCGGAAAGAATTCTTGAACAAATGCGTAACAGTAATTTCGATAAACAGAAATTGTTTCAACTCGTCGACAAGGCGGTAAAAGATAAAGTAATCAGGCCAATCCATCCAGTACATCTGTTAACCAACATTTTATCGATGTGTATTTTTCCAGTTGTTGCTAAACCAATCATAACTGGTTTTGCGCTTGATGGTGACACAAAAAAATATGAAATCTATATGGAAGAACGTCCTGTAGAAGTTGTCAGATTCGTAAAAAATGCTGTTTTTCTAAATCCAAAAAATGTATCATGAAGAACTTAACACTTCTATTAATAATGCTCTTGTTCATACCCTTTTTGGGAATGTCTCAAAACCGAATATCAATCGATTCATGTATAAGTTGGGCGTACGAGAACTTCGATTATGAGAGACAGGCGATAGCTTATCAGGAATCTGCCGAACTGGCTGATAAGAATGCCCTTAAAAACTGGTACCCTAAGTTTGCGCTGGATGCAAATGCAACTTATCAGAACGAGAACATTGAACTCGCATTACCGGAAAATATCCCCGGATTTGAATCCCCTGTTGTACCACTAAATTTTAATCGCGTGTTGGTTAATTTTAACCAGGCCATTTATGAAGGTAGCGTTACTGCACATCAAAGGAAGTTGGAGCAATCTAAATATTCGATTTTAGAACAAAAGATAGAAACGGAAAAAATAAAAGTGAAATCAAAGGTTACCGGAATATATATGTCTATTCTACTAATATCCGATAATATTGAACTGTTAAACTCAAAACGAAAAATAGTTGCCGAGCGTTTAAAAGTGATTCAATCAGCCAGCGAATTTGGTTCAATTACACCGGTTTCTATAAAATCTCTTGAAGCTGAAATACTAAAGATAGACCAACAAATCATAGAAGCAGATCATGACCGAAAATCACTTTTTTTATCCTTAAGTGAATTAACTGGCAAAGAGATCCCAGATTCATATGAATTGCTTATACCAAAACCAGTGATCAATTTTGATTATAATGTGGAAAACCGCCCTGAAATAAGGTTATTAAACATGCAAATTGGAAATTTCGAACTTCAGAAAAAGATGATTGGAACCAGTCGAAATGTTAGAATAAATGCCTTTGGTAATATTGGCGCAGGATATCCTGGGTATAATATCTTTAAAGATGAGGTTGCACCTATGGCATTGATAGGCTTAAAGTTACAATGGAATATCATCGATTATGGAAAAGTGAAAAACGAAAAACGATTATTGTCTTTGAATCAAAATATAACATTGAGTGAGCAAGACCGCATGAGAATTCAATTCGTTTCAGAACTTAAAACCCAGCGGCAAGAAATTACTAAAATGCAGGATTTATTGGCAAGCGATGACCAAATGATAGCGTTAAGGTCAGAGATAACCGAAATAAAAGCTTCAGAACTTGAAAATGGCACCATTACCTCAACCGATTTCCTCACTGAATTAAACCTTGAAGAAGAAGCAAAATTAAATCAAAAAATACATAAGCTGAAATTGATTTTAGCCGAACTCAATTATTTAACAATACAAGGAAAGTAAATTATGAAAACAATAATGTTAACAGCGTTCACAGCAATCATGATCATTTCGGTTTCATGCAACCGTAACGATAATTTAGCGGATGCTTACGGAAATTTTGAAGTAAATGAAACTGTCGTTTCGTCATTGATGGCTGGTGAAATTATACAGTTTAATATTGAAGAAGGCTCTACTTATCAAGCCGGTCAAATGGTTGGATATATTGACACAACCGACCTTCAGCTGCTTAAACCTGAGCTTTTGGCCAATCGCAAAGTAACTGCAAGTAAAACAGAAAGTATTAACACCCAGATCGAAGTTCTAAAAGATCAACTGGCAAACCACGAAAGGGAACAGAAAAGAATTAATAATCTTGTAAAAGCCGGCGCTGCTACAACACAACAATTAGATAATATTGAAGGGCAAATCGATGTGGTCAATAGCCAGATAAGAAGTGCGAGATCTCAATATGCAGCTATCATTGCTCAGTTGGAAGGGATCGATGCCAAAGTGCTGCAACTTGAAGAAAAGATAAGGAAAAGCAGGATTGTTAATCCTATTGATGGAATTGTACTAACCAAATTGACCGAAGCACATGAATTTACTGCTCCTGGCAAACCATTGTACAAAATTGCTAACATCGGAGAGATGGATCTTAGGGCCTATATTTCAGGTTCTCAACTTTCTTCCGTAAAAATAGGGGAGACATTTACTGTTAAAATTGATGGTGCTGCTGGAGAAATGATCGATTATCAGGGGAAGGTGGTCTGGATTTCATCAGAAGCAGAATTTACCCCAAAAACTATCCAGACAAAGCAAGAAAGGGTTGATTTAGTGTATGCCATTAAAGTCAGGGTAAAAAATGATGGACGCATAAAGATCGGCATGCCGGGTGAATTGTGGTTAACAATGGCTGAATAATGGTACGTTTTGAACATATCAATAAATCCTACGATAGCGAACTTGCTGTAAAAGACATTTCATTTACAGTAGATGAAGGTGAGTTATTTGGATTGATTGGTCCTGATGGTGCGGGCAAGAGTACCTTGTTCAGAATACTTACTACCGTTTTGTTGCCTGATAGCGGAAAAGTTTTTTTTGATGGGATTGATGTAGTTCAAGATTATAAATACGTGAGGCGAAATGTAGGTTATATGCCAGGTAGATTCTCACTTTATCAGGATTTAAGTGTCAGGGAAAATCTTAAGTTTTTTGCTACCATTTTTAATACAACTATTGAAGAAAACTACGACCTAATTAAAGATATTTATGAGCAACTTGAACCCTTTGAAAGCAGAAAAGCTGGCGCATTAAGCGGAGGTATGAAACAAAAGCTGGCGCTCAGCTGTGCATTAATTCACAAACCGATGGTTTTGGTTCTTGATGAACCTACTTTTGGAGTTGATGCTGTTTCGAGGAAGGAATTTTGGGATATGTTGAAAAGTTTGAAACAAAAGGGAGTCACAATATTAGTTTCTACACCATATATGGATGAGGCTGAATTGTGTGATAGGGTAGCTTTAATCCAAAAAGGAGACATCTTGGTGATTGAAACACCTAAGGGCATTGTAAACAACTTTGACAAAATATTATTCAACATCAAAACTGAAGAAATTTATCCAGCATTAATTGCATTATCAAAAATGGATGGTTTCGAACAATCCTTTTCATTTGGGCAGGAAATCCATTTGTATTCTCCTAAGGAAATCGATGTTAAATGGCTTGAGGATCAATTAAAAAATCAGGGAGTAAAGCATGTGGAAGTATCAATAGGTCGTCCGGTTATTGAAGATTGTTTTATGGACCTAATGGTTCGCGAAAATTTATTTGAAGATGTTAAATAAGACCAATTCGGATTATTCGATCATCGCAAAGGATCTTACAAAAAGATTTGGAAATTTTACAGCCGTTGATGAAATTTCATTTGAGGTAAAAAAAGGTGAAATATTCGGTTTTTTGGGTGCAAATGGGGCGGGTAAAACTACTGCTATTAAAATGTTATGCGGTCTTTCTATGCCCACTTCCGGTGAAGCGACCATCGCAGGTTTTGATATTTATAAAGCACCCAATATGATTAAGAAGAATATTGGTTATATGAGCCAGCATTTTTCTTTATACCAGGACATGACCATTCGGGAAAATATCAGGTTTTATGCAGGCATTTATGGATTGAGCTCTAAGCAGATCAAACACAGGGGAGAAGAACTGATAAAAGAGTTAAAACTGGAAAATTTTGCAGACAGGTTTGTGTCAGACTTGCCTTTGGGATTTAAACAAAAACTGGCATTTTCTATTGCCGTAATTCACGATCCAAGTATCGTGTTTTTAGACGAACCTACAAGTGGGGTCGATCCGATAACAAGGCGTCAGTTTTGGGGCCTTATTTATGAAGCATCCAGCCGTGGGATTACTGTTTTCGTTACAACGCATTATCTCGAAGAAGCAGAATATTGTCATCGGGTAAGTATTATGGTAGATGGCGAGATGCGTGACCTGGATACACCATCAGCATTAATGAAAAAATACAACAAGAAAACAATGAATGATGTATTCCTATACATGGCAGTAAGGAGTAAGAGGAGCGAATAATTATGAAGCAGTTTTTAGCATTTGTTCAAAAAGAATTTTATCATATTTTTCGCGATAAGCGAACATTGGTTGTGTTATTTGGTATGCCACTGGCACAATTACTGCTTTTTGGTTTTGCCATCACAACCGAGGTGAATAACGCCAATATTGGTATATATAATCAATCGCCAGGCCAATATTCAAATTTGTTGGTAGATAAAGTTATTTCATCAGATTTTTTTCGTCTTTCAGAAAACATAAAATCCGAAGCCGGAATGCTTGATGCTTTCAGAAAGAACAAAGTGAAACTGATAATGGTCATTCCTCCGGATTTTGAAATCAAGGTCAACAGAGGCAATGCAAACATTCAATTGATTTCAGATGGTTCTGATCCCAACCTGGCCAGTATTTTAACTTCAAGTGCCGAAGCAATCATCATGACATGGATGAAGAGCAATTTAAACCAACAAGTTGAAATTGAAACTATCAACACGCAGGTTAGGTGGCATTACAACCCGGAATTGAAAAGCGCAGAGATGTTCGTGCCTGGAGTGATTACAATCATTTTGATGCTGGTATCGGCAATGCTAACTTCTATTTCTATCACACGTGAAAAAGAGTTAGGCACTATAGAAATATTGTATGTTTCACCATTAAAGCCAGCAATTATTATAATTGGAAAAGTTGTACCATTTGCCCTTCTTTCTATTCTTAATGCCATACTCATTTTAATTGCATCCTGGTTGATTTTTTCTGTTCCGGTTAACGGCAGCGTTCTTTTGCTTTTAGCCGAGAGCATGTTGTTTATTATAACATCGCTCGGCCTTGGCGTGTTAATCTCTACAATATCAAAAACTCAGCAAACTGCATTAATGCTTTCCCTTTTTGCTTTAATGTTGCCAACTATTTTACTTTCTGGATTTATTTTTCCCATCGAGAACATGCCTTGGCCTTTGCGCGTAATCAGTAATTTAATACCCGCTAAATGGTTTCTGACCATTATTAAGGGAATTATGCTTAAAAGTATAGGCATTGGCTTTTTATGGAAAGAAACCTTAGTACTCATTGTGATGTCTGCTGCTTTTATTGGGTTAAGCATTAAAAAATTTAAAATCAGGCTGCAATGAGGACATTAAAATTTTTACTGCAAAAAGAGTTTCTGCAAATTTTCAGGAATAAGGCCATGCTGCCTCTCATTTTTGTATTGCCGATAATTCAGCTTTTAATTCTGACTTATGCAGCTGATTTTGAGCTTAAGCACATCACTTATGCATATGTTGATGCAGACCAATCACAGGCTTCCAAAAGACTAATGTCAATGTTTGAAGCATCAGATTATTTTAGTCTTCAGGGGAGAAAGAGTGATTTCAATTCGGGTATGGAGATGTTGGACCTAAACAAGGCAACTTTGTTGATACGTATACCTCCTAAATTCGAGCAATCACTCAAAAAAGATAAATCTGCAAGCATCATGCTTGATGTAAATAGCATCGATGGACAAGCGGCTACTTTGTCTTTCAGCTATGCTAATGGGATTATTAATGATTTCAATGGTGACATCAGGCAAGAGTGGAATGGCCTCCCCGATAAACTAAGTTTTCCGGTAAACGTAAGGAAGCGGTTTTGGTTTAACCCTGAAATGGAATACAAAAACTTGATGGTTCCTGGTATCCTGGCACTATTAATTACAATGATAGGAGCGTTTTTGTCGGCTATGAATGTGGTTCGTGAAAAAGAAATTGGAACCATTGAACAAATCAATGTAACACCAATAAGTAAAGTAAATTTTCTTATTGGAAAACTGCTACCGTTTTGGGTAATCGCGATGTTTGAACTGGCTTTTGGTCTATTTATCGGCTATTTAGTATTCAACATCCCAATTAACGGAAGTGTGTTTTTGTTGTTTAGCTATGCAGCTATTTATTTATTGGTTGTACTTGGTATTGGGTTATGGATATCTACTTTAGCAGATACCCAGCAACAAGCCATGTTTCTGGCCTGGTTTTTCATGGTTATCTTTATCCTGATGAGCGGACTGTTTACTCCTATTGAAAACATGCCCGACTGGGCCCAAAAACTGACCTGGGTAAACCCGATTGCCTACTTAATTAAAGTAATAAGATCGATCTTATTAAAAGGCAGCGGCTTTTTCGACCTACAGATGGATTTTCTCAAGATAATTGGCTTTGCATTTGTTATGCTAACTATGGCTGTTTTAAGTTATCGAAAAAGGACATAAAAAAACCAATTTATGCCAATCTCTTAAAACGCTTTGAAAAAGGAGAACTTGCTTCTATTGAAAAACTTTAACAAATACCTTTTTATATTAAATTAAATTGAAAGCGTATATTAGCCGCGTTCAAAAAATTAGAATTTAATTAATCCAATTTTAGGAAATCCAAAAAATAATTAATCAATAGAAAAACTATGAAAAGAAGATTTTTTTTAATTGCTATCGTTGGGCTCTTATTGTTTCCATTTATGGAAATAAGTGCACAGGAAGTCAATGCAGATGATATCTTAGGTATCTGGTTGAACGAAGATGGTGATGCTCATGTTAATGTTTACAAGGAGGATGGGATGTTTTACGGTAAAATCGTTTGGTTAAAAACACCAATTGATGAGGAAACCGGAGAACCAAAATTAGATGATGAAAACGAAGATGAAAGTCTGCAAAACAGGCCGATTATGGGCTTAATGCTGCTGCGCGATTTTAAATTTGATGGTGATGACGAATGGGACAGTGGCCGAATTTATGACCCTAAAAACGGGAAAGACTATAAATGTTATATGGAATTTCCTGAAGAAGAAGACAAAAACAGACTAAAAGTAAGAGGTTATATCGGCTTTAGCATGCTGGGCCGCACAACCTATTGGACCAGGGTTGAGTAATCGTCTTTTACTTACCTATTAAACTCATTTCTCAATTATTTTCAAATCCATTTTATGGATTTGCCTGGATAAGTATGCAAAATAGCATCGTCACTTTTATCCCTTACGAAATTTTCCCGTATAAGATAAAAGCCGAACTGTTTGAATTTTTGTATTTTGGTTAATCCAATTGCCCAGGCATGATACGCTATTTAATACTTGTATTATTTATTCCTGTTTTTATTTTGTCTTGCAATCCATCTGCTATAGACACAGGAGAAAAGTCAAAAAAAAATACAGTTGATCATATTGGAAATTATGTTCTGGATAGTGTTTTAAGAAGAGAAAAACTCAGAGCAGCAACTGATTATGGTTCGGTTAGCTATTTAATTTATCGTGGTGAAACCATAGGTTATCAATATGAACTCCTAAAACAATTTTCTGATTTTTTAGATCTCGAATTAGAGCTGGTTATTGAAAAAGATCTGCAACGGTCTGTTGAAATGCTAAATAATGATCAAATTGATCTTATCGCAATGGGGCTAACTATTACTACCGAGCGGAAAAACGATGTCGAATTCACCGATCCTATTATCATCACCCACCAGGTGTTGGTTCAAAGGAAGCCTGATCAATACCATAAAATGGAAACTCGTGATGAGATCGAGTCTCATTTGTTGCGTAATCAGATAGAGTTGGCTGATAAATCCATTTACATTCAAAAAGGCACCATATTTAAAAAAAGACTTCAAACTCTTGCTGATGAAATAGGGGATACCATTTATATTTTTGAGGAAGATAAAAGTGTGGAAGAACTTATTGCCTCGGTAGCAGCCGGAGAAATTCAATATACAATCGCTGATAGATATGTTGCGCTTGTTAATGCAAGGTACTATCGAAATATTGATATTCAAACACCCATTAGCTTTCCTCAGCGTATTGCATGGGCAGTAAAAAAGGGGCAGACCGAATTAGCGGATACCATCAATAGTTGGTTAGATGAGTTTAAAAGCACCTTGTTATCTCGGTTGTTATACAATAAATATTTCGAAAATCTTCGTTCCGGGAGAATTGCACGAAGTCAATACAGCTCGTTCAACGGTGGTAAACTGTCTCCATATGATGAATCGATTAAGAAAGCCGGTAAGCTGATTGACTGGGACTGGCGATTGCTGGCTTCAATGATCTATCAGGAATCCGAATTTAAACCAAATGTAAAGTCATGGGTTGGCGCATATGGTTTAATGCAAATGATGCCACAAACTTTTGAAAAATACGGGATTGACACAACGGCAACGCCCCCAGAACAAATAATAGTCGGAACCAAATACTTGAAATTTCTTGAAAAAGAACTAAAGAAAGAAATTTCAGATAAAAATGAACTTATTAAATTTACTTTGGCTGCATATAATGCAGGAATTGGTCATGTTATGGATGCCAGAAACTTAGCAGTGAAATATGGCAAAGATCCAAATCGATGGGGCGGTCATGTTGACCATTTTGTACTTAACCTATCGGATGAGTTTTATTACCATGACTCAGTAGTGAACTACGGTTATTTGAGGGGTGAAGAAACCTATAATTTCGTCAATGAAATTATGCTACGCTATGAAGATTACAAAAACCTGATCAAAAAATAAAGTTTATTTTGTCGTTTCTTTTTGGTCACCGGTATCAGTACTTTCTTTTTTATCATCCTCACCACCAATGCCTTCTTTAAATTCTTTCATGCCTTTTCCAAGGCCTTTCATGAGTTCAGGGATCTTCCTTCCGCCAAACAATAATAATACAACAATTACAATGGCAGTGATTTCCCATGGACCTAACCAACCAGCCTCTTGCACAAGAATGTTATTGATCGTTAAAAAGTTCATTGCTTTCTAATTTCTGTTTATACAACAAAGATAGGATATAATACGTGATTTTGTTAATTATAGAGCAAATTCACCCTAATGCAATCAAACAGTTTTTACCTTTGTGAGCATTGATAATAAAAAATGAGGAAAATGAATCGAGTTTTATTACTTATTATTTTAGGATTGATTACCACAATGTTTTATGGTCAGGAAAAAAAGCCTGACTGGCGGAAACTTCATTACCTCTCAGAAGAGGAGATGAATAAAGAATTTGATAATACAACCAATTTCTATGAAACTGATCCGCCTGTACATCCTGTAAGAAATGTTGCGGAATTCGATCACATGCAAGCTGTTCTGATTCGTTATCCTTTTGGGATTCCGATATCTCTGGTTAAAGAGATGGCCGATGATATTGAAGTGATCACTATTGTTGCCAATGCTTCACAGGAACAAACCGTGTTAGCCCAATACATCAGCAATAGTGTAAATACTGATAATTGCTCATTTATTTATGCTGCATCCGATAGTTACTGGACAAGGGACTATGGCCCATGGTTTGTCTTTGATGGTAATAAACAACCCGGTATTGTCAACTTTCCATACAATCGTCCGCGTCCAAACGACAATGATATCCCTATCGAAATGGCCGAATACCTTGATATTGATCTTTATGGTATGAACCTGTCACATACAGGCGGTAATTATATGACTGACGGGATGGGTATATCATCATCTACCGACCTTGTTTGGGAAGAAAACCCAACTTTAAGTGAAGCAGATGTGGACTCATTGGTTTTTCATTACCTGGGCATTGAAAACTACTATTTACGTCCCGACCCACTTGATGACTACATTAAACATATCGATTGCTGGGGTAAATTTCTTTCCCCGGGTAAGGTGATTATTGGTGAGGTTCCCGAATCAGATTATCGATACGATGATTATGAAGCAGCGGCTAATTTTTTCAAAAATACTGTCAGTAGTTATGGTAAACCCTACGAAGTGTTCAGGGTAATGACACCGGGGGGCTCGCCAACAACGGCCTACACCAACTCGCTTATTCTAAATGATAAGGTTTTTGTGCCAATTTCTGGTAGCTCATGGGATGATGAAGGACTTGAGGCCTATGAAGATGCCATGCCTGGTTACGAAGTGGTTGGAATCATGTATGGTGGATGGGCAAATACCGACGCACTGCATTGTCGAACCAAAGGGGTTGCCGATTTAGGTATGTTGTATATCCAGCATGTTCCTCTTTTAGGTACAGTTGGTTTACAAAATAATTATGAAATTAGTGCTGACTTTATTGCTTACAGCGGAGAAGATGTTTATGAAGATTCAGCTTTTATTTATTATAGTGTAAATGGAGGCGATTACATGACAGCAATGATGGAAAATGATGGAGGTGATACATGGACAGGAGAGATTACAGGCCTTGACCCGGGGACCAGGTTGACTATTATCTTTATGTTGCTGATGAATCGGGCAGACACGCCATGCATCCATATATTGGTGAGCCTGATCCACACGAATTTAACGTCTTTGGTATTATGACCGATGACCTTGCTCTGGAACCTGATACATTATTGTTTTTAACAATTGATGATTGTGTTGATGGCTTACCACTACATATTATTAATATCAGCAACGATTCAGTTGAAATTACAGACATCACACCCGGTTCATCTGATGAAGGGTTTTGGTGGGAGGTTGAAGAATTGCCTCTATTGCCTCTAAAAATTGGTAAAGATGACACTTTAACACTGAATGTTTGGATTGGTATTCCGGTTTCCCTTTTGGGAGAGTATTTACAGGATACAATTTTTGTCAATACTTCAGATGATGAATTTTCCTCATTAATTATTGTTGATGCTGACCTGGTATCAAGGGTTGATGAAAATGATTCAAAATTCCTAATTGATGTTTACCCGAATCCATTCCAGTCACAGCTTAGGTTTGATCTTAATTTGATAAAGGGTGAATCCGTAATGTTGAATCTTTACGATCTGTCAGGCAGAATGGTTTATTCAAAACAAACAATATTAACTAACGGTATCCAAAGTATTGTAATTGATGCCTCAAATCTTGGTATTAAACCAGGGACCTATCTTTATAAGATGGCAATGGGAAATGATACCAAATCAGGAAAAATAATTTATAAGCCATTGTAATCTGCGCTTTTTGTGTCTTCTTGAAAGCTTCCGATATACGGAAGATTTAGCCAGTGCTAAACAGAATAAACTACCAAACAAGTATCTGGGTAGATGCTAAATATTATCTCATTTTAAAACAATCTATATGGACTACATTTACTTTAAAATTAATTCACATTCTCGCAGTGATTCTATTTTTAGGAAATATCATTACAGGTCTTTTCTGGATGCATATTGCAGTAAAGACAAAAGACTTAAAAATTATCAATCATACAATGAATGGCATAATTAAAGCAGATAGATATTTTACAATACCAGGTGTTATAATTATTACGGCCGGCGGTTTTTTGGCTGCAATTTATGGACATTTCCCGATTTTGCGGTCAGGTTGGATATTTTTTGGTCCATTGTTTTGTTTTCAATTTCAGGAATTGCTTTTGCATTAAGGTTGCTCCATTACAAAAAAGAATTTACAATCTTACTCTAAATAATGAATCTTCATCAGATTTTGATTGGGTAAATTTTCGCAAAGTGTATTTAGAATGGGACATTTGGGGACTTATTGCTCTATTGACTCCTTTGGCAGCATTTGTAATGATGACACTTAAAATCCCACAATAAATAAAATTTCAACAAACAATTTTGTGCTTTGAAATCATCAACGTCTTGTACCTACGAACCTTTGGGTAAAACCAAATAAAACTTAAACTAAATGAAAGCGAAATTATTTTTTAAAAATCTGAGCAAAAAAATGAAACTTAGCATCATGTAGGATTTCCACAAAATTACATAAGTGTATTTGTGAGAAATATGTAAAACACTGCTTTGTTAATTGAGAATATTTATCCAATTTTTCCCTGCCAACTCTCAATAACATCTGGAGTTAAAGCCGGAATATCCAGCTTATTCTTTTTTCGATAACCATTCAGTTTTTGCTGAATAACAGTTGCTTTCGTATCTTTCAAACTTTGGGGGTTAACAAATCCGGCAGGTATCAAATGTTCGGCCCAATCAGCAGGAACACCAACTTTGATAAAATCTTCAGCAGTTATCACTTTCTGTTTTTGTTCGGGTCGCATTTGCGGAAAGAAAAGCACATCCTGTATCGAATGCTGGTTGGTCATAAACATCACCAGCCTGTCGATTCCCATTCCCATACCTGAAGTGGGTGGCATACCATATTCAAGTGCCCTGACAAAATCCATATCGATCCACATGGCTTCATCATCGCCTTTTTCGGCCAGTTTTATCTGTTCTTCAAATCGTTCGAGCTGATCAATCGGATCATTCAACTCGGTATATGCATTGGCCAGTTCTTTACCGTTCACCATTAATTCAAACCGTTCGGTTAACTCAGGATTGTCACGATGACTTTTGCAAAGAGGAGACATTTCAACAGGATAATCGGTAATAAAGGTTGGTTGAATAAAGAATGGTTCACATTTTTCACCGAAGATTTCATCGATCATTTTACCTTTTCCCATTGATGGATCTGTTTCGATACCCATATTTTTGCAGGTGTTGTGTAGTTCCTTTTCATCATTTTGCTTATATCAAAACCGGTATGTTCCTTAATGGCATCAGGCATGGATAATCTGCGGAAAGGTGTTTTAAAATCGATGGTATGTTCACCTACCTGAACTTTGGTTGTACCATGCAGATCCAATGCAATTTTTTCAATCATATTTTCGGTAAACTCCATCATCCACAGGTAGTCTTTGTAGGCTACATAGATTTCCATCTCGGTAAATTCAGGATTGTGAGTACGGTCCATGCCTTCGTTACGGAAATCTTTAGCGAATTCATATACACCTTCATAACCACCAACAATCAGTCGTTTAAGATAAAGTTCATTAGCAATACGCAGATATAATGGAATATCGAGCGCATTATGATGGGTAATAAAAGGTCGTGCCGCTGCTCCCCCGGGAATTGGCTGTAGTATTGGCGTTTCCACTTCAAGATAATCCTTCTTGTTTAAAAAATCACGCATCGAACGGATGACCTGTGCTCTTTTCACAAAAGTGTCTTTTACAGGGTCATTAACAATCAGGTCAACATAACGCTGACGGTATCGCTGGTCAGGATCGGTAAAAGCATCATAGATTTGTCCATCTTTTTCCTTAACAATGGGCAGTGGTCGTAACGATTTGGCAAGAACAGTAAACTCACTGACATGAACAGTGATTTCACCCATTTGGGTGACAAAAACAAAGCCTTTTACACCAATAAAATCACCAATATCGAACAATCGTTTAAACACGGTATTATACATGGTTTTATCTTCACCGGGACAAATTTCGTCACGTTTAAAGTACAGTTGTATTCTACCTGTTGAATCTTTTATTTCAGCAAAAGCAGCAGCTCCCATAATCCTTCTGCTCATGATCCTGCCTGCAAGGCTCACCTCCTGGAAGAGTGTATTGTCATTTGGAAAATCTTCAAGAATTTGATTTGCGTGTGCATTTACTTTGTATTCAGCCTGTGGATATGCATTGATACCAAGTTTTGTTAATTCATCAAGCGCATTTCGCCTAATTTGTTCCTGTTCGCTATATTGAATGGCCATGTTTTTTTAAAATTTTTGCAAAGATAATTATTCAAATGCACGATAATCATGGAGAAGAATAATCAGAAATACCAAAAAAGAAAGGGCATCAATCAATGCCCTTTCTTCGAATATTTTACAATTGACTTTTCTTATTTGTTAAGAAAGATCTTCTTGCTTGCACGTTGTGTATCGCCATTAATGATAACAAAGTAAATACCCTGAGGCTGTGCCGAAAGATCAATGGTTGTTGAATATGTACCATCAATATTCAGGTTGCCTTTTTGGTAAACCTCTTTGCCAATTGCATCAATAACTCTTAAATCAGCATTATTAAACTGGTTTGCACTGATGTTGATATTAACAAGCCCATTTGTTGGATTTGGGAATAATTCCAAACTAACTGCATTGTTTTCTCCAATGCCAACACAATTCACAACAGTTACAGTGTAATTTTCTGAATTCATACAACCGTAAGTATCGGTGTAGGTATAAGTAATTGTGTGTTCACCGGTACCAGCTTCTGTTGGGTGGAAATACATACCATCACTAACGTAATCACCTGTGTATTCACCACCGGCTGGTTCTCCTTCGGTCAGATGTGTAAGGATCCCAGTCTTCGTTACAAAGTTCAGGTACGTCATTCCATGTTACCTCAGGTAAGCCATGAACGTTGATGTATTTTTCATAATAGGCCGTATCAATATCTGATCCGTCAGAAACGATCAATTGTACATCGTATGATCCTTCTTCCAAATAGGTCACAACAGGGTTCTCATCATAGGATGTTGCAGGAATTCCACCTTCAAATGTCCAGTTCCATGAAATAGGATCGCCAAGACAATCACTATTAAAATGAGCAACAGCAGGAGCTTCACAATAATCAGTTTGATCAGCATAAAAACCTGCTAAGAAATCAGGTGAACCACCGCCAAGTTCAGTAAGCATTACATTGGTACTGTGCAATACTACTTTTCCATTATCATCCTGAATAAAAGCCACAAGCTCGCATTCGTCAATATCCCATGAGTTGGTGAAATTAAAAGTTAGTCAACATCAACCTCATCACCAACATCTGAGAGTGTTACTTCTGTACCAGCTGCATTAGGAATCATCAGCCTGTTCACAAAATTACACTCACTCATAACAAACCAGTTGTAAGGAATGTGTGATTCGGTAAGTGCAAAACGTACTTTTAGTGTTTCATTTGAATATTCTCCTACTTTTTCAACATTTACATTAACATCATAATCATCACCATCATTTGAACCAGTAATTTCAATATCGAAAGCAGTTTGAATTGCCATACGGGCATTTACAATTGGCAGATAAGTACCATACAAACTGGTATTGGCATTTCCTCCAACGTACTGGTTATACATTCCATCGAAGTTTGCAGTGGGGTAACCGGAAACAGAATAATAAGAGTTTCGTGCATCCGAATCAGGAGTAGTAAATGAATCACCATTATGATTTTCAATAATTGCTACCGGATCGCCATTTGCATGTAAATCGTCAGCACCCATTGCGGCACCCGGACAATACACACACCATGTTCCTGTTGCAATTTCCAGCAATACCTTTTCTCTGTCAATTTGCGCATTGACATTGAAAACAATAAATGCTACTAAAAGAGTAAAGATTGTCTTTTTCATAAGTTTTAATGTTTAATTTATAATTAATATCCTTTTATAATATTCAATTTTTGCAAAATTAATCAATAGTTGATCATTTTGCAATTACTTTCTTGCTAATCAGGCTATTTTTACCCCTTATGAACAATTGGTAGATACCAGATGCATTATTCTCAAGGTTGATTCTGATGGTTGCTTCCCCTCGAATTTCCATGCTTTCTTTATTATAAACCACAGCGCCAAGCTGATTAACAACATAAATATCTACCACATCATCATCAATGGCATTTAATTCGAGCTCAAATTCACCATTATTTGGATTTGGATAGATGTTGGCAGAAATATTATTATTTAATTCGTCAATTCCTGTACAATTTACAAAATCGACAACCACACTAACTGTGTTTTCACATTTGTTGGCACCATAAACAGTAACAGAGATCTCCCTTTCACCATAGCCATCAAACATGGTTGTACTGTCAACTGTAATTGTACGTGTGGTTTCGCCTGTTGACCAAAGATAAGCAAGCCCATCCTCACCTGCATCAAACATTTTCTGATCATTACCACAAATTGCGGTGTCAGCACCTAAGTCAACTTGGGGTAAAGGTCTTACTGTTACTAAAACCGAATCGCTTGAAGTAGCTCTTTCGCTGCTGGTCATGGTAACATGGTACCAGGTATCATCATTGGGTTCAACTTCAGGTGACTGTTCGTCTGAAACAAATCCCTCCGGTGTTGAAGTCCACATATAAGTAAGATCGCTTGTTACACCATGGGGCGTAGCGATTAATTGAGTTGACTGACCATCGCATATATCTTCTAATGATGCAGAAGCACTTACCATTATCTCGCTAACCTCTAAAGTTAAATCAACCGGAACCTGATCTAAATCAGGGTCGTTTGAAAAGAATGTAGCTATGGCATGATAGGTTCCTGGCAATACATCGGTTGCATTGAATACGACCTCAATAATTGCACTGTCGTTAGGTAAGATGGTTCCGATAACAGGATCTATACCAAGCCATGCCTGAACATTTACAGTATAATCTTCTACTTCACCATATGAACTTGATCCGCAAGGATCCAAATCGCCTGTATACATAATACGAATCCTCATTCGGGTTGAGCCTGATTGTGCATCAAGTGGTGGTACTACCGTGGCAATATAAGGACCACCACCCGGGCTACCCTCAAAATTGATCAATTCGTCTTGTTCAAAAGTTTCATTGCCGTCCCAGTCAATCCATGCTCCGCATTGATCAAGATCGTAGGAGTCGCCATTTGTTACTGTAAGCTCATAAGACTCACCAACCTGGAGGTCGGTGGATAATACTGTGTAATCCGAATAGAAGTCTGAACCGGACACGTTATCTATATCCCCGAATACAACATGGCTTATGTGCTCGTAACCACCACCAATTGCATCACAATATACATCGGGTGATTTAACTTCTTCAACAAAAGTTGAAATGTCATAATTAAGATCAAGTTGGCCAGTATTGTAAACCTTGAGGTATTTTGTTGACATGGAATCAACAACAAGATGCTCATAAAGACTAGATGGATCAACACTGATGTGTGCATCTCCCCATTGCAGGTTGACGCTGGTTGCACCTGATTCAAAATCGCCCGTATAATACGCAGTAACCTGGTAATTATACATTCCATAATCAGGTAAATTGTCGGTATAAGTAGTGTCGGTTGCAGTGCCAATTAACTCACCATCTCTATAGATATTGAAATATTCAAATTCTTCAGTTTCTTCGTAGGACCATGTCAGGTTTGTTTCACCTGTTTCAAAGGTTATTTCTCCAAAAAGGTTTGATGGCCTGTTCAATGGATTGGTTTCGTAAGGTGAAACAAAACTCATTACGTGTCCAAGTCTGTTGTCAGCCCAAACAGGGTAAACCCAGCCATCCAATGCGGTAATTCCCAGGTAATCGCCCATATATCCACCGGCCAGACCAGGAATTGGTGCAGGTGTGAAGGCAACATCGCTTACCAGGAAGTCTTCCCAGGTTACACCTCCATCTTCAGAATTTGCACAATAAACTTCGCATTGGTTTGAACTTACATTTCTGTCATCATAAAATACGAGGCTAATAACTCCATTTCCGGCATCAACACATATCCAGGGGAAATAATGTTCTTTTCCTTCACCGGCAGGATCCTGGTTAACGCGCACTGGTTCCGACCAGGTACCGCCATTGTCATCTGATTTGATTATGTACACGTCCATATCACTACCTGTATTAATACCTGGTGTTCCAATATTTGTCCAGGTAACATATACAGTTCCTCTGTTTGGGCCATTGCTGCAATCAACTGCAGCGGCAGGGAAAGAGTTAACCCGGTGGTTTTTTCCGGTTTCGGAAGTCCTGATTCCTCTAATATTTTCAATAATTCTTACAGCAGGATCCCAGGTTACACCACCATCATTAGAAACTGCCATGCCTATAGCTGACTCATCAGTTGGCCATCCATCATAAATTGCCCAAATTGCATATACTTCACCATTAGGGCCGGTGCTGATATTGACACCCTGGTTGTGGCTGCCTGCATTTATTTCTGAGCTAACCTCGACATCGCTTGACCATGTTTCACCATTATCGTCCGAATAGGAGATAGCAATTTCAGAATCATCTGCACCACCAAAATTGGTCCATGCAACGTATAAATTTCCTTCGATATGGACTGTCAGGACTATTGTCAATCCACATATGATTTTTGTCAGCCAAACTACCTGGGTTGGGTGCTACTGTTTTAGCAAGCCATGTTCCGCCCTGATCATCAGAGTAAGAAGTTCCCATGCCACCAGGGCTACTGATGTAATTCACATACCAACGACCATTCAAACCAATTGAGGTGGTTGGGTCTCCTGAGTTTCCACCTCCGGCACCCTGCACTTCGCCTTCCCATGTTTCACCTGCATCGAAAGAATACAAATCGTTTGCACCATAAAGCGATCCAACGGGGTTTTGTGTTGAATTATTTGAATTCAATACCGTTGCATTATTCGTGGGATCAACAAAAATAGAGTTTTCGCTTTGTGTTGAATTCACCTCTGTTACCGGCACATCAGGTGAGTCTTCGGTTAGCACACTGAAAGCTTTAATTTTTGAGCCTCTGTAAATAGCTGGTTCGGTTCTTGTATCCGGATTAAATGGAATATAGCCTTCTTCGGCCATTTTAACCCAGTAAGCCTGGTTGTCGATTCGTGTATCAACTTTTGAGCGTCTTTCGCGCTCTGATTCACTGCTGTCACCAACTAGCCAATTCAGACTGAAGGCAAAAACAACAAGTAAAATAATTGATGAAAAGAGTACTGATTTTCTCATATTGGATTGATTTTGTGGTTGCTATTAAATTTCGGCTGTGAAGATAAGCATAAATTAAATTATTGACAGCATATATAAAGTATAGTTGTCTGAAATTTAACAAAAAAAGGCGTCATTGAGACGCCTTTTAAAGTTAATACGTTTGATATATTATTTTCTTAAAACAAGCTTTTTATTTACAGTATAGTTTTCACTGCTTACAAAAACAGTATAAACACCTTCTGCAAACTGGCTTAAGTTGATTTGTTGTTTTACTGAACCATTCACTAGAAGATCGTCTTCATGATAAACCAGGCTACCTGTAACAGATACAACTTTAATAGTAAGTTTACTGTTATCAGCTGTATTAATGTCAAGATTAAAGACGCCGCTGGTTGGATTTGGATAGACATCAAGCCCAATATTTGCACCAAATTCGTCTATAGCAGTACAATCTTTTATTTCAACTGCTATCTGTCCTTCGCTGTTGCAGCCGTCAGTATTGGTTACTTCACAGGAAAAATCCTGAATACCATATTCATAATCTTCGGCATTGATCATTATTTTCCGGGTTGTTTCACCGTTTGACCACAAATAGGTTGAACCTTCATTACCTGCATCAAGTTCAAGACTTTCGTTGTGGCAAATAATAGTATCACTTCCAAGATCAACCTCAGGAGTGCTTGCAAAATTGATAAAAACTGTATCAGATTCAGCACAGCCGTTTTCATTGGTTACAATAACCCAAAACTCTGTATTACCTTGTCCGCTTGTCATAATTTTCTGAGTGGTTTCATCAGTTGACCACAAATAGGTTGAACCTTCATTACCTGCATCAAGTTCATACTCATTTTCACCACAAAGTATTTGATCATCTCCTAATGCCACTATTGGCAATTCGTTAACAGTAACCTGAACCGAATCAGTAATAACAATCACACCATCGTCAACCGAAACAATATAAGTAGTTGTTAATTCAGGCATTACAGCTGGGTTTTGCTCATCAGAAGTAAATCCTTCGGGATTTGAAGTCCAGTTATAAGTAAACGAACCGGAACCTCCAACAGGTGTTACCTCAAGCAGCGTTTCTGATCCGATGCAAATTGTTTCAGGCTTGGCAGAAGCAGTGATCATTAAATTCGTAACATTCATTGTAAATGAAACTGGATAAAATGAATTATCGACATCATTGGTGGTGAACTTGGCTATATCTTCATATGTGCCGGTTTCCAGACCTGTTGCGTCGAATGTGATTTTTGAAATAATGGAGTCCCCAGGTGTTATGATACCATCATCAGGATCGATAGTTAACCAGCTGGCTAACAAAACAGTGTAATCCTCAACATCACCGTATTTTGTATCTCCATAAGGTGACATTTCTTCTCCCGGACCAGCCAATCTAATTCTCATTCGTGTTGCACCCTGTGCACTTCCTTTTGGTGGGTTTACTGATGCTGAGAAATAAGTAAAGGTTTCATCAGGATTCAGTTCAATGGATGCTTCATCAAAATTGCCGTCCTGGTTCCAGTCAATCCAGGCCATACACTGGTCTTCTACAAAAGGATGTTTCACCTCAATATTCAATTGATATGATTTTCCTGTTTGAAGACTGGCATACATTGATGTAAAATCAGCATATTGGTCAGGGCCAGATGTATTGTTCAGGTTTGCCAATGTTACTCTGTGGATATACTCATCTCCACCACCGTTTGCTGATTCGTATTGAACAGCGCTTCTTGATGTAAAGAAAGGCGATAAAGAGAAATCAAGATCCAAAACACCAACATTTTTAATGATCATATACTGAATTGAACTATCATCAACAAATACATTTGCGGTATAGCTAAGCGGGTTAATTTCGATGGTTGCTGTTCCGTATTGTGTTTCGGTAGTGGTTGGCATTGATTCATTTTCGCCACCATAAAAAGCAGTTACTTCGTAAGTGTAATAACCATAATCGGTTAACATATCAATATAGTATTCATCATTGGTGGTAGTGATTAATTCATCGTTTCGATATATTTTGAAATGCTGAAAGCCGGTTCCTTCTTCGAAATTCCAGGTTAATGAACACTCACCTGTTTCCTGATCGGTTATAGCCTGCAAGTTGATTGGGGCAATAACGCTAATTGTTTGGAATGGGGAAACATAGGTTAATGCATGTCCTGATCGGTTATCTGTCCAACAAGGGTATACCCAACCATTTAGGGCAGTAATTCCAAGATAATCCCCCATATAACTGTTCGCAAGTCCTGGAATTGGAGCAGGAACAAAAGCAATATCACTCACCTGGAAATCTTCCCAGGTTTCACCTGCAGTATTTGAAGTGGCACACCATGCTTCAGTTAAAGTTGATCCGCTGTTCCTGTTATCGTAAAAGACAACTGAAACAATACCGTTTGAAGGGTCACAAGTAACCCATGGGAAATAACTAACATATCCATTGTCGTTTTCACTCTGGTTTACCTGTATTGGTTCGCTCCATGTGTCGCCATCATCTTCCGAACGGATCATATAAACTCTCCTGTCAGAACCTGAATTCTGGCCCGGAGTTCCAATATTGGTCCAGGTAATGTAAATGTTCCCGCTGTTTGCTCCATCACCGTTATCAACTGCCATTACCGGGAAAGAATTTACCCTCATATTTTGTGGAACACCTGAACTTCTAATTCCTCTGATGTTATCAATACAAGTATAAGCAGTTTCCCAGGTTTCGCCTCCATCCACTGATTTGGCAAAGCCAATGGCATCTTCATCACCACCACCATAGGTTACAGCCCATATTGCATAAACTTCGCCATTTGGACCAGTACTTAAATTAACACCCTGGTGAAAGCCACCAGTTCCGTTACTAATACTAACAGGGGTTGACCATGTTTCGCCATTGTCGGTTGAGCGACATACAACTATTTTTCCCTGGTTGCCACCGCCGAATGGTGTCCATGCATTGTAAAGATAATTTTCATAAGGGCTGTCAACCTTATTGTCAATCCACATATGATTTTTATCTGCAAGCTGCCCCGGATTGGGAGCAACAGTTTTCTTGGTCCATGTTTCTCCCTGGTCGTCTGAATAGGAAATACCCTGGCCGCCACCATTCGCAATATAGCCAACGTACCAGCGTCCATCAGTACCAATACCTAAAGTTGGATCACCTGAGTTTCCGCCTCCGGCGCCAAATATTTCACCATCCCATACTTCACCTGCATCAAATGAATAGAGGTCGTTTGCTCCGTATAATGATCCGACAGGATTTTGTGTAGAATTATTTGAGTTGAGGACAATTTCTGCATTCATCGGATCAACAAAAATGGAATTTTCACTTTGTGTTGAGTTTTCTTCAGTTACAGGAACGTCCGGTGAATCATCGGTAATAACGAGTGCAGCTTTTATTTTGCTGCCAGTATATATTGCACTTTGAACCTCGACCTCGGGGTTTAAGGTGGCCAGGCCTTTTTCAGCCATTTTAATCCAATAACCATTGTTGTCAACACGGTGATCAACCATTGCCCTGCGCTCACGTTCATTTGGTGTTGAATCACTAATTACCATATTCACACTGAAGGCTAATAACCCAATAGTGACAACAAATAGTAAAATTTTAAATTTTCTCATAACTCCTCATTTATATTAATGTTGTTTTTTATTATTCGTAAATCGGCTTGCAAAGATAATGTTAATTGCAATTTATATTTATAAAGAAATTAATATTTACAATCGATTGCATTGGGTAGTCGACAATTGTTGTTTTGAATGGTTGCTTCGTAACCACGAGAAGAATGAAACTGTTAGGTTGTTTTCTTAGTTTTGTTGGTATAAGATGAATATGCTTCAATGCATTTACGTATATTCTCTGACGTCGGCTTCACCTTTGATAACCCGTAATCCATTCATAGCCAACGCCTGCATTTCATCTTCTCCCGGAATAACATGAACAGGTGCTACACGATGACAATACGATATGATCTGGTTAGTAAAATATTTATCATGGGCAATGCCGCCTGTTATTAAAATGCCATCCACATCAAATTTTAAAACAGCTGACATTGCCCCAATTTCTTTACCCACCTGGTATGCCATTGCATCATAAACCAGTTTGGCATACTCATCACCCGCAGCAGCACGTTGCTCAACTTCGAGAGCGCTATTGGTTCCAAGATAGGCAACGAGGCCACCTTCACCTTTAATCATTTTCATGATCTGCTTCTGATCGTATTCTCCACTGAAACATAACCTTACCAAATCACCAACAGGTAAAGTTCCGGTGCGTTCGGGTGAAAACGGGCCATCTCCATCAAGACCCTGATTCACATCAACAACAAATCCTTTTTGATGCGCACCTACTGTAATTCCCCCACCAAGGTGAACAACAATCAGATTCAATTCTTCATATTTCCGCAGAATGGATTTGGCATGCTGGCGGGCAACTGCTTTTTGGTTTAAGGCATGAAATATTGAACGACGAGGTAGTTTTGGGTGTCCGGATAAACGGGCAAGATCTCCTAATTCATCAACTACCACCGGGTTTGCTATGTAAGCCTGTGCATTTGGCAATGATTTGGCAATATCGTAAGCTATTAATCCGCCCAGGTTGCTTGCATGTTCACCGTACTGGCAACTTTGCAAATCTTCAACCATTTTCTCATTGACAGCAAAAACACCCGACTTAACCGGTTTTAACAAACCACCTCGTCCCATCACGATTCGAATGGAATTTAGGTCGATGTTATCCTTTTCCAGTTGTTCAAGGATTAAATTTTTTCGGAAAGCAAATTGGTCAGTAATACGTGGAAACTCCTCAAGCTCTTCTTTGGTATGCCTTAAAGTTTGAATGAATACAGGATTTGTATCTTCAAACACCGCAATTTTTGTGGAGGTTGATCCCGGGTTTATGGCCAATACAAACACTGAATTCATTACCTGTAAAAGTAATTATTTTAGACGATCTGATGGTTGAGTTTGCTACAGTTTTTAAGTTTAGGCAATGGCAGCTGCCAGCGCTATAGAATAATACTTGCTTTTTTCAGTATCACCCCTTGATGTAAGTACGATAGGCACTTTTGCACCCATAATTACAGCTGCAGCTGTTGCACCACCCAGGAAATTTAATGATTTGTAAAGGATATTTGCCCCGTCAATATTTGGTGCCATAATTATATCTACATCGCCAGCAACATCACTGGTGATATTTTTTAATTCAGATGCTTTCTTCGAAACGGCACCGTCAATTGCTAAAGGACCATCAATAACACAACCGGTAATTTGTTTACGGTAATTCATCATTGAAATGGTGGCTGCATGCATGGTGGCTTCCATTCTTGGATTGATGGTTTCAACCGATCCAACAATGGCTACTTTTGGATTTGGAATTCCTAATTTGTGAAAGACTTCTACAGCATTTTTGATAATACCAATTTTATCTTCCAATTCAGGATTTACATTCATAGCCGCATCAGTAACACCTAGCAATTTATGGTAATATGGCGTTTCGAATACGGCTACATGACTGAGAAGCGCACCTTTACGTAAACCAATTTCTTTATCCAATACAGCTTTTAATAAAACACCGGTACTAACGAGACCTTTCATCAAAATTTCGGCTTTTCCTTTTTTTATGAGTTTAACAGCTTTTACAGATGCTTCATATTTATCTTCAATATCAATCACTTCAAATTTAGAAATGTCGAATCCAATTTCACCGGCTATTAATCGTATCATTTTTTCATCGCCAATTAAAATGGGCTCAATGATGCCCTGGCTTGCTGCATTTTTCAATGCCTCCAATACTTCCTGGTCCCCGGCTGCTGCTACGGCTATTTTTCGTGTTGTGGCTTTACTTTTTGCAAGTGTTTCTAATTCACTTAGTTTTTTCATCATGATAAATGATTTTTATATTATGCTTAGATAAATTATTGACTTACTGTCAACCTTGGTACTTAAATTGACTTCAAAAAAAAACTTGTGCAAAAGTACATCATTGAAATAGGATAGCAAGGTGTTTTGTTAATTTTTTAACAATCATTTAAACCTATTTAGGTAAAATTGTGTCATTAAAACTTCAAGATCATTACTGCCTTTAAAAAAAGAGGAGTCCCTGGTGTAAAAGTTAATCCGTATTCAGGTTCTGAAATTGATGTCACCCTGTAATCTCCTGCAAATTGTGCTTCATTCCAATTAGAATTAAACAGGTTTTCGATGGACATTCCAAGTGTCCACTTTCGGAACGTATAGTTAACTTTCAAGTCAAATACCGCGTAGCCCAATGCTGTTACCTCATTTGTTTCATCAGCCGGCCTATCGCCCATATACCGATAGCGCAAGGAACTACTCCATCCACTGGGATGGTTTAGTGTCAGGCCTCCTGTTGAGGTAAGTATTGGAGCAAGTGGGACAAAATTGACGCCTTTGGGTTCATCAACAAAGCGAGCGATACAATAATTGATATCAGCATCAAAAAATAGCCATTTCAGGATTTGCCATCTGATACTCGCATCAATTCCAAACCTGTTAGTCATTCCACTGGGTTCCCATGTACCACCATCACCTGACCATACCAATTCTTCCTGTAAATTCATAAACCAAATTGCAGCATTGATAATTATACGAGGAACCGGTTTCCAGTTCAATCCCAAGTCAGCTCCGTATGCCGCTGGTAAAGTCGAAAGGCTGTCATTTCTTGCTACTACCTTCGCATCATTCGAATGGAAACCTTTTCCCAGCTTGGCATACAGTTGAAAGCGATTTGAAATATTGTATGCTATATTTAATTTGGGACTAAAAATTTTCTGATACTTCACTTCAGGCTGGTAGACATCTGTTGTTTTATCAACATATTCAAACTTGAATGCATCGAAACGCAGCCCCAAATTGACAATCCATTTTTTTTTCATCCAGGTTGCCTGCCCAAAAAGGTTGAAGTTGGTTTCATAGATATCTCCAAAATTGGAAGTGTCAATAATGATATAACGTTCTTTTGTATTCAGTAGTTGAGAGTTTAATATCTCATCAAACCTAAAACCACCTCCAAATTGTGTTTCAATAGTGTTGTCTTTTGCCAGACTAAAAGATTTTACATACTTACCTATGTAACCGTAAAGATTCCTGTTTTCCTTTTGGCGAATTTGGTCACCATTGATTGAATCATTGAGGTAAAAAGTAAAATTAGAGTACAAATCGAAATTGTACCGGGTGTAATATAACAGGTTACTAAAAACACCATCATTTTTCATCTGGTGCATCGACTTTACAGAAAAATTATACCGTTGTGTATTCCCTCCTTCACTAGGATCAATTGAGCCCCACCGGCTTAGGTATCCTTCATTTACACTACTTTGTGGTATTTGACCCGACTGATCCCATTTGCTGTTGAACAGGGAGGCGGTGATAGTGAACATATTGTTTTGATCTACAATCTGGTTGTATTTGGCGAAGAGGTTCAACCGGTTAAAGTTTTGAGGACTTTCAAAAGGGCCATCTGTCATAAAATATTCCATGGCTACGTAGGCATTTTTACCGCTTTTCCTGGCTTGATCACCCAGCAAATTAAAAAGACCAACTGTCCGAAATGTATTAAACTGTCCTGCTTCAAGTTTAATCAAGTTCTGCTCAAGAATGCTTATGGTTTTAAATTCAACATATCCGGCTGTAGCAAAATCTCCCTTATCAGCATAATATGGTCCTTTGCCAAAATCAACTTCCCTGATTAATTCCGGAATTAAAAAGTGCAAATCGGCATAGCCCTGGCCATGAGCCTGCGAAACCATATTTACCGGGAGTCCGTCAACTGTAACCTTCACATCGGTTCCATGGTCAGCATCAAATCCACGAAGAAAGATTTGTTCTGATTTCCCGCCTCCGGCATGCTGAGCAATAAATAAACCGGGAACAATTCGTAAAACATCCTGAGATGTATTTACTGTGCGTACATTAACATCTACTTGCGCAATAGTGACCATTGGGCTTATTTTAGAGGCATTTATAGCAACTGTACCCAAATCAATGACATCGGGTTTTAAATTGATAACAAGAAATTCGGTATGCGAAGTAAATTCAACCTCATCTTGTTCATATCCGATGTAGGAAATAATCAAACTACCGGATTCATAATCCGTATCAATGATAAAATTTCCCCAGTCATCGGTTGTTGTTCCTTCAGATGTTCCCTTTAATTTCACCGTTGCCCCATGAGGGGTGAGTTTGTGCTTTCACTCAATACTTTTCCTTTTATGATATTATGCGCTTCAATATTATAGCAGCTAAAAAGAAAAGATAAAATCATTAATAAAAAAGATACAATTTGTTTCATGTTTTCCTAATAAAGTATTACGAATATTAACAAACGTGTTACCCAATTGATAAAAAAATTATTCTGTGTTACTCATCACAAGTTTACCATGTTGAATTCCCTTTAGTGCAATTAGTTTATTAGCAAGAACTGTAAGTTTTGCCGATTTACCTCTAACGGCAATAATTTCAAGGCAGTTGTCATGGTCGATATGAAAATGTTGAGTTGCAAGGATTATATCGTGATAATCGTGCTGTAATTCAGCCAATTTATTTAACAAATCACGCTTATGATGATCATATACTAATGATATTGCTCCGGCAACCACATCATTTGACGTCCACTTTTTTTCTATCAGGTTGTTGGTGATCAATTGTCTTATAGCTTGAGATCGATTCGTAAAATGACTCTCATTAACAAAACTATCGAGCGCTTCAAGCAACTCTTTTTCTAGGGAAACTCCAAATCTGACAACTGACATCGTGTTACATTTGTTTAATTAAGTGTAACAAAGCGTAAAATTATATTTATTTTGAAATAACGAGTAGCTAAAAACCTGTAATCAATCAATATAAAATAATTCTAAATATGCTTACTTATTTAATCTTCATATTTAAAATTTAATCACATTTGCAATGTATTTAAACTCATGTTATGAAAAAACTTCTTCTTATCATTCTGATACTCATTTCAGCCAATGTCTATAGTCAAATTGCAGGGATTTCAAACGATAAACTTGTTGTAGTAAACCAGGCAACAATTGGTACCCAGACGTTTGAATTTGAACCTGGTTTTGGATATTTGTGGTCGACAAAAACTTTTGACCAAGATGGCAAACTTGTTTCATTAAAACCACAGGGCGATAGCACACTGGTGTTACAGGCTCTTGGATTTCGCTTTACTTATGGATTTGCAAAGAATTTTGAGATTGGTAGTTTGATTACATCAAACCTCAACACCTTTTCCTTGGGAATTAAATATACCTTTCTGGATAAGGAAAAAGCAGTATCTGGGCGCATTTTTAGGTACCACTTTTTCCAATGAATCAGACCTGGTTTTCAGAAATACAGGCATATTTGGAAAAACGGCATCGGTAGTTGGCGGATTGGCTTTCATGGCCAAATTCTCTGAAAAACTCTCAATGGATATCGACCTGCAATACCAAAATGTGTTTGATGGTAGTCAATCGTATACTGACGATATTTTTTCTGCCGCAGAGATTGGATATCGCTTCCCTAAAAATGTTCAATTGATTGGTGGGTTTAATTTTAGGTACAACCATTTTAAAGTCGACCGACCTGATGCCTGGATACTTACATTTAATCCTGGTATAACAGTTAATCCCGGGGAGACTTTTGTTATGATCCTTAATGTTCCTTTTGATATAGCTGGTAGAAATATGACCGATTCAATGGATTTACATTTACCATTAACCATTACGCTCAACTAAATTATCAGGGTTTATTATACTTATATTCCTTTTTAACTAGCATAATTTATAACCTTTATATTTAATAAAATATTCTACTTTTACAAATGAAAAAGTAGTCTTTTGTTTTGCCTATAATCAATATCTCAACTTGATAATGTTAGTGTCTAGGCAGTAACAAAATTCTTCTTTTTCTAACAATACAAATGATTGCATTAATAATGTTAGAAAAACTCATACAATTCAGTCTCAACAATAAGCTGATTGTTCTTTTGTTTACTGCAACAGTGATTGGTTTCGGTATGTTTTCCATTTTCCACATTCCGATTGGTGCAGTGCCCGATATTACAAACAACCAGGTGCAGGTTTTAACCACTTCGCGAAATTTATCCACACTTGATGTTGAGCAGTTTATTACTTATCCCGTTGAATTGGAAATGGCCAATTTACCTGGTGTGAAAGAAATTCGGTCTATTTCAAAATTCGGGTTATCAGTGGTTACCATCGTATTTGAAGACAATATGGGAACTTATCTTCCACGCCAACTAATTGCCGAAAAAATAAAAACTGCCAGCGAAAAAATCCCGGAAGGTTTTGGCTCTCCTGAAATGGGACCCATTACAACGGGGCTTGGTGAAATTTACCAATACATTCTTGATACCGAACCCGGCTATGATTCGGTTTATTCAATTATGGATTTAAGAACCATCCAGGACTGGATTGTAAAAAGGCAGCTTTCGGGCATACCTGGAGTTGTTGAAATCAATACCTGGGGAGGTTATTTAAAACAATATGAAGTTGCGATAAACCCAAAGAAGTTAAGGGCAATGGATGTAACTGTTGTTGAGGTTTTTGAAGCCCTCGAAAAAAACAACAGTGTGGCAGGTGGTGGTTATATCGAAAAAAACAATGAAAGTTATTTCATAAGGGGTGAGGGCTTGATAGGATCACTGGAAGACATTGACAACATTGTTGTAAAATCAGTAAACGGTTTCCCGATTTATATTAAAGACCTGGCACAGGTCAAATTTGGACATGCAACCCGGTTTGGCGCTATTACAGGTAATGGAGAAGGTGAAAAAGTATTAGGCCAGGTGATGATGCTAAAAGGAGCTGATTCAAAAAAGGTGATTGATGCTGTTATTGAACGGGTTGATAAAATACAGGAATCGCTGCCCGAAGGAATATACATTAATGGTTTTTTGGAACGAAGTGAATTAATCAGCAAAACAACCAATACAGTTATTGAAAACCTGGTATTGGGCTGTCTAATTGTTATTTTTATTGTGGTTTTGCTATTGGGAAATTTGAGATCAGGCCTGGTCATTGCATCAGTCATTCCGCTTAGTTTATTTTTTGCTATCAGTTTGATGTACATTTTTAACATTGATGCCAATTTGATGAGCCTGGGAGCAATTGACTTTGGGATTATCATTGATGGAGCAGTTATCATTGTTGAATATATTGCTTACAAGATTACGTCTGATCGGGCAACAATAAATAGCCTTACACCTGCTGAACGAAAAACCAGGATTGATCAGCTGACTTTCAGCAGTTCTTCAAAAATGATGAACTCTGCTATTTTTGGTCAGCTAATTATCCTTATCGTATTTATCCCAATATTGTCACTAACCAATGTGGAAGGTAAAATGTTCAGGCCAATGGCCCTTACATTTAGTTTTGCCCTGATTGGCGCCATGATCTTTTGTTTTACTTATGTGCCGGTGGCTTCAGCCATGTTTTTGCGACCTGCAAAAAATAATAAGAACAACATTTCGGTAAGGTTAATGGCCTTTATAAACAAGATGTACAAACCTTCTATCACCTGGTCACTTAATCACAAAACAATCATTTTATCCTCAGCATTGTTCCTTTTGCTGGGTTCGATGTTCCTATACAACAGAATGGGAGGTGAGTTTGTCCCAACATTGGATGAAGGCGATTTTGTGATACAGCCTGTTTTGAAAACAGGTACTTCGCTTAGTAAAACGATTGAGATCACCACACAAATTGAACAAATTCTATTGGATAATTTTCCTGAAGTAGATCAGGTTGTAAGCCGCATTGGTGCTGCAGAAGTTCCCACCGATCCCATGTCGATGGAAGAAAGCGATGTGATCATCAAATTGATTCCAATTAAATATTGGGTTTCGGCAAAAACGAAAGATGAACTCGCAGATAAATTTAAAGAAGCATTATCTGTTATCCCGGGTGTGGATTACGAGTTTACACAACCCATTGAAATGCGGTTTAATGAATTAATTACTGGTGTAAGGGCTGATATTGCGATTAAGGTATTCGGAGAAGACATGGACTTGCTATATGAAATTGGAGAAGAGATCAGCACCATGATCGCGGATATTGATGGAGCCGCTGATATATCTTTAGAAAAAACCGTTGGACTTCCTCAAATGTCGGTTAAATACAACCGAAAAAAAATTGCAAAATATGGTCTTAATATATATGAATTAAATCAATTGGTTCAGATGGGCTTTGCAGGAACTACCGCCGGAAGTATTTTTGAAGGAGAAAAACGTTTTGATCTCGTCATCAGGCTTGATGAGGATTTTCGCAAGAATATCAGAAATCTGCAAAGTTTATATGTTGATTTGCCAAACGGTAAGAAAATCCCACTCGAAGAACTGGCGGAGATAAGCTATACACAAGGCCCGGCAAAAATATCCAGGGATGATACAAAACGCCGGATAGTAGTTGGCGTTAATGTCAGGAACCGTGATTTGGAATCAGTTGTGGGTGATATTCAAGCAACAATTGAGGAACAAATAGAATTACCAGCCGGGTATTCCATTGATTATGGCGGACAATTTGAAAACCTGAGAAGTGCCAGAGACCGATTAAAAGTTGCTGTTCCAATCGCTTTAATCCTCATTTTCATCATGCTTCATTTTGCGTTTAAAAGCTTTTCAGATGCACTCATGGTTTACACTGCAATTCCATTATCAGCTGTTGGAGGTGTTTTAATACTTTGGATAAGGGACATGCCTTTCAGTATATCGGCAGGTGTTGGGTTTATCGCGTTATTTGGCATTGCCGTTTTGAACGGAATCGTACTTATCGAACATTTTAAAGAATTGAAAGAAGAGGGTGTTGTGGATATATGTGAGCGGGTAATCACAGGAACACAACAACGCCTTCGCCCGGTACTTCTTACTGCTTCAGCAGCCGCACTCGGATTTTTACCAATGGCCATCTCTACTTCCGCAGGTGCTGAAGTACAACGACCCCTTGCATCAGTTGTTATTGGTGGACTCATCAGTTCAACACTGCTTACCATGATTGTATTGCCTGTATTGTATTCTGTTTTTGAAAAAAGAAAGAGTTTACGCTTAAAACCAGTCAAACTACCATTGATTTTTTTGCTGGTTTCATCAGGTCTATTTTTAAGCGAAAGGTCAGTTGCACAGGAAAAAGAATTATCACTTGATCAGGCCATTGAATGGGCATTGCAAAACAACAACGATTTAAAATCATTCGAACTTAAAGCAGAGCAAGCAAAATCCTTGATTCCTGCCGCCATCAATATTGAAAAAACATCGTTTTATTACAATTACGACCAAAACAATTTTGGAGAAAACAGCTTATTGCTAAATGCATTTGGGGTTGCCCAAAATTTTGAGTTTCCTTCGGTTTACAGCCTGCAGAAAAAAATAAATTCGCAACAATACCATCTTGAAGAACTGAACTTCCAAATAAAAAAACGCGATTTATTGAAAGAAGTATCACAACGTTATTATACCATTGTGTTCATTCAAAACAAGAAACATCTCATTCATTACCTTGATAGTTTATACCGTAATTTTGCCGTTGCTGCTAATCGCCGATTTGAACTTGGCGAGACTAATAATCTTGAAAAACTCACTGCCCAGGCAAAACGCAACCAGATCAACACATTGGTGATGCAGGTGAAGGATAATATGGATGCTGCCTATCAGTCTTTAAAAGAAGTCCTTCAAATTGATAGCAGTTTTATCATTAAAGAAGATGAACTTGAACAAGTATTATTGCTTGAAGGGATTAATTTAGAGGCCATTCCGGGCAATCAATATTTTAACAAAGCAAAACAGATGTCGGAGACCATGATCAGCCTTGAGAAAAACAGATTTTTACCCGATATTCAGCTCGAGTATTACCTTGCAACCAACAGAGGACCTATGCCTAATTTTTACAATGCCTATACAATCGGTATCGCGGTGCCTTTATGGTTTGGTTCTCAAAAAGCAAATTTAAGATCGTCAAAAATCCAAAAGGACATTTTAAATAGTGAAGCCAGTTCTTACAAAATCGTTCTGAACTTAAAATATGAGCAACTTAAATCAAAACTTAAAGTGTATAAGCATGCCGTTGATTATTATCAAAACTCAGGTCAGGAATTGGCAAAGGCGATCGTCAATACTGCTGAGCGGAGTTATTATAGCGGTGAAATAAACTTTTTCGAATACATACAGAGTCTGGATGAAGCGACCAATATTGTACTCGATTATCTTGAAAACCTAAATGAATATAACCAAACTGTTTTAGAAATAAAATACCTGAATTATTAGAAACGATATACAATGCGCATTAGAATAAACATTTCTGTTTTGCTGATCCTTTCTTTCATTCTTTTCATTTCTTGTGAGGAAGAAAGACCTGTAAAAAGTAAAAAGCGATTTACTTCCGAAAAAAAGGCAGAACCAAAAAAACAAGAAAACATCCAATCGGAAGTAGAAAAAAAGGACCCAAATATTTTTACTGTCTCGCAAGATCAATATCAAAATTACGAAATGGAACTTGGTGAGGCAAGCCTTGTTGTTGTGAACCAATCCATTACTGCAGCAGGTTATATTGAGGTTCCAAAAGAAGGCAAAGCAGAGGTAAGATCATATATTGGAGGTTATCTCCGCTCTACACCATTGCTTCCGGGCGATTATGTAAAAAAAGGTCAGTTATTGATCAGCCTCGAAAACCTCGAATATATTCAACTTCAACAAGATTACCTGCAGGCCAGGGACCAAATGACTTATTTGAAAACAGTATATGACCGTAAAAAGACATTGGCCGAAGAACAAATCACCTCTCAAAACAGCATGCAGTTGGCCGAAAGTGAATATAATAGCGCCCTTGCAAATTACGAAGGTTTGCGAAAAATGCTTCAAATGATCAACCTCAACCCCGATAATATTCGTCCTGATAATATTTCTTCGTACATCAATTTGTACTCCCCAATGGACGGATACTTGACCCTGGTTAAAGCAGTAAAAGGAATGTATGCTGAACCAACCGACGTCATTTTTGAGATCATCAATCCCGATCATTTACATCTGGAGTTAAAAGTTTATGAAAAAGACATATTAAAAATTAAAAAAGGCCAAAAAATTTCATTTCGTATTCCGGAAAGTAACTCAACAACTTATACAGGGGAAGTGTTTCTGGTTGGAAAAACCATTGAAGGGGAGGATAAGACGGTAACAGTACATTGTCATATTACTGACGATAATGACCTGCCGGCTATAGCTGGTATGTACATAGAAGCAGAAATTTATTTTGAAACAGCCGAAAGGTTTTGCCTTCCTGTTGATGCCTTTTTACGTGAAGAAAATAATTATTTTGTATTTGTTGTTAAATCAGCCACAGAAGAAGGTTATGTTTTTGAAAAGACAAAAGTTGAGGTAGGCCAGGTGAATGAAGATTGCGTCGAAATCGTTTCGACCAGTAAACAAATGCTGGAAGGAAAACAGATTCTTATTGAAGGGGCTTACGATTTATAGTGGCTTACGTTTTAAATAATTCTCTATTTACATAATATTAAGTTCCTTTGTAATTAGTTGAACTTTCTGTTGTATATGATATACCAGGTGAACACCAGGAAAAAGTACATTTGCAAAAATTTTAACGGATATGAATTGGAGAAAATTCTTACTCAATATTCTTTTCATTATTATAGTTATTGCTATTGCCTATTTTGTAATGGGGTATTTGAGCAGTATGAAAACTACACCTGAGTCGAAGCCCAGGAAGGATGCAATATTGTATGTGCGCGCCAAACAAGTGAATTACGAAACCAATAGTGCTGTAATTTCGGCAACCGGACGTTTATCTTCGCAGGAAGAGGTTGATCTGACATCTGAAGTTCAGGGACAAATACTTCAGGGCAATGTGGTACTTAGAGAGGGCACAACCTTTAGAAAAGGCGATCTTCTGCTTAGGATATTCGACGAAGAAGTAAAGAATAACCTGAAGGCATCTAAGAGCAGGTTTATGAATGGAATTGCAAGCATCCTACCTGATATTCGAATTGACTATCCTGAAAGTTATACCAAATACGAGGATTTTTTTAATTCCATTAAAATCGACAAACCATTGCCAGAATTACCCGGACTTGATTCTGAAAAAGAAAAAGTATTTCTGGCAAGTCGAAATATTTTAAACGATTACTACAGCATCAAAAGCACAGAAGTAAGGGTTGAACGTTATAAATTGTATGCCCCTTTTGATGGAACATTTACAAATGTATTTATGGAAGTTGGTTCTGTAGCAAATATGGGCAGTCGCATTGCTTCGATGATCAGAACGGATAAACTTGAACTAAGTGTTCCTGTTGAGGCCCAGGATATTTATTGGATACAGGTTGGTGACAAAGTTAAAGCTTCAACCCAGGATGGCATGCATTCATGGGATGGAGTAGTAGTCCGAAAATCTGGCTTTGTTGACCCGGGCACCCAATCCATTACTGTATATGTCAATTTAATACCGTCTCCTGGAAATCAGCTTTACCAGGGACAATACCTGAAAGCTACCTTTTCGAATAAAACCATCGAAAATTCTATAGAAATTCCGAGAAATGCCATTTTCGATAAAAACAAAGTCTTCGTAGTTGAAAATGATTTATTGGCTGTTAGGCAAGTGAATATCCATAAAATGACATCAAAAACAGTAATTTTCTCCGGACTTGAAGCAAATGCATGGGTTGTTACAGAACCACTTATCAATGTCTCAGAGGGGGCTAGTGCTGAAATCCTGAAATAAGCTATTATGAAGAAAATTGTCAGCCTGTTTGTCAAGTATCCTTTCTATGCCAACATCATCATTTTTGTGATGTTGGTCGGGGGGATTATAAGCTTCGCAAATATGAAGCGATCTTTTTTCCCTGATGTAAAAGAAAAGATAATAAGTATTTCTGTCGCTTATCCGGGGGCTTCTCCAAAAGAGATGGAGGAAGGCATTACTGTGAGAATTGAAGAATCAGTCAGGGGTATTGCAGGAATAAAAGAAGTAACATCAACCTCTTCCGAAAATTTTGCCAATGTTCAAATTGAATCAACTGGCGAATATGATATTGATGAAATTTTAATGGAAGTTAAGAATGCCATTGATGGTATCACTTCCATGCCTGTTGATGCTGAAAAACCGGTTGTTAGCAAGATCCGATCCCGATCAATGGCAATGTATGTTGGTTTGTTTGGTGAAACGGATTTAATTACACTAAAAAGGTATGCCGATGAAATCGAAAATGATTTTTACAATTCAGGCATCGTGTCTCAAATTACAATCAGTGGTTATCCTGCACTCGAGCTTTCTGTTGAAATTTCGGAGGAAAACCTGTTGAGGTATAACCTCACTTTCGATGAAGTAGCCCGGGCAATTAACCAAAACAACCTTGATATTTCAGGTGGACAAATCAGGTCGGATGAAGAAGAGATGATGATACGATCACGCTACAGGTCCGTGGAACCTGAAGATATTGCTCAAATTATCATCAAAGCCAACGAGGATGGAAGTCATGTTCGGATAAAGGATGTTGGTGAGGTCAAACTTCAATTTGCTGATGTCGCCAATCAGTCGTATATGAATGGTACCCGTTCCATTTCAATTCAAATCAATAAATTACCGGCAGAGGACCTTTCCGAAATCTCAAAATACATTAATGATTATATCATAAAATTTAATAACACACACGCTGATGCTCAATTAAGGGTAACGTTTGACTTTTTAGATATGCTAAAAGAAAGGCTCAATCTGCTTTATAAAAATGGCGGTATTGGGCTTATTCTGATTTTAATTACCCTTGGACTGTTTTTAAGCTTAAGGTTGTCTTTTTGGGTTGCATTTGGTATTCCTGCATCTTTTCTTTCCATGTTTATTTTGGCAAGTGTTTATGGCATCACCATAAATATGATTTCTTTATTCGGGATGATCCTTGTAATAGGGATACTTGTTGATGATGGGATTGTTATTGCAGAAAACATTTACTCGCATTTTGAAAATGGAAAGAGCCCTAAGCAATCCGCAATTGATGGTACCATGGAAGTTTTACCAGCGGTAACGACCTCAGTAACCACAACGATAGTTGCCTTTTCACCATTATTTTTTATTGAAGGGCAAATGGAATTTATGTTCGAGATGGCTTTTGTAGTTGTATTCAGCCTTGCTTTTTCGTTGCTTGAGGCGTTCTTTGTTTTACCCGCCCACCTTGGAAGTAAGTATTATCCTTCGTAGGAATGCAAAGGAGAATATAGGAAAAAAAATCAGGCGCACACTTGATAAGGTACTTGATTTTATGCGTTCGAAACTATATGGCACAAGCCTGCGTTTTATCATCAAATGGAAATATGTATTCTTCTTTACTCCGGTTGTATTAATTATGATTACAATAGGATTATTTAGTGGTGGTTTAATCAAGTCAACATTTTTCCCGTCAATTCCTTTCGATCAGTTTAATGTGAATATTGCCTTTAAACCTGGCTCAGGCGAAAGACAAACACTCGAATTTGTCAGGAAATTTGATGAAGCAATCTGGGACGTCAATGATGAATTAATGGAAGAGTTTAATGATACAATACCTTTTATCAACTATACTTTTTCATCAGTTGGTTCGGCTTTTAATGGGCAGGAAGCAGGTTCGCATGCGGGGAATGTGTTTGTTACGTTGAAAGACCTTGACACAAAAGATGTCTCAAGTTTTGAGATTGTGAACCGGGTAAAGGAAAAGATAGGAGAAGTACCTGAAGCAAATAAATATTCAGTTTCTGGCAGGAATACTTTTGGAACACCGGTTTCAGTCAGTTTATTAAGCCGTGACCTCGATGAGCTTGAAAATGCAAAAGACTTGCTTTTAAGAAGCATGGAACAAATTACAGCAATTACCAATATAACCGATGCCAACGCTGCTGGTAAAAGAGAAGTGTTATTAAAATTAAAACCCAAAGCCTATTTTCTTGGCTTTACCCAGGCCAGTCTTACAAACCAGGTAAGACAGGGATTTTTTGGTGCACAGGCGCAACGTTTACAACACGGAAAGGATGAATTAAGAGTCTGGGTAAGATATCCTAAATCGGACAGGCTTACAATTGGGCAATTGGAGCAAATGAAAATAAAAACGCCAATGGGAGAGTATCCCCTCTCTGAATTGGCTGAATATTCATTTGAACGAGGCCCGGTAAATATTAAACATTTCAATGGGTCAAGAGAGGTAAGGATAACAGCTGACATGACCGATCCGAATGATCCTGTTCCACCCGTATTAGAAAAAATAAAATCAGAAATCGTTCCAGAAATCACTTCACTATACCCTGGGGTTACTTTTGACTTTCAGGGTCAGCAGCGCAGTGGTGATGAAACGATGACACAAATCATTAATTATTTCGGGGGTGCATTTTTTCTGATGTTCCTGATTATTATTATTCACTTTAAATCAGTTTTGCAAGGCACTATTATACTTGCAATGATACCACTGGCATGGTTAGGAGCAACATGGGGTCATGGTATTGAAGGTGCCCCGGTTTCACTTTTCAGCGCCTGGGGAATGATTGCCCTGTCTGGGGTTATTATAAATGATGCGGTGGTGTTCCTTGCCAAATACAATTCCCTTGTACTCGAGGGAAAAAAGGTTGTTGATGCAGTTTTTGAAACTGGCCAGGCAAGGTTCCGGGCGATAGTACTAACCACCATAACGACCACTGTTGGACTTTATCCAATCATCCTTGAAAAAAGTTTCCAGGCACAATTTCTAAAACCAATGGCAATTGCACTTGCTTATGGTGTTTTGATCGGAACCGGTTTTATATTGACTTTCTTTCCTGTAGCTATTCTTGTGACAAATGATATGAAGCGTGTATTTAAGTATTTGATAAACAGGAAAAAACTCTGGGTACTTATGGGAGAAAAGGAAAGTTTACCAACCGAAGAAGAAATAAAAGCCTTAAAAGAGTTCCCAACAAGGGAGAGTGTTGAAAATGTTATTGTTCTTCAAAAAAGTTCCATTGATTAAACCTGAATCAAATCCAAATGAAAAATAAGTTCCTTTTAAACAATTTATTACTTGGCATTGCTATTTTGATTTCTGGTTTTGGAATAAATGCACAACAACTTCTCAAATTGGATGATGCCATTCTAAAAGGCCTGGATAACAATTTTGATATTCGGATTTCGAAAGAGGAGTACAATATTTCCAGTTTAAACAACAAACAGGGAACAGCTGGTCGGTGGCCATCAATTACCCTTGGTGCGAATAGCATCAACCGATATGATAATACCCCCTTTTTTGATACCACAATAACAAGTTATAAGCGGACAGATATTTTTACAAACCAGCTGACCCCTTATGTGAATGTCAGGTGGCTTATTTTTGACGGATTAAGAGTGAATATCAGCAAACAAAAACTGGATCTTCTTGAAACATTTTCAGCGGGGTATTCTACTATCGTAGTTGAAAATACATTGCAAGCCATTATTTTAGGTTACTACAACGCTTTATTGCAAGAGGAAAGATTAAAAGTGTTAAAGGAAGTAAAGGAGCTTTCGGGAGACCGTTATGACTACGAGATGATGCGTAAAGAAATAGGCACCTCGGTGACCTTTGAGGTTTTGCAGGCGAAAAATTCATTTTTTAGCGATTCAACAAATTTCCTTTTACAGGAATTGAATGTGAAAAACGCCTTTCTGCGGTTAAACCTTTTATTGGGAGAGCCTCCTCAAAGTCAATTTAACCTTGTAGACAGTTTCCAGGTTGACATGCAGTTTTACGATCTGCAGGAAATGATGGATAAAATGCTTTCAAACAACAGCAATCTGAAAAACCAGTACATCAACCAGGAGATTTTAAAAAAAGATATTGGATTGGCAAAAAGTGATATCTGGCCAACGATTTCATTAAACGCGGGTGCAGATTATACACAGGGATGGTATGACTTTGAAAAGAGTGAAGCCAATACTTATTCGCTTGATTATTACGCAAATTTTAGTTTGAGTTTTAATTTGTTTAATGGTGGTAACACCAGCAGAACGGTAAAAACTGCAAGAATCAATGAACGGATTGGTCAGTTGGAGATACAGCAGTTGAAACAGACCCTTGAAAATTTACTTGTTAACGAGTATGAGTTGTACAACATCAGAAAGCAACTGTTGGAGGTGGCAAATGTGAACCTGGAAAGTGCACGCCTAAATATGGAAATTGCTACTGAAAAATATCGGAACGGAACCATCAACTCTTTTAACTTTCGTGATGTCCAGTTGATTTTCCTTAACGCCTCATCCAATAAACTAAATGCTATTTATGATCTAATTAACAGTCAGACAGAGTTGTTGAGATTGACTGGTGGAATCGTAATTGAGCGGTAAAATGTTGCGACCCTAAGTTTATCTTTGCGTAATAGCAATAAATCAAAACATGAAAATAAAAGTACTTTTTGTCTGTCTCGGCAATATTTGCCGATCACCCAGTGCAGAAGCTGTTTTTAAACACCTTGTTGAAGTAAAAGGGAAGTCAAATAATTTCCTTATTGACTCCGCTGGTACTTCTGCCTGGCATGCCGGCGAAAAAGCGGATGCCCGAATGCGACAACATGCAAAAAAACGCAATATCAATTTAACATCAATTAGCCGGAAATTTGTGGTAGAGGATTTTGACCGTTTTGATTATATCATTGCCATGGACAGGCAAAACCTGGACGAGATGAAGCAAATGGCAAGAAATAAATCAGACCTCGATAAACTGCATATGATGACCAGTTTCTCGAAAGGCTTTAATTACGATCATGTTCCTGATCCATATTACGGAGGCGATAATGGTTTTGAACTGGTACTGGATATTTTAGAAGATGCATGCGAAGGATTTTATCAATATCTAGAAAAACAACTTTAAAACCTTTTCCAATTATAATCATGAACCGGGTTATTAATAATAATCAACCTCAATTCCCGGATGATCAAATTTAAAGTTATTGATTGTTTTACTGCTGATCGCTGTTCGGTAACACGTCAACTCTTTCAAACTGCTTAGGTTTTCAATTTCTTTCAGACCTTTAATCGTGGTATTATTGATCATCAGTTTTTCCAATCCTGCCATTTTTTCAATGCCTTTTAGTTTTTTCACTTTTGTTCCAGCAATATTTAACGATTTTAACCAATACACTTTTCCGATTGTTTTTAAATCTTCAATAGGCGTATTTTCAAGATTCAGCACCTCAAGCGTTTTAAATTCGGTAATTACAGGAACTTCAACAATGGGGTTGTTTGGCATGTTCAGTACTTTAAGCTTTGGCAAATTTTTAATTGGAGATAAATCATTTACCCTGGAGTTGCTCACCGTTAATGTATGTAATTGTTTAAACGGTATAAGAGGGCCTAAATTCCTGATGCTGGGGTTATCATAAATCTCAATTTGTTCCAAATCAACCAATTTCTGGAGGTTTTCTGCCGTGTATTGGCCATCGAACTTCACCTGGTTTTCAAACACCAATTTCCACTCACTTCCTATTTTGCTCCACCATTCATTTAATGCTGCTGTTTGATAAATTACAAGACATTCGGGTAATATGTCTGAAAACTGCAACACATTGCTTTGCGTAACTCCGGAATTATCACAGTTAATAATTTGCAAATTGGTATTGTTGGCGAGGTATAGCAGATCAGAAACCATGGTGTTCTCGCATCTAAGCAGTTTCAGATTTTGCAGGTCATTTAGCGGTTCAAGCGATTTAACCCTTGTGTTGTTGATGTTCAAATCGCTTAAATTATTTAAACCGGCGATAGGACTAAGGTCACTAACACTGGTGTTCTCAAGATTCAGTTTTTCTATCCTGTGAAGCATTTTTAACGGCTCAACCTGGCTGATTTCCGAATATCCTGATAAATCTATCTCGGTTAGGCTAATGATTAGATGCAACTGTTCCGTTGAAATCGGGTTACTTATTTCAACACGCTCTTTAGTTATGGTTTTATATATCTGCGGCAAGTCGTACCACCATTGCTTGAGTTCTTCAGTATTAAAGATCACAAGGCAGTTTGGATTGGTAGCCATAAATGACTGAGCTGTTTTTCCATTAATCCCGGTGTTATCACAATAAATCATTTTTAATGATGACATTCCTGATAAGGGTTTAATATCATTAATTTTTGAATAATTTGCCTGAAGGATGGATAAACTTCCTATCATTTTTAATGGTTTTACATCACTAATTTCAGTATTACCAATATTCAGGTTTTGAAGTTTTGTTAAGCTTGATAATGGGCTAAGTGATTCGATACTGGTTCCTGAAAGATTAAGGTCGGAAAGATTCTCCATACCACTTAAAGCATTAAAGCTTACCAATTGCAGGTTTGACAGGTCGAGTTGACTTAATGATTTTAAACCTGAGAGCGTATCAATGTTTGTAACATTGGTTTCGCCAATATTGAGCTTATTCAGGTTTTTCAAGTTGGCCAAAACACTTATATCATCTATTTGTGTCGCCAGGCAGTTAATTTCTTTTACATTAGAAGCATAACGCAAAGGTTCAAGAGAATTCACTTTTGATCCGGAACACACTATATTTTCAAGCTTATTTAAATTACGAAGCGGAGAAACATCGTCAATCAAAGTATTGGAAAAATATACTTCGGTTAAATCAGTAAGTTCAGTAAGAGGTTTGAGGTTGCTGATGCTCATATTCCATGAGATATCAACTTTAGTTCGTGATTTGAATTGCAATAAATGTTTGTAAATAACCGAAACATCAACAGGAATAGAGTCGGAAACCCTCAGGTAATGTGTTGTTGACATCAGAACAGTATCGCCCAAATAGCGAACCGAATCGGAAACCCTGTTAATATATAGTGTATCTCCTTCATAGGCCAGCATAGTGTCAATGCGGATATCTTCCGCCCAGCGCTGAATAATTAATGCGCTATCTGTAAAGTCATCAATTTTTGCAAATGGAAGCGTGTCGTAAACGATTAGAGATTCTCCAAAATAGTTTCTCCAGCTTTCAGCCATTTGCTTCCACCAGTATCGCATTTCTTCTTTTTGGTCAGGTTTTGTGGTGTAAATACTGGCAATTTTCAATTCTTTCTGAACAGGATTCAGATTGATCTCAACATACCTGATCTGGTTATTTTCAAGCGTATCATTCTCTATTGTAATTCCCTTCAGGTTTCGGTTCAGGGTAATTTTAAAAACCATTTGCCCATTATCATTGACCAGCTGATCAAGAGCATTAACTTCAAATGCAAATTGTACTTCTTTAAAGAAAAAATCAACATCTTTCAGGTAGGCCTGAACATCTTTATTAAGGGCCATCATCCTGTTGGGATCAAGGTCATCCTCTATTTGTGTTTCGTCGCTTTGAAAGAATTTTGTATAACTCTGGTTGATAATAATGTCTTTTTCGGAAGGGACTTCATGAGGATCACCCAGGAAGTTCAAAGTTCCTTCAAGAAACTGAACAAGCTGACGGCTTTGTTTTTCGTAAGCAGCAATTTCTTCGGGTGATAACGAAACTGCATCCTGAGATTTTCCAATCCAGGACAACAATATTAAACTTAGCGTTAAAAGAGTTATTTTTCTGAAGCGCATATTCTGTATGTTTTAATCAATGCTTTCTTTTCAATATCGGTAACGTATTTCAGGTTTGAGATCAGCCAACCTGAGTTGGTGTCGTTACGGTTAAAATAGGACAGTTCGAAATACCAGTTTGGTACCTGGAAAAAATGAAACTTTACATCGTTGATTTGTTTGAATTTAAGTTGCCCGATTTTAGTCTGGTAAAAGAACAAGGTTAAGAAATCAGGCTGGTATTTGGTTGAGGCATAATACTGAATACTTTGTGGCCGTTCAAGTGCTTTATGCAGATTCATAAAATCCAGTTCATGACTCATAGGATGAAGAAAATATTTTGCCTGGTCAATCGAATCAATTGTTGGAAATAAACGCGGAAAATAACTATACCAAACATTACTGATAATCCATTTCGACCCCAGGTTCTCTTCTTCAAGCGTCAGGTATAAAATGATGTTTACCTCATCGCCATTGGCCATAAAAGTGGCTGAGACTTCGGCAAACCAGTTTTTATCCAAGAAATTGATGAATACCGGGTCATCTGATTTAGTAACATCATCAATAAAATAGGTTTTTAAACTGCCCGAAGTCCTTGGATTATATTTATCAAACATTCCGGGAAGCAGATCAACGCGAAGTTTATTATCATGATATCGCTTGTCAGTCTTTTTCAAATCTTTTCCAAACTGGTCTTCTTCCATATTAAAACGTTTCACAAACTGTCCTACCTGTTTGTTCATGGTGTAAAGCACCGTTTCATCTTCGGTAAAACCATTGTAAGAACCGGATTGTGCGCAAAGTGTAATTCCAGAGGAAATTATCAATACGACAATTATTATTTTTTGAAAATATTGCATCGTTGACATAAGCGGTGGCCAAAATTAGTTTATTCCTTAAAACGAAAAGAATGGCAAATAATTATTTACAATTCATGACAACCATTAATGGTTTTAGGTTGTCTTATTGAAAACCAAATGAGTGAAAAAGCCAAAACTCACATTATTAATTATCCTACTCTTTCCTATTTCGATAATGGCCCAATCAAGTATTGGTTTTAAAGTTGGGTTATTAAGCACACCTTATTTGAACTATGGGATTGACAAATATTCATCTTATAAGATCAACTACTCAAATTCTATTTCTGCTGCTATTCTATACAACGAAAAAGTATCAAAGCTTTTATCACTAGGCGTGACCATTTATTCTGATTTTTATAATGTGGACTACTATAAAAGTTGGTATAGCCCAACGGGTGGAACTGGTAAGGAAATTGTGGAGATGAAGTTTGGATATATAGGATTGTCTTTTTTCCCTCAATTAAATTTTGGTAAAAAGTTTAGTTTCTTTATAAATGCCGGTCCCTATTTTGGGTTTCTGACCAATTCAATTGCAAAAGGATTGCATCAAAGTCGAAATAGTATTTACGATAGCTTGATATCATATGAGATAGATGAAAAAGCGAATGAATATCTTCTGTCACGAACAATAGCAATCATGTCTAATATGGGATTTCGTTATGAAATAGATGAAAATTGGCGAGTTATTATTGATGCGTCAATGCGTTACAGTCCCAGTTTAATAGATAAGGGAGCACTTAAGAGTCAGATTGATTTAATTTTTAGTGTTGGTTTTTTGTATCAGTTTGAGAAGAAGAGAATTAAATCAGTAAAAAATTAATTTTAGAAAAGGATATAGCCTGTTTTAATCCTCTTTGTATAGAACATCAAAAATACCAATTAAACAGAATATTGGGCAGGATTTATTTGTATTTTTATTGTATTAACTTAATTACAACCTTTTAATGAAACTAATCTTTTTATCGTTTGGCTTTATCTTGGCAAGCACAATTGTTTATGGACAAACAGCTAATATTACCATAAAAGTGAACGGTATTGAAGAATTGAAAGGTGACATGAATGTTGCCCTCTATGATAATGCAAAAGATTTTCCTGGCAGGGATCATTACGTCTTAAGGGAAGTTGTTCCGATAAATTCAAAATTATTTGAATATACCTTTAAAAATGTTAGTCCGGGAGTTTATGCTATTGCTGTCTATCAGGATATGGATAAAAACGGTATCTTGAATAAAAATTGGATTGGAATACCCAAAGAACCATATGGTGTTTCAAATGATCCAAGGGGAAGGATGGGCCCTCCGGATTATGAAGATGCCTCGTTTGATTTAAAGCAAGACATTGAAATGAAAATTAATCTAACTAACCTATGAATTAAGGGTTAATAAAGTCAGGACATAAACATTAGTACTGAAGTCGAATTGAATAAGTAAACGCAAAATAAAAACCGTCTCAATATGCTGAGACGGTTTAATTTTTATTAGTGGTATCAATTTATATCCTGGTGTTGGTCTCGAGACCAACAACGGCAGAATTATATGCTTGTTTCTTTCACCCTGATATCGCCAAGTAATACATCCCAGAAGCCGATCAGTCTTCCACCGATTTGTGTTTCCTTTCGTTTTACATAAACGGTAATGTCTTTCTTTGGTGGTATCCTGGTAAACCAGTCGGCCCTCTTTGTCATAGCCTTTGAATTTCTGGAAAATGGTGATTACACCAACATAGGTTCCATCAGGCTGGCGTTGTAAGGTCACTTACATATTCGATGTTGTACCATTCAATCTCAACCTTGTTATAGTTCAGGCGCATTAATCTTTCAAAGTATTTGCGAATAGTATAGTAATTGATTTCTGTCCTGGTTAATGATGAAACACCCATTTCACTGCCCTGCATAAATAATTCTTCAGCACGGTCGATTACACGGTTGGCTTCGCTCCATGGTGTTTCTTTGTTGCCAATAATGCTGACATATTTACTCAGGTCACGCACTTTTTCAAGCGCGAGACTATCAATGGCTTGTTTACGATCAGGGCTAAGGTTATCTTGTGAAAACAATGAAGTTGTTCCAAAACCAATAACCAATATCAGGATATATACTATGTTTTTCATGTTTATTTACTTTTTAAGTAATTCAATTTCAGTTATTTTCCCATTGCTGTCACGCTTAACTGTCTCAACGCTAAATTTATAATACTTCACATCTTTTAGGTAATTGAGAAATTTACTGGCAGAAGTTGGTCTATCGTAATCATTCATACCACCTGATTGACTGATAATAATCAGTACAGGTACATCCGGACTAGCAAATTGATCGAGTGCCAGCCTTATTTGTGCATTTGCTGCATCCATACTTTTTGACTCGGCAATGGCTTTTAGCTGGTTATCAACAACTGCAAATTCCGATTGCTCAGATCGTCGCTTGGCGTCCTCTTCTCTTCTCAGCCTTTCTTCTTCTGCTTTCCTGTCAAGTTCTGCCTGTTGAAAATCAATTTCTTTTTCAGCTAACCTGATCAATTTGTTTACCTCAGCATCGTTGATGTTGTATCCTTTGATCTGGGCAACACGGTCGCGCTGTTCATCAAGTGTCATTCCTGAAGTGCCATTTATAATATCATTCAGGTCTTTGACTGCTTTATTTACTTTGGCTTCATAAGCTGCTGCTTCGCGTTCAGCTGCCAGTTTTTTCTTGCTGTTGCAAGCTGTTGTACCACCCAGGGTAATAGCTGCAACAAGAAAAAGCATTAAAATACGTGTTGGATTTTTAAATAATTTTCTCATTATTAACCGTTATTAATTAAAGTAAACCATTTATTTTATGTGGTCTAACTAATAGAATGCGAAAGTATTTAAAAAATTGTTCAACCTTTGAATAAATAAATTTAGAGTTAACAATAATTATGAATTTATTATTTTAAATCAAAAGCTTTAGTCTGGATTATTATGTCGGATAAACACTATAACATTCCAATTTTTATCCCTGAACTGGCTTGTCCTTTTCAATGTGTGTTTTGCAATCAGCGTAAAATTACAGGAACACCTTGCGTACCTTCAGATGAAAATATTATTCAAATAATTGAGTCGCATCTTAGATCATTCAAAGAGCTTAAAAGGACAGTTGATATTGGCTTTTTCGGAGGAAGCTTTACAGGCATTCCTGTTGATCAACAGTCGAGATTACTCGAACTAGTTCAGCCGTATTTACTAAGCAGGAAAATACAAGGTATTCGCGTATCAACCCGGCCTGATTATATTGATGTGCATGTTTTGGATTTATTAAAATCGAAAAATGTAACTACTATTGAGCTTGGTGCACAATCAATGGATGATGAAGTTTTGAAAGCATCTTTCAGGGGACATAGCGTGAAACAAACTGAGGAGGCTGCCGGATTAATTTTGAAGAATGGTTTTGAGCTTGGTCTCCAAATGATGATCGGGCTTCCAGGCGATACGCTTGAAAAATCTATATCTACTGCAAAACGAATAGTTGAATTGGGATGCCTCCAACACAAGAATTTACCCTACAGTTGTGATTAGGGAAACAGCCTTGCATAAGTGGTATGATGAAGGTAAATATATGCCGCTTTCATTGGAAGAGGCTGTTAATTGGACAAAACAAATTATTCCAATATTCGAAGAAGGCTGATGTTAATATTTTGAGAGTGGGCTTACATCCTTCCGAAGGTTTATTGTCTGGTGACGAGCTAATTGCAGGACCCTTTCATCCATCGTTTAAAGAGTTGGTAATGACGGAGATTTGGCGTGATATGCTAAAATTTGTCTTGCAACCATAACAATTCTGAAAGTATTGAAATCCTGGTTCCTGAAAAGGAGATCAATTTTGCTATAGGGTATCAAGGGAAAAACAAAAAGTGGTTATTAAACCACTTTAGAAATGTAAAATTTGTTCCTGATAAGTCAATTAATCAGCGCAGTAACTTTCGTGTCCTCTGATTTTCAGGATTTCCCCAAAATACATCCGGTGGTAATCTTTTAAGGGATAGCTTTTGTGGATGGAATCATCTAAAAAATGTTCAGGTTTAAAATCATCCCAATAAATCTTGTTGCATTCAATAATCAACTCGGCTTCCGCATAGGTTGGTGCTGCAACTATCTCTGCTGGTGCAACATTTAATTTGGTTTCAGCGATTTTATCCCCATCCCTGCCTGATTTGGTTCCCAACAATGATAAATCCTTTTTGTGTTTTTTATGAAAAGCTGAAAGCGTGAAGGTTTCGTACTTTTCCATAAACTCGTAGGTGAACCTAGTTGGCCTTACAACCACCACTGCAACTGGTTTATTCCACATAATCCCAAAATAACCCCATGCAACCGTCATAGTATTGAAATGTTTTTTTTCATAATCACCACTGGTCAATAAGAACCATTTATTGGCCCATAAATCGTTTACTTGTGTAACAAAATCTCTGGGAAGTATTGTTTTCATTGTATAAATTTAATTTGTCAAATCTATTATAAAACTTTAATAAACTAAAACACCGGAAAGTTAAAAACGATCCGGAGTAAATTTGTAATCCTTCAAACTTATTTTTTCCTGATCATACTTGCTATCCAAAGTAAAATAATTGCTCCAACAACAGCAGTAACAATCCCGCCGAGCACCCCTTCTCCAAATACTCCTGCCAGGAATGGTCCTAGCAACCATCCGCCAATCACTCCACCTACAATACCAATAATAATATTCCATAGCAGTCCGAAACCACCACCTTTAAAAATAAGACCAGCCAGCCAACCAGCCACTGCGCCAATAGCCAGAAAAATAATAATGTCCATAATTGTAAATTTAGATTAAGGTTGTTTTTGGAAATTCGTTTACAATAATAACGAAAATCGATGGGGTTATCAAAAACAGGATTAGATGGTAATCAACTTTGCTCCTGATTTAAGCACCTTTGTGAGTGGTTGGCCCCAGTATTTAACCTCTACACCGAGCGATTCCAATATTGCTGAAACTCCCAAATCATCGGCACAAGCTTTACAGGCTTCAACTTTTACACCTGCTTCAATCAATTCTTTAATCTTTAATTGAACAACTTCATCCTCTCCGGCTAACCTGGCAGATGCACCCCAAATAACCACTGTAACCACATCCCACCATTTGAGTTTTTTCCCATTTAAGGCATACATAAAAACCATTTCATCAAAGGTGTCTGTATCTTTGCTTGTCCATAAAATGTATAAATGTTCTACTGTATTCATCATACTTCGTTATTTGTAGGTTTTATGTTTCTGGTGCTTTGCCATCATTGGGATGCTGATAAAAACGAATAGTAATGTAATTGATGCTGGTCCGAATACTGTCCACCAAAGTGAAATGTCAACAGCAATTGCTGCAAAGAACAATCCCCACCAAAAGAATATTTCCCCGGCATAGTTTGGGTATTTTATAACTGCCCATACTCCTTTTTGCAGCCTTTCAGTTTTACTGCGACCAGATTTGATGTGTTGCCTTAAAGTGTCATCTGCTACTTTTTCGAGGTATATGGCACCAAGGGTAAATAAAAATGCAAGCACTGTAAACCATGAAGTTGGATTGATAACCCCTGAGTTAAAAACATAATATACTGGTACCAATCCTAAAAACACCATTACTGATGGCAGTAGATGGATGCTTAAAAAACTTGCTGGCCAGTAGAATTTTCCTGTTTTCTTATTAATGTTAACATATCGCCAGTCTTCATCTTCAAAGCCATCCCATCTCAATATCCAGTTCCAGGTTAGGCGAACACCCCAAATGACGATCAGCACCCAGATCATTTTGTAATAAAAATCGAGTTGGGTTGAATTGAATAGCCAGTATATAACGATGACCACCGGAGCTGCACTCCAATATGGATCATAAACACTGGAGTTTTTATAGATAACACTGAAAATAAAAACAACTATTGTAGCGACTACATCTGCAAGGGCTGTTTTCCAAAGTGTATCCTCAATTGGAGCATATTTTAAAGTTACCATCGCTGCAAAAAGGGCGATAATATAAATAACCAATATAGTGAGCAGATCTTTAACTTTTTGTTTCATCTTTTAAACTTACTTAATAAATAAGGCTGTAAATTTAGTTATAAGAATGAATTGATTTTACCAAAACGATACTTTTGAAAAAAATTGAAAGCATAAAACCAAAACAATGTTCATTATTGCCGACAAAAGGATTCCATCAAAAGCAAAATCAAGGCTTAATAAATATGGAGAGGTTTTATTTTTCGAATCCACAGGTATTACTTATGATGCCATTTCAGGTCATCCTGATATTTTTTGTTGTACAACCAAAAATGAGTTGGTTGTTGCACCAAACATGCCTGCCAAGATTTTTCAGAAATTAAACAGTTATAAAATTTCTTTATTGAATGGAAAAAATAATGTCGGAGGTAAATATCCGCAATCTGCTCATTACAATGCTTTAGTTACTAATAAATATTTGATTCATAATTTAAAACATACCGACCCCGTCCTTTTGGAATTCTGTTTGCATCTCGTTAGATTGGACGTAAATCAAGCCTACACACGGTGCAATGTTTTAGCATTAAACAATGACACGTTTATTGCGTCTGATAGAGGAATTGAGAAAACACTTCAACAAAAAGGACTGGAAGTTTTGTTTGTAAATCCAAAGGGTATTTTGCTACCCGGCGTTGAGCATGGATTTTTTGGCGGTTGTTGCGGAATTTTTGAAAACAAGATTTTCTTCATTGGCAGCCTCAATCATTTCCCCGATGGCGAAAAAGTCAGACAATTTTTACCTGATTATGAAATTATTGAACTTTATGACGGGCCATTGTTTGATGGTGGCAGCTTGATTTTTATTGAATAACTTTTTTCTTCCCCCTTTTCTAAAGGGGGTTAGGGGGATTTAAAAACCCAATCTTTTTTAAAGGGGGTTAGGGAGATTCAAAAAACCAGCCTCATTCGAAACACAATACACGCCGCCTGCATCCATCGCGGCAACACAGCGGTTGCAATGATCGCACTCTGATTTTGTAATTTCTCCTGACTCGATTTTATTCACAAAATCAGGATTCTGTATGGTAGCTCTTCCAATTTGCACAAACTCAAATCCGGCTTCCATCGCTTTTTCTATGTTGGCTTTTGATTCGATACCACCAATATATATCACCGGAATATCCACTGCCTCTTTGATTTTTTTTGCACCTTCGAATAAAAACATGGGTTCGTAAGTATGCTCAGGAACCATATACCGGCCAAATAATTTTAAGCCAATCCTGTTTATTAGCTTTTGCTGGTTAATGCTCATCTCTTTTACAGGAAGATTTCCGCGAAGCATTAAAAAAGGCACTTTGGATGTAAATCCGGTACTTGGAATTAATGCACTGGCCCCGACTTTTTCAAATGCTTTCGCGATGATGACAGCATCTTCAAGCTTTATTCCTGATGGCATACCATCAACCTGATTCATTTTAACAAGGATAGGAAAATCAGGTCCGACTGCTTTTCGAACTTCACTAATCACAGCAGTTGGAAATCGCAACCTGTTTTCAAGAGCCCCACCAAATTCATCTTTTCTTTTATTCGTCCATGGCGAAAGAAACTGGCTAAGCAAATATCCATGACCGGCATGAATCTCAATTGCATCAAAGCCAGTTTTTTTTGAAAGTAACGCTGCATCAACAAAATTCTGAATCTTTTCTTTAATATCTTTTTTTGTCATTTCCCGGCAGTACGACAAAGTAAAAACACACAATTTTGGTGAGGCACCCATTGGTCTTTTCCCAATAACTGATCTGCTGGTAAAAAAACCACAGTGGCCCAATTGTATCGAAGCAGCTGCACCTTCATTGTGGATGGCATCTGTCATTTTTTTTAGGTCAGGAGCAATTTCTTCACGCATCCACAGTTCATGACCAAAAGCCCGGCCATCATAACTCACAGAGCAATAGGCAACCGTCGTCATGGCAACTCCTCCTTCGGCTACCCTACGATGGTGCTCGATCAATGCATTAGTTACCTGCCCATTCTGGCACATACCTTCAAAACATCCTGCACGGATAATTCGATTTTTTAATTCGAGATTTGCAATATTCGCTTGAGTAAAAGCTTCCATTGTAAACTAAAGTTTGGACATATGTTCTTTAATTGTATCTGCCACCCTGAATGAGTTGGCATAAATTGTCCATGTATAAGTTACACTACCGCCGGTTGGCATAAAACTACCATCAGTTACATAAAGATTATCAACTTCATGCGCTTTACAATTTTTATCCAGGACTGAAGTTTTTGGATCATCGCCAAACCGGCAACCACCTGCTTGTAGATTCGGTGGTGGCGATCCACTAATACCTGATCGGATATTTTTAGCTCCCATTTTTTCTAAAACTATTTCAGCTTTATTTGCCAGAAAACGGCCTACTTTCAAATCATGTTGGTGATGCCCAATTCTGATTCTGGCGACCGGGTCACCCCACTTATCCTTTATATTTTCATCAAGGGTAACAAAGCAATTGTCGTTGGGGAGCCAGTCTGCAAAAACTTCAAATTTAAGTTTGCGTTGTTTGGTGAAATAATCCTTCAGGTTCTTCTTTAGTTCAGATCCATAAACCAGGTTACCGTCACTATCCCATTTTCTTTTTATCGCCTTAGTAACACCATTAGCGTGTTCAAAAAGAAAGTCAACTGTTCCTCCTTTTGCTTTACCATCAAATTCAGGATCATCGATTTCGTACCACTGTTGAATAGCACGATTAACAAAAACACCGGGAGCATTTAACATATTTGCATCTTCCTCGCTAAGGTCATCAAAAAAGAATTGACCTGAACCTGAACCGCCTGCAGAAAAAATAATATTCTTTCCAACTTGTCCGGAATTGTTTGCAAGCCCATTTGGGAATTCAGGGTTTTTGCTCATCATTAATAGTCTTGATGTTTCAATAGCTTGTGCAGCCACAACAAATATTTTTGCTTCAACAAATTGTTGTTCTCCATTCAAATCATAATACCATGTCCGATCCAGTTTAAATTTGCCATTTGTTTCTAATTTAAACACTTTACTGTTTGGAAGAATTGTACAATTTCCGGTTTCAATTGCTTTATTAATCAAAGCAACCCTTGAACTTCCTTTAGCATCAGATGAGCAACCATAACTACCACAATAATTTGAATAATAACAGCTTTTCCTGTTGCCTTCAGGTCTTGAAAGGATAGCTCTTGGAACAGGTACCATTTTATATCCCAATTCATTGGCTGTTTTATCAATCCATTTAGAAACAGTGTTTTCAACTAAAGGTGGATAAGGAAACGAACTGTTAGACCGGGTTTCCTGAAAATCATGATCAACAGCCTTACCGGAAACACCTACAATCGATTCAACCTTTGAAAAGTAGGGTTCCATGTCTTCATATGTGACCGGCCAGTCAATTATATTTGCGCCTTTAATTTCACCATAAGTCGACAAGAGTTTAAAGTCATTAGGTTTCATTCGATGGAAATAGCCACTCATCAGGTTTGATGATCCACCAACCATATTTCCATTCCAAAAATCACGACCGGTTGAATATGTTGATTTAGCAACCCATTCCTCATTAGCATTTTTACTCTCAATTACATGCTGTTCATCTTTTAGATTTGGTGTATAAACGCTTCGCCTTGTAGCCGCAATTTCGTCTTTATTAAAATCTGAGGTTTTTAGCCACGGACCTTTTTCAAGCACAACTACTTTATAGCCTGCCTTAGAAAGTTCATAAATAACAGGCCCGGCTCCAGCGCCGCTTCCTACTATGCATATGTCGTATTTGTTTTTGGTCACAATCGTTATTCTTATTTGTTGTACTATTTCTCTCAGTTGCCCCGACCTTAAGGTCGGGGTAACTTAGGATTTGCGTATTGTTTTCAGTATCTCAGGGTAAAGTAAATTTTCAGTAGGTCGTGGTTGGCCCGGGTAATGGTTTAACCAATTCCATCCGATGCTGTTTGTATTTCCTCCATATTGTGGGTCGCTTATTAAAGCCTCAAATATAAAACTGAGTATTACTGAAAGCCAACTCTCGCCCCAACTTTCTTTCGACACTCGCTTAACCAACTCTTCTCTTTCGGTTTGACTAAGATCAGAGTATTTTTTTGAATATTGTTCCACTGCTGTTTCATCCATCCAACCAATACCATTGATAATGTATTTGATTTCGTCAGCATCTTTATTAGAATCCGATAATACCCATACCAGGTAATCAGTAGCATTAATATCACTTGCACCCGGACCATCGCCATCAGAAGGAAATAAAATGTCTTGAACAGATTGAAGGATCTCCAACTGTTTATTGCTGAGTAAATTGATTTTGGAAGAAGCTTTAGTTTGGGCAATAACATTTGAAAATGGCAGCTGTGAAATCAATCCACCTGCTATTACAGATCCTAAGAATTGTTTCCTGCTAAGCAACCAATCTGCATTATTTTTGGCAGTTTTTGGATGATTATCATCTCTCGATCGTCTCATTTAGTTTATGCTTCTTTATCAATTTTAGACGATATGTCTCAAAATTCCTTGCGTTAAATTCAATTTAATACAAAAGTAGGGTTTTATGATTGACGGAATCGTCAGATATCTAATGATGCTTTTTCGTATTTTCGCAGCTTTTAAAAACAAAATACTTTTTAAGTTGAATTATTAATATTTAATAGCAAATCAAGATGTTACGATCGCACACCTGTGGTGAATTAAGAATAGAAGACGTTAATAAACAAGTTACTCTGTCAGGATGGGTTCAGAGGATCCGAGATAAAGGTGGTTTAATATGGATTGACCTGAGGGATAGGTATGGAATTACGCAGCTTCTGATGGAAGAAGGGCGATCAGCTCAGGAATTAGTAGATTTAGCAAGGAAACTTGGAAGAGAGTTTGTTATTCAGGCAACAGGTAATGTGATTGAAAGGGAATCAAAAAACCCAAAAATGCCTACCGGTGAAGTTGAACTTGATTTAACCGGAATAAAAATATTAAACACCTCAAAAACACCACCATTCACCATTGAAGATGAAACTGATGGAGGTGAGGAATTGCGTATGAAATACCGTTATCTTGATTTACGCAGGCAACCACTCAGAGCAAACCTGGCACTACGTCATCGCCTCTCACTCGAAACAAGAAAATACCTTGACAGCATTGGCTTTTTTGATATTGAAACACCCTATCTAATCAAATCCACACCAGAAGGTGCCCGGGATTTTGTTGTGCCATCAAGGATGAATGAAGGGCAATTTTATGCCTTACCGCAATCACCTCAAACCTTTAAGCAATTATTGATGGTGGCCGGATATGACAGGTATTATCAACTTGTTAAATGCTTTCGTGATGAAGATTTACGTGCTGATCGTCAACCAGAATTTACACAAATTGACTGCGAAATGGCATTTGTTGAGCAGGATGATGTGCTGGATACTTTTGAAGGACTGGTCCGATACCTTTTCAAAGAAGTTAAAGGTGTTGAAATTGAAAAGCTACCTCATATGACCTATGCTGATGCCATGAAAAAATATGGCAGCGACAAGCCGGATATCCGTTTTGGGATGGAGTTTGTAGAATTGAACGATGTTGCCCAGAACAAAGGGTTCAAAATATTTGATGAGGCAGAATTGGTTGTTGGTATTAATGCCAAAGCGTGTGCAGGATATTCCCGCAAGGAACTGGATAAACTTACTGATTTTGTAAGGAAACCACAGATTGGCGCAAAAGGCCTTGTGTATGTAAAATACAATGAAGACGGTTCGTTTAAGTCGTCCGTAGATAAATTTTATTCAGCAGAAGACCTTAAAACCTGGGCTGATAAGTTTAATTCAAAACCTGGTGATTTAATATTGGTACTTTCAGGTGAGGCAGATAAAGTGCGCAAGCAGCTCAATGAACTCAGGCTCGAAATGGGCAACAGACTTGGTTTACGAAATCCGGATGTTTTCAAACCGCTATGGGTAATTGACTTCCCATTGTTGGAATGGGATGAAGAGACAAACCGATTTCATGCAATGCATCATCCTTTTACCTCGCCAAAACCGGAACATGAGCACTTGCTTGAAACCGATCCTGCTAAGATAAATGCCAACGCTTACGACTTGGTAATAAATGGAGTTGAAATAGGTGGTGGTTCAATAAGGATTCATAATCGTGAATTACAAAAGAAAATGTTTAAGGTTCTTGGATTTACTGATGAAGAGGCCCAGGCCCAGTTTGGTTTCTTAATGAATGCCTTTGAATATGGTGCACCTCCACATGGTGGAATTGCCCTTGGCTTTGATCGTCTGGTTGCCTTGTTTGCAGGGCAGGATTCTATCCGTGATTTTATTGCTTTCCCAAAAAACAATTCAGGCCGTGATGTAATGATTGATTCGCCTTCTCCAATTGCTGATGAACAGTTGGCTGAGTTGAGGTTGAAGGTGGTGAAATAAAATTACTATTCAGGATTTGAAGTAATACTTTTTTAGCCAGATAGCGAAAATTGGATCAAGCATTTCAACAGTTTCTTTCTGATCATCAATAATTTCTTTGTTGAAAAGCGCATTTTTAATTCTGTTCACGTTTGCAGAAGTGCCTAATCTGTATTCCTCAAGTATTTTTTTTGAACTGAACATTTTGCGTTCATCAATTAATGCCCGTAAAAAATTTACCTGGGTAGTACTTAGTAATTCTATGATTCCCTGAAACAATAAACTTAATTGCAAAACCAAAGACTCCAGGGCTTCAGAAATGATTTTATCAGTAGCTTCGTTTTCTGTTCTAAGCCAGCAAAGTTGAGCTAATTGCTGAACATAATAGGGATGATTCTGCGCAAGAGAAGCAATTTCAGAAGACTGCTTCTTCGATATCTTTTTACCGGTTGCTTTAAATTGCTCCCTGATGTAATTAACCCAATAATTTGATGGAATTTTTTCTAAAAAAATAAGACTACCAAATTTGTAAAAAGGCATTGATGGTGAAGTAAAAACATCCATCAGCATGTGACGCTTACTCCCGTATAGGCAATAACTGGCATTTTGATGCCTTTGCCAGTGTGAGCGTAATTTCTTTTGAAATGCCAAAGGGTCATCAAAGTAACTGATGTTTTGAAATTCATCAATACAGATCACTAATTTTAATCCTTTTTCAGCGGCTATGTTTTCTGCCAGGTCAAGTAACTCATCAGGTTGCTTTTTAATTTCCTGCCAATTCAACCCAAAACTAATTTCCTGCTGCGCATCGGGGCTAAAAGTAATTTTTGGAATCCATTGTTTCATAAATTCTTTCACATTAGCAATCAAATCTTCAGTCTTATTTGAAACTGCCTGAATTACTTTTTCCGATATGGATTTATAAAATTCCTCTTCGGTTCGGATGTTAAACATGTCTAGTTGAATAATCCTGATGGTACTTTTCGTAATCATAATTTCATCGGCTGCTTTTTTTACAAGTGATGATTTTCCCCATCTGCGAGGCGAGATAAGAATTGTATTTGTTCCAGCTTGAAAATTTTGTTTTAGAAGTTTTAGCTCATTTTCCCTGTCGGTGAAAGATTTCCCTGTAGCTAATTTTCCATAAATAAATGGTGTTTCCATATCAATCGGAATACTAATATAGTTACAAATATATGTAACATAAATGTAACTTACAAATTAGTTAGCTATATTTTTTGTAAGTGATATTGGAAACGTGATAATTTTCTGAAAAAAAGGGTGTCTAATCAATTCCCAATTGCTGTATCATAATAATTGGAATATCAGTATTATCAATTAGTCCGGTAAATTTGTCTGATCCAGGGCCAATGGCATAGATTGGAATATTGATACCGGTATGAGAATAGGAAGCCCATCCGACACCAGCTTTTTGGCTCATTAACACTGTAGGTAGCGAAAAATTAATCTGGTAGTCGCCGTGTAATTCTTTTTCAGACTTTAACTTTTGCGAACTTTTTTCAAAAGCAAACCATAATTTCGATTTCTCCTCCTCTGTTAAAGGAATTTCTTTGCCCAATCCATAATATTCTCCAACCAATTCCATCAAGCTATTTAAATCATTATCGAAATTGCCCGTTAATGTTTTCTGAAATTCAGTAGCAATACTGTTGAATTTATCATGTGATACCTTTTGGTATTGAAGGTGTTGTAAATAAGATTCATACTTTGTCTTATTAGCCCCCAAAGCCATGCCGCCAGTTTCATGATCAGCTGTCACAACAATTAAAGTTTCATCTGGATGCTTCTTATAAAATTCAATTGCTACCTGAATGGCCTCATCAAAAGCGATAGTTTCATGAATGGCAGCAGCAGCATCGTTACTATGGCAGGCCCAATCAATTTTGCCACCTTCTACCATCATAAAAAAACCATCTTCATTATCAAGTAACTCAATAGCCTTTGATGTAAATTCGGCCAGTGCTGGCGACGCAGGTTTATCTATAGCGTAAGGCATTGCAGCACTTTTATTTAATGCAGGATAAACAGCAATAATTTTATCATTCCCGGGTTTCAATTCTGTCAATCCGGCATGAGAATTAATATAAGTAAATCCGTTTTCTTCAGCCAGTTCAATAACATTAACTTTTCCCCCATTTATACTACCTTCAGGTTCCTTTAAACCCCCGCCTCCAAAAAAGTCAAAATCACTGTTGGCAAGGTCAATACCAATTTCAAAATAATTATTTCTTGAAGAATCATGTGCATAAAAAACCGCCGGAGTTGCATGGTCAATTGAAACGCTTGAGAGAATACCCACTTTCATCCCCTTTTCCTTGCAAATGGTGGCAATGCTTTTAAAAGGAACATTTCCGGTTGAATCAGTGGAAATACGATTGATGTTGGTTTTATTACCTGTGGCAAAAGCAGTACCGGCAGCAGCTGAACAGGTAATAAAACGATCGTTGGCATAGGTGCTTACCAGGCCAACATGCGGAAACTGGGTAAACGACAGTTGATGAAATCCTTTTTCTTTGTTAATTGTAGCAAGATAAGCTTCGGTCAGGTTTATCTGGGCAACACCCATGCCGTCACCAATAAAAAGAAAACAATATTTAGCGTTTTCTTGTTTATCAGGCGATTGACAACTTTGTAAAAAAAAGGAGAAAAAAAGGACTATTGCAAAAAACCGAATGAAATTTTTCATGATTAATGAGGCTTATACTTATTGCAAAAATACATCTAATAAAATCAATCGTATTAAGTTAAATTAATTTTTTAGTTAAGCTTATTTTTGATCATTTTAAACTGATTGTCTTTAATTAAATTTATTCCAGATATATTTATATTTACCTCTTATTAACCAAATTTATGAATCATGAAAAAGTTTGTTTTTGCAATTATTTTTTTAATTTCCACCATCTTTTCAAATACTGTAATTGCACAGGACAATTCCCAAAAACAATTCAACACCCAAAAGACCGAATTCAATATAGCAATTACCAACCTGTTCTCAAAAAACAATTTATGGCCCTACTATTATATCGATGGTAATGGCGACTTTATTTATTCGTCATATTCAATTTGGGGTTATTATCCGATGACTAAACTTGTGGTCGGAATTAAATTTCATAATCCAAAAGGAGCAGTCAGGCTTGGAACTACATTTCATTATAGCAATAGAAAGAATGAAAATTTGGATGGATCAAAGGAAATTCAAAAATATAGCGATTTTGAGATGGGGTTATATGTTGGATATGAATGGCATTCCACGTTTAACCGTGTTAATATTTATTATGGCTTCGATGTTTCATCAAGCTATTTCAATTATCATTATAACAATGAATATCAATCTAACACCTCAGAATACAAAGTCAATGAAATATCAATTGGTGTGAATCCCCTTCTAGGAATTAACTTCTTCATAACACAACATTTATCAATTGGAACCGAAGTAAAATTCATGATGGAATATGCCAGCGGTAAATCAAAAAGCACTAACAATGGATATTATGGTCAAAATGAATCCGAATCAAAAACAAGTGGTTTCAGAACACGCTTTGGCCCGCTTGGTTTCTTGTCAATAAATATTCACTTTTAGTAATAGTAGAACATTCACGATTGATGTTCCCTGATTGAAACTAATCATTCTTCTGGTTTTATTTACTTTTGCAGCCTTTTAAAAATTGAAAATGACAGCAAAAGACATAGAGATCATGGCGCCGGTTGGTTCGTACGAATCACTAATGGCTGCCATTCAAGGAGGTGCTGACTCAGTTTATTTTGGTATTGGAAACCTGAATATGCGTTCCAAATCTTCGCAGAATTTTACCTTGGATGATTTGGTTGAGATTACAAGAATCTGCAAAGAAAATAGCATCCGGTCTTATATAACCCTAAACACGGTTATCTATGATCATGAGTTAGACCAAATGAAACAAATTGTGGATGCTGCCAAATCAAATAGAATAACTGCTATTATCGCATCTGATATGTCTGTCATCAATTATGCAAGTTCCGTCAAGATGGAGATTCACATGTCAACCCAAACCAATATCACAAATATTGAAGCGGTTAAATATTATGCGCAGTTTGCCGATGTGATGGTTACTGCAAGGGAACTAAAACTAGAACAGGTTAAAGCCATTACAAAGGCAATAGCCGAAGAAAAAATTACAGGACCATCCGGCGAACTTATTCAAATCGAAGTATTTGCCCACGGTGCACTTTGTATGGCTGTTTCAGGTAAATGTTACTTAAGCCTGGATAACCTGGATTCATCAGCCAACCGTGGAGCCTGTCTGCAACAATGTCGTCGCAAATATATTGTTAAGGAAAAAGAGTCGGGTATCGAACTGGAGGTTGACAATGAATATATTATGTCGCCCAAGGATTTGAATACAGTATCATTTTTAGATAAAATTCTCGATGCAGGTGTCAGGGTATTGAAACTGGAAGGACGAGGCCGTTCGCCTGAATATGTGAAAACTGTTGCGTCCGTTTACCGGGAAGCTGTTAACGCATGGTTTGACGGCAATTATACTCAAGATCAAATTGATGAATGGAATAATAAATTGGGAACAGTTTATAATCGAGGTTTCTGGGACGGTTATTACCTGGGCAGAAAAACCGGGGAGTGGACTGAAGAATATGGCAACCAGGCTACTCAGCGCAAAATGTATATTGGTAAAGTGACCAATTATTTTGGTAAAATAGGGGTTGCAGAAATAAAAATTGAAACACACGATCTTGCGGTTGATGAAGAAATCAAAATCATAGGTCCAACCACAGGTGTTTACGAAGATAAAATTAAGGAAATCAGGCTGGATTTAGAACCGGTTAAAAAGGTCGTAAAAGGTGATGTTTGCTCTATTCCTGTGAAAGAATTGGTCAGACGTGGTGATAAACTTTATAAAGTAGTTGTTGCAAATAAAGCAATTCCTAATCTTGTGCAACAATAAATGATTATCTCCCAAATAGTTGCCGCATCCCTAAATAATGTCATTGGAAAGAACAATGCCCTGCCATGGCATATGCCAACTGATATGGCTTATTTCAAAGAGAAAACCTGGGGGCATCATGTTGTGATGGGCAGAAAAAATTATGAAGCTGAAGGCAAAGCTTTACCTGGAAGGAAGAACATCGTAATAACACGAAATAAAGATTATACGATTCCTGATGGGTTTGTTGTAAGTAAGCTTGAAGATGCTATTGAAATTGCACAAGAAGCCAGAGAAATAGAACTTTTTATTGTAGGTGGTGAGGAAATCTATAAATTGGCCATGCCATTAACTGACAGGATTTATCTGACAAGAATACAAACTGAAGTGAATGGAGATACTTTCTATCCTGAATTGGACATGAATATATGGCAGCAGGTATCAATTGACAAACGAAAAGCGGATGAACAAAATCTGTATGATTATGATTTTATAATGTATGAAAGAAAAGATGATCAATTATAACCTGCACCAGCACTCTATCTTTTCAGACGGGAAAGAAGCGCCTGAGAAGTATGTTGAAAAGGCCATCGAATACGGAATGACAGCCATTGGTTTTACCGAACATTCGCCGCTCCCTTTTGCAAATAATTTCTCTTTGAAAGAAGAAAATATTGATGAATATGTTCAACAAACAAATTTGCTAAAGGAGAAGTATAAAAATGAACTTTCAATTTACCGTGCACTTGAAATGGATTATGTACCGGGCATGTCAGAAGATTTTGATTATTGGCGTAAGCGTTGCAAAGCTGAGTATTTAATTGGCTCAATACATCTTGTAAAACATGCTGATTATAAGGAATTGTGGTTTACAGATGGCCCGGATTATAAAATATATGATCAGGGGATTCAGGATTTTTTTGGTGGCGATATAAAGAAAGCTGTTAGACGTTTTTTCTGGCAAACCAATGAGATGATTGAAAGCCAGCAATTTGAAATAATTGGTCATTTTGATAAAATTAAGATGCATAACCGAAACAGGTTTTTTACTGAAGACAAAAAATGGTATCGTGACCTGATTGATGAGACCGTTAAACTGATCAAAGAAAAAAATCTGATTGTAGAAGTAAATACACGTGGCCTGTATAAAAAACGTTCTGACTCGTTATTCCCTGATGGTTATGCTTTACGAAAAGTAAAAGAACTAAACATTCCGGTTCTTATCTCTTCCGATGCACATCAACCTGCGGAGCTAAATATGTTATTTGATGAAACAGCTACCAAACTCATTAATATGGGTTTTAAAAAAGTAATGTATTATCAAAATGGATTGTGGCAAGACCAACCACTGGTTTAAAGTCTTATTTCTACCAAAACTGACAAAATTTCATTTTTTCTGAATGGCATTTATTTTGATGTTTACAAGTGTAATGATATTTAAATTAATTGTTTAATTAAAAATTAAGGAGGACAAAATCATGAAACTTATCAAAAGAAATGACGATTGGGGTCTTCCATCAATTTGGGAAGACTTTTTCAACAATGATGGTTTTAATTCGCAAAATGTTGCAAGAAAAGGAATGACAGTTCCGGCTGTCAATATTTCAGAGACTGAAAAAGACTATTTAGTTGAGCTTGCAGCTCCAGGAATGAAAAAAACAGATTTTAAAATCAACATTGAGCGAAACATTCTGACTATCTCTTCTGAAATTAAACAGGAACAGAAAGAAGAAAACAAAAATTTTACTAAGCAGGAATTCAGCTACCAGAGTTTTGAACGCTCATTTACACTTCCTGCATCAATCAACCAGGAAAAAATTGACGCCAAATATACAGATGGTGTTCTGAAGGTGGCCTTACCTAAAAAGGATGAAGTTATCTCAAAACCGAAAGAGATAAAAATTGCTTAAACGAAATTTAATCATTGAGGCTGTCTCATAAAAAGGAGGCTATTTCTTTCTTATGAGACAGCCTCCTCTTTTTATATCAAGTACGAACCGTAAATTATTTCTGCATCTTCACATCAAAAGTTATAGTTGTCGCATTGTAAGGGTTGTGCTCAATGGCAGTGGTTAAAACTTTCAAGATACCTTGTTTACCCATTGAGGTTTTGAAACCTATAAAATCACCTTCATCAATACCGCGTATTTTCTTATCGGTACCAATATCACCTATTGCATCATTAATGCCATCGTAATCAAGGTTATCCCAATCAACATTGGTAAGTTCTTTAAAGAATGTCTCATTTTTATTAGAGGCATCATAAGCAAAAGGAATTAGTGGAAAATCATTCCACATATTCACCAGGTTTTGGCTGTCAGGTGATTGAAATGATAACTCAGCATTGGTTTTGAAAACGGAATGATGTGCAAATACCATATCAATTTGCGAAGATTCATCAGTGCCATTCGCCTGGTTGTAAGTATAACTTGCGTTATCGTTAGCACTGTAAAAACTTAAATTAGTGTCTGCAGATTCAGGGCCATCAGCCTGTGCCTGAAGTTTAACTCCTTCATAAGTATTCATCGAAGTAATTACTTTGATATTGCTTTCTTCGATAGTACTTTTATTTGCTGTGGCTGCAAATACAGTTAATTTCCCAACTGTTCCTGCAGGAATATCATTAGGAAAACTTAAATCAAACTGAACATTAAATGTTTTGTTTCCTGCAGCCATCGTTGAATCCAGCAAAATTTGCTGGTTAGTTCCAACTTCTGTAGTAAGTTTTATACTTACCAAATCATCAGTTGAGTTCACTTTAATGGTATAGGCAATTGTACCCCCGGCCGATACAGAAACGGTATCATCAGCAGGTGTAATTGTTACTGTTGGTGCAATGTATTCTGTCTCGTCTTTTGTACATGATGATATCATGAGCCCGAATCCTAATAATACAATTGCAATAAAGAAACTTAATTTTTTCATAAGGTGTTTTTTAATTATTTAAAAGATAATGTGGTTGCTTGGCAAATTACATGCCAGGTATTTGAAATTTAATATTAAAGTAAAATAGAATATTTTATTTTGGATCGTACGCCCATTTCAAGTAGATAGCGCCCCATGTAAACCCACCGCCAAAAGCAGCTAGAATAAGGTTGTCGCCTTTTTTCAGTTTTGGTTCCCATTCATGCAAACACATTGGGATGGTACCATTTGTGGTGTTTCCATAACGCTGGATATTGATCATCACTTTATTAGGATCAAGACCCATTCGCCTTGCGGTAGCATCAATAATCCGGAGGTTTGCCTGGTGAGGTACAAGATAAGCGATATCATCAGCTGTCAGGTTATTTCGTTCCATCATTTCAACCGATACATCAGCCATACCTTTCACAGCAAACTTAAATACCTGCTGCCCTTCCTGGTGAATATAATGTTCACGCGCATCAATTGTTTCATGAGATGGTGGTTTTACCGATCCTCCAGCAGTTTGATAAAGGTAAATCCGGCCTGAGCCATCCGTATAATTTTTTGTATCCAGAATACCATATCCTTCTGTGTCTGGCTCAAGTAATACAGCACCAGCGGCATCGCCAAATAAAATACAGGTTGTACGATCGGTATAATCAGTTATGGCCGACATTTTATCAGCACCAACTACAACAACTTTTTTGTATTGACCAGATTCAACAAACTTTGATGCGGTTTCCAGCGCGAACAAAAAACCTGAACATGCGGCATTCAAATCGAAACTCCATGCATTTTTAATTCCCACCTTATCACAAACGATATTGGATGATGCAGGAAATAGCATATCCGGTGTAACAGTTGCCATGATTAAAAGGTCAATATCATCTGCATTGGTGTTGGTTTTTGTAAGAAGACCTTTAACAGCTTCAGTAGCTAAGTCTGATGATCCTTTTCCTTCTCCTTTTAGAATGTGCCGTTCTCTGATCCCGGTTCTTGATAAGATCCATTCATCAGTTGTATCAACCATTTTTTCTAACTCAGTATTGTCGAGGATGTATTCTGGAACCCAGCCGTGGATGCCCGTTATGGCGGCTCTTGTTTTTGTCATACTTCAGATTTATCAACTTTAAGCAAGCGCAAAAGTACTATTTTTTATTTCGGTTAAATGTTAAAGTAGTTTTGATGGATAGTTTAAATAAAAACATAAAAAACTCCTGACCAGATATTGATCAAGAGTTTACTTTTAAACTTTCCATTAAAAGCCAAACAATAAATTACTCTGCTTTGGCATTTTCAACCACCAGTTTACCTTTATAATACATGTCACCATCAACGTAATACGCACGGTGGTATACATGAACTGTTCCGGTAGTAGGACATGTTGCCAATTGCGGTAACTCTGCTTTGTAATGTGTCCTTCTTTTATCCCTTCTTGTTTTCGAGATTTTTCTTTTCGGATGTGCCATTTTCTATTTCTTTAAAATGTTTATTTCAGCTTTAAATCTTTTAATGCATCCCACCTGGAATCATTAATCTGTACTTTATGGGTTTGTATTTTTTCCAGCATTGACGGATCACAATCTTTCTTATTCTTATGTGCCCGCTTTATTGGCAATAATAAATTAATGTATTCAAAAATGTATTGTCTAACATCAATCGAGCTTTCAGCGTTTGGGAGTATAATAACCTCTTCTGATTCTTCCGAATAGATTTCTCCAAACTTAACAACCATCCTGAACGATCCTTTTATTTTTTTAGTTAGGTCTCCAAGACAACGGTCACAAACCAATTTAACCCTTCCGTCAAGTTTAAAATGAAGGTTGAGTAAAGATGACTCTTTTAAAAACTCCAATGCTACATTTACATTACCAGTTTCTGTTTCAAAATAATCAAAACCCTCAAAGAACGTTTCATCAACTTCAAACCAATATTCATGCAGACCTAAACTCAATCCTTTAAATGGTATTACGAAATCCTTCTCCTGTTTCACCCTGCTCAAAATTGGGCGGCAAAAGTAAAGATAATTCTTTTGATTGCCAAATTTTTAAAGTCATGATTTTATTGATACTTAGTATTTTGAAGTTGAAGGGTTTTAATATGTACCGGTAAATAGTTTTTACTCACTATAAATAAGGTTTCTATGAAAAAAATGAGATACAAAAATCTAATTTTGCTTCACAAATTTTAAAGGTTTGAGATATGATGTGGTTCAATAAATTGGTTGCTGCCATTTTACCTTTCATGCCAAAAAGGCTTGTTTGGATTTTCTCGAAAAGATACATTGCCGGCAAAAGCATAGATGATGCAATAAATGTATCTCAAAGTCTTAACCATGAAGGTTATATGGTTACCATTGATCTCTTGGGTGAATTTATAACTGAGTTGCATCAGGCAGAAAATAATAGGGATCAATACCTTGAGATTATTGAGGAGGTTGAAAAGAATAATATTGATGGAAACTATTCCTTAAAACCAACCATGTTTGGTTTATTGATTGACAAAGAGGCCTGTTATCAAAATATTCGTGCGATAGTAAAAAAAGCGGCGAAGCACAACAATTTTGTGCGTGTTGATATGGAAGACTCTCAATGCGTTGATCTGGAAATCGAACTATTCAGAAAATTAAAAAAGGAGTTTCCGAAAAATGTTGGTTTGGTCTTTCAGGCTTACCTGCACCGCACATTGAATGATATTAAAAATCTCGAAGATATTCATACAAAGGAAAATCCTATTAATTATCGTATCTGCAAAGGAATCTACGTTGAATCAGAAAAGATAGCCTATAAAAAATATGAGGTCATTAATGAGCATTTTCTTGAAGATGTTGAATATATGTTCAAAAAAGGAATGTATCCAGGTATTGCCACTCACGATACACCGCTGGTAGAGGGTTCGTATAAACTGATTGAAAAATATAAGTTACCAAACGATAAATATGAATTCCAAATGCTTTATGGGGTAACACCAGCTTTACGCAAATCAATTATTGATAATGGTCATCGATTAAGGGTTTATGTCCCTTTTGGTAAAGATTGGTTTGCTTATTCTACCAGAAGATTAAAAGAAAACCCAAAAATGGCAATGGAAATAATAAAAGCATTGTTTGTCAGGGGATAGTATTCGAGATTAAAGATTCATCAGTTTAACTTTTTTTCAGAATTTTTATCATGCTTTGAGGCACTATGTGTGCATATTTGAGCGTTTTAGGCAAAAATTTACTACCTTTGCACGCTCAAAATCACTAAATTAAATATTATGGATAAGAAAAGGGTGCTCTTTGTCAACCAGGAAATCATGCCTTATCTTCCCGAATCTCCAATGAGTAAGATTGGTAGGTTCCTGCCTCAAAAAACGCAGGAAAATGGTAAAGAAATCAGAACCTTTTTGCCAAGATACGGTTTGATTAACGAAAGAAGGAATCAATTGCATGAAGTCATCAGACTTTCTGGAATGAACCTTATAATTGATGATATTGACCATCCTTTGATCATTAAGGTAGCGTCCATTCAGCAAGCCAGGATGCAGGTTTATTTCATTGATAATGAAGACTTCTTTCATAGGAAATTTAAGTTTTATGGAAAAAACAATAAGTTTTTTGACGATAATGATGAACGTACTGTTTTCTTTGCAAAAGGAGTATTGGAAACCGTAAAAAAATTAGGCTGGGCGCCTGATCTTATTCATTGTCATGGATGGTTTTCAAGCCTTTTACCATTATATGTGAGAACTGCCTATAAAGACAATCCTATTTTTTCCGATGCAAAAATTCTTTTTTCATTGTATGATGATGATTTCCCGGGAAAATTTAAAAATGGGTATCAAAAGAAAGTTTTAATGAAAGGCCTCGAAAACGATGATATGGGGCACTATACTGAAGGAGATTACGTTTCTCTCTTAAAGGGTGCTATTGATCGATCGGATGCATTGATTGTTGCGAGCCCGATAATCAATCCTGAAGTAATGGAATATGCTAAATCTTCAGGAAAGCCAATGTTAGATTTTGTTGATGAAGAAGAATATTTTAAGGCGTATAACGAATTTTATGACAAGATTATTGGTGAGGAATAAATTTGTTCGTAAACAAAGTTTATTCGGGATAATCATCCCATCTGTTTTTTCAATTCTTTTTATTGTTTCTTCTTGCTCCAAGCCTGCTGGAGAAATTGGGATTGGTATCCAACCTGAAGATAGTAAGTTGAATCTTGAATATAATGATACGGCAACTGTTTATGCCTACTCCAGTCCTAAAGATTCAGTAAGGACTGATTATTTAGGGTGGAATGGCGTTGGTAGTTTGAAGGATCCTGTTTTTGGTCACACAAATGCAGGTTTTTATACACAGTTCTTTCTTTCTTCTGCTAAACAGTTTTTTGGTAAAGAAAGGGTGTTAGATTCCCTGGTATTGCAGCTTGCTTATTATGGAATCATTGGAGATACGAATGCACCTGTGTTCGCTCATGTATACGAAATGGCAGAAGGAATTGAAACAGAAACTGCTTATTACTCAAATCTTCAACTTCAACTTTATTCAGGGGATTATGGAAATACCAACTTTATACCCGATCCATTTGACAGTATAATTATTGGTGAAGACACACTGCGCAGCGTTTTAAGGTTAAATCTATCTAATAATAATCCATCATTAGGTGAAAAATTACTTGCAGCCGATACACTCACAGATATGGCGGACAATGATGTTTTCCAGGATTTTTTCAAAGGCCTGTATGTAGTTGGAGGCCCTGTTGATAACAGTGGTTCGATTGCACAGTTTAACTTAACATCATCCCTGTCAAAAATGACATTGTATTATCGTAACGAAACAGATACATTCAAAGTAACAAAGCAATTTAACTACAACATCACCTCTGGTGCAGCTCGAGTTAGCAAATACGAACATGAATTCAGTACCGGTGATCAGGAATTTACACAACAGGTTGTACAGGGTGATACAACTTTGGGCGCCGGAAAATTTTACATTCAGGGTTTTGGCGGAGTTAAAACTACCATTAAGATTCCGAATATAGCAGCATGGCATGCGCTTGGAAATATTGCAATTAATGAAGCAAAACTTGAATTAAATGGCTATGAACTGGATCCTTTTTGGGAGGCTCCTCCCCAGTTATCTTTGTACGCAATTACTGAAGATGGTAATGATGCCTTTTTAGACGATTATAACGAAGGGGAAAATTATTTTGGAGGAGCGTATAATGCTTCTTTAAATAATTATACTTTCAGAATTACCAGGTTTATACAATCACTTATTAGTGATACATCAAAGGAGAATTATGGTTTATCCCTTTATATTATATCTCCCTGGGTCACACCAAACCGTTTTATCTTCAACGGTAATGAATCAGATTCTACGGGAATTCGGTTAAAAATCCTTTATACTGAACTCGATTAAATTTTTTTAATAATTGTTAATTACTATAACCTTTTTTAAAAAAGTCTGTATATAGTAATAATTATACATTGTTTTATACTTTTGCCGAACTAGAAATTAATTGCTATGTGTGGAATCGTTGCTTATGTTGGACCAAAACAAGCCTGTCCAATACTTATAAAAGGACTACAAAGACTTGAATACCGTGGATATGATAGTGCTGGAATTGCGTTACTTAACGGTGGATTGCATATGCATAAAACCCAGGGCAAAGTTGCCGAATTAGTAACTTACCTCAAAGATAAAAACCTTGATGGTACAATTGGTATTGCGCATACTCGTTGGGCTACTCATGGAGAACCAAATTATATCAATGCGCATCCTCATTTTTCTCAAACAAAATCATTAGCCATTATTCATAATGGAATTATTGAAAATTATGCATCTTTAAAAGAGGAACTTATAAAAAGGGGATACAAATTTGAATCAGATACCGATACAGAAGTATTGGTTAACCTGATTGAAGACATTCAATTGAATGAGCATGTATTATTGGATGAAGCTGTGCGCCTTGCTCTGAATCAGGTTGTAGGTGCTTACGCGATAGTTATTTTGTCAGCCGATCATCCGAATACATTAATTGCAGCACGAAAAGGAAGCCCATTAGTTATAGGCATAGGTAAAGACGATTATTATGTTGCATCTGATGCAACCCCTATTATTGAGTATACCAAAGATGTGGTGTATCTTGAAGATGAAGAAATTGCAATAATTACCAGAAACGAAGAACTCAAAATAAAAAGCATTAAAGGCAACAAAGAAAAAACACCTTACATTCAGCAACTTGAATGGAACCTTGCCGAATTGGAAAAAGGCGGCTATGATCATTTTATGCTCAAGGAAATATATGAGCAACCCCGTTCAATAAATGATAGTATGCGAGGAAGGTTAAATGCCCTGAAAGGTATAGTTTCATTGGGTGGCGTGAAGGATTACGAACAAAAAATGCTTAAAGCAAACCGTATTATTATTGTTGCATGTGGTACTTCTTGGCATGCTGGCCTGGTTGGTGAATATTTGTTTGAAGATATTGCCCGTATTCCGGTTGAGGTTGAATACGCTTCTGAATTCCGTTACAGAAACCCAATTATTGATGAAGATGATGTAATTATTGCCATCTCACAATCCGGTGAAACAGCAGATACTTTAGCGGCCATTCATCTTGCCAAAGAAAAAGGAGCCACCATTCTTGGGATTTGCAATGTGGTAGGTTCATCAATACCAAGGGCAACACATGCAGGTTCATATACACATGCCGGTCCTGAAATTGGTGTTGCTTCCACCAAAGCTTTTACATCGCAGGTAACTATTTTAACCTTGATGGCCCTGCGAATGGCACAGCTAAAAGGCACCTTGCCAACGAATCAATTTATGCAGATATTAAGTGAACTGGAAGCAATACCGGCAAAAGTTGATAAAGTGTTGAAGAATGGAGGACTAACTGAAGTAATTTCTGAAGAATTTAAAGATGCAAGCAACTTTCTTTATCTCGGCAGGGGATATAATTTTCCGGTTGCTCTTGAAGGTGCACTAAAACTAAAAGAGATATCATATATACATGCTGAAGGTTACCCTGCAGCCGAAATGAAACATGGTCCAATAGCCTTAATTGATGAAAACATGCCTGTGGTTGTAATAGCTCCAAATGTTGGTATATACGATAAGATTGTGAGCAATATCCAGGAAGTAAAAGCACGTAATGGAAAAGTAATTGCTATTGTAACTGAGGGAGATACCACTGTAAGAGATATGGCTGATTATGTTATCGAAATCCCAGAAACAATTGAAATGCTGGTCCCATTGCTTGCTACAATACCGCTCCAAAAGTTAGCATATCATATTGCAATTTTGCGCGGGTGCAATGTTGATCAACCCCGAAATTTAGCAAAATCAGTAACCGTAGAATAAAAAAAGAGGTTGTCACAAAAACCTTCGTGAACTTTGTGCCTTCTTTGAGTGACTTTGTGGTATAATTTAAAAAGCTATAACACAGATGAAACAAAGTAGTCGCAGAGTACCACAGAGAAAAATAAGATGGTTTATAATCTTTTATTAACTTTTGAAACAGCCTCTTGATATTTTATTATTGACGGGATTATAATCTCTTACCAATTTTTTCCCAATCAACCAGGTTCCAGAAATCATCAATATAAGCCGGACGCCTGTTTCGTTTGTCGATATAATAAGCATGTTCCCAAACATCACAAGTCATGATGGGTTCAAGACCTTTTGTTAGCGGGTTTCCTGCGTTGCTTTCCTGAACAATCTCCAGTTTTCCGCTTTGTTTTTAACCAGCCATGCCCATCCTGAACCAAACAATGTAGCTGCTGCAGTACTGAATTTTTCTTTGAATTCATCAAATGATCCGAAATCACTTTTGATTGCATTTAATAATGCTCCGGATGGAGTTCTATTTCCTTCAGGCGACATGCAATTCCAGTAAAAGGTGTGGTTCCAGACCTGGGCGCCATTATTAAAAATACCGCCGCCTGCTTTTTTCACAATGTCTTCCAGACTTGCATTTTCAAACTCTGTTCCAACAACCAGTTTGTTGAGGTTGTTTACGTATGCTGCATGGTGTTTCCCATAATGAAAATCAAGGGTTTCTTTAGAAATGTATGGTTGCAATGCATCCATATCGTAAGGTAATGCTGGTAATTCGTAAGCCATAATATTTTGTTTTAAAGTTGTTTTGGATTAATTATTCTAAATACAAATTTAGTGAAAGTTATCCTTCGATGTAATACAACAAAAAATCTTTAGAAAAGTTTAACATTATCTCAACTCAAAAACCGCTCTTTTAAAAGTTGTATCTATTTGGTGATAAATAGGGTAGAATCCTTTTTCGTCAAGTATGTTGCGGCCTACAAACGACTTAAAAAGTGTGCCGATTTTGTCTTGTGAAAATTTTATGTTTTCTTTTGATTCTTTTATGCCCTTGTCTTCAGCAAAATCAACCAGTTCGGCATAAATTTGATTGGTCATTTTAAAGCTTTTATCAAAACTTTCAAAATCTGTGTATTCACGAAGTTTTGCCCGGTTGGCATCTGTAAAATCAAAGGCAAATTGAAAAATCAATCCTTTATTAGCCAGTATATTGTAATAAGCATGGCTGCTATCAGTAATTAAAGGAATAAAAATGTCAGGCATAATACCCCCACCTCCGTATACAACTTTTCCTTCAGGGGTTTTATATTTCAACGAATCTGCAAATTTAATACTGTCTTTTGAGAAGACTTCACCATTCATGAAACGATGATAATACTCTGAGTTATATTCATCAAACTCATCTTTACTATATGGTTTTTGAATGCTCCTCCCGGTAGGTGTGTAATACCTGGCTACTGTTAACCTTAATGCCGACCCGTCAGGTAATGCCATTTGTTCCTGCACAAGACCCTTACCAAACGATCTTCGCCCGATGATGGTTCCCCTGTCATTATCCTGAAGCGCACCTGCTACTATCTCACTGGCAGAAGCAGAGCCTTCATCAATTAATACAACCACTTTTTTATCTATCAAATTTCCACTCTCAGTTGCAAAAGCATAATTCCGGGGCCTGTTTTTACCTTCAGTATAAACAATTAGCTTTCCGGCATCTAAAAACTCATCTGCAATATTAATGGCAGACCCAAGTATACCGCCCGCGTTTCCCCTGAGGTCAAAAATCAATTTTTTCATGCCATGCTTGTTTAGTTCAAACACAGCATCGCTGAATTCTTCGTAAGTGGTTGCAGAGAATTTATTGATTTTGATATAACCGATTTCATCATCCACCATATAAGCCACATCAAGGCTGTAGGTTGGTATCACATCACGCGTGATGGTAAAGTCAATTAATTTTGGAAGCCCTCTTCTAAAGATTGACACTTTTACTTTGGTTCCCTTTTCACCTTTTAATTTTCTGACAGCGCCATTATTGTCAATGCCAATCACCAGTGTATCTTCAATTCTTACAATTCTGTCGCCGGCCATTAAACCCACTTTTTCAGACGGCCCACCTGCAATTGGGTTGATCACCGTAATGGTGTCTTTTTCAATCCTAAACGAAATACCAATACCTTCGAAACTGCCAAGCAAAGGATCGTTAACGGTATGAAACTCTTTTGCACTGATGTACTGTGAATGTGGATCGAGCCGCTCGAGCATGCCTTTAATGGCTTTTGATTCCAGTTCGTCAACATCAACAGTATCTACATAATCGCGGACGATATAATCAAAAACATCATCCACTTTGTGGTAGGTGCTTTTTTTAATCGGGAAGAAGCTTTGTTCAGATGAGTGGCCTCCCTGGTTAAGCATTGATCCTAACCAAATGCCTGCAATTAATACCAACGAAAAGGCAATAGGGAGATAAATATATCTTGGGTTGCGATTGCTCATAAAACGTAAAATTAAGGAGGTGCTAAAGTAAAAAAAGTTTTACTGTAATTCGGGTGGTGTCTTTTACAGGAAATAGCAACTATTGCATTTTTATCAACTTCCCACTCATCACCTGCTCACCGTCCTGCAACCTGAAGTAATATATCCCACTGAGCAGATCAGGAGTCCACACTATTTGCTGTTTACCTACTGGTTGCTTTTGTTCAATTCTATCCACCTCCTTTCCAAAATGGTTGTAGAAGGTGACGGTGACGGTTTCAAGGTTGTTGAGTGTGTATTCGATGGTTGTTGTTTGCTTAAAAGGGTTAGGATTGACTTTAATTAAGTTATTATCTGTATGGTTTCTACTTCTGTTATGATACCGTAGCCTGATAAAAGTGAATTATAAGCTATTTCCGCCAGGTTATCTTCAGTGTCCAGCATCTCAATAGCCGGAATTGAATCAAGCTCTCTCCAAGTGTTCGACAAGTATTTCCGCACTATCCAGTATCAAATCCTTGTTGGGAAAGTACAGGTCCAAAGTCCTCCTCCAATACTATCAAGTAGCTGGTATGAGTTGATCGATGTTGGATAATTTGATAAATCAAACAGTAACTCCCTAATATCTATTGCTATTTCACAAAGTGGACCCTTGGCGTACGACGGTGTCTCACCTACAGGCCAAAATGGGACACAGATAGCAGCTGCTGGTTGTCCGAGCATTGCCCACATGGTTGATAGCTCTGGTTTTTCATCGGGTAATATCCCCTGAATTACTGCTGTGAAGTAGAAATATTTCCGCAAATGGAGTAACTTGTTGGAAAATACCCCCATGGAGAACTTGGGCTTAATTTATCGAGGAGTGGGCAAGAGGATAAGGTTGACTAGCATGATCCGAAAAATCCTTCATGTGATACCTGAGCAGATTTCTATGGCTAAGGCTGTCACCTGAGAAGAGAATGCAAGCAATAACGTGGGGAAACTGGTCGTGACGTTGAATGCCTGTTGAACCACCACCGTTAACGGTAAAATTAGTTCTAATGATGTATCCATCAGGCGCATCTTCTGCATCGAATCTCCAGTATTCATAACCGCTAACCTCAAATATGGATGCTGCTCCAGTTGAATCGATCATCGCAAAATTTCCTGTTGTCGATCGGCCTGTAATGTTCGTAGAATCAAGGTATTCCTGAAATTCATCTATGGACTTGCAATAACCAAGTGCATGTTTAATTATTGCAAAATCATTGGGACCAGTTAGTGCAGGTGTAAGATCATAGGTATTGGATTTGAAAATAACAAGTCCATGTTCATTTAATCCTGTAGTTGAATAATTTGGAGATGAGCTAGGACATATATAGATAAATTTATAATTACAATAAGTAGCATAACTAATTCTCATATAGTAGTCTGATGTAAAATCTCTTGTTTTCCACGCTAATGGTCTACCATCCTGGGTGGCTGAACCATGTGCAACACCTATAGTGCATTCATCAAAATTCGATTGAGAGTTTACTGCTATCTGACTAAATGTAAAAACAGGAACCAACAAAGTCAGGAGTAAGGCTAATTTTTTCATGATAGTGAGTTTGAGGTTAATGAATCCACAATATACGACCATTGAAGCTAAAAGTCAAGTTTTGAGAGCATTAGTTCGAGGAAGAAAGGAGTATCTGTGAAAGGATCGGCATTTAATCCGCCACCTTTGTTTTAAGGAAAGGCAAAGCATTGAGAGGCTTGAAAACGGGAAGATTAATCCTTCAGCATACTACCTAAATGAGATAGGAACAGCACTGGATGTGAGCTTGGGTGAGTTGTTGGATTTTGAGGCGATTGTGGATTAATTGGATGGCTAAGGATTAATTAATCAACACCAACTTACCACTCGCCACTTGATCACCACCTTGAAGAGTAAAAAAGTACATTCCTTTTCGCAGGCCTTCCGCTTTGAATTTAATGACACTTTATCAGTAATTTGAAACTACTTAACCAGCTTTCTCGGTATTATTGGCTTGGTATCTCTTTTGTTATTGTATGTGCAGGTGAGTCATTACTTTCCGAGCTATATATTTTTACAGTAACTTCTTTGCCGGTTGGATCCCCAGTAATAGCTAAGGATTTTACAGCCTCTCCGTTGATATCTGTGTCTGCTATCTCAAACGGTTGTGTACCAATTTTACTGTAAAAAGTAGCTGGAATTCCTTCTCCATCACACTTTACGATAATTTTTGCTGTAATGGTATAGAAACCACCAGATTTTCCATTATTCACAACATCGGTAATTTCAATTGATAGTTTGTCTTTTGCGCAAGGTGCTTGAACAGTTACCTGCACTTCAGTTTTTTTTGTTTTAAGGAAATCTGGACATCCAGTAGTAAGCATTAGAAATAGTACCATAAATGCTAAGAATGTAAACTGTTTAAGTACTTTCATTTTTCACTTTTATTTAAATTAATAGTAATAGATTTCTTTAAAAGTGTGTTTGGGTGCCTGATAACCATTTTGATATTAAGTTTTAATATCCTTGGGATTCTATTTCAATGACTTTAGAAACCAAATGTACATTATTCTACACCGAAAGTCAAGTTTAGAGGGCATTAGTTCCAGGAAAAGCGGAGTTCAAACTCCCTCGTCTATCAAATTTGTCGCCAGACCCAGCGGTAAGGTTTCACCACACCACTGTCCGAGGTTGCTGTGCAAGTCCGTCAACAAATTCGCTGCTCCAATGGTCGTTTTACACAAAGCCTTTCTTGTCTTTGAAGCACTGCGGTAGAGCAAAGCTTCAAACCCATCGGCTTTTTAAAAATTGTGCTCACCTGCGCGTCGCATCCACCTGCGCTTTTGTCATTGTATTTGTATAATCAATGACTCAGTAGAGGAACAAATACGAACGCCAACAACTTGCGTCAACGTAGCGGAAAACGCATTGCATGCTCTTTTTCCACAGCGGATGCTCAATTCGCAAACGGTGAGCGATGGAAGAGATAGCGTTTAGCAACATAGGTATTGAGTTATTTCGTATATTTAGCAGGTATATGAGCTAAACTTAAAGTTACCGTTATTCTATAATAATGTTTGTTATTCGGTATTTCTATAACTCATAAAAGGAGTTATAGCCTATGCAATAATGAAAGAACTAACAAGGTACAAAAACGACAATATTGATTTTCTTTCCAATGTTGAGAAAATTGTTGAGGACAGAATTAATAAATACAAACCAAAAGATCTTTTTGTAACTCGTATTGACAATTGGTTTGACGGTAAATGGATAAAGTTTTCCGCTAAAGTAATGGGTGCTCTTTCTGTTTGGAATTTAACAGAGGTTACGGTACAACACTTTCATCCAAACAGAGTTGAAAGTTGTGACTTTTTTCAAAGAGAAGGTGAGAAATATAAAAATCACCCACTTAAAAAAACACTACACATAACTCAATGGAGCGAGAACAATTTAAAACGAAAAATAGCTGACTTTACTGATAATGGTCTATTAGTTTGGTATAGTGGTAATTCCAAGAAGAATAACAAAGGAACAATAATGATATATTTTGTAAAAGATACAGATTGCTTTACATATTATATCTCGCTTACTGGAGATAAGGACTGGAACGTGCACAAAACGATTGGTATCTCAGCGATTGAAATTCAGAGCATTTTAGACACAGCTAATACTGAAAATAAAAAATAAACATAAGAATTAGTTTATGAATAAGATTAAGACTGATTGGAGATTACAAGGGCAAGAAAATTACTTAATGGAAGAAGAACTCCAATTCAAACAATATAAAGAGAGAGCTACAAAAACAGACCATGACCATTGTGAATTTTGTAATATAAAGTTCACTGACAATCACTCAGGAACATTACATGAAGGATTTACCACCAAATATGATAATAGATGGATTTGTAGAAGTTGTTATTCAGACTTTAATGAATTATTTAAATTTAAAGTATTGAAATAAAAAAAAAGACATTATCAACCAATTCCACATCATCCGCAAGATAACCTCACTCGCCTCAGTAATTGCTGATAATTTATATCAGCAATATTTGGGAATAACCGGAAGTACCCCACCCAACTTGTACCTAATGTCTTAAGAGAATGGGTACAAACGAGGTGAGTTACTTTTCTCAATTTATAATTGATAAACTATTTAATGACTCACTATTACGTAGTCGGTATGTGCCGTACCAAGTCCATTAATCAGCATTGAATCGAACTTATCCCATATATCATCACTACCAAAATCACCCACAAATTCACCAGAAGGTGGATAAATCCTGTTTCGATCATCAATGCTATTGAATGTTAAGATGATTGCGTATTTATTTGTACGCATACCTCGGTCACCTTTAACCAGAAAAAGTTGCTGTCCCTCCATATTATTATAAATTGGAGTGATTTCTTTCATCACAAATGCCTCAAACTCTTTTAAATCAACATCTGGTTTAACTTCTAATTCATGCACTGAATAGACTTCAAAGGAAGTATCCGCAGATTCTTCAACTTTAGGATTAATGTTTTGAGTAAAAGCATTAAGAATTAACAATACCAGTACAATTGAAATTCCGCTTAATGTTTTCATGTGTGTTTTTTATTGATGGGGAATGCAAGTTACGATATTGCGGTAGATAAGTCAAGTATATATGCCTTTTTCTGGAACGGGTAGATTCAACATCCATCGCAAAGATAGCAACGGTCAGCGGCATTGTAAAAACTACCCCTACCAATATGTACCCAACCTCTAAGGTACAAACACGGCGGGTTACTGCAACTTTTAGTTCTATATGTTTACGATAGTATTAGGGAACTATCGATTATTCACATCCGTAAAAATACCAGCCCCATACACTGCCGCCGTAATATTCTGAATCAGAAAACGAAATTCCATCGGCCCCTTCCGTATCACAATATTCGCCATTTTGTCCGTAACCCCATGCTGCTCCCTCACGCAAACTAATGGAACATGGATAGGGAACTGCGATTATATTAGTCTGAACGTTTTCACCATCAAGAATAACACCTAAATAGTCGTCATCACACACAGGTTTAAACCCTTCACCATTTAGTATGGCATTGTTAACAATTTCATCTGCCCTGCATTGCGACCATTCCCCAAGGCCAAATAAATTAGTGCTGTCATCATCCATTAACTTCCATACAGCCCTTTGGATATCTCCATAGGTATAATTTCCACCACAAGCTGAAGCCTGACCTGCTGAAACGTTATTGATAATCCAATTAATCAAATCAATATTTTCAGGATGATCCACCAGACCATCAGGTAAAGAGTCATATGAACAATAAACAGCAGCATCTTCATAAACATTCCCATCAGAAATAGAATAGTCGCGATTTATACACCAACCATTGTAGGTGCCATCAAGTAAATCACCATTAAAAACATCAATATTCAGGTAACTGTCTGGTCCTCTTTCGGTGAAAATAAAATCTACAGTATCCGGCAATATTCCGCATAAACTATCTACAACTGGTAACATTTTTAGCTCCTCAACATCAGCGCGGGCAGCTACTACATAATTTGTATCGAATGCAACCAGAGGCCCGATTGTGAAAGTAGTGACTCCCGGTTCATGTGCATTACTATATGGGAACGAGCCCGGTACAGGATTCCCGCCACCATTAGCTGGTATATCAGGCTCCAATCCGATATACATTTGTGTTATATTGATTACCCATCCCTCAGCTGTGGCGTTGTAGGTCACTGTAATAGAGTCACCATCGTCAACCACAACCACTTCTCCCATCTCGGTACCATCGCATGAGGCGTCATATTTTGGACCAAAAGCGATCAATTTGGTGGTAATGATGCAGGTGTCAGGATCCCCGGGATCTTCGTTACCAGGAGCTACCTGTATTGAATCAGTTTTCTCACATGCAAATAAAATAACCAGCAATGCGATGAAAAAAAAGTTTGTTTTCATTTTGTCGTTATTTACAGTTAAGCATTCTTATAAATTTTTCATTTACAGAATGATAATTTAGATAAGGATAATTAATGATTTACCCTTTAAAAATGGTACGATTCTAATCTGTTTTGGTTACAATTGCTAACGTGAATGCTTAGCAAAAGCAGCTATGGTTTTCTCACTTTTGTTTGACCCTAAGTTGATAGATGAGAACGAATTACAAAAAGCAATACATTACTAGATTTAAAGTGCTGCTTATGTGCCTATTAAAAGATTAATAAAAGCCAGCTGGCTCATTCATGTTAGAAACCTGTTTAAATTTATACTTTAATTATAAATGCTTTCAAAACTCGTCCGCATTTATGATGAGAGGAAGGTTAGGATAGTTATTTACCGCTAAGACTAGCAAAACAAAAAGGCACCAAATGGTGCCTTCATGTACCCAAGGCCGGGATCGAACCGGCACGAGTGTTACCTCACTGGTTTTTGAGACCAGCGCGTCTACCAATTCCGCCACTTGGGCAATTCTGCCTTAGTCGGAATCCTTTGCAATATAACTGATGATTTCGTTTTGAATCTTCAGTGTCTACCACCTGCCTGCCGGCAGGCAGGATTCCGCCACTTGGGCTTTTTTCGTGCGAAAAATGGAGTGTTCCGTTGGAACGCTTGCGGCGCAAAATTAATTAATTTTCAAGATGTACAAAATCATTTATACCAACTTATTAATTAAATGTTTAGCTGATATTTTGTTGACAGAAATTAATATGGTACTTTTGCACCGCTTTTTAAAACCAGTAAGTTAATAAGCCCATGTCAGAGAAACACTTAGTTAAAATATTTTCAGGAAGGCAGAGTACATACCTGGCCGAAAAAATTGCCAAAAGTTTTGGAACACCACTTGGAAAAACTGAGGTGATCGAATTCTCTGACGGTGAATTTCAACCTTCATTTGAAGAGAATATCAGGGGTCGTGATGTATTTATTATTCAGTCAACTTTTCCGCCTGCTGATAATTTTATGGAGTTACTAATGATGATTGATGCTGCTAAACGCGCATCAGCCAGAAAGATTATTGCAGTAATTCCTTATTACGGCTACGGAAGACAGGACCGTAAAGATAAACCAAGGGTAGCTGTTGCAGCAAAGTTAAGTGCAAACCTGCTTTCAGCAGCCGGACTTACAAGGCTTATTACGATTGATTTACATGCTGACCAGATCCAGGGATTTTTTGATATTCCGGTTGACCATGTTTATGCCTCTAATATTTTCGTTCCTTATCTTAAGCAATTAAATCTTCCAAACCTTGTACTTGCCTCACCTGATACAGGGGGTACAAGGCGCGCTGCCAGCTATGCAAAAGCTTTAGATACAGCTTTTGTAATTTGTTATAAGCACCGTACTAAACCAAACGAGGTTGGCGAAATAAGACTAATTGGTGATGTAGAAGGAAAAGATGTTGTGCTTGTGGATGATATTATTGATACAGCCGGAACAATCACGAGGGCTGCTGAAGTAATCATGAATGAGGGTGCCAATTCGGTACGTGCTTTTGCAACACACCCTATTTTGTCAGGTGAGGCGATTAAAAGAATAAATGAATCGTCTTTTACTGAAATAATTGTAACCGATACAATACCGCAACATACGAAATGCGATAAAATAACTGTATTGTCAACTGCTGATTTATTTGCTGAAGTGATTAAAAGAGTTCAAAACTATAAATCAATCAGCTCGTTGTTCAATATAAAACAGAAATAACCTTTATTAATAAATTATTTATAAAACATGAATACAGTATCATTGAGCGGTTCTCTTCGCGAGAACGTAGGGAAAAAAGATGCTAAAAAACACAGAAGGGAAGGTAAAGTTCCTTGTGTGCTTTATGGCGGTAAAGAACAAGTTCCGTTTGTAATAAATGAACTTGATTTTGATAAATTGATCTTCACACCAGATGTATTTTTACTAAATCTAGATGTTGATGGCAAAACTTATTTAGCTATTTTGCAGGATGTTCAATACCATCCGGTAACAGATAAAGTGTTACATGCTGATTTTCTTGAAGTACACGATAGTAAGCCTATTACAATTGGTTTACCTGTTGAATTTTTTGGTGATGTACCTGGTGTAATTGCAGGTGGACGTTTGATCAAGAAAATGAGAAAACTAATTGTTAGGGGCCTTATTAATGATATACCGGAACAAATTAAAGTTGATATGTCTGCAATGAATATCGGTGACAACATTAAAGTAAGCGATCTCGCTGACGATAAACTCAAGTTCCTCGATCATCCTAGTGCTGTTGTTGTTCTTGTTAAAACAGCCCGGGCTCTTATTGATCTTGAAGAAGAAGAAGAAGAAGGTGAAGAAGGTGAAGAAGGTGCTGAAGGCACCGAAGAAGGCGAAACTACTGAAGGTGGTGTTAAGCCAGCTGAAGAATAGCATACGGCTTTCAATAATATTAAAAGGGATAAGGTTGTTTTGTAACTTTATCCCTTTTTTTAACCCCCTGTATCCCCCCTAAGAGGGGGGAAAAGGAAAAATTAAAATTGTTTTGAAGTATTTAATTGCAGGTTTGGGAAATGTTGGTGTTGAGTATGCAAATACCCGGCATAATGCAGGTTTTGTAGCGGCTGATGCTTTAGTTAATGATTTGAAGGGAGAGTGGAAAGTTGAAAAGCTTGCTACCATAAGTACTGTTAAATTTAAAAGCAGGACCCTGGTGGTTATTAAACCAACTACCTATATGAACTTAAGTGGAAAGTCAGTGAAGTACTGGCTTGAGAAAGAGAAAATTCCAATTGAAAGATTATTGGTAATTGTTGATGATATTGCTATACCCCTTGGCACACTCCGCATGAAAGCAAAGGGGGGAGATGCAGGGCATAATGGATTGACTGATATTATTCTAAAGTTAAACACCGATGTTTTCCCTCGATTAAGAATTGGTATTGGAGATGATTTCGCCCGGGGATATCAATCGGAATATGTACTCGGGCAATGGTCGAAAAAAGAAGTTGAACTGATGATACCCAGAATTGAACAAACTATTGAAATAGTTAAAAGTTTTGTAAGTATTGGTATTGGCAGGACGATGACAGCATTTAATAATAAATAAATACTCAACTCCTTTGTAGAATTGTGTTAATTATTGAAAGTGTTTAAAATTATTATTTTAGCCAAACAGCAATTCTAAGTATAACTAATTTGAAAATCGAACCATTATCACTGGAACGGACTACTGCACTTCCTGATTCTACTCATAAGCGCATTTTAAGACAGCTCCTTTATTACGATATATTTGATCATCTTCAATCAGAGGAAGAATTGATCAAGGATTGCTCATTGGGTGAGGATGCTCATAAAATTTTTGAATGGCTGGTAAATAAGGGATTAGTATTCAGATTGGATAATTATAATGGCGTCAGGAATGATACAAAACTTTTAGAGAAACGAAAAAGGGGAGAGCTGAATACACAACAGGCAATGCCTCGTGCCATTAAAATGGGAAAGCTGATAAGCAAATTCCCATATGTGCGGGCAGTTGCGCTAAGTGGTTCAATCTCTAAAGGTTATATGGATAGTTTTAAAGATGTTGATTATTTCATCATCACAAAACCCAAACGCCTCTGGTTGTCGCGTATTATGCTCATCTTTTATAAAAAGATCTTCCTGCTGAATTCTTTCCGGTTCTTTTGCCTGAATTATTTTATTGATGAGAATAACCTGGAGATTGAAGATGAAAACATCTTTACAGCCACCGAAATCAATACTTTAATACCAATTTACGGTAATGAATTGATGAATGCTTTTTTCAGGAAGAACAAATGGGTAAAAGAGGTTTATAAACATTTTCCAAAAACGAAATCACCTCTTGCTAAAAAGCCAACCGATTCATTTTTTAAGAAAATGCTGGAATTTTTATTTAACAACTTCCTTGGAAACTGGCTTGACATACTTTCAATGAAAATAACTGTACAGTATTGGAAATGGAAATACAATGGCGACAAAAAGTATTTATTTAAATCCAGTTTTCGTTTCAGAAGAGACGAAGCGAAATATCATCCGGGGAATTTCCAGGAACAGGTCCTCAAAAAGTTCAATGAAAGAATTGCATCTTTTGAAGAAAATTCAAAAGTGAAAAAAACCTATGAAAACTAAAGTACTCATAACACATTCCTATTTCTACAAGTTCGATCAAAAACAATGGAAATCTAAACGCTATTACCCGCCATTAGGAACCATATACGCGGCATCAGTACTCAGGGAAGCAGGGGCAGAAATCGTTTTTCACGACAATTGTTTATCGACTGATACTTCAGAAGTTCAAGCAATGATTACTTCATATCAGCCCGACATATTGTTAATTTATGACGACGGGTTTAACTACCTCACCAAGATGTGCCTTACCAATATGCGTGATGCTGCATTTGAGATGATTGAAATGGGCAAATCGAACGCCTGTAAAGTGGCGGTTTGCAGTTCTGATTCTACTGATCATTATGCAGATTACCTGGCAAAAGGTGCTGATTTTATTATACTTGGCGAAGGTGAGGAAACGTTAAAAGAGCTTTATCAGTCAGTAATAAATGATTCATTTGATCTATCAACAATACGTGGTCTTGCCTACCGGGATGGTAGACCAGGTCATAAAAAATGAACCCAGGCCTGCCATTAGTAAGCTCGACAAATTACCTGAACCGGCATGGGATTTAGTTGACATAAAAAGATACAAAGACATCTGGATTAAAAATCATGGATATTTTTCATTAAACCTGGCCACCACACGGGGATGTCCTTATCAATGCAGTTGGTGTGCAAAACCGATTTATGGAACAAAGTATAACAGCCGTTCTCCTGAAAAGGTGGTTAAGGAAATAAAATTTCTCATCAATAATTTCGGTGTCAGTCATTTTTGGATTTGCGATGACATTTTTGGATTGAAAAACGGTTGGATCAGTCGATTTAGTGAACTTGTCAAACAGGAAGAATTAAAATTTACGTATACCGTTCAATCCCGCGCTGATCTTGTGATAAAGGACAATGTTGCAAAAGATATGTCAGCATCAGGAGCAGATATTGTATGGCTTGGCGCTGAATCAGGTTCGCAAAAAATACTGGATGCCATGAACAAAGGTCAGTCAGTTGAGGATATAAAGTTGGCACGACAAACGCTTCAAAAACATGGTGTAAAAGCAGCTTTCTTCATCCAGTTTGGTTATTTGGGTGAAGAGGTGGAAGATATCCGGAAAACGATAAATATGATATTGGATTTAATGCCTGATGACATAGGCATATCAGTTTCATATCCACTTCCCGGAACTGAATTTCATCAGCAAGTTAGTAAGGAACTGACCCAAAAAGCAAACTGGTCCGATTCAAATGACCTGGCGTTAATGTACAAAGGAACATTTTCACCCGAATATTACCGAAGATTGCACAGTTATGTTCATCATCTTTTCAGGCGAAAGCAACGCATCAATAAACACCGTTCTTTCTTCTTTAAATTGTCAAGCTGGAATTATGGCAAGGCAAGGGATATCGCTTCAATTCTCTACTACTATCCTGTCATATGGTTGGATAGAATCAAATTAAACCGACTTGGTCAAATATAATTTTATAAAGGATGTCAGGTGGTTTTGATCAGATAGCAGAAAATTATGATGATGAGTTTTCAAATTCATCCATTGGGAAATTGCAGCGACAGGTTGTTTGGAATTATTTAGATATTTTTTTGCGAGATAGACAAAGCCTTAACATCCTGGAATTAAATTGTGGAACAGGTGAAGATGCTATTTGGCTCGCACAAAAAGGGCACAATATAGTCGCAACAGATGTTTCACCAGAAATGATTAATGTTGCTAAATTTAAAGCAGATACAGCTGGCCTGAATGACAAACTCTCGTTTTCCGTCTTAGATTTATCAAAACCTGAAACCTTTCCAACTGATGCAAAATTCGACCTGGTGTTTAGTAATTTCGGCGGATTTAATTGCATTAGCCCTGATTCATTCCAGAAAGCAATGCCGGAAATAGCTGAATTATTAAAACCCAAAGGACGGTTTATTGCGGTGATCATGCCTAAATTTTGTCTTTGGGAATCTTTTTATTTTGTTGTAAAAGGAAAACGATCAGAAGTATTCAGACGAAATCGTTCAACTCCTGTTATCGTTTCTGTCGGTAATTATTCTGTGAGCACCTGGTATTATTCCCCATCCGAAGTGAGTGGAATCTGCAGAAAGAAATTCAAAACAACTAAAAAGTTAGCGGTCGGCATTTTTATACCACCCTCTTATCTCAACCTCTTTTTTTCCAGGCATCCCAGGTCTTTGGAGTTTTGTAGTCGTCTTGAGAAAACATTCGGCTCATTAAGCATTTTGTCAGGAATTTCTGATCATTTTATCATTGATATGGAGGTGAAGTCATGAAAGTTTTACTTAGCCACGGATATTTTTTGAAAGAAGACAAGGCAGAGCAAAACATTATGATGCCCTACCCTCCACAGGGTCTTTTACATATTGGCACATTCCTGAAGTCGAAAGGGATAGCATGTGAAATATACGATTCAACTTTTAAAAGTTTTGATGAGTTATCTCTTGTCATAAAAAAAGAAAAACCAAAATACCTTGGCCTTTACGTTAACCTGATGACCAGGCCGAATATTCTTAAAATAATCAGGCATATACATGATTCTGAAGATTTACGAAATACTATTATCATACTTGGTGGTCCTGATGTGAGGCATCATTCAGAATTATATGTTCAACATGGTGCAGACTATTGTATTTCTGGTGAGGGAGAAGATACGTTGTTGAAACTGATTGGCTTTCTGGACAAAAAGGATGTTGATGGAATAAAAAAACTGACAGGGCTAACATTTAAAAATGAGGAAGGGAAGATCATTTTGACAGGGGAATCAGAAATGATTGCATCAATGGATAATATCCCATTTCCTGATTTTGGTTTGATAAATATTCAGGAATATTTCTCTATCTGGAAATCACATCATGGATACAATTCAATCACAATAAGTACCATGCGAGGCTGCCCATACTCATGCCGATGGTGTAGCAAAGCTGTTTTCGGGAGATCATTCAGAAGGCGATCAGCATCTTTGGTTGTTAAAGAAATAGCACGTTTACAGGAGCAATATTCGCCTGACAGGTTCTGGATAGTGGACGATGTATTTACGATCAGCAAAAAGTGGCTTGTTGAATTTAACAATGCAATACAAGCATCTAATTTGAAGATTAAATTTGAATGCATCACTCGTGCTGATAAATTAGATAATGAAATGATTGGTTTGTTAAAGGAAAGCGGTTGTTTCAGGCTTTGGGTTGGAGCCGAAAGCGGTTCTCAGAAAGTGCTTGACCACATGGACCGGGGCGTAGAAGCTGAAGTGGTGAGGGATATGATTAAATTAACAAAAAAGGCAGGCATTGAGGCAGGAACATTCCTAATGCTTGGATATCCTGGCGAAGATGAAAAAGACATCATTGAAACCGTAAATCATCTTAAGGATGCTGCCCCTGATCATTTCACAGTAACCCTTTCTTACCCAATTCCTGGAACCGTATTTTACAATGAAGTAAAAGATAATGGCCTTAATGCACCAGGCAATTGGGGAACCTACTCCGACCGTGATCTGGATTTTAAAAGAACATATAAGCTCAAATACTATAAACACGCCAACAGGTATGTTCAACATGCTGTAAAGGCGCATCAGTTAAGTCAAAAGAATAGAAATTTTGAGAGCATTAAGCATAAATTGATTGCATTGGTATCGCGGGGTTTAATGTTGATAAACAGACTGTAAAGGCTGTCTCACAAGTCTTATCTCATGCAGCGTCGCAGAGAAAAACAAAATTGAAGTTCAGCATATTAACGTTACCGATCTTTGCGACTTTGCGTGAACCTACATTGAAAACCTGACCTTTGAGACAGCCTAATTATTAAAATATCATGCGACTAAAGTCGCTTTTACATAACATGGAAGAAATTATTAAAAGTATTACCAAAACAGTAAACGGTGTTCATTTTCTTGGAAATACCAATGATATGGAGTTGTTTGAAAACGACTATCTGAAAGTTCGTGAAAAAGAAGGACGTATATTCAGTGATGACCTGGTAAAAAAGCTTCCATATCTTCCAAACACACACACATTGCATGAAGAATGGTTGTATAGGGCATCAACGCAAAATCGTTTTTGCAACTATTTGGCATCGAGAAAAAAAACAGGCTCAGTACTCGATATTGGTTGTGGAAATGGGTGGTTTACGCATAAATTGATGATTGCATTACCAAATGCACAGATCTTTGGCTTAGACGTTAACGCAACTGAATTGCAGCAGGCAGCAAGGCTATATAGTAGTGATAGCGTCACATTTTTATATGGAGATATTTTTCAGGACATATTCGTTCCTGCTTCATTCGATATCATTGTCTTGAATAGTGCTGTACAATACTTTCAGGACTTCAAAAGATTAATCAACAGGTTACTGGAGTTGCTATCAAAAGGAGGTGAAATACATATTCTTGACAGTCCCTTTTATAAAACAATTGAACATCAAAAAGAAGCATTTAACCGAAGCCATGATTATTTTTCAAGAATGGGAATTGAGGAAATGATTAATCATTATCATCATCATACCTATCAATCACTTCAGAATTATTCGTTTTCAATACTACATAATCCAAAAAGTTTTCAGCATTACTTATCGCGGGTTTTTGGAATTAAATCAGGCCCTTTTCCCTGGATTCGAATTGACAGGATTTGACTTTTCTTTTTTAAAATGATAAAGCTCTATAGCTACAATAGCTGAAATTGCCGCATAAAAAAGTATTGAAGCTTTATCTGTATCAATAAACGAGTTGAACAGACCATGGACAAGATAAGAGATAAATCCCATCAATAATGAAAAAGTAAGCCATTTCAATGGCTTATCGGTTGTGGAATTAAAAATCCTGATTGCCCTGGCCATCGAAAGGAATATCAGCAATAGGAATATTAATAGACCCGGCAATCCATTTTCTGAAAGGTACATCAGGTATTCGGAATGCGCATTGCCTTTTTCACCGTGATTGGTACTTATGCGTGTCATTTCGGGAGTGATCTGATATTTTGCATAAACAAATAGATAGGTTCCTGGTCCAAAACCAGTAACTGGTTTGTCACGAAACATACGCAAGGCGCATTGCCATCTGTTTATTCGTTCAAGATTGGAAACATCAGTTTGGATGTTCATAACAGATCTCAAGTGTTCCTCAACATCTTCTTTACGGCTTACATCATCAACCTTCGCAACCCTTTGGTAAATATCCTGGCTGTAATATGCAAGTATCAAACCACTGATCAGAATTAGTACGATAAAATGAACCACTTTAAAACGCAAGAAAACAATCAGTAAACCTGATAATGAAGCCAAAATGATACTTAACCATGCGGCGCGTGAAAAGGAAAAATATTCAGCGATTATCAACAGTATACTCATTCCCAAAAATATAAACCGCCATTTACTTTGAATTCCAAACCATCGGTGGTTTATAGCAAACAGAATGAATAGTGGCAAGATAAAAGCAATGCAAGCAGCATAAAGAGTGTGGTCGTTGTAAAATGGTGGTGGCATTTCAAACGAAACAACTTTACTGAATTCATAATGTGAATGGTTATACAAAGTCCATATTATTGGAATAATTAATCCAAATCCATATAATATCCAAACACGTACAATGTTTTCTTTTTGTTTGAATAGTTCAGTAAAAAAAAAGTAGAAAACTGCAATAAACATGCCTTTCATCAGTAGTCTTTTCATGGAAATCAAAGGGAAATCTCCAATTAAGCCTGTAAAAATTGACCACACCAGATCTAACAATATCAATATGGTGATCGGGTGTTTCATTACCCTGCTTATGGAATATTTATTCCTGTTTAATGAATAAAATAAATAGAAGATTGCTATTGCCAAAACCAATGTTTCACCGGGGAACGAAACAACCCCTGCTCCAATGGGTGCTTTTATGGATAAAGGAATAACTAAAGCAGTTAACAGACCCAATGATTCAAAACGAAAAAGCACCAAAAAAAAGAAAAGTGGAAGAATTGCAAGAGAAATAGCGATAACAGCCAATTTTTGGTTTTGCAGCGCAAGGCCAACAGCAAGGAATAGGACAAAGATAAATACCAGGCCGTTAATGAGCGATTTGCTAATGCTTATTTCAGTCGGTTGATTCATTTATCAATGACCTGATCGATTTGAATTTCTCAATAATCAACAGCAGACCGATTACGAATGTCATTGTTGACAGAATAATGATCAACGCATTTAACCATAGTTTGGGTGATACTTTTTCGTACGATGGCTCAGCCCTGTTAATTACATAAACTGAAGGAATTGGGTTTTGATATTTGTAAAGAGTGGTTTCGTATTGGTACCGAAGTTCGTTAAGAATAATCTGCTGGTGTGCATAATCGTTCGAAAGTCTTTCCAGCTTTATGCTGTTTGTAAATGGTTCAAATGCATTCACTGTGTTTTCGTATTGTTCATTTAATTTTCTGAGTTGCTCAAGCCCTGTCTGAATTTTTTCAGAAAGAACAGCATATCTTTTTTTAATGGTATCGAACTGTGCAACTTCAACTTCAAATTGTTTGATATTTCTTGATGCTCCCTCAATCCGAGCTTTTGTATTGATTACTAAAGTGTCATTTTCCGAAAATGACTTAATGTAAATCTGGTACTTTCCATTCTCATTGGTATACATGCCACGTGCATCAGAAAGTTTAGAATTAATGTCTTCTATTCGGGTTTCAAGGTCGTAGAATTTATAATTGCTTCTAATTTCGTTTAATTCAATGCGCCAGGAATTAACTTCATTTTGCTTATTCTTAATCTGGTTATACATTAAATCGAGAGATGTATTTGTGTTTTGCTCACGCAGCGTATAAATGCTATCCGTAAGCTGATTGATGAATTCGATTTTGTCGAAATATGTATTCTCAAAATGAATCAGCGACTGGTAAGTATTTGCTTTAAATATATGCTCACGAATTGGGTCAATGTTATCAATTATGAAATTCACAATGTTCGCTGACAATTCCGGATCCTCTGTTTTGGCTTTTATTTCGATAGACATATACCTTGTCCGTTCAAAACTCATCATGTTATCATATTTCTTCCTTAAATCATCTATCCATCCATGTTTATTTACATCAAGGTCGAAATATTCAGTGAGGTTAAAGGACTTGTTCAATGAGTCTCTGACAATTTCTGATTTCAACACCTGCATCAACCAGTCTGCATCAACCTCGTATCCAAACTGCGGTTCTGCCAAAATTTTATCTGGTGAGTTTGTAGGGGTTGGGAAGATAATCCCTGACGATTCGTATTTTGATTTCATGACCAAAGTAACAACCACGGAAGCAACAATAGAAACAACCAAAGCGAAGAGTAATATTCTTCGGTGATTAATAAAGAATTGAATGAGTTTCACTCCGTCAGATTCTGATGTGTTTAGTTTTGACATAACTTTTGAAAACAGTGTAATGTTGGTATAAGCAAAAATAGCAAAAACGAAACGTGTATTATATTGAACGTTTTCCGATCATTCAGTGCCAGGATAATGAGGATGAAGCCTGAACAACGAATCCTGAATATTTTCTCTACTTGTTTGCCTTTTATCCATTTCATACTTTATTCCGGCAGCATCGTTTCTTATCCATCTGTTAAGGCTTTTATCTTTCAGGAATTGCACGTTGCCAATTCGATAATGCACAAATGTACCTTTGCACATTTCGCAGGGTTCATAGGTTGAAATGATCGTTAATTTAGACTTATCCAGCGCCCAAAAAGTATCATAACCCAAATTGTTTATGGCATCATCAATGGCATTAATTTCAGCATGCCCAGCTATATTATGATCACGTAATACTGTATTAAAACCTCTGCCAATAATTTCATCCTTATAAGTTACAATTGCACCTACCGGGACGTCTTCAGATGATAACGCCAATGCCCCAAGTGATGTTAATTCCTGCTCAAAGTTTGCTGATAATTTATGGTTAGGATGAAGTCTAAATAATTGGGTTTGAAGAATAAAGAAAAGCAACGAACCAAGCAGGAGAAAATTAAAGACCAACGATAATTTTAATACTGATTTTTGTTTCATCTGAATGAGTATGATTTACCAAAAGTATCAAATATTTGACGACATACTCATTGGATGAGTTCATGCAGAACTGCCCAAAAGGGCAGTAGATAAGATTACAGTTTACAACTTAACTGTCAATCTTTCAGAAACAATTTTTGAAATTTCGCCAATTGGAACCCGTTCCTGTTTCATGGTATCCCTTTCACGAATAGTAACCGTGTTGTCCTCCAGTGTTTGGTGATCAACAGTAACACAATAAGGCGTTCCAATAGCATCATGTCTTCTGTAGCGCTTACCAATAGAATCTTTTTCTTCGTAAAAACACATGAAATCATTTTGTAAATCACGCATAACTTCAGAGGCTTTTTCAGGAAGCCCATCTTTTTTTGTCAATGGGAAAACAGCTACTTTATATGGAGCCAGAAATGGAGGAATATTCATAACAACTCTTTCTGAACCATCTTCCAGTTTTTCTTCATTGTAAGCATAGCTTAAAACAGCAAGGAATTGTCTGTCAAGTCCAATTGAGGTTTCAACAACATATGGCACATAACTTTCGTTGAGTTCAGGATCGAAATACTGAGTTTTTTGCCTGAATATTCTTCATGTGCTTTTAAGTCAAAATCGGTTCGTGAATGAATACCTTCCAATTCTTTAAAACCCATCGGGAATTCAAATTCAATATCAGCCGCTGCATTGGCATAATGAGCAAGTTTATCATGATCGTGGAAACGGTATTTTTCAGCAGGAATACCCATAGAAAGATGCCATTTCATACGTTCTTCTTTCCAGTATTCATACCATTTCATTTCTTCACCAGGACGAACAAAAAACTGCATTTCCATTTGTTCAAATTCACGCATACGGAAAATAAACTGTCGGGCAACAATTTCATTTCTAAAGGCTTTTCCAATTTGTGCAATACCAAACGGAATTTTCATCCTTCCGGTTTTCTGAACATTCAGGTAATTGACAAAAATTCCCTGGGCTGTTTCTGGTCGTAAAAATATTTCTGTGGCTCCTTCAGCAGTTGAACCCATATCTGTTGAGAACATCAGATTAAATTGACGGACTTCTGTCCAGTTTCTTGAACCTGAAACAGGACAAACAATTTCCAGATCTTCAATCAATTGCTTGATACCAGCCATATCATCATTATCCATTGCTGGATAAAGCCGGTTTTTAATGTCATCAATTTTTTGAACATTTGCAACTACTCGTGGATTAGTTTCCACAAATTGCTTTTCATCAAAAGAATCACCAAAACGTTTTTTGGCTTTGTCTACTTCTTTTGCAATCTTACCTTCAATCTTAGCGATATGATCTTCAACCAATACATCTGCACGATATCGTTTTTTTGAATCTTTGTTATCAATCATCGGATCGTTAAATGCATCCACATGTCCCGAAGCTTTCCAGGTAGTCGGGTGCATAAATATGGCAGCATCTAAACCAACAATATTTTCATGCATTTGAACCATGGCTTTCCACCAGTATTTCCTGATATTGTTTTTCAGTTCAACACCATTCTGACCGTAGTCGTAAGCTGCTGCTAAGCCGTCATAAATTTCACTCGATTGGAATACAAATCCATATTCTTTCGAGTGCGCTATTATTTTTTTGAAAAGATCTTCTGTATTTGCCATATTTTTATATTCCTGTCTTTTCGAGGGAAATGAAGCAAAGCTGAATGACGAGAAATCTCCTTATATAACACGTTTTTATGATAAGATTTCTCAGTCGTACCTCCTTCGAAATGACATTTGATTACTAATTTGTAAAGAAATCAACCACATTACCAAATGTGCTGGTTGTGCGTTTATACAATTCGGTATAGCCGCATTGTGTGCACGAAATGATGGTAAATTTTTTATTTTGCACATCAAATATTTTGGCGAATGCTCCACCAGTTGCCCGCATTTCGTCAACTTCATAATGCTTGTTGTTGCACTTTGGACAGATGTATTCTTTTTTTTGCATGTGACCTCTTTTATATTTTTAACTGGCTGTATTGTCATCCTGAGTGAAACGAAGGATCCTATTAAAGGATAATCCAAGTATTTAAAGATCTCTTCACTTTGTTCAGGATGACAAATGACAAGTTAAATTATGCCCCAAGCGTTGCTACCATCACTGCTTTAATGGTATGCAATCGGTTTTCTGCTTCGTCAAAAACGATAGAGGCAGGTGATTCAAAAACATCATCGGTAACCTCCATGGCATCGACACCAAATTTCTGGTAAATCTCTTCGCCAATTTTTGTTTGCCTGTTATGGAATGCTGGTAAACAATGGAGGAATTTACAATTTGGGTTGCCTGTCTTCTTCATCATTTCAGCATTCACCTGGTACGGCATCATCAAGCTGATTCGTTCTTTAAATGATTCTTCCGGTTCTCCCATTGATACCCATACATCTGTATATACAAAGTCGACACCTTTTACACCTTCATCAACATTTTCAGTTAGTGTAATTTTGGCGCCGGTTTTTTTAGCAATTTTAAGACATTGGTTCACTAAATCCTGTTCGGGCCAGAATTGTTTTGGAGCTACAGCCCTAAAATCCATTCCCATTTTTGCAGCACCTACCATCAGTGAATTGCCCATGTTGTTACGTGCATCACCGGCATAAACAAATGATACCTTATGAAGTGGTTTGTCAGAATGTTCCATCATAGTCAGGAAATCGGCGAGTATTTGTGTTGGGTGGTATTCATTAGTTAAACCATTCCACACCGGAACCCCGGCGAATTCACCTAAGGTCTCAACCTGCTCTTGTCCAAATCCACGGTATTCAATGCCATCATACATACGGCCTAAAACACGCGCAGTATCTTTCATTGATTCTTTATTGCCAATTTGAGATCCTGAAGGCCCAAGATAGGTAACATGCGCGCCCTGATCGTAAGCAGCGGTTTCGAATGCACAACGTGTACGTGTTGATGCTTTTTCAAAAATCAATGCGATATTTTTTCCTTTTAATCTTTGCTGTTCAGTTCCTGCATATTTTGCCTTTTTCAAATCAGCGGAAAGCTCAAGCATGAATTTGATTTCTTGAGGTGTGAAATCCAATAATTTCAGAAAATTCCTGTTTCTCAGATTAAATGCCATGATTATAATATTATATGGTGAAGTATTTTATTTCAAATCAGGCGCAAAAGTAAGGAAATTTAGCTTGATTTATTCTGATGTCAGCTAAGGATTAAAAATCATTTCTACGTTTATAAGTTTATAATTTTGCATCTATGAAAAAGATAGGCAATGCATTGGTTTCTGATGATATTAAAGACGTCCATTTTGTCTGTAAATTATCTGCCTGTTGTGGTGATTGTTGTGTGGATGGTGATGCTGGAGCACCTTTGGATGAGGAAGAAATAGCAGTCCTTGAGGATTATATTGATGAGATCAAACCTTATATGTCGAAGGAAGGAAGAGAGGTGGTAGAGTTAGTTGGTGTATTTGATTATGATTCAGACGCCTCATATGTAACCCCACTTGTGAATAACCGTGAATGTGCATTTGTTTTTGTTGATAAAGGCATTAATTTTTGTGCGATCGAGAAAGCATGGATCGAAGGAAAAATAAAATTTCAAAAACCGGTTTCCTGTCATTTATACCCAATTCGCTTAACCCAAATTGGAGAATTTACCGGGGTTAATTATGATAAATGGAGTATATGTAAACCAGCCCTGATTAATGGAAAAGAACTTGGTGTTCCACTCTATAAATTTCTGAAAGAACCATTAATCAGGAAATTTGGAGAAGATTGGTATAAGGAGCTGGTTGAAGCATTTGATTAAATTCCCTGTACGTTCGGCATCTTCTCTTGAAAAGGGGAGAAAAACCCCCTCTTGTATCTCCCCCAAAAGGGGAGAAAACAGATGTGTTAAATATTTGATATTTAGGTAACTGTAGCCCATGACATCAGTCATGGGCGAGAAAATCATTCTGCAGGAGGTGCAGTACCTGTTGTCATGCTATCCAACTCCTTGTCAATATGGAACATGCCAGATTTATCACTACCAACCAATTGAATTTTATCTAATATCGTATTAAATAAACTTTCTTCTTCAATTTGTTCAGTGATGTACCATTGCAGGAAGTTGCCGGTCGTGTAGTCTCTTTCATCAACAGTTACACCGTATAGTTTATTAATGGATTCAGTAATATACACCTCGTGTTCCCGGATTTGTGTGAAAATATCCAAAACTGATTTATATTCCTGTGGAGGCACTTCCACTTTCATTAGCTGAGTTTTACCACCACGGTCGTTGACAAAATGTACCAATTTCATCATATGCATGCGTTCTTCGTCAGCATGTTCATAAAGAAATGCGGCGGCCCCGGGAAATCCATTTACTTCGCTCCAGATGGCCATGGCCAGGTAGAGACGTGAAGAGTATTCTTCTTTTTGAATCTGATCGTTTAGGGCTTTTTCTACTTTTGGGTTCATGAGTTTACTTTTTATAGTTGATTGGCAAAAATAAAAAAACGTTCGTTTGAAATTACAGAACCTGTCATCTTAAGCGTTAGTGAAACTTGCCCGATGCAGGTGGGGATTCCCGTTTAAATTTAATACTTCGAGATACTATTATAAGAGGAGACTCCTGTATGCCAGGCAGGCAGACCTCTCTTCTATTTATTCCGTTCAGAATGACAAATACTGGAAAGTCTATCCCTTCAGTGCTTCAGCACCACCAACAATTTCAAGAATTTCATTGGTAATTGCAGCCTGACGTGCTTTGTTGTAGGATAAGTTCAGTGATTTAAGCAGTTCTTCAGCATTTTCAGTTGCCTTATGCATAGCCGTCATGCGTGCCCCATGCTCAGCAGCATGACTATCCAGCAAGGCTTTATATAGTTGTATCTTTATGGTTTTTGGAACCAGGGCTTCCAGAATACTCTTCTTTATTGGGTTCAAAAATATAATTTGCTGCAACTTCACTTTTACGTTATCACCATTGTCAGTATCTGATTCAGCGACTGGTAAAAATTGTTCTTTTTGTAATATCTGAACAGCAGCATTTTTAAACTGGTTATAAACGACGATGATCTTGTCATATTTTTTTTCAAGAAATTCATTCATCAATCGCTCAGCAATCTTTACTGTATTCTCAAAAGTCAGATCGTCAAATATTTCAGTATTTATTTCCACTGGTTTATATCCCCATGGCTTTCAATGTATCAGACTCCTTTTTTACCGATACACATAATATCCAAATTTACCGGCCTTTAGTTGTGATGAATATTTCTTATTGATTAATCCAACAGCTTCTTTAACAACATTCATATTAAAAGCACCACATAATCCACGATTTGAGGTAATCGGGATAATTAATACCTTGTTGTCTCCTCTATCGTCAGCCCAAACACCTTCATCAGAGCCTTCCAGGTCATGACTTAGAGTTTTGCATGATTTCATGCAATTTGGCTGCATAAGGCCTCATGCTTAAAATGGCATTTTGTGCCCTCCGCAGTTTTGAAGCAGAGACCATTTTCATGGCACTGGTAATTTGCTTGGTTGATTTAACCGAGGCTATTCGTATTCTGACTTCCTTTAGGCTTGGCATAAGCTATATCAGGGTTTATTTTTTGTATTTATGTGCAATATCCTCCGCCAGTTTTCTTTAAAGTATCAGTAGCGGAATCAGTTAATTTACCTTCTGACAAATCTTTTAAAGCATCTTTATGTTTTTCAGTTCAGATGATGTAAAAATTCAGTTTCGAAATCAATAATGCTTTCAACCGGAACATTTTTTGCCAGGTTATTAGATCCACAGAAAATAACTGCAACCTGTTCACCAATCGGCATTGGTGCATATTGAGGTTGCTTCAAAAATTGTACGTTTCTGCTTCCTTTATTCAAAACAGCCATAGTTGCAGCATCCAGGTCGGATCCAAATTTTGAAAAAGCTTCCAGTTCACGATACTGGGCCTGGTCAAGTTTAAGCGTACCAGCCACTTTTTTCATGGATTTGATCTGCGCATTACCACCAACACGTGATACAGAGATGCCTACATTAATAGCAGGACGAATTCCAGAATTAAATAAGTCACCATCAAGGAAAATCTGACCATCGGTAATTGAAATGACGTTGGTTGGAATATATGCAGAAACATCACCTGCCTGAGTTTCAATAATTGGAAGTGCAGTTAACGAACCTCCACCTTTAACTTTATCTTTCAGTGATTCAGGAAGATCGTTCATTTGTTTTGCGATTTCATCTGAGTTGATCACTTTAGCAGCTCTCTCTAACAATCTTGAGTGAAGGTAGAATACATCACCTGGATAAGCTTCACGTCCAGGAGGACGACGCAGTAACAATGATACTTCACGATATGCAACAGCCTGTTTTGAAAGGTCATCGTAGATTACAAGTGCAGGACGACCGGTATCGCGGAAAAATTCTCCGATACAAGCACCGGCAAATGGCGCATAAAACTGCATGGCAGCAGGATCGGATGCAGTAGCTGATACGATTACAGTATATGCCATTGCACCATGATCTTCAAGGGTTTTTTGTATGTTGGCAACAGTCGATCCTTTTTGACCGATAGCTACATAAATACAATAAACAGGTTCACCTTTTTTAAAATTTTCTTTTTGATTGATGATGGTATCAATAGCAATTGCTGTTTTTCCTGTTTGGCGGTCACCAATGATCAACTCACGTTGTCCCCGACCAATAGGAATCATTGCATCAATAGGTTTTATACCAGTTTGCAGAGGTTCGTTAACCGGTTGCCGGTAGATTACACCAGGGGCTTTACGTTCCAGTGGCATTTCAAAACGATCTCCTTTAATTTCCCCTTTTCCATCAATCGGGTTTCCAAGTGTGTCGATTACCCTTCCGAGCATGCCTTCACCAACCTGGATGGAGCAATATGTCCTGTACGTTTTACTTTATCTCCTTCGTTAAGGTCTTCAATATCGCCAAGTAAAACAACACCAACGTTATCTTCTTCAAGGTTTAAAACAATACCCATCAGGCCTGTTTTTTCAAACTCTACTAACTCTCCTGCTTCGGCGTTTGTTAATCCATACACGCGTGCAATTCCGTCACCGATTTGTAAAATTGAGCCAACTTCTTCGAGTACAGCTGCTGATTCAAATCCTGCTAATTCCTGTCGCAAAATGGCTGATACTTCAGCTGGTTTGATGTCTGCCATGTTTATCTTTTTTCTAAAATTATAATTTGCTTATGTATAAGTTGTCGGAAAACTCTTTTCCTAATCTTTTTAATTGCACTTTAACACTGTCGTCATATTGATAGTCTTCAAAATCGAGTTTGAAACCACCTATCAGACTTTCATCTACTTTTTCAGTAACTTCAAGTTCTTTTTCAGTAACAGTTTTCAGTTTGGTTAAAATTGCATCTATCGTTTTTTTATCTGCATCGTAAGCTGTGGTAAGCGTTACGTCCATGATATTTTTATGGTCCTTGTATACATCAATAAAGGCTTTACAAATATGTACAATATATTCTTCACGGCCTTTTCTTGTGATTAGTTGAAGGAATTTCAGAGTTAGTGTTTCGATTTTTCCATCAAATAATGCATTTAAGACCCTCAGTTTTTTGTATCCATCCAATACTGCGTTGGCTAAAACCACTCTAAGTTCCCTGCTTTCCTGTAAAACAGAATTAATAAGCCTGATATCCTTTTCGACTTTGTCCAAAATTTTATTTTCCAGGGCAAGTTCAAAAAGTGCTTGCGCGTATCGTTTTGAAAGTAATTGGATTCTCATTTACTTATTCTGCTCTTAATTTTTTAATCTGGTCTCCTTCAGCATACTTTCAATATAAGCTGCTTGTTTCTTTTTGTCTTTGAATTCTTCCCTCAAGACTTTTTCAGCAATTTCAATTGAGATGATAGCTATACTATTTTTAATATCAACGATTGCAGCATTTTTCTCATTTTGAATCCTTTCTTTTGCGCTTTCAACGATATTGCCTGCTTCAATATTGGCTTTTTCTTTGGCATCTTCTATCATTTTATCTTTGATCTTTCTGGCCTCACGAAGAATTGCATCACGCTCATCCTTTGCAGTGCGCAACAATTTTTCGTTATCAAGCTGCAAATCCTTCATTTCATCCCTTGCTTTATCAGCAGCCCTTAATGATTCTTCAATTGAATCTTCACGTTCTTTCAATGCATTCATAATGGGTTTCCATGCATATTTGCCTAAAACATATAGTACCACAATAAATGCAATGGTCATCCAAATTACAAGTCCAAAACCGGGATTGATTAATGACATAATTTATCTGTTTAGTTTTTGTTTAATTCATTTAAACTCCTGTATCACAGCCAACCGCTGTAATACAGGAGATTATTGATCGGTATTGTTTACAAGAATACAACGAGCAAACAAACAACGATCGCAAAAAAGGCTACACCTTCAATAAGCGCGGCAGCAACGATCATATTTGAACGAATGTCGCCAACAGCTTCAGGCTGACGTGCAATGGCTTCAACAGCACCTTTACCGATTTGGCCAATGCCAATACCGGCTCCGATAGCTGCTATACCAGCACCTATACCAGCACCCATTTTTGCATAAGGAGCCAGGTCAGCTACAGCCTGTAATAAGATTGCTAAAAGTTCCATAATTATTTAATTTATATTTAGTTATTAAAAATGGATTCAAGTATTAATGATGTGCTTCTTCAGTGGCCATGCCAAAATACAGAGCCGAAAGCAGGGTAAAAACATATGCCTGGATGAAAGCAACCAGCAATTCAAGGAAGTCCATGAAAATGGAGAATCCCACCGAAACTACTGAAACACCAAACCCAAGGCCGGTGCTCATTTCACCAAAGATGAAAATAAGGCTAATAAATCCTAAAATAATGATGTGTCCTGCAGTAATATTAGCAAATAGACGAACCATCAATACAAAAGGTTTTGTAAAAACACCCATCAATTCAACAACCGGCATTAATGGAATCGGAAACTTAAGCCACCATGGTACGCCCGGAGCATTAAATATATGGGCCCAATAATTTTTATTTCCGCTAACAGTAGTTATGATAAAGGTGAATAAGGCCAATACTGCAGTTACCCCAATATTTCCTGTAACATTTGCCCCTCCCGGAAAAAAAGGTATAATGCCTAACACGTTATTGATGATGATAAAAAAGAAAATCGTCAATAAAAACGGAAGGTATTTCTCATATTTTTTCTCACCTATCGAAGCTTTTGCAATATCATCACGAATAAAGACGATAATAGGTTCTAAAAATGATTGAAGTCCTTTTGGTGCATGTCCTTTTCTACGAGTGTATGCTCTTGCGACTGAGATAAAAACAAACATCATAAAAAATATACTTAAGAAAATAGCTACCACATTCTTTGTAATCGAAATATCTAGTGTTGGCCTTGTTTCATGACCATGTGAATCAAGTTTAACAATTTTTCCAGCATTCATATCAAGATGTGAGATGAAATATCCGTTATAGCTTTCGTGGCCATGATGAAATTTTGATGACATAAACACACGCCATTCGCCTTCATCATAAAGAATAACTGGTAAATAAATACTTACATGGGTATGTCCGATCGTAATGATATGCCATTCATAAGCATCAGTAATGTGTTCAATAATCATTTTGCCTGCTTCAAAATCAGCCTCGGCCATTTCCTGTTGGTCTTTTTCACTGATCACGGGGTCTTCTTCTTGGTGCTGCCCGGTAAAAATTGTTGGAAGAAACAAGGCAAATAAAAATAGTAATCCCCAAATCGTTATCGTCTTTCTAACTCTTGATTTATCACTCATTTACAAAGGAAAGTGTGTGGTTAAAAGTGAGTGCAATTTTACGAATAAATGCTGAATTAGAAAAAGGTTTTTTTCATTTTAATTAGTTGCTGAAAATCAGTAAATTATATAAAACAAACAGGACCGAATGTTAAATTTTTGCAAGACATTTTGAAACTTACATAAATTATTGTAATTTCACATCACTCAAAAAAGAACATAACCAACAAATAGAATTATGAGACTTATTACCCTTTTATTCGTGGTTTTCGGTTTGTTTTTTCTGAATTCTTGCACTCAAACCTGTGCTGATAAAGTTAACCGTGCAGATGAAATCATCGCGATTGAGAACGTTCTTGAACAATATATCATTGCCAACGAGAATCAGGATTTTGATCTCATTCAACAAATTTGGTCACCTGATAGCGATATTATTTTGTATGGTACCAATTCGGATGAAAAATTAATTGGTTTTACCAATATTCGCAGTGCGATTAAAGAACAATTTAGGCTCATTGAAGAAACCTATATTTCAGCATCTGATCAATATATTCAGATTAATACCTGTGGCAATACAGCATGGTTTGCGGAGTCATTAAACTATAATTTTATGTATGATGGCGAAGCACGTAGTTATGAAGGCATGCGGTTTACCGGGGTATTAACAAAAGTTGAAGGTAGCTGGCGATTTGTGCAAGCGCATTTGTCGTTACCAGGAAATGTAGACATTGGCGAATAAATCAAAATTAAGAATCTTGACAAAAGTCTTTTGATTACACTGAGGCAGTTAAGATTATTTAATGAGCCTGCCATTTGGCAGGCTTTTTTCTTTAGGTAAGATTGATATCTTTGCAACCGCAAAAATTCGAATAAAGATGAAAAATCTAGTTTTTATATTGTTGATTATAACAGGGTTGGCGGGATGTGAACAGTTAGGAAAAGATAATAAGGTTGCAAAAATCGAAACAATCAAAGATAAGGTGCGAACCATTGATTCTGCTAATGCAAGTAAAGATTTGTTATCAGAACCAGCGAATATCAACCAAAAAAAACCGGATAATAAAACCAAAGCTGCAAAAATGGCCTACAATGCAGGAGTTCAGTACTATCAAAAAGGTGATCTTGATAATGCTTTAATGCAGTTTAAAAAAGTGCTTGAAAACACCCCCGGTTATTCGCCGGCTTCCCATTATTTGGGAAGAATATATTATGATAAAGGACAAAAAGAGCTGTCACTATCTTACTATGAAGATGCTGTTAAAAACAACATCAACGACTCCGTTTCGATTTTAGGAATTGGCCAGGTTTATTTTGATTTAGGAAATCACGTTCAGGCCATGGAATATTATAATATGTCAATAGATGTAGCGCCAAATTATGGTCTTGCATATTATAATCGGGGAACATTGCTGGGCATGCAGAATAAATATATTGAAGCTCTTGATGATCTGAACAAATCTATTGAATTGGATCCGAATAATGGAAACGCATATGTTAACCGTGGTCTTGCCTATTTTTACCTCAAACAGATGAACTCTGCATGCCGCGATTGGCAAAAAGCTTCTGATATGGGAATTGAAAAAGCCACTGAAGCTGTCGAACAATATTGTAAGTAAAACAAAAATACCACCTGCATCAACAAGTGGGATTATAATATTTTTTTTGGAGATTTTACTCTGCTAGAATCAGCACTTCGTTATTCAGCACTTCAATTACACCACCATTGATTTCATAAAATTCATCCTGACTTTCTTTACTTTTTTTCAGTTTGATCTTTCCCTTTTTCAATGCTGAAATAAGCGGAGCATGATTGTTTAATATCTCAAACGAACCGTCTATGCCCGGAAGTTGAACCAAAGTTGCTTCTCCCTTGTATATCTCTTTGTCAGGTGTGATGATTTCGACTTGCATTTTGTAGCAGTTTTGTATTTAATCCTATACATTTCCCCCTTTAGGGGGATTAAGGGGGTTATTTTGCGTCCTCTAACATTTTCTTGCCTTTCTCGATGGCCTCATCTATTGTGCCAACGAGGTTAAAAGCAGCTTCAGGATATTCATCCACTTCACCATCCATAATCATATTAAAACCTTTGATTGTATCTTCAATTGAAACAATGGTTCCCTTTAATCCTGTAAACTGTTCAGCTACATGGAAAGGCTGTGAAAGGAAACGCTGCACCCTGCGTGCCCGGTGAACAATCAACTTATCTTCTTCTGACAATTCATCCATACCAAGGATAGCGATAATGTCTTGTAATTCCTTATAACGTTGCAAAATGTTTTTTACCTTTTCTGCAGTTTTATAGTGCTCTTCACCAACCACATCAACCGACAGGATACGTGAAGTTGAATCCAATGGATCAACAGCAGGATAAATTCCAAGTTCTGCAATTTTACGACTCAATACAGTAGTTGCATCAAGGTGCGCAAATGTCGTAGCAGGAGCGGGGTCGGTCAAGTCATCAGCAGGCACGTAAACAGCTTGTACCGATGTAATCGATCCTCGTTTTGTTGAAGTAATCCTTTCCTGCATAATACCCATCTCAGTAGCTAAAGTTGGCTGGTATCCAACAGCTGATGGCATACGACCTAATAGTGCAGATACTTCAGACCCTGCCTGGGTAAAACGGAATATATTATCAATAAAAAACAGAATGTCACGTCCACCTGTTTTTTCGTCTCCATCACGGAAGTATTCAGCCATGGTTAGCCCGGATAGTGCAACACGAGCACGAGCACCAGGTGGTTCATTCATTTGACCAAATACAAGTGTTGCCTGTGATTGTTCCAATTCCTTTTTGTCAACTTTTGAAAGATCCCAGCCTCCTTTTTCCATATCATCAGTAAAAGCTTTACCATACCTGATTACATTGGATTCGATCATTTCGCGGAGCAAATCATTACCCTCGCGAGTACGCTCTCCCACACCACCAAATACCGACATTCCTGAGTAAGATTTTGCAATGTTGTTGATCAGCTCCATGATAATCACAGTCTTGCCAACTCCTGCGCCACCAAACAATCCAATTTTACCACCTTTTGAGTAAGGCTCAATAAGGTCGATTACCTTGATACCGGTATAAAGAATCTCTTTTGATGTGGACAGATTTTCATATTTAGGTGGATCAGCATGAATAGGGTATCTTTTTTTCGACTCAACATCACCGAGCCCATCAATTGGTTTGCCTATTACATTGAATAAGCGTCCTTTCACCTGATCGCCGGTAGGCATTGAGATAGGTGCTCCTGTACTTATCACTTCAAGCCCTCTTTTCAAACCTTCGGTTGCATCCATTGCAATAGTTCGTACTGTATTTTCACCAATAGCCTGTTGTGCTTCTACAATCAGTTTATCACCATTATCACGGGTAATCTCAAGAGCGTCATAAAGGTTTGGAAGATCTTCTTCTTTGTCAAAAACAACATCAATCACTGGACCGATAATCTGCGCGATACGGCCATTGCTTTTCTTACTCATAAAATTGATTTGATTAGAGGTTTTTTTTGTGAGGGCAAATATAGTAATTATACATTTATGGCAAAGCAGCTATTTTAAAAAATGAAACCATTGACCGATAGGTCTTTTTATAGCCTTACAACTCCAGATTTTATGATTAATTTGACTTACTTTTGCGAAAATTTTATTTATGTCAGAAGCCAGTCAAAACCTGACCGAATTATCATCACTTGGCGAATTCGGTTTGATCGATCACCTTACAAAAAACATCATATTAAAACATAAATCAACTGTAAAAGGTGTTGGAGATGATGCTGCTGTTATTCAACCTGCTGAGGGAAAACAGTTATTGGTATCAAAAGATTTATTGATAGAAGGAGTTCATTTTGACCTTATTTATACACCTCTTAAGCACTTAGGATATAAAGCTGTAGTTGTAAACCTTTCCGATATTGCTGCGATGAATGGTACACCTAAACAAATCATAGTCGGAATTGGCATATCGAGCAAGTATACACTGGAAGCTATTGAAGAGATTTATTCCGGTATATTGATGGCTTGCGATGTTTATAATATTGATTTTATAGGAGGTGATACTACATCAAGCTTAGCAGGTCTGCATCTGTCTGTTACAGTGATTGGCGAAGCAGATAAAAAGAAAATTACTTATCGAAATGGGGCAAAACCGAACGATTTAATTTGTGTAAGTGGTGATCTTGGTGGCGCATATATTGGATTGTTATTGTTGGAAAGAGAGAAAAAGGCGTTTCAGGTGGACCCAAACCTACAGCCCGATCTTTCAGGAAATGATTACCTGCTGGAACGACAGTTAAAACCAGAAGCACGAATTGATGTTGTGCGACTATTAGAAGAAAAGAAAATAGTCCCTACCTCTATGATAGATGTATCGGATGGTTTGGCTTCTGAAGTGCTCCATCTGTGTAAAGAATCAAAAACCGGTTGTATTATTCATGAAGAAAAAATCCCGGTTGACCAGGTTACCTTTGAAGTTGCAAAAGAATTTGGGATAGTTCCATCAATTGCTGCCCTAAATGGGGGCGAGGATTATGAATTACTTTTTACCATTTCGCAAAGCGATTATGATAAAATCAAAGATGAAAAAGAAATAACTGTTGTTGGCTATATGACCGAGGAAAAAGAAGGGCAACATATGGTAACCAACGACAATCAAATGATTAAGCTAGAGGCGCAAGGTTGGGATGCCTTAAGGAAAAGAGAACTTGACGTATAAAAATTTAAAACAACAATCAGTTAACCCGATTTTCAGGTTGGGGATAGAAAAAAATGGAGTGGGCTGAAATAATAGCATTGATTATTGCCGGACTAATGGTTGGGTTTATTAATACGCTTGCTGGCGGAGGGAGTATTATTTCTCTTTCCGTGTTAATGATGCTCGGGTTACCTGCCCCAATTGCAAATGGAACAAACCGGATTGCAATTGCTATTCAAACAGCTACTGCAACAGCAAGTTTCCGACAACAAAAAGTACTTCCTTTAAGAAAATCAATTTTATTGGCAATACCGGCTATTGTGGGATCCCTAATCGGTGCATGGATTGCAGTTGATATCAATGAGGGCATCCTTGAAAAAGCCATAGGTGTAATTATGTTAATCATGCTGGTTTTCATTTTTTACAAACCACAGAAATACATTTATGGCAGGGCCGAAATTGTGGAAAAACCATTAAACTGGAAAAGCTATTTGATCTTTTTTCTGATAGGTATTTATGGTGGTTTTATTCATATGGGTGTCGGGTATTTTCTGTTGATGGGGATAGTCGTTGGTGCCGGATTTGATCTGGTAAAAGGCAATGCTGTAAAAGTTTTTATCGTTCTGCTTTATACCCCTTTTACACTTTTGGTTTTTCTCTTCAATAACCAGGTCAATTGGAAATATGGGCTTATCCTCGCAATTGGAAACGTAGTTGGAGCTTTTGTAGCATCTCGCCTAGCTGTTTCAAAAGGGGTGGTATTTGTTAAATGGGTAATTGTTATCGTTGTTTTGTTAACAGCTGGTGATATGTTTGGCATATATGATATGAAGTCGTTATTTGCTTCATTGCTCAATAAATAAAGTTTTTATGGTTCGAATTTTCATTTTCATATTGGGATTTTCAATGCTGTTTTACGCTTGCAATAATACAGCGCAAAAGTCCAGGCCTGATTATGTTTTGGTTATTCATGGTGGTGCAGGAACTATCCTGAAAAAGAATATGACACCTGAAAAGGAAAAAGAATATCTTGATAAAATGTCAGAAGCTCTGACTGTTGGGTCAATGATTTTAAAAGAAGGCGGAACGAGCCTGGATGCAGTTACGAAAACCATTATGGTGATGGAAAATTCTCCTTTATTTAATGCAGGGAAAGGAGCCGTTTTTACTGCAGAAGGGGTTAACGAAATGGATGCATCAATCATGGATGGCCGTGATTTAAATGCCGGAGCGATTGCGGGTGTGCGACATATTAAAAACCCGATTCTTGCTGCACGAGCTGTTATGGAAGAAACCAACCATGTTTTGCTGGTTGGTGAAGGGGCCGAAGAAATTGCAAGATCAAACGGCATTGAACTGGTTGACTCTTCTTATTTTTTCACTGAAAACCGCTGGAATAGTTATTTGAAAGCAAGAGATAAGATAGAAAAACATGGAACCGTTGGAGCTGTTGCACTTGATAAATATGGCAATTTGGCCGCAGCAACTTCAACAGGAGGGATGACCTACAAAATGAAAGGACGGGTTGGTGATTCACCAATCATAGGAGCTGGAACTTATGCCGATAACAATACATGTGCAGTATCTGCAACTGGTCATGGAGAATATTTTATCCGTAATGTAGTCGCCTATGATATTTCGGCTTTAATGAAATACAAAGGCCTTTCACTGCAACAGGCAGCTGATGAGGTGATCATGAAAAAACTGAAAAGTCAAAATGCCGAAGGTGGCATTGTTGCTGTTGACAAAGATGGCAATATTGCTATGACTTTCAATTCTGCAGGAATGTACCGAGGGTATATTACTTCAGAAGGAGAATCAGAAGTTTTGATCTATCATAATTAACTCGCATCAACACCACTAATGTGGTTCAACGTCTTTTTGACAACAAGCAGGCAAACGGTCATGTGCTTTTTGATCGGCCTAGCAATTCATCAGCATCATAACCAATTTTTGTTACCGCTTTTTTTAATTCCTCCTTATTTGTTTTATTTGTTTTATAAGTAATGGTCAATACTTTGGTTTCATTGTCCAATTCAACTGACTTTACACCTTTCTCAAAAGCCATATCATGTTCAAGCCTTTCCTTACACATATTACAAACTGCTGAAGTTTTGATTTCAACGGTATCTACTTTCCTTTCAGTTTCCTGAAGTTTACTATTTGCAAATTCAATTGTTGCCGCTTGAAGCGAGAACTGCGATAATCCAGCAGATAGTATGCTGATCATGAGTATTAAAATTCTGTTTTTCATATTTTCTTTTTTTAGGTCCCGACTTGAAGGTCGGGGTAACTGATAATTACTTATTATTATATTTTGTTTCTGTTTTTCAGTTTCCCCGTCCTTCAGGGCGGGGAAGATGTTTTGTCTTATTGAACAATCTTAAACCTAATCCCTGCATATACCTTAATTCCAATAATAGGACCATATACAATGGTTGCATCAAAATAATCACCAAAAGGATTTTCAGGGTCAATAATCGGATTGGGCTGTTTGTAATTGGTCAGGTTTTCTCCACCAATATAAATATCCCAACGTTTAAAATATTTGGTTACCTGTGCATTTAAAATTGCATATACCGGAGACCGTTCTGGTCTTTGAAACTCTTCAGGATTAAATGAAGTATTTGGTAAACGTGAATCTCCATTGATTTGTAGATTAACATCAAATTGCCATTTTTTCAAGTTTGTAAGATACGAAAGCGAAACCAAACCCTTATATCGATTTACCATATCCAGCTCCCTGAGCTGATCGCTAATAGTTGTTTTCACATCATTATACCTGAAAGCAAGCGTTACGTCAAAATTTCTGATCAGTTCATAACGCAATTCCGCTTGTATACTTGTTGAATATGATTTACCATCCAGGTTTGAAATATAAACTGTAAAAGGATCAGAATCCCGATCTACAACAACCTGGTCTATGAAATAAGTATAAAACACATCTAATCCAAGACTTAGCTCACGATCACTAACTGTAAAATACCTGTTGTAACTTAGTCCCATATTCCATGCTGCTTCAAGTTTTAAAGGTCCATTGATCACCACTTTTTTGGATGTGTTGAATAAATTGGTGTTTTCAGCAATTACATTTACTGAGTTATATCCTTTTCCCGCACTTGCCCTGAATATGTTCTTTTCATTGAAACTATATCTTGCATGAAGTCTTGGTGTAAAAATAAATCCATATAAATTGTGGATGTCTCCCCTTACTCCTCCTATAAAGTTCCATTTTTCTCCATCTGAATAGGTGTATTGAAAAAATATTCCAGGAACGCTTTCTGTTCTTGCAAAACTACTGTCGTTCAAAAGTTCATTATAGTTATCATAAGCATAACTTATTCCGGTAGTATACTTGTGTGCAGGTGATGTAATATATGACTGGAAAATCAGGTTACCATAATATGAAATCTGCTTTGCATCGTAATCGGTTAATCCGAAAAAAGATGATTGTTGGTGACTTACAAACTGGTTTTGAAAACCAATACTTGTGAAATCCAGATTTTTAAAAATGTAACCTAATTTTGCTTGTGCCTGAAAACGATCAGTCTTTACGCCAATTCCATATCCGTTTTCGATATCATTAGGCCTATTAGCATCAAAGCTTAATTGCCCACCTTCTCGATTTTCGGTGAGGTATTGAGCCCCAAAACCAAAATGAATATTATCGGTTTTGTAATTCCATCGGTTATAAACATTAATCTGACTCACATCAGGCATATCCAGAAAAGAATCACCATTAAAATCATGTCTGCCAAACATTTGCTCACCGTGTAGTAATATCATTGTGCTCCATCTTTCGCTGATTTTTATACTACCATTCATATTTCCTTCAAGCTTTCCAAGATGATTTCCATACAGATTCAGAAAAAACCTTTCTCTGTCATCTGGTTTTTTTAACTCAAGGTTAATTTGTCCGGTAATAGACTCGTATCCATTAATCACCGAAGATGTTCCTTTTGATACCTGGATAGATTGTAACCAATCGCCCGGATAATAACCAAGTCCAAAAGGTGTAGCAAGGCCTCTTAAATTAGGTATGTTTTCCTGCATCATTTGGGTATATTGACCTGCCAGCCCTAACATTTCAATGTGTTTAGCCCCCGTTACGGCATCAGTATAACTAATGTTGACAGTAGCGCTATTTTCAAAACTTTCCGATAAATTACAACAGGCAGCCTGTTTTAAACCAGCACTTGTAATAGATTCAATACTCCTCACTTCTGTTCGTGAGACAAATCCTCCTTTCTGACGAGAAACAATATTGACCTGGTCTAATTCACTATTGTTTTTTAAGACAATATCAATCCTGTTTTTTTCAACATTATGAACAACAACTGTGTCGTTCATATAACCCACATAACTAAAAACCAGAATAATATCTTTACCTGATTTAAGTTTCAGGCTGAAAAAACCATTTTCATCAGTTGATGTGCCATTTGTTGTATTCGCCTGGTAAATATTTGCACCTGTTAAAGGTGATTTATTACCCTCCAATATTTCATATACATAGCCACTTACTTTTTGTGAAAAACCATCTGAAATAGTGAGCAAAACATATATGAAAATCATTAATATTTTAATTCTCATCTTAATAATCCTTTAAATTTCTGAAAATTTATTGCGGGATAGATTCCTGATAGAACGATATAAAATAGAATTTTTGAACTTTGGTTTTTGCCAAAACATCAATATAAAAAATCAGAAATCGGGATTAAATTAATTGGAGGATCTAATTTGGTTTGCGAGTGCAATCGATATTTGGGAATTTTTATAATTGGCCCTGGATCATGATAGGATTCAAATATAATATTCTCCAATTCGTCTTTAGCGGAAGCATTAATCGAAGTTGAAAGCAATATATTCTTTAAAGGAATGATCTGTTTCTTTTGTGAATCAATTGATGTAAACCATTCCGAAAGTCGGTAATAATTTATTTCTTCGGAGCAACACGATGCGATGATCTTCTTCTGTTTTACAACTTGAAGGTTTACAGCATGATTCTTCATCACCGTAATCTTCAGATTCAAGTTCAGCACAACATCCTGTTTCAGTTGAGACAATGCTTTTCTGAGAATCATGATGTTGACAATGATGGGTATGGGATGTAAAACCTGTTGTGCTTAACACAAATGAAGACATAGTGATAAGTACAAAAGTAGTTGACAGAAATTTTTTCAAATATGTCATAACTCAACGAGTATACCGGGCAAAAATAGGAAGATTTAAGTTTTTAGTATGTTAATTAAATCATAAAACATAAAAGGGCTACTAAATGTGATTCAAAAAAGGCTAATTTATATGCCTTCTTAGGCTGATCTTTTGGTAAATTTCCTAAATTTGAATTCCTTTTAAACCCAGTGAAATGGATTACAAAATATTAAAACCTGAAATTAAGGATGGTATCGCAATTGTAACCATCAGCCGCCCTGAAGCGATGAATGCATTAAATACACGATTTTTTGAAGAGATGGATGATTTTGTGTCAAAAGTTTCCGACATGCCAGATGTTCGTGCTATGATTATTACCGGCGAAGGAAAAGCTTTTGTTGCAGGTGCAGATATTGCCGAAATGGTAAATAAAAATGAAGAAGAAGGAAGTGCTTTCTCACGAATTGGTCAAAATACTTTTTCGAGTTTTGGAAAATTAGGAATACCTGTTATTGCTGCCATTAATGGCTTTGCCCTGGGTGGAGGGCTTGAATTGGCAATGGGTTGCGATTTCAGAATAGCAAGTTCCAAAGCAAAATTCGGCCAGCCGGAAGTAAACCTTGGCTTAATTCCTGGCTATGCCGGAACACAAAGATTAGCACGATTGGTAGGTATGGGAGATGCGCTTTATTTATTAATGACGGCCGACATGATTAATGCTGAAGATGCACTGCGGATTCGTCTGGTGCAAAAAGTTGTAGAGCCTGAAGAACTGATGGATACGGTATATAAAAATTGCAAAAAACATTGCATCCAAAGGTCCTGAAGCCATTAAAAAAGTTAAAAGTGTTGTAAGGTTAAGCCGCGAAATGAGTCGAAACTATGGTGAAGAACTGGAAGCAGAAGAATTCGGTTCATTATTTGGCGAAGGCAAGCAAGGAAAAGAAGGGATGGAAGCATTTCTTGGTAAACGAAAACCCAATTGGTAATTAATTGACCTAAGAAACAAGACTTAAGACCTCGGAATATTATAGATGAAAAGTTGAGACAAATATTTCCTCCCCTTTTGAAGGGGAGATGTCCGCAGGACGGAGGGGTCAATACCCAAATATTTTAACATTATATATTTAAACTTATAAAATGACATACGAAGAAAGATTACAAAATGTATCGGTTTTAGGAGCAGCCGGAAAAATGGGAAGTGGCATATTGCTGCTTACCGCAGTTGAAATGGCTGACCTGGCGCTTAAAACCTGAAAACAAAGGCAAATCCTTCATTCTGAATGCCATTGATGTTTCACCTGAAGGACTGGCAGGATTAATGCGGTATTTAAAAGAACAGGTTCGAAAAGTGGCCGAAAAGAAAACAGTGTGGTTGCGAAAAATGTATGCGGAGCGTGATGACCTGGTTGAAAATTATGAAATCATCGATGAATATATTTTCGATGTGATGAATGTTGTAAGACCTTCTACTTCAATGGAAGTAGCTTATCATTCAAACCTGATTTTTGAAGCCATTATTGAGAACAAAGATTTGAAAGTGAAATTGTTTTCACAAATAAAAAACAATTCCACAACAGATCCCATGGTTTTTTACCAATACTTCTTCAGTTCCAATTAATATTTTGGAAAATGAAGCTGGTTTAGATGGTAGAATTCTTGGTTTCCATTTTTACAATCCTCCTGCTGTTCAGCGGTTGGTTGAATTAATTACAACCGACTAAAACCAAAGCAGAAGTAAAAGAATTTGCATTGGCCTATGCTAAAAACCTGAGAAAAGATAATTGTTCCATCAAACGATCATGCTGGTTTTATTGGCAATGGTCATTTTATGCGTGATGCAATTCATGGAATGAATGAAGTCGAAGCGTTAGCAGCAGAAAAAAATATTCCACTTTATAAAGCAATTTATATTGTGAATAAAGTCACCCAGGATTTCCTTGTTCGCCCAATGGGAATTTTCCAATTAATCGATTATGTAGGTGTTGATGTTGTGAGATTTATCATGAGTGTTATGAATCCACATCATACCGATGAAGAGATCAGTCATCAATTATTGAATAAGCTGCTTGAACAAGGTGTTAAAGGTGGTCAATATTCAAATGGTGCTCAAAAAGATGGATTCCTTAAATATAAAGGAGGAAGGGTGATGGCTATTTGGGATACACATAAACAGGCAATATGTTGAGGTTGAAAAATTCCAGGATGAATGTGATGAAATGATGGGAAGCTTGCCTGATTCATCAGTTGCCTGGAAATCAACTTTACGGATGAAGAACAAAGAAGAAGTACTTGGCAAATTCTTTAATGATTTGAAACAATGGATACTCTTGCTGCAAAATTGGCTATAAAATATGGTACGACGTTCAAAAGCAATTGGCGAACAACTTCATAAAAGCAAAGTAGCACAAAATACTGATGATGTAAATACTGTTATGCTCACTGGATTTTTCCATGCATATGGACCGGTAAATAATTTTTTTGATTAAAAATTTACAATCATGAAAAAACTTAAGAAGAAAAGTATATATGACTGCCGGTTACAATACCGTTTCAATGGGTACCGGCCGAAGAGAATTCAATCCAAAAAAGGCACGTCCCGGACTTGAGCATTATATCAGTGAAGCCGGAAAAGCTGTATTGGATAAAATTGGTGGTGCTGACAATGTCGATGAATCGGTGATCGGTAATTTTATGGCTGCACGCTTTAACAAGCAGGCTAACCTGCCGGGATTTGTTCCCATGATTGATAAAAAACTCGAATTCAAACCTGCTATCAGCGTTGAAGGAGCCTGTGGATCAGGTGGTCTAGCCTTAATGTATGGTTTAAGATCTGTACTTGCCGAAACTGCTGATGTTGTTCTCACCCTTGGTGTTGAAGTCCAGAATACAGTAAAAGCCATTTATGGTGCTGATATGCTGGCAGGTGCCGGATGGTATCAGAAACGAAAGCAGGGACATGCTTACTTTTTCCCAGGCCAATTTAGTGACAGGGCCGGAGCTTATTATGAAAAGTATGGATTCGATCGTGCACGAAAAGGTATGGCACACTGGTTTGCCAATGCCATGGAAAATGCACGTCTTGACCCAACTGCCCAGGAATTTCACAATACCAATCCTGATCCTTATGCATTGGCCTTAAAAATGAAACCCAATGGTACAGCCTTTGTTGATAATCTTACTGTGTTGGATTGCTCTAAAGTTTCAGATGGGGCATCGGGAATTGCTATTTGTTCTGAAGAAGGACTTAAAAAAATAGGCGTTGATAAGAAAGATGCAGTTGAAGTTGTGGGATGGGCTCAGGTTATTCGTAATATTACAAACGATCCTGCTGATCCGGCAGAATTGGAAGCCATTCCCCGGGCTGCAAAAGAAGCCATGGAAAGTGCAGGAGTAACAATCGATCAGATAGGTACCATTGAAACACATGATTGTTTTTCAATTGCTGGAATATTAGCAGTTGAAGGATTGGGACTTGCAGCCAAAGGCGAAGGTGCCGACTGGGTTGATGCTGGAAATACAGCACGGGATGGTTATATGCCGATGAATACAACCGGTGGATTGATTGGATGGGGACATCCAACCGGAGCAACCGGAGTACACCAGGCGGTAACCATCTGGCAACAGTTAACCGGAAAAGCCGGAAAAGCACAAATTAGAAATTTCTGATGACAGACCTTACGGAATGACAATCAATATGGGTGGCGATGACGTTACTGTTGTGGCCATCGTATATAAGAGGGGATAAATGTTGATTGTAAACATGAAGCGCCACACCATCCGGTGATGGCGCTTTTTTTGCACCCTGTCATTCCGAGGGAAGCGGAACGTAGTGCAGCGACGAGTTCCAAAGGAATCCCAATGGGAGAATCTCCCCGAAACAATGTTTCCGGTTCAGAAGATACCTGCCTGCTGAATAGCCAACCCGTTTAGGAGGAGATTTCTCTCCGCCTGCTGACGGATCAAAATGACGGCATAGGCAAAAAAATGGTGGTTTTCCGCTATTGACAAATCTTTCTTTTGGCAGTACCTTTATAATTCAATTAATGTTTTAATGCAATTAAACGAAACTATCAAATAACATATGCCTTAACCAAAACGAAAGGAGGTTGAAATGCAGGCGGGCATGTTAGAATCAAAACAAACAAAAATTAAACATTTAAAGAAATGAAAAAAATTATCTTTTTATTATCAGTTAGCCTGTTATTCATTACAGGCAATTATGCTCAATCTGCTTGGGAAGTTTTAGTTAACTGGGACGACAGCGATGAAAATTGTGCATGTTCAAATTATGCAACAGCCAGCTTCAAAATTGTTTTTGAAGTTTCTGACGTGGCAAATGGTGAGCAATTTGACCCTGTAACTGTCTTTAAACCTTATACTGCTAGCAGCCACACATTTGATTGTTCTGACGATCCGGATATAGAATATTATTGTAATGAAATAAATCACGAGTACACACCTAGTTTTACAATAAGGTGTAGTGTTACTCTTGGTCATTATGGTAGTATTCCTGTAGTTGAACATTGTACTGATTCAGAACAGATGACAGGACAAAGTTGTCTGAATTTCAGTAATGGATTTACTTTCACATCACTTTATTTAGAATAGTACTAATCAATCACCTGTTTTCTATTCCTGATCAATAGTAATATTGATCAGGAATAGTTCAACAAAATATATTATTTTTAAGCACCGATGAAAAGGGCGTTATTCATTGCAATATTATTAACGTTATATCAGTTTATATTTCCTCAAAAGGAGGCCAATATTTGGCATTTTGGTGATCAAAGCGGTTTAGATTTCAACAACGGTGATCCACCTGTCAAACTTGAGGTGCCATGGTTTCAATCTGGAAGAGGCACAGCAACCATAAGCGATTCATTAGGTAATCATCTGTTTACATGTAGTAATCATAATATTCGAAGCCGGCTTGGAGCAATAATGTTAAACGGTAATGATCTTGAAAGCCGAAGTGGTGCTTCACAGCGATATCTAATTATACAAAAACCTAGTTCATTAAACTTATACTATGTTTTTGCTACATCTTGTGCAAATGAAATCTATTCTCCTGGACTCTGGTACTCAGTTGTTGATATGGATCTTGACGGAGGACTGGGTGGAGTAACCGAGGAAAAGAATATTCCATTGGAGATCGCTTGGGATGCTCGTGACAAATTAACAGGGTTTAGAAAAAATAATGATACAATATTAGTTGTTGCATACAAAGCGGAAGATGATGAATATGCCATTTATACGTTAACAGTAAATGGAGTTGGACAACAACCAGTAATAAGCCCATCCTTGCCAAGAGAAAATCCTGGGTGGGCTGCACCAATGAAGGTATCATACGATAAAAAGTATTTGGTATCAGCCTTTCGGGATATAAATGGGTATTCTACTGAAAGTGGTTTTGAAATTTGCAAATTAAATTTATCAAATAGGGAATTAGAATTATTGTATACCATCCGTTTAAAAAAGGAGGGCGATTCACACTTTTCCAATCCAAATTGCGTAGAGTTTTCACCAGATTCAAAGCTTCTGTATTTATGTACTCATCGAAATACTCAAGAGGGAGAAGACAGAATGGCTCTTTATCAATTTGACATGCAATATATTGAAGATTCAAGTCAGTTTATTGAGTCAGGAATACTAATTGCAGAAGGTGAAATGGGGGGATTACAGTTGGCAACTGATGGCAAAATATATATGGGCGGGGGAGCTTTCGACAACTTTGATTATATAAGTGTAATACATGAACCCTGGAGAAGGGGAGTTGAATGCAATTTCGAAGAGGACGCAATATACTTTGGAGTAAATAAAACCACTGAATATTTACCAAATATAATGCTTGATTTCCTCTACCGCTTTGAGTGGCAAGGCCGCTGCTCAGCAGAACCTTTTATTTTCCAGCCTAATTTTCAGCCCGATCCGGTTGCTATACAATGGAATTTTGATGACCCTGGTGCTGGTGCTGACAGTATCTCTACTGAATTAACCCCTGTTCATTATTTTACCCATGCAGGAGAGTTTGAGGTGAATGTTGTTGTTCAATATCCCAACGGAAGGATTGAGCGCACATCACGGGTTGTGACAGTTGATCAGTCACCACAACCCAATTTAGGCCCTGATACACTGATGTGTGCACAAGGGGAAATTACCCTCAATGCAGGCGAAGAAGAAGGCTTTTATTTATGGAGCAATGGCAGTTTCGGCCAAAATGCAAATGAATTAATGGTTTCAGATACCGGCTGGTACTGGGTGGAGGTGACCAACGAAGTGGATTGTATGGTTCGAGATAGTATTCATGTTGGTTTGTACCCTGAAGCCGAAGTTAATGAAGATAATCTGAACATTGTACCCACTGCATGTGGCGGAAGTAGCGGTAAGATTTTAGGCTTACAAGTAACAGGATCAGAACCCCTGAGCTACGCATGGTACGATTCCGACAGCAACTTTTTGTCGAATGAACTTGATTTCGAAAACCTCCCGGTAGGCAATTATTACTTACACATTCTGGATGGAAACGGCTGCACCACCATTACCCAGGCCTACACTATTTTCGATTCAGGTGATATTGAAGTTACAGCAGTTGAAAAAGAAGATGCCCACTGCAACCAGGCAACAGGATCAATAACGATTTCGATAAACATCGGCAATACCGGTGATTTGCTGTACAGCATTGATAACGGTAACACCTGGCAAAACGGTATTCCTGTTTTCACAAGTCTATCCCCGGGCAATTATGTGGTCAGGGTAAAAGACCAGACAGGTTGCGAAGGAGTGTATGAAAACAATCCTGTTATTATAGAAAATATTGCAGGGCCAGATGTTACAAATGTATCTACCATTCCCGAGATTGATTATTTACAAAACGGGCAGATCAACATCACAGCCACCATCGGAGAAGGACAAATACATTATTCCATTAACAACGGAATAAACTTCCAAGCGGACAACGGTTTATTTACAAACTTAAGTGCAGGAACCTTTGCATGCATGGTAAAAGATGATTTTGGCTGCGATACCACTTTCATTGTGGAAGTAACCCGAACCATCTCACAATTGATCGAAGCTATTGCAGGCGACGACAACACCTGCCTGGGTGATGCAGCCGTAGTCCCCTTAGTCCTGTACAATTTTATTAATGTTTCAAAATTCCATGTATTGCTGAATTACGATACGGCCGTTTTACAATGTGACGGATATATGAACATCCATCCCGATTTGCAGGACAGTCTGAAAGTAAGTATCATACCAATAAGCGGTGAAATTGTATTGTCGTGGCAGGGCAAAAACCCCTTGACCCTGCCCGAAAACGCGCAAATAGCGGAATTGGTACTTGGTGCAAAAAGAGAAGGCTTCACCCAGGTAGATTGGATTGCAAGCAGTGGTGAAAGCAATTTTTACAACGAATCGGGGGATGAGATCAGTGTTGATTACCAGTTAGGGAAAGTACGGATATTCAGCAGACCGCAAATAGACATGTACAGTAAGGTGTCGCCCTGCGAAGGGGATGATTTTACGAAATACCCGTGGGTATCAGGAGGGGCCGGCGAGTATATTTACGAATGGACAGGCCCGAATAATTATTTTAGTAACACTCCTGCTTTAGAGATTCCAAACATTTCTAAATCACAGGCAGGTTTATATACACTTACTGTTATTGATACGGTGAATTGCGTTGAGAGCAAAAGCCTGGAAATAATTGTAGATGAAAATCCATTGGTAGCGTTTGCTGACTACGACACCATATTTGGTGAACCAGGTTTTGTACTGGATGCAGGTGGTGATTATAACTACTATTTCTGGAACACCGGTGAAAGGACTTCAGAAATAATCATTAACACCGAAGGATTGATCACCGTGGAAATAGGAACAACTGAAATGTGTTTTGCAAAAGATTCAGTCACCGTCCTCTGGGGCGGTGAACCTTTCTGGCTGCCCAACGCCTTTTCGCCCAACGGCGATGGGCTGAACGATGAGTTCAAACCCGTGGAACGTTACGATTATGTGCAGTCTTACCGCCTGTCCATTTACAACCGTTGGGGAGAGATGATCTTCGAAACCAACAACATCAGCCAGGGCTGGGATGGTACCTTTAAAGGCAGGCCTGCACCTGGCGGCACCTACATTTACAAAATCGTTTACAAAGCCTACTCAACCGGTGAAGAAACCCAAACCAGGAAGGGGCAGGTTACTTTGGTGAGGTGACACAGTTCATTCCGAGGTAAGCTTTCCGCTTGTAGGCGGATTGCGACGAGTGCCGAAGGCATTCCTTTGGGAAAATGTCCCCGAAATGATCCTTTTATTCAGGAGATACCTGCCTGCTGAAAAGACAACCCGGTTATGAGGGGATTTCTCTCCCGATTAAAATCGGGATCGAAATGACGGCATAGGCAAAAAAACGGTGGTTTTCCGCTATTGACAAAGCCATCCTTTTGGCAGTACCTTTATACTTCCAAATAACTATAAAAATGCACTTTATTTAACCAAATCTCGATTTGTTACAAAAGGGCTGCGCAATGCAAATATCTATATTCCAACCGGGACAAAACAAATTCATCCACCACAGCCACTGTGCATAGCCGGTTGTTGCATGGTGGCTGGGTTAACTTGCAAACCGGGAGCAAAAAATTCAATTAATAATTTTAAAATTATGTGAAATGAAAAAACTTTTTTTATTATCAATTGCCATGTTAATTGGCATGTCATTTAGTTATTCACAATACCAAGTCAAAGTTGAATGGGATGCAACAGATATTAATTGTACTTGTGGCGTAGGAATTGATTCGGCATTCCAAATTACAGTGTATATCCGTGATATAGCAAACGAAGAAGATGTTACTACTGTATATGATACAGCACCAGGTTCAGCAGATGAAAAAATAGTTGATGTGCCTGACGTTGAAGACTATTGTGAAGAATACCATGATGAAATTCCAGTGTTAATTGCACAAGCTACAGTTTTACTCCGTTGTTATGATAACCCTCCTTTTGATGCCTGTGATGGCACTGGTCAATCAGATCAAAAATCATGTTCTAATTATGCGGGATTAACCCCTATTCCAATTGATGCTGGGGAACTAGATTAACATTTTTAAAACCATCCTATTAGCGGATAAAATATCCGCATTTGGGATGATTTTTTTAGCTTTGTAAAATGCTGCTTAAGAACAACATAACAATACTTTTAGTTGTGTTATCACAGTTAACCATCTCAAATGCTCAAAATGAGGCCAACATTTGGTACTTTGGAAGTTATGCTGGTTTAGACTTTAATAGTGGACAACCTATAGTTGTAGATGGTTTATTTCATGCTTATCGAAGTTCTGCAAGTATTTGTGATTCATCTGGAAATTTTCTGTTTGCTACTAATGGTGAAAAGATTTGGAATAAGAATAAAGATATAATGTTCAATGGTGATAATTTAAAAGGCCATCATCACAATTCACAAGGATCACTGATAGTTAAGCAACCTGGAGACCATAATATTTATTATGTTTTCGTTACAGGATATGCAGAAGGTCCTTCAGCTGACTATGGCTTTTATTATTCTATTGTGGATATGAATCTTGATAATGGCTTAGGAGGCGTGACAGAAGAAAAAAATATTTTAATTGAAGATGCATGGGATGCAGTTGATAAAATAGTTTCAGTCAGACAACGAGATACTGAGAATATATGGGTTATTACTCGGAAAATAACTGAGGATGGTTATGCCTCGTTTCTACTATCAAAAAATGGCATAAATACAGATATGGTATTTAGTCCTTCTATTGATAGATCTTTTGCAGCACTAGAAGGCAATGTTAAAATATCTCAAAATAAAAAATATTTTGTTGCTGCTTATAGAACAGAGGTTGGGAATAATTCTAATCCAGATATTGAAATATGCAAATTTAACTCAAGTACTGGTGAGATTGATTGTATTTATGTACTTAGAAATTATGATGATGATGGTTGTGATCAGTTTGAACCATGGGGTTTAGAGTTTTCTCCTGATTCCAAATATTTGTATGCTTCTTATTTAAGCGAATGTTCAAAAAAAAATAAAGACCAAGATAATCCTATTCCATTATTTCAATACGATATGGAGTTTATTGAAGATTCTGCTCAATTCTATGATAGCCGAATACTTATAAAAAAAGAAGGACCTGGAATTGGACTTCAGTTAGCCAGGGACGGAAAAATATATTGTTCCTCGGATGATTATGGTACTTATGAATATGTGAGTATAATACACAAACCCTGGGTGCGGGGTACAGGCTGTAATTATGAAGCAGATGCAATTGATTTACAGGGAGGAATGGTTGGTAGCTTTTTTCCAAACACATTAACTGACCATCTTTTCCGCTTTGAGTGGGAAGGACGTTGTTCGAGCGAGCCATTTGTATTTCAACATAATTTTATTCCCGAACCGAAATTAATTCGCTGGAGTTTCAGTGATCCTGACTCTGGTGCTGATAGTATTTCCTTTGATCTGAACCCTGTTCATTATTTTACCAGAGGCGGTGAATATGAAGTAAAAGTAGTTGTTGAATATGACTATGGACGTGTTGAACGAACATCCAGGGTGGTAACAGTCATCGACTCACCACACCCCAACCTCGGACCTGATACATTAATGTGCGAACAAGGAGAAATTGTGCTGAATGCCGGAGAAGAAGTGGGAATTTATGTTTGGAGCGATGGAACATTTGGTGAAAATGCCAATGAGATCATAGTTTCCGATACCGGTTGGTACTGGGTACTAGTAACCAATGATGAAAATTGCTCAGAAAGAGATAGTATTTACGTTGGTTTATATCCTAAACCTGAAATAAATGAAGACAATCTTGTAATCATACCAACATCCTGTGGTAGTAGCACAGGTGAAATTTCAGGACTTGAGATAGAAGGTATTGAACCTTTGACTTTTGAATGGTACGATGCTGACAGTTTGCTTATGGGAACAGAAATAAACCTGGTTGATTTAACTGTTGGAAATTACTTTCTACACATTTATGATGGTAACGGCTGTACAACCATTTCGGATGCTTATACAATATTTGATACAGGAGATATTGAAGTAACCCAGGTTTTAAAAGAAAACGCACATTGTAACCAGCCGATTGGTTCACTCAAAATCTCAGTTAACATAGAAAATACCGAACAATTACAATATTCGATTGATAACGGTTCCACATGGCAGATTGGAGATAGTATATTTAACAACCTCTCTTCCGGAAACTATGTGATCCGTGTAAAAGATCAATCAGGCTGTGAAGGGGTGTTTCTTGATAATCCTGTAACAATTGAAAACATAGATGGCCCGGAAGTAACCAATGTAAGCACTAGCGATGAAATAGATCATCTTTCCAACGGACAGATCAACATCACTGCAAATATCCCAGGAGGACAAATACACTATTCCATAAACAATGGAACAAGTTTCCAGACAGACAATGGTTTATTCAACAACCTGAGTGCTGGAACTTATTACTGTGTTGTAAAAGATGATTTTGGTTGTGATACCACATTTACAGTGGTACTTGAACGCACCATTTCACAATTAATTGAAGCCATTGCTGGTGACGGCAATACCTGTATTGGAAATTCTGTTGTTGTACCCATTAAGGTGAACAACTTTACTGATATACTGAAATTCCATGTCAAGCTTACTTACGATACAACTATTTTAAGTTGTGATGGCTACATCAAAGTACATCCTGATCTGGAAAACAATTTACTGGCAAGCATCATCCCAAATTCGGATGAAGTGATTGTTACTTGGGAAGAGGAACCAACCACTTTGGAAGAAAACGCTACAATACTGGAACTCGTATTCGGAGCAAAAGAAGAAGGATTATCTGGTATTGATTGGGCTGCAAATCCGGAGGAAAGTGCTTTTTACAATGAGAATTTGGAACAAGTAAATACTGAATTTCATGTTGGTAAACTAAGGGTTTATACACAACCTGAAATTTTTATGAGCCAAACCTTAAAAATTTGTGAAGGAGGAGAGATTACCACATATCCATTCGTTAGTGGTGGATCAGGCTATGTACATTACGAGTGGTTTGGCCCTAACAACTTTTACAGCACCAATGAGAGAATTACATTAACCACCATTCAACTTGATCAAGCAGGTATTTACACTTTAAAAGTAACCGACACAATAGACTGTGTTGCTGAAAATGATGTTGATATAATTGTTTATGAAAATCCGCAAATTGCCTTCCATGATTACGACACACTGTTTGTAGAACCCAACTTTATCCTCGAAGCAGGTAGCGGATACGAAAGTTATCTCTGGAGCACAGGAGACACTACTGGTGCTATTTACATTAACACTGAGGGACTATATTCAGTTTATGTCACCTCAACCGAGCAATGCAATGCCAGTGATTCAGTAACCATCCTCTGGGGTGGTGAGCCTTTCTGGCTGCCCAATGCCTTTTCGCCCAACGGCGATGGGTTGAACGATGAGTTTAAACCTATTGAGCGATATGATTATCTACATAGCTACTACCTGTCCATTTATAACCGCTGGGGTCAACTGATCTTTGAAACGAACAACATCAGCGAAGGTTGGGACGGCACATACAAAGGACAACTAGCTCCTGATGGCACCTACATTTACAGAATCGTTTACAAAGCCTACTCCACCGGTGAAGAAACCCAGACAAAGACGGGACAGGTTACTTTAGTGAGGTAAACACTAAATAAATTTCGTTCAATTGTGAGGTATCATATGGTGGTATGTGTGTAGGAATGCCGCGACAATCTCAAAGTAATGTTCATCTCCCAGTTCAGGAGACTCCCGCACTTCACTTCGTTTTGTTCGGAGCTAAACGTGGGTTGTTTTTGCTTGTTTCATTGCAAGAGATTCCTGCCTGCCGGTTAGCCGCCAAAGGTGGGTTTGCAGCCTCCTTGCTCCGTTGCATTCAGATGACAACAACTGCAAAAAATCATGGTTTTCCGCTATTGACAAATCCTGTTTTTGATCGTACCTTTATACATCTATTTTTAGTTAAAATGCAAACCATAAACCAAATCACCAGACTCTTTTATTTCATGTTTTGTTATGTGATTGGTTTACTGCGTCTTACTACCCTCCCCATTCGCAGAAACTTCACTGTAGGCTGGCCTTATTATTTCATTGCTTTCACAAGGGTGAAACAACGCAACCTCCTTAGTTTTATCAAATCCTCATATTTCTGCTATCCGCGTTATACTAATCAACTTCTCATAACGAATTATCAAATGGCTAAAACCATATTTATTCTCTGCAAGAACAAATTTATTAAACCCGGCCATCCCGTAAGATGCCGTCATGGGATGGTCAATTTCAAATAAAACCGGCAAAAATGTAAATGTTTTTAACTCTAATCTTACTAAAATGAAAAAACTAATATTATTACTAACCTTAGGCATGTTTTTCATATCAGGCATGTTTGCACAAAGTTGGGATGACATAACTGTTACTTGGTATATTAATGGGTCATGTGATTGCAATGGATCCATAGATTCAGTTTTTAGTGTACAAATGGAAATTTATGATATTGCAAATAATAATGCAGAAGTTAAAGATGACACCAACTGGGAGTCAGGTGCAACTAATCAAAGTACTTTCGATGTTGATGATGTTGAATACTACTGCAACGAGTTGAATCATGAAAACACTCCAAACTTTACGATTTATGTCAATGTAAAAATGTATTGTGAAAACCCTGGACAGATTCTAGAATGTAAAGGTAAAGCGACTGTTACTGGAAAATCTTGTTTAAATTTTGCTAATGGATCTGTTACCATACCTTTAATAGAGGTAAAGCCGTAGGTATTTTAATTAATTTCACCAATAGTAGGTTAGAGGTTAAATTACCTACTATTGGTAATTTTGGTGTAATATTGAATCAATGTTTCGTCAGATTAAGATAATAATACTTCTTACTTTTTTATTAAAAATTGGCTATTCACAGAAAGAAGCTAACGTTTGGTTCTTTAGCCATCACTTAGGCCTTGATTTTAATTCTGGTTCCCCTGAACAAATTGAAGGTATATTTCAATCATATGGGGCAGGAGCGAGCATGAGTGATTCTTTGGGCAATTTTCTTTTTGCCACAAATGGTGAGGCTATCTATGACAAAGAAGGTGAAATCATGTTAAACGGAGATAATCTAAAAGGCAGTGCTTTTTCTTCCCAGGGATCAGTCATCGTTCAAAAGCCAGGATCTGACAACTTATATTATGTTTTCACAGTTACAACCGGTCAGGATCCCGTTGCGGCTTATGGCTTATATTATTCGATAGTGGATATGGATCTTAATGGGGGAATGGGTGCTGTAACAAACGAGAAAAACATTTTTTTATCTGATGCCTGGGATGGAGGAGAGAGATTAATCGCTGCCCGACATGCGAATGGGATTGATATCTGGATTATTACCCACAAGATGATTGATCCCGCATATGCTACTTTTTTACTTACAAAAAACGGGGTTAATGAAACTGCTGTCATTGGTGATCTTGAAGTAGTAAGGAATGCAAGTCAAATTAAAGGTCAGTTTAAACTCTCGTACAATAAAAAATATATGGTTTCTGCTTTTCCTGATTATGATGGAGAAAATGATAATGCTGAATTCGAAATACTAACTTTTAATGCCAATACAGGGCAAATTGAAATTCAATATGTCCTTCGCTTTATAGCTGAAGGATTTAGTTTGCCATATCAACCACATGGTGTAGAATTCTCACCCGATTCAAAGTTCCTGTATTTATCACTTTATAATGAGTCTGGAGAACATTTAACAGATATTTTTCAACTTGATATGATGTATATTAACGATTCCGCAGCCTTCTATGATTCACAAATTAAAATTACTACAGGGCCTGGTCTAGGTCTTCAACTTGCCACAGATGGCAAAATTTATGGAACAATCTTCGACGTTTATTCTGATTACGATTTCCTCAGTGTTATTCATGAACCCTGGAAAAATGGAACTGACTGTAACTATGAGGATGACTTTATGTTTATGGGGAATAATAGAGTGACATTTACATTGCAAAATGTTTTACTCGACTATCTCTACCGTTTCGAATGGGAAGGCCGTTGCTCGGCAGAATCCTTTGTATTCCAGTCTAATTTTCAGCCCGATCCGGTTGCCATACAATGGAACTTTAGTGATCCCGGTGCAGGTGCCGATAGTATTTCAACAGAGTTAAATCCTGTCCATTATTTTACCCATTCAGGAGAGTTTGAAGTCAATGTTGTTGTTCAGTATCCAAATGGAAGGATTGAACGCACATCAAGAGTTGTAACGGTTGACCAGTCGCCACAACCCGACCTTGGCCCTGATACATTGATGTGTGCTTTTAGTGAAATCACCCTCAATGCAGGCGAAGAAGAAGGATTCTATTTATGGAGCAATGGCAGTTTCGGACAGAATGCAAGTGAATTGCTGGTTTCCGATACCGGATGGTACTGGGTGGATGTAACCAACGATGTGGATTGCACGGTAAGGGATAGCATTCATGTTGGCTTGTACCCCGAAGTCCTTATCAATGAAGATAATTTAAACATTGTCCCTACCACCTGTGGCGGAAGCAGTGGCAAAATACTTGGCCTTATCGTTACTGGTGAAGAACCCCTTTCCTTTGAGTGGTATAATGCTGATAACAATTTAGTGGGTAGTACTCTAGATATTACAGATCTTCCGGTTGGTAATTACTTTCTGCATATTCTGGATGGAAACGGTTGTACAACCTTTAATGATCCTTACACCATAATAGATGCGGGAGATATTGAAATAACTGATGTGGAAAAAAACAAAACTCATTGCGGGCAAAATATGGGAACAATTACCATTACAGCCAGTTCAGGTTCTTCTGAAGATTTGTTGTATTCGGTTGACAACGGCAACACCTGGCAAAGCGGTAATCCGTTGTTCGAGAACCTGCCATCCGGTAATTACTTTGTCAGGGTAAAAGACCAAAGTGGTTGTGAAGGGGTATATGAAAACAACCCGGTTGTTATCGAAAACATTCCCGGGCCTGAAGTAACAGCTGCAACCACTTCGCCCGAAATTGATTATTTGCAAAATGGGCAGATTGATATCTTAGCTACCATCCCGGAAGGTGATCTTTATTTTTCTGTTGACAATGGAAATACCTTTCAAACCAATAACGGTTTGTTCACCAACCTAAGCGCTGGCACCTATCACTGCATGGTAAAGGATGATTTTGGCTGCGATACCACTTTTATTGTCGAAGTTACAAGAACCATCTCCCAGCTCATCGAAGCCATAGCCGGTGACGATAACACCTGCCTGGGCGATGCAGCGGTTGTACCTCTGGTTTTTAACAATTTTACAGGAGTATCAAAATTCCATGTTTACCTCACTTACGACACTTCCATTTTACATTGTGATGGTTACATCAACATCCATGAAGATCTTGAAGCTGAGTTACAGGTCAGCCTGTTGCCAAACACCGGGGAGGTGATCATCAGCTGGGAAGGAGCTGACCCAATTACCTTACCTGACAATGCAACAATAACAGAATTGGTATTGGGTGCCAAAGGCCAGGGCATATCACCGGTTGACTGGATCGCCACTGGAGGAGAAAGCATTTTTTATAATGAAAATGGGGATGAAATAAGCGTGGATTACCAGCTTGGAAAAGTACGCGTGTTCAGCAGGCCCGATATTGACATGTATGATAAGCTCTCGCCCTGCGAAGGAGAAGACTTCTCCTATTCACCCTGGATTACAGGAGGATCTGGTGAATTTACCTTTGAATGGACAGGACCCGATAATTATTACAACACCTTCAATGACCTGGACTTGCCCAACATTTCCCAACCACAGGCAGGTATTTACACCTTAACCGTTACCGATACGGTAAATTGTGTTGAAAGCAAAAGCGTGGAAATTATGGTTGATGAAAACCCGGTGATTGCATTTGCAGAATACGACACCATTTTCGCTGAACCGGGATTTGTATTGGAAGCCGGAGGCGATTACAATTATTACCTCTGGAACACGGGAGAGAAAACACCCACGATAAGCATCAATAACGAGGGAGTTTATTCAGTTGAAATAGGCACCACGGAAATGTGCTTTGCCAAAGACACAGTTACTATCCTTTGGGGCGGCGAACCCTTTTGGCTGCCTAATGCCTTTTCGCCCAACGGCGATGGGTTGAACGATGAATTTAAACCGGTAGAACGATATGATTATCTCCAGAGTTATCACATATCCATTTACAATCGCTGGGGACAAATGATCTTTGAAACAAACGATATCAACGAAGGATGGGATGGAAACTACAAAGGTCAACCCGCACCCAACGGCACCTACATTTACAAGATTGTCTACAAAACCTATTCTACCGGAGAAGAAACCCAAACCAGGACGGGACATGTTTCTTTGGTGAGATAACAATTCCAAAACAAACAACCTTCGTTTATTTGCGAGGAATCACGCTGAAGGCGCGATGACGCGGCAATCCTGAAGTTATATAATGTTTCATTGCCTGGGATTCCTTCGGTCGCAAGCTCTCTCGGAAATAAACGATATTTTTTGTGTAGGCCATATAATCCAGCCCCTCCAGATCCTTCTCCGACCTGATGAGACAGAAAAGCAGAACATTAATGTTTGAAACTTATTTGTCCCCCTGCTAGGAGGACCTCAGGGGGTGGAAACTATTTTAATCAGGTTGAAGTAACAGTTATCACTACCCTCCTGTCCTGTCTTGGCCCGTCAAACTCACAAAAAAAGATATTTTGCCAGGTAGATAAACCCATTTTTCCATTTATTATCGGAATGGTTTCTGAAGGGCCAACAAGCCCAGCTTTTAAATGTGAATCTCCATTACCATCCTGTTGATCATGCATCCAAACGCCTTTTGGAATCAATTTTTGTAAAAGATCAACCACATCTGTCTGTACCGAATCATCCCAGTTTTCCTGTATCATAATAGCTGCTGTAGCTCCCTGCGCATAAACATTTACTATTCCTGTAGGGATTTTGGAATAATTTACAATCTTTTCTACTTCCCTTGTGATATCGTAAAGTCCTTCCCTGGCATGGGTTCTGAGCGAAATAGTTTGTTGCATGTCTAACTCTTTTTGTAAAAATACCAAGAATTGCAACCCTTATATAATAAGATTGTCATTAAATTGCACTGAAAGGATATACATTACCGGTAGCTGTGCAGATAGACATACATAAAGATATTATAGAGAAAAGCAAGAAAGGCAGCAGTAAAGCGCAGTACCAGCTTTACGCACTATATGCAAAAGCAATGTACAACACTTGCTACCGGATGATGAACAGTCAACCCGAGGCGGAAGATATGTTACAGGAAGCATTTACCGAAGCGTTCATGAAATTACACACCTTTAGATACGAATCAACCTTTGGTGCCTGGTTAAAAAGAATAGTTGTGAATAAATGCATAAATGAAATAAAAAGAAGAAAAGCGGATTTGAATTTTGTAGAAGACATTACAGTATTTGGTGACAGGAAAGAAGACGATGATGTGAATGTTGGATTGAATGTAAAAGACATTAAAAATGCCATGGAGCATTTACCTGACGGAAGCCGGATGATTTTTTCACTGTATTTACTCGAAGGATATGACCACAGGGAAATTGCCCAGATACTGAATGTAAGTGAGTCAAACTCAAAATCGCAATACATGCGTGCAAAAAGAAAAGTAAAAGAAATCCTGGAAGGAGGGAATTATGAAAACTGATAAACTGGAAAAATTTGTTGTTGATAACAGGGATGAATTTGATGACCTTACTACCCAATCCTGCAATTTGGGATAAGATCCAAAAGCGGGAACCTGAAACAGTTTCACTAAACTGGACAAACATATTGGTCAGGGCGGCAGCTGTAGTAGTGATTTTGGTAAGTTCTTACATCTTTATCGATTATATGGCTAATAAGAATCAATCACCAATTGTTGCGAGTCAGGAAACTGTTGATCCGGAAGATGCAGGAATGGTGCAGGATCTAATGGAAGCGGAATATTACTACACTTCTCAAATTGATGAAAGAAAAGAAGAGTTTTATTGCCTTACAGCAAACAATAGTGGGTTAAGGGAGGATATTAATATGGAAATGGTTGAACTCGACCAGGTATTTAAAAATTTAAAAGAAGATTTAAAAGATAATGCTGATAATGAAGAAGTCGTTTTTGCTATGATTCAGAATTACCGATTAAAACTGGAAATTCTGGAAGAGATATTATCGCAATTACGCTCAGCCGAAAAAAATAACGATTGCTATGAAAATGAAACGATTAATATGTAGTCTTGTCATGTTGTCTCTGCTATTCTTTGGAATACAGACACAAGCTCAGACTATCGAGAAAGGAAGGTCAATCAAAGAATCATTTTTGGTTGGTCCTGATGCAGAAATTGAAGTTGCCAATAAGTACGGCAGCATTCACCTTGTACCATGGGAATAAAGATTCTGTAAGATTTGAGGTAGAAATAATGGTAAAAGGCAATAAACAATCTAAAGTCGATAAATCTTTTGATTATATCGAAGTGGACTTTAAAACCTCCAAATATTATGTAATTGCACAAACCCTATTTGCAGGAAAAAGCAGTTTCTGGAGCGATGTGTCGGACCTGACTGGCGCCATTTTTAGCAGCAGTACCAAAACGAAAATTGACTACACCATTTATTTCCCGGTCAATGCTAAACTTAAGATCATGAATAAATATGGAAATATTTATACAACTGATCATAAAGGCCCTATCGAAATTGATCTTTCAAACGGCGATCTGAAAGCGCATCATTTTTCGGGGAAAACAAAAATTAAAACTGAATTTGGTGATTCGGATATTGAAATAATTGATAATGGAAGGTTAGACATCAGTTATGGCGAATTTCATTTAGAAGAAGGTGGCCAAATTGAAATGGTGAGTAAATCGTCAAAAATTTATATGCCTGTTGTTGATCAGTTAAGTATTGATTCGAAAAGGGATAAAGTTTATTTAAAAAATGTAAAAGACATTTCAGGAACCACCTATTTTTCAACGATAGAATTGGATCAGTTAAATAAAAAGCTTGTGCTATCTACAAAATATGGAGATATCGATATCAGAAGTTTTTCAGATGGCGTAGAATCGGTTAATTTAAAATCAGTTAATACTGATGTTACACTTCATTTTCCTGACGAAAAGCATTATAAAATGGACATCGTTGTTGATGAGAAAACAGAAGTGATGTATTCTGCCGATATTAAAAATATAACTTCAAAAGAAATCAGTGGAGATGAAAAACTAATACAGGTTAAATGTGAAATTGGTTCAGTCAAAAACAAAACTGTTCCACTTGATATAGACTGTAGAGCAGGTACCTTATCACTTAAGCTAAAATAATCGAGAAATAAACTAAAGAATTTGCAACGCTTGTATTATTTCAATGTCCTTAGTGTAAAATAGATAAAAAACAGAAAAATGAAAATAAATCAAATTATATTATTTGGAATATTAGCCGGAGTAGTGCTTTGGTCAACCGGCTGTAATAAAATTACCGGTATAAATGGAAATGGCCAGGTTACCAGCGAAACCCGAAACCTTGTTTCATTTAATAAAGTTGAAAATGATGGAACATTCAACGTATATATTTCTAACGACTCGATTTTTACAGCCAGGGTTGAAGCCGAATCAAACCTGATTCCACATATCCGTACCAGGGTTAATGGCAATACACTGGAAGTTGATACGCGTGAGAATTTGAAAAGTAATAGTCCAATGAATGTGTATATCACCACACCAATCATCCAGGGCGCCTATTTAAATGGTTCAGGAACGGTTACGCTAGATAGTTTAGATACCGAAAACCTGGAAGTTGATTTGAGTGGATCCGGTAATATGACGGGTACAGTTGCATCTGCCTCACTGGTAACAAGGATCAGCGGATCCGGTAACATTAACCTTGATGCATTCACTAATTCATGCACAGCTCGAATCAGTGGATCAGGAGATATTAAATTAATTGGTGAATCATTATCAGGAGACTTCTCAATTAGCGGATCAGGTAATATCAGGTCAACCAATTTCGTGCAAAATGAATGCATTGCCAAAATCAGTGGGTCAGGAAATATGTATCTGAATATTGTTGATTACCTGGATGTAACCATTTCAGGTAGCGGAAATGTTTATTATGTGGGAAATCCACAAGTAAATATTCATATCACGGGTTCAGGTTCAGTAATTAAGCAATAATTCAGCATAGTAAGAAATGAAAAAAGCAGCAACATTTATACTGATCATTTTATTTTCAACCACTGCCTTTTCCCAGGTTTATGAAAAGCAGGTTGGTTTAAGGTTTGGCGCTACTTCTGGTATATCAGGAAAGGTGATTAAAAATAACCGGACAGCCATCGAAGGTTTGTTTGGCTTTCGTGATGGCGGTTTGCAATTCGCCGTTTTGTTGGAATCGTATCATCCATTAATCAAAACCAACACAATACATTGGATGATATATTTTGGTGGTGGAGGCCATTTGGGATATGTAGATGGTTACAACAAAGTGAGAAGGTGGAGTAACACCAGTGGATATTATTACGAAGAACAAAGAATTGCCGGTCCTGTGCTTGGCTTGGATGGTGTTATTGGCACCGATTACACATTTAACAAGGTACCAATTACACTTTCACTTGAATTTAAACCATTTGTCGAGCTACAGGATTTTAGGAATTTTGAAGTAAATTTCTGGGATGTAGGATTTGGCATTAAATACAGCTTTAAAAACAGATAATAAAATTAATATCATGAAGACAAGAAGAATTTTTACACTATTAATTGCATTGATGACAATGGTCTCTCTTCAGGCCCAGGAAGGCGATGAAGAAATGAAATTGCTTTTTAACAAAAAAGATAAATCAGAAAAAGGTAAACTTGCCAATGGTGGCTACGGAGGAATAGTTATGGGTTGGACTCAGATTGACGGAAAAGATGCGTTGACTATTGGAGGCCGGGCAGCATGGATCGCTAACCATCATTTTGCTTTAGGGCTAGCCGGTAAAGCTTTTTTCGATGGCTTTAACCAAAATGGTTATCAGGATCCTAATTATGATCCCAATTATGATCCCAATTATTCATTAGCAGGTGGTTATGGCGGATTATTACTTGAACCCATTGTGAAACCAATGTGGCCTGTAAATTTTTCATTCCCAATATTGATTGGAGCTGGTGGGGTAACAGCAACACCTGCCAGCTGGCAACATATCGATTATTATGACACGTATTATTATAATTCAACAGCCTTTTTTGTAGCTGAAGCAGGAGTAGATATACAATTCAATATCACTAAATTTTTTAGAATAGCTATAGGCGGAAGTTATCGTTATACAAGCAATATTTATTTACAACACAAATACCTGAATGGTCTTGATGAAACTGTTTATAAAAATGTATCGAACGATGCATTGCGTGGTTTCAATGCTGATCTTACGTTAAAATTTGGATGGTTTTAATTACTACAAGGTAGTGATGCTGCTTGGCCGCTTGTCTTTTGATGAGCGGCCTTTATTTTTTAACTAGTTTTTCTTACTTTAGCTAATCTCCAATTTTAATTAAAAACCAATAAAATCTAGTAAGATGGAAAAAAAGAAATTTGCAGTTGTTCTGTCAGGCTCAGGCGTATATGATGGCGCTGAAATTCACGAAGCAACCCTAACTATGCTTGCTATTATGAAACAAGGAGGAACCTACAAGTGTTTTGCACCTGATATTTATCAGCATCATGTAATTAACCACCTGACTGGTGAAGAAATGCAGGAACGTAGAAATGTACTTGTTGAGTCGGCACGTATTGCCAGGGGTGATGTTAAACCTATGAATGAATTTGATGGTAACGATTTTGATGCATTGATATTTCCGGGAGGATTTGGTGCTGCAAAAAACCTTTCGACAGTAGCATTTGACGGACCAGATGCAAAAGTTAACCCTTTTGTTGAAAAGGCTGTAAAACAGATGCTTGACCTGGGTAAACCAATTGGTGCATTATGTATTTCTCCTGCCTTCATTGCAAAAATTATTGGTGATAATGTTGAAGTAACAATTGGTTCTGATGAAGGAACTGCCGGAGCCATTAATGCAATGGGCGGAAAGCACATTAAAACCACACATGGAGAGGTTGTGATTGATAAAGCACATAATGTCTTTACAACTCCTTGTTATATGCTTGATGCAACTATACTGGATATTGAGCAGGGAGCTACAAATGTGGTAAAAGAGATGATGGATTCATTTTCCTAGACTGTCATCCTGATCGAAGCAGAGTGTAGTGAAGGATCTCCGCTAAAGTATCTAACTTAATTAAGGTGAAGATTGGAGGAGATTTTTCACTTCGTTCAAAATGACAAATTATAATTTCATGAACCGAATAACCAAATTATTCAACATTAAATATCCCATTATCCAGGGTGGTATGATCTGGTGTAGTGGTTGGGAACTTGCCTCAGCCGTGAGCAATGCTGGTGGACTAGGCCTGATTGGTTCCGGATCGATGTATCCTGAAACTCTTGAGCAACATATCAGGAAATGTAAAAAGGCAACAAAGAACGCTTTCGGAGTTAATGTGCCCTTGCTCTATCCGCAAACTGATGAGCATATTGAAATCATTATCCGGGAAGGAATAAAAATTGTCTTTACTTCTGCCGGAAATCCAAAAAAGTATACTCAACTTCTAAAAGAAAAAGGCATCACTGTTGTGCATGTCGTGGCCAATAAAAAGTTTGCTATGAAGGCAGTTGAAGCTGGCGTTGACGCTATTGTTGCAGAAGGTTTTGAAGCTGGAGGACATAACGGTTTTGAAGAAACGACTTCGATGGTTTTGATTCCCCTAATCAGGGAAATAGTTGATATTCCATTGATCGCGGCAGGAGGTATTGCCTCTGGAAAAGCAATGTATGCTGCAATGTCGCTTGGGGCAGATGGTGTACAGATCGGAAGTCGATTTGTAACAACTATCGAATCGTCAGCACATGAAAATTTTAAAAAGAAAGTAGCTGAGGCTGAAGAAGGAGCTACCAAATTAGTGCTGAAGCAAATTGTTCCTGTAAGATTGTTGAAGAATGAATTCTTTTACCGGGTTGAAAAAGCTGAACATGCGGGAGCCAGCAAAGAGGAACTTAGCATTTTGTTAGGGAGAGGCAGGGCAAAATTAGGTATGTTTGAAGGAGATATTAATGAAGGAGAACTTGAGATTGGACAGGTATCTGGAATGATCAATTCCATTGTTTCTGTAAATCAGGTTATTGAAGAAACAGTGAATGAGTTTAACCAGGTTTCATCAAAAATGAATGGAATAAAACTTTAAATGCAAACGTTTGCATTGTCAAATATTAACCGAATTTTCTTAATTTAGCCATTCAATCAAAAGATTAAAAACCAAATAGTTATGAATTTTGAACTTACCGAAGAGCAATTAATGATTCAACAGGCAGCCCGTGATTATGCTCAACGCGAGCTCATTCAGGATGTACTTGAAAGGGATGAGAAATCAATATTCCCTGCTCAGCATGTTAAAAATCTTGCCGAACTGGGTTTTATGGGTATGATGGTTGACCCTGAGTATGATGGCGGTGGTATGGATACCGTTTCGTATGTACTTGCTATGGAAGAATTATCGAAGGTAGATGCGTCAACAAGTGTAATTGTTTCAGTGAACAATTCGCTGGTTTGTTACGGTTTGCAAAAGTACGGTAACGAAGATCAAAAGCAAAAATATTTAAAACCACTTGCTCGAGGAGATAAAATTGGCGCATTCCTATTGAGTGAACCAGAAGCTGGATCGGATGCAACTTCACAACATACCAAAGCGGAAGATAAAGGTGACCATTATTTAATCAATGGAACAAAAAATTGGATTACCAGTGCAAATTCAGCCTCAATCTATTTGGTTATTGCACAAACACATCCTGAAAAGAAACATCGTGGAATTAACGCTTTCATAGTTGAAAAGGACAGCCCTGGTATTTCACTCGGACCACACGAAGACAAAATGGGGATGCGAAGCTCCGATACACATTCGGTCATGTTCAGCGATGTGAAAGTACCAAAAGAAAACCGCATCGGAGAAGATGGATTCGGTTTTAAATTTGCCATGCAAGCCCTTGAGGCAGGAAGAATCGGTATCGCCTCGCAAGCGCTGGGACTGGCATCTGGCGCACTCGAACGTTCTGTTGCTTATGCAAAAGAAAGGAAAGCCTTCGGAACAGAGATTGCCAACCATCAGGCAATTGCTTTTAAGCTTGCTGATATGGATGTTAAAGTTGAAAATGCAAGAAACCTTTGCCTGAAAGCAGCCTGGTTGAAGGACAATGGCAAGGACTTCAGGAAAGCCAGTGCTTATGCTAAACTTATATGCTGCTGATATTGCAATGGAGGTTACAACAGAAGCCGTTCAAATCCATGGTGGATATGGCTATGTAAAAGAATACCATGTGGAACGACTGATGCGTGAAGCCAAACTGACTCAAATATATGAGGGCACATCTGAAGTACAGAAAATAGTGATCTCACGAAAACTGCTGCAGGATTAGCGATTTTAACTATTTTTGATCCCATTCTGAAAATTGATAAACAATAAATTACTGTTTAATGAAACCGACATGATTAAAATAATTATTAATCACACACGATAAAAATTATTTTAATCATCAAAGGTTCCATCTGACCATTTAATAAAAAATAAAAATTAACAGATGAAAATACTTGTATTAATAAGCAATGTGCCTGATACAACTACTAAAATCAGGTTTACAGGAGACAATACAGCATTTGATGCCAGTGGCGTTCAGTGGATAATAAATCCCTGGGATGAGTTAGCACTTACCCGAGCTGTGGAACTCAAAGAAGCTGGTGCTGTTACACAGATTACTGTAGCCAATGTTGGAGCCCAAATCACTGAATCGACTTTACGCAAAGCCCTTGCAGTTGGTGCTGACGATGCTATTCGCATTGATTCAGAGCCAAAAGATGCCTATTTTGTGGCTAAACAACTGGCTGAGATAGCTAAAGATTTTGATATCATTTTAGCAGGTATTGAAGCTTCTGATTACAATGGATCAGCTGTTGGTGGAATGCTTGCCGAATTACTTGATTTCAATTCTGTATCTGCAGTTTCAGGACTAAATATTGATGGTGGTGAGTTGGTGATCAACCGGGAAATTGATGGTGGATCACAAGTACTCACGGTTAAATCGCCAGTTGTTCTGATCGTTCAAAAAGGTATCGCAAAAGAACCCCGTATTCCTGCTATGCGTGGCATTATGATGGCTCGTAAAAAACCCTTAAATGTGTTCGCTGCAACTGATGCAGAAGCAAAAACGTCTTTGGTTGACTTTACACTTCCTCCTCCAAAAGCAGCCTGCAAAATGGTTGATGAGGAAAATGCGAAGGAACTAATCACACTCTTACACGAAGAAGCCAAGGTGCTATAATTGTCAAATTCAATTGAAAAACAGAAAATAATGTCAGTATTAATATATTGTGAAAACTGGGACGGAAAATTCAAAAAACTAAGTTTTGAATTGGTCTCTTATGCATCAGCTATTGCAAAAGTAACCGGAGGTAGTGTTACCGCACTTATCAATTGGTGAAGTTGCAAATGACGAACTAAATAAATTAGGAAATTTTGGTGCTTCAAAAATCTTAAATGTTAGCAATTCGCTATTTAGCTCCTTTGATAACAAAGCTTTGGCGCTGGCTGTATCCAATGCTGCAAAAGCAGAAGACGCCAAAATCGTAATTTTTGCTCATAATAACCTGGGTAAAGCAGTTGCGCCAAGGGTAGCTGTAAAATTAGATGCTGGACTGGTTTCGGGTGTTACAGCACTTCCTTCGAGCACTGATCCTTTCGTAGTTCAAAAGAAAGTGTTTACCGGAAAAGCATTTACAAATGTTCAGGTTAATGCTGATATTAAAGTACTGACTTTCTCGCAAAATTCGTATGAACTTGTTGAAACAGGAGGTTCTGCTGAAATCGTAACCTTCGACCCACAAGTTGGAGATGATGTTTTCTCAACCTCGGTTAAAGAAACAAACAAAATAACCGGCAAAGTATTACTGACAGATGCCGAGGTTGTTGTTTCGGGTGGACGTGGTATGAAAGGAAGCGAAAACTGGGGAGGATTGGAAGAAATGGCCGATTTATTGAAAGCCGGGCTTGCCTGCTCACGTCCTGTTTCGGATGAAGGCTGGCGACCACACGAAGAACATGTAGGTCAAACCGGAAAAATCATAGCACCTAATCTTTATTTTGCTTTCGGCATTTCAGGTGCAATCCAGCATTTGGGTGGCGTAAGTTCATCTAAAGTTATTGTTGCTGTTAATAAAGATCCCGAAGCACCTATATTTGAAGCTGCTGATTATGGCGTTGTTGGTGATGTGATGAAAGTGATACCACAATTAATTGAAGGTGTAAAAGAACTTTAATAAACCGCTATCAAAAACCAAAAATGGAATCCCGGTCCCGATAATTATCGGGATACCGGGATTTTTTGTTTCCTCTTTTCCTCCCCTGATTAAGGGGAAGTGACCGCAGGGTGGAGGGGTTAAGAATCACTTATTTTTCAACTTATCCATATGTGCTTTTACAAACCTCAATTCTGCATACGTAAATTCATTGTCGAGTTGTTGGCGCGCATCACTTAAAGTCACATCAGGATTTTCTTCAAAAAAACCGATAATCCGTGTTTGTTTTTCTTCGCTGATAAGGTCGATAACAGGTAATTTCCCCTCACCAATTAATTGAGCAATATGTCCTTCAATGGTTGAATTTACCATGCCTCTTTCTTCAGCTACTTTTTTAATATCTTTCAACTCCTGCCAAAGTTCAAGGGTAATTAACCGGGTAAGTTTTTTCGGCTTTTTTTCTTTTTTGACTGCTACCTCTGGCTGACTAATTTTTACATCATGATCCTTTAAATAGTCGTTAAGAAGTTCCAGTATTTCCAGTCCAAATTTTTCTATTTTCTTTTTCCCAAAACCATGAACCGTTTTCAGCGCTTTCATATCTGTTGGAACCTGGTTACTTAATGCCCGCATTGATTTAATGGGTAAGACCATAAAGTAAGGTAAGCCAAGTTCAGCAGATTTGGCATTTCGCCATGCCTTCAGGAAGTTATATAAATCAGGGTTCTTAAGATCATCGCTTACAGGCCTTTTTGTTTTGCTTGCAGCCCGTTTTCGGGCCGGTTGCTCAAATGATGCGCTTGCCCGCTCCCTCATATATTCATTTACCTTAAACCCACTTTTACATGAATCTAAACATGCCAGTTTAAATTCGGTTTCCTGACACAGGTTGTCTTCAGCTTTTTTAACCTGCCTTTTTATCTCTTTGTTGTCAGTTTCAATGGAAAAATCGTCAAGCAAATTTTTGATGTGTTTTTGAATTTTCTCTGCAAAATATGATGAAGCTTTTCGGATGCGTTCCTGCAGTTCTCCATTTTCTTCAGCATTGTTATTTTTCAACAGCAGGTGTTTGATTTGATTTTTGAATTTAGCTGATACAAGACTAATCTCGGTTCTAATTAATTCCTTTGCCTTTTTAAATATTTCAGCAATTCCCGGTTGTAAACTATTTTGATGATCAGTCAGAATCTTTTGGAACTGGTAAAAATTCTTCTGCAATTGGTCAAAATCAAAGAGATCTATTAGTAATTGTTCCTGGAATTCTCTTTTGGAAGATTCAAGATCTTTGTCGTCAGGTTGGTTTTCTTCAGCATCTTTATTGAAGCCTTCAATGGTTTTATCGTGTTTTAAACTGAAGGGTGAAAAGGGAGAACTAAGCACCAATCCTTCCAACGATCTGCAACGACTCAATGCTACATAAACCTGACCGTGAGCAAATGCCTTTTCTGAATCGATGATGGCTTTTTCAAAAGTTAATCCCTGGCTTTTATGGATAGTAATTGCCCATGCGAGCTTTAATGGAATTTGTGTAAAAGTACCTTCAACCGTTTCCTCTATCTCTTTGGTTTCTTCATCAACCGAGTATTTTATATTGTCCCAATCAATGGCAGAAACATAAATGGTTTCCTTATCTTCCGGGCATTGTACGATAACCTCGTCTTCTTCAAAACCAACAATGATCCCAATTTTGCCATTGAAATATCTTTTCTCAGGGTTTGGGTCATTTTTCACAAACATCACCTGTGCACCTTTTTTAAGTTTCAAATCAACCTCTGTTGGGTAAGAATATTCCGGAAATTTGCCATTTACTTCCGCTTCGAAGTGTTTGCTTTGTTCTTTAAGCGCATCTAATTTTGTTTCATTTACCTGTCTGGCTTTCGCATTATGTGTAGTAAGGATGATATAATTTTCGTCCCCCGGATCGAAATTGGGTTTGTACCTTTTATTCAGTTCTTCAATTAATCCATCGTCAATTTTACTATCACGTATTTTATTTAGCAAACTGATAAAATGCTGGTCGCTTTGGCGATAAACATGCTGAAGAACAATGGTGATATAGTTGGTTTTTTGAAGGGCTTTGCTGCTGAAAAAAAAGGCGGTTTTATAATGCCTTCTCAGGATGTTCCATTCATCTTCTTTAACAACCGGAGCCAGTTGCTGCAAGTCACCAATCATCAACAACTGCACACCCCCAAATGGTTTGTTGTTTCGTCTGAACCGACGCAATGTTTCATCAATACCATCCAGCAAATCGGCCCTAACCATGCTGATTTCATCAATCACCAGCAGATCAAGGCTTTTCATGATGTTTCTTTTCTCGCGGCTGAACCTTTTAAAACCCTGTTCATTTCCAGCGTAGCCCGGAACCTGGGGGCCAAAAGAAATCTGGAAAAACGAATGAATAGTCACACCCCTTGCATTGATGGCTGCCACACCAGTGGGTGCAACCACGATCATGCGTTTGGGCGATTGTTCTTTTAAACGATGCAAAAATGTTGTTTTCCCGGTTCCCGCCTTACCGGTTAGGAAAATGTGCTTCCCGGTATATTGTACAAAATTATTTGCAAGATGGAGTTGTTGGATTATATGATTGTACTTTTTTCCATTGGATATACTTGGAGAAGGAAATAATATATTTAAACGAACAAAAACAAACTCAACATTACCAAAACTCCCAATCCAAAACCTGAATACAATTGCGCCTCACTATGCGCTTTTAATTTTAATCGGGCAAAACCGGTTAGCCCGGCAATAATAGCGATCAGGCAGATTAATAGGATGTGGTTTTGATTGTATGAAATAGAAAACCCGATAAAAGCACCAATCAGTCCACCTTGTGCAACCATATGAATGGAGATTTTAGCCAGATAATTCACTAGTAAACTTATAATGACAAGCAAAGTAGCACCCAACATAAAAATATTAAACAAGGCATAGTGCGGGCCTTGTTTTAAAAGGAAATAAGTACCATAAAAAAATGCTGCTGTCAGGAAAAGCGGCAAAACCCTTTCTTGTTTCGTTTCCATTTGCAACGATTTTATGGCGCCTGTTTTTAGCAGAATGAGCATAAAGAGTGCTGGCAATACAAATGAGGTTAAAAAAACAATTAGCAATGCGAGATACCTGTTTTCGATTGGCAACACCAACATGAAATGATTTTTCATATTAATGAGCATCAGCATGGCATAGGTTGGTATCAGCAAAGGATGAAAAAGTACAGAAATAATTTTGGCGAGTTTTTCTTCCATTAAGCCAATTCTTTTCTTAGTCGAGCTACCGGAATACTCAATTGCTCACGGTATTTGGCAACAGTTCGTCGAGCAATATTGTAGCCTTTTTCGTTTAAAAGAGATTTAAGGTATTCGTCAGTAAAAGGCTTCTTTTTGTTTTCTTCTTCAATAATTTCTTTCAATATGGTTTTTATCTCGCGTGTTGACACTTCTTCACCATCATCTTTTTGCATCGACTCACTGAAAAAACTTTTTAGCAGTAAAGTGCCAAATGGGGTTTGCACGTACTTGCTGTTGGCAACTCTTGAAATAGTTGAGATATCAAGGTTTACCCTTTCGGCAATATCTTTCAGAATCATTGGCCTGAGCTTGGTTTCGTCACCTGTCAGGAAGTATTCATGCTGGTATTCCATGATGGTTTTCATGGTGATAAAAAGTGTATTTTGCCTTTGACGAATTGCCTCGATAAACCACTTGGCTGAATCAACCTTTTGTTTGATAAAAGAATAGGCTTCACGCTGTTTTTTGTTCCGCTTTTGCTCACCCAGGGAATTCATCATTCCCGAATAAGTGTTGCTTACTCTAAGTTCAGGGGCATTCCACGAATTAAGGTAAAGCTCCAAATCGCCATTGGTATTAGAAATGGTAAAATCAGGAATAATGTAATGATTGCTTCTTGAAGTCTCGCTTAGCGAATTACCGGGTTTTGGATTCAATTCGAGAATGATGGCCATAGCTTCCTTCAACTGATCTTCATCCACTTCGGCACGTTTCATGATCTTTTGATAGTGCTTTTTAGTAAATTCATTGAAATACCTGCCAATAATTTTTTTCGCAAGTTCAAGTGCTTCTGTTGGTGTCTCCTGCTCTTTACGTTTTAGCTGAATCATAAGGCATTCCTGCAGGTTACGAGCCCCAACACCTGCTGGGTCAAATCCCTGGATGAAATGAAGAACATCTTCAACTTCCTTTTTATTGGTTGTGATATTTTGTGTAAAGGCCAGATCATCTACTATCGAATCAGTCGATCTTTCAAGATAGCCTGAATCGTCAATATTGCCAATAATGTATATGCCTATCTGTAATTTGTGTTCATCTAACTGACGTAACCCAAGCTGCTGTTGAAGTAACTCATGAAAACTGACTCCTGACACAAAAGGAATTTCACGGTAATCATCATCAGCACTATAGTTATTGGTTTTGGTCCGGTAATCAGGAATTTCATCATCATCAAGGTAGTCGTCAACCTGAAATTCTTCGTCTTTGTCTTTAAAATCCTCTATTTCAATATCGTCACCGAATTCGTCAACTTCTTTTTCATTTTCCAAATCATCAACGGTTTCTTCCTGCTCTTCATTTCCGTCAATGTCTAAAGCAGGATTTTCCTCAATTTCCTGTTTAATACGCTGCTCCATCCCAATAGCCGGAATTTGTAACAACTTCATCAGCAATATCTGCTGAGGAGATAATTTTTGAAGTAATTTTTGTTGTAAACGTTGATTTAACATGTGTCTTTATCAGGTCTGACTATAATCAGACTAAAACAAATATAATACAAAATATAGGTGGCACGATTTTCGCTTTGTGCTGTTTTTCACAATTTTTTTTGTATATTCTTGCCCGCTAAAATTATATTAGTGAGCAAATTAAAAGGGTTTCTAGAACTCACAGTTTTGTGGTGTCCTGGGGAAAGGGATAACATCACGGATATTACCCATGCCCGTCATAAATAACATTAATCGTTCAAATCCCAGTCCAAATCCGGCATGCGGTACACTGCCGAATTTTCGTGTTTCAAGATACCACCACATCGATTCTTCAGGGATATCCATTTCCTTCATTCGTGTATGCAATTTGTCATAATCATCCTCTCGTTGCGAACCACCGATGATCTCACCAATTTGAGGAAATAATACATCCATTGCTCTTACCGTTTTGCCATCATCATTTTGTTTCATATAAAATGCCTTGATGTTTTTGGGATAATCGGTAAGGATAACAGGCTTTTTAAAATGTTTCTCAACCAGGTATCGTTCGTGTTCCGATTGCAGATCGGCACCCCAGCCTTCAATTACAAACTGAAATTTTTTCTTTTTGTTTGGTTTTGAATTGTTTAAAATGTCAATGGCCTGGGTATAAGTAATTCTTTCAAAATCATGGTCGAGTACAAAGCGAAGTTTTTCAATCAATTCCATTGAGCGATCTTCGTGCTTTTTGTTTTTTTCTTCATCAAGCAGACGTTTGCTCAAGAATGAGAGGTCATCCATGCAATTGTCAAGTGCATATCTGAATCAGATATTTCAGCATGTCTTCTGCCAGATCCATATCATCGTTGATGTCGTAAAATGCCATTTCAGGTTCAATCATCCAAAACTCGGCAAGGTGTCGTGATGTATTTGAATTTTCAGCACGGAAGGTTGGACCAAAAGTATAAACCTTGGAAAGCGCTAATGCAGCAAGTTCAGCTTCCAACTGACCGGAAACTGTTAAGTTGGTTTCTTTTCCAAAAAAGTCTTCTTTAAAATCAATTTTCCCGTCTTCGGTTTTTGGTGGATTTTCAAGGTCCAAAGTTGATACCTGGAACATTTCACCGGCACCCTCAGCATCTGAAGCAGTAATTATTGGTGTATGAATATTATAAAATCCATTGTCGTTGAAATATTTGTGAACGGCAAAAATCATTGCATGACGAATACGGGTTATGGCACTAAAAGTATTGGTTCTGAATCGCAGGTGTGCCTTTTCGCGAAGAAACTCCAGTGAATGTTTTTTAGGTTGTAAAGGATATTTTTCCGGATCAGCGGGCCCAAGAACTTCAATTTTTTTTGCCTGTACTTCAACATTTTGACCGCTTCCCGGTGATTCAATGATCACACCATCTATAGAAAGAGCAGCGCCAGTATGTATGTTTTCCAAAACACTTTCCATTTCCTCATTCATATCCACAACAACCTGAACGTTGTTTATGGTAGAGCCATCATTCAATGCAATAAATGCCACATTTTTACTTCCCCGCTTTGTTCTAACCCAACCCTTCAGGTTGACTTCCTTGCCGTAATCGGTTGACGACAAAAGTGTTTTGATCTCTGTTCTTTTCACTTTGTTTTGCTTTTTAAAAGACTTTGCAAAAAAACAAAATTCAGGGAACTATGTGCTAAACATTGTATTTTTTCCAGCGGCGGCTTTCTCTTTCCAGAAATGAAGTAAATTTTTGTGGTTGATCGATTTGAAATTTACACTTTTCATTTGTAATTGGGTGCACAAATTCCAGGCCTAATGCCGACAAAAACAGGCCTTTACCTTTGAGTAATGGAAAGCCATTACCATATTTATCATCGCCAATAATAGGATGACCGATAGCCGATAAGTGAATCCTTAGCTGATGTGTTCTTCCTGTTTGTGGCATTAATTGGACTAAAGAAATATGTATTAACTTTTAATGAAGGTTCTTTTTTTAACAATTTGTATTCTGTTACGGCATCCTGTCCGTCAATCGATTGATTAATAATACCCTTCTTTGCAATATCTCCGACAATTATTGCGTGGTAAACTTTTTTAATTTGTCTATTTTCAAATTGTTTGCCGAGTTTTATTTGTGCAGACCGGGTTTTTGCTATCAATAGTAATCCTGAGGTTGGATAATCAAGTCGGTGTGCAGGTAAAGGCCATTTTAAAGCATCTTCTGATTTGGAAATTTTTAAATTAAATGGCAAAGCATTAACGATGGTTTTGTATTTGTTACCGCTTACCGAGATACCGGCCGGTTTATAAATTATAGCGAGATGATCATCCTCAAATACAATTTCCAGCTTTAGTTCAAAAGTTTTAGGCGGTTTGTTTTGAAGATCAATTAGGGATATTACCTGCCCCGGTATTACCCATTCTCCCTGTTCTGCTTTGTTATTGTTTATAAGAATCTCGCCCCTTTTGATGGATTTTTTAGCTGCTGAACGTGAACAAATTTCCGGAAAAACATGAACAACATAGTCAACAAGTCTTATATCGGCTATTGCATCAGGAACCTGGTGATGCTTAAGGGTAATCATTTTTTCCCCGGGTTTTTCTTTCCTGTATTTTTACGACCGCTAAAGCCTTTTTTCTTACCAGAAAAACGTCTTTCAAATTTTGGAGGAGAAGGGTCCCATTTGGGAGCTTCTCCTAACTCAGATGGCAAGGGCAATTTCATTACCTCCTGCTCAATCAATTCTTCAATGCGATGAAATTTATACATATCATCTTCATTAATAAGGGTCAACGCAAGTCCTGTCGCATCAGCCCTTGCAGTTCGGCCCACACGGTGCACATAATCTTCAGCATCATTGGGGGCATCGAAATTGATGACAATGTTGATCTCTTTAATGTCAATTCCGCGACTCAGCACATCAGTGGCTACCAAAACCCTGGTACGTTTTGATTTAAAGCGCATCAATACTTCTTCGCGTTCACGTTGTTCCAGGTCAGAAGAAATACCTTCCACCGTAAATCCATGGCCTTTTAATCCGCGTACAATTTCGAATACCTTTTTTTTGGTTGATGTGAATATCAAGATGCTGAATAAGTCGGGTTTGTTGGCAATCAGGCTATCAATAAGTTTAATCTTTTGTTTTTCGTGTACCAGATATGCTGCCTGCAAAACTCCTTCAGCAGGTTTCGACATGGCAATATTGATCTCAACAGGATTTACAAGTATTTGCCTGGCCAGCTGCCTGATTTTTGGAGGCATGGTAGCACTGAACATCAGGGTTTGCCGTTTCTTGGGTAAATAGGTAATGATTTTCTCGATATCTTCATTAAAACCCATATCCAGCATACGATCCGCTTCATCTAAAATCAGGTATTTGACTTTATCAAACTTCACATAACCCATGCTTAAATGAGATATTAATTTACCGGGAGTTGCAACAATAATATCTGTTCCGCCGACTAAGGCTTTTTTTTGTTGGTCCCACGAGCTTCCATCACCTCCTCCATAAATTGGGATAGTGTCAATTACAGTAAAATAGGTAAAACCTTGAACTTGCTGATCGATTTGAATGGCGAGCTCACGTGTTGGCACAATAATCAAAGTGGTGGTTACATGCTCATGCTCCTTTAATAAGTTGTTAAGTACTGGAAGTAAAAAAGCAGCCGTTTTACCAGTTCCGGTTTGTGCACTACCAATTAGGTCCTGCCCGTTCATAATGGCAGGAATGGCTTGTTCCTGGATAGGAGTTGCCTTTTTAAAACCAATGTGAGATATGGCTTCTGTTAATTGATCATCTAATCCAAATTCGTTGAAATTCATCAGGTAAGCTCGGTATAAAGAAGATGCTAAAAGTACTTAAAAAACTTCAGTTGTATCTGCAATAATTAAATATTAACCAAGATTATTTTGTTAAGGCAAGCGATATGTAAACTACACTTATCTTGCTTAATTCTTACTTTTGCAGCCGTGAGTACAGATATCCAAATATTATTACTGAAAGAATGGTTTGACATTGGTAATGAACCATTAATCATTGCCGGGCCATGCAGTGCTGAAAGCGAGGAGCAAGTATTAAAGACAGCTGAAAAAATTGCTTTAATTCCTTCAGTTAAAGTCTTTCGTTCAGGAATATGGAAACCCAGAACCCGTCCGGGAGAATTTGAAGGTGCTGGTGAAGAGGGATTGAAGTGGCTGCAAAAAGTCAAATCAGATTATGGCCTAAAAACAACAGTTGAGGTAGCTGAACCATGGCATGTAGAAATGGCTTTGAAATATGATGTTGATATTTTATGGATTGGGGCCCGAACGGTTGTCAATCCATTTTCAATTCAGTCTATCGCTAATGCCCTCAAAGGAAAAGACATACCGGTTATGGTGAAAAATCCTATTAATCCTGACATCAAATTGTGGCTTGGTGCGATTGAACGGATTAATGCAGCAGGAATTAATAAGATCATTGCCATTCACCGAGGCTTCCACTATTTTGAGAAATCTCCATTCCGGAATGCACCGATGTGGGAAATTCCGATTGAACTTAAAAGATTAGCTCCTCAACTTCCAATTCTTGTTGACCCAAGCCACATAAGTGGCAGGCCCGAGCTTTTACAAACCATTTCACAAAGGGCTCTTGATCTCGAAATGGATGGACTGATGATCGAAAGTCATTTTGATCCTGGTAGTGCGGTTACTGACGCTGCCCAGCAGATTACTCCAAAGGAATTAAATAAACTTCTTTCGAGCCTGATCATCCGGGAAAAAACCGGGGACATTGAATTTCAGCATAAATTGGAGGAGTTGCGCACGGAAATTGACAAGATTGATGGAGAGTTGCTGCAAATCCTGGCCAGACGTATGCAAATAATTGATGAAATTGGTCAATATAAAAAGGAAAACAAGATTACCATATTACAGATGAAAAGGTGGGCCGGGATTATTAATGACAGGCTATCGCAGGGAACGCATTTGGGGCTGGATTCCGATTTTCTTACTCGTATACTCAACTTGATTCACGTTGAATCAATCCACCGACAAACGGAGATTTTTAATAAAAATAAACACTTGAAATAAAGTTTATACAATTATAGGGATACCAACTTTAGAAAAATAAAAAGCAATGATAAAAACTTATTTTCTCTTTGCCTGGATTAGATAAAGGGAGGGTTAAAGCCATTTTTTTCTTCTGAAATATAAAAACATACCTCCGCCAATTAGCAGCATTGTACTAACAATAATCCAAAAGGCAACAGGATTATTAGAAATAGACATGTTTTCATAATTCATCCCGTAAATACCGGTAATAAATGTTAGCGGCAAAATTATTGATGAGATCAAAGTGAGGATCTTCATGATCTGGTTGGTTTTATTGGTCTGCATCGAATCAAAAGTTGTTGATAATCCTTCGATCAATTCGCCATAATCCTCGGTCATGTCCCACATCCGATTGTAATAGTCAAGAATATTACCCCAGTAATCTTCCATATTGTCAGCGAAACCTTTTACAACACCGGATTCAAATTTATTCATCACCCGAAGTTGCGGTTTTAACATGGTGTTCAGTAAGATGATATTTTTTCGTGTAACAGATAATCTTTCAATGGTTTTCTCGGCTCTTCCGCTAAATAATTCACGGTTAATTAATTCGAGTTCAAGGCCAACTTTACGAAGAAGATAGATTGTCTCATTCATCAATCGTTCCAAAATCATATACAGCAAAGCATCCGAAGTTCCAATCTCAAAATCTTCACCACGCTCGTCCTGCTCCAGTGCATCTTCAAACATCTTGTCAAGTACCCAGTGTGATTTGCCAACCGAAATAAGGTAATCTTCGCCCCAGAAAATTTTGACTTCTCGTGTTTTAATAAAACGATTTTGTCGGTCTAATACCGGGAAATGAAGAATAATAAAATAGTAATCGTCGTAAATATCAATTTTCGATCGCTGGTTTGTTTGCCGGCAATCCTCTATATCGAGTGGGTGAAAATGGTAAGTGTGTTCAAGAAATTCTAGATCCTCCTCAGAAGGGGTACTAATATTTAGCCATTTTAACCTGCCTATTTTAATGGTTCCGATCATTGCCCTTCCTCTATTTTAATTGACAAATGCCAAGATTATACTACATTTTTTTGATTTATTAGGAGTAGCCAAAAGTAATGAATTATGTTGGAAGGAAAATCTAATTCAAACAAAAAACCCGAACCTTCATAGATCCGGGTTTGTTGATTTTTCAGATCAATCTTATAGTTTTATCAACTTGGAAGATTTTGACACCTGGTCACCATTTATCAAACGATAATAATAAATACCATTTGGAAAATCTTGCACATTGATATTGAGTAAACCCTTTTTGTCATTAATCTCAAGTGTCTTGAGCATATTCCCTGACAAATCAAATAATTCAAATACAGCATGTTCAGTATTTTTCAAGTTGTACTGTATACTAAATGCATCCTGGGTTGGATTTGGAAAAGCATCCGATACAAATAAATTGGATGTGTAATTTGGATTGATACCAGTGATGGAAGATATGACCGAAATCGTCAAATCATCAAAATAGAAGCCGTCCTCTTTAACATAATCATCGCTATATAACTGGAAGCGCAGTGTTATGTTCATATCAGCAAAATCAACCAGGTTAATCTCTTCCTGAACCCACTGATTTTGTGTACCATCATAAACCGGATCATTCTGGCCAAGATAGTAATTACCATATGATGAATACTTTCCATGCAAAGGAATCCAATTATTCGTTCCTTCTTCTTTTGCAGAAAGTTGAACATAATCATAACCCGCTTCGATATCCCATTTTGCCCAGAATCGTAAAAAAGCAAGGCTGGCATCTTTCAAACTGATGGTAGTATCAAGCATGATGGTGCTGTTTTCACCATGCTGATAATCACCGTTTGGAGAATCAGTTATTGAAAAGGAAGGAGAAAAATACTCTTGGTCGGTAATATCCCATTTTTGTGAGGTCCAGTTTTCGGTTGTTTCACCATTGTCAATAAATATTTCCAATTCTGTTCCAAACACTTTTGTGATGGTGTCTGAAATCACAAAATCACCATTATCCAGAGAAATCAAATAACGAAATACTGTACCGTTTTCAATGCCTGCGTCGAGCATATAGCTGATGCTATCGGTTAAGGTGGCAAGCAGTTCCATATTATTAAATATAGCAGGATCAGCAACTTCAACAATGTATTCATCAAGTGCTGCAATAGAAACAGTAAAAGTTTCTGTATTTGCCAATCCAAGCCTAGTGGTATTAAATACTGCATGATTTTCAATTTCTTCAGTAACCATAGGACTAACATCCTTAACTACACCATAGTTGCCAACCAACCTTGCAGCTGTCAGGTTTTGCCACATTTGTTCCTGGCAAAGCGGGATGATTCTAGAAACTGAAGGCCAAAACCCATCATTTCCTCCACCTACTTCAGGAGTATAGGAGAAGATTAAATCTTTCGTGTCCTGTTCGCCATACATCCAGTCATCTGATCCACCATTGGTTGGATAGATGGTAGTGCTACCTGGTCCGTAAGTGTAGTTATTCTCTTTGGTCATAAGTTCACCATAGGCAAGAAGAAGGTCATTATCAGGAGGTGGATCAGCCGTGAATCCCCATGGTGACAAAAGGAGATTGGAATATGAGTGATAATTTAGAGCGATTAAAAATTCATGATCATTACAGAAATCGCGCATATTTTTTATTGTCGGTTCTGAAAATGGTCCGGGTCCGCGATAAGTTTCATCAGATGTATAGGGTGAGGATCCATCGTTGTTCAGCCCCCAGAAATAACCATAATTTCTGTTTGGATCAACACCAAAAGTGCCATCTTCATTATCACGCCTGTTTTTTCGCCACATACCGCCACCATTAGGATCGGTAAGTTCATTATAGGCATAACCATCCACATTAATTACCGGGACAAAATATAGTTCTGTATTGTCAACAATGCGTTGAATTTCTTCGTTAGTGTCGTAATTTTCGAGCAGATACCACATATAAAAAATAGTTTGCTGCTGGCTAATCGCTTCACGTGCATGGTGCACTGCAGTATAAAGTACTTCTGGCTCATCCTCGTCCGTATTCGGGTTATCCGATATCTTTAACCAATATTGTTTTCTGCCCTCATGCGTTAATGTATCATCTGAAATAGCTTCGCGAGCAGAGATTAAATCAGGATACATTGTGAGCATATCATCAAGCTCACTGTAAATCTCATCCAGGGTATAATAACCTCCCATGGAACCATATTCCCAATTTTCAGGAACAACCCATTCATCATCAGTATTACGGTTGATTTCGAGATTTTTTTCTGCTGCCGCCCGCTCTGAATAAAATTTTGCAACGTCTTTGATCAAAATTTCAGCAGAAATGTTATTCTCCGAAAGTTTCCTTATTTCAAATTCAGAAAGATCCGTCTCAAAATAGGCACCTTTTTTAAGGATACCTTCATTAATATCAATTCCTATTGAAGCTAAATCGCTTAATTCGATTTGTTGCAAATCAATCCTGACTTTTGAATATTGAACCTGTGAGAAAAGACTTAATCCAATTGTTAAGAGGAATAAGAAAGTAAATGCTTGTTTCATATAAATAATTTTTAAAACAGTGTTAAATGTGTTGACTATCAAATATTAATTTGGTTGCTTTATGTCTTTCCATTGAAATGTATTGATCAGATGTTCAATATCATCTTTTATAAAATTAATGACAGGTTCTAAAGAATCGTTATTAGGAACCGAATTGAAATAAAGTGCTCCTCGAACAAAATGTGAGAGACTATCTGTGAGGAAGAATTGGTAAGGTGATGCCGCGCCACTACCTTCAATTTCATAAATCAATCCAAATAGGTTCCGATCCCTGTCAACAACAAGGCTATCATAAATGGCATCAGCTTTCGGAATATGCTTGGTTACCAGTTTATGCGCATCTTCCAGGTAGGTGATCAGGTTTCCTTCAATTTGTTTGTAGCTGATATGCAGTGTTGCATTAAAAGGTAGAAAATTCAGGTTGATCCAGTATTTTTCGTTCGGTGAATAGGGGTCTTTGGTTATGGAAGTGTAGACGGGTTTTTCAAATTGGTAAGGGAAAGCGCTATCAGTTAAAGTATATATTTTTTCAGGCAAATCAATCCTGAAATAGCCTCTTGGTTTTGGTGTGTAATGTTGGCCGCATGAGTATATAATTATGGCCAATAACGCGATAGAAGGTATGATATGTTTTTGAATACCCAAAATTTATCTTTCTTTATTAATCTTCACTTTCACTTCATTAATTTTACGGGTATCGGCATCGGTAATTGTAAACTCGTATTGTTTGTAACTAACAATAGTGTTTTTTTCTGGTATAACACCTTCTATTTCAAGAATTAATCCGCCTAAAGAATCAGATTCACCTTTCACTTCATCAAAATAATCATCAGTGATTTCCAATATTTTACATAGGTCATTTAGCGGCGTTTTTGCTTCAAACAAATATGACAATGAGGATATTTTTTTGAACTTAAACTGGTGCTCATCTTTATCAAATTCATCACTAATCTCACCAACTATTTCTTCGATAATATCTTCCAGCGTAATGATTCCCGAAGTACCTCCATATTCGTCAACAACGATGGCTAAATGAATTTTTTTTGTTCTGAATTCCTGTAACAGGTCATTTATTTTTTTGTTCTCCGGAACAAAGAAAGCAGGCCTGATTAGCCTGGGCCAGTCTGGTTTTTCATTCTGATCGAGGTAGGGAAGAAGATCTTTAATATATAGAATACCTAACACCTTATCAAAAGTCTCTTCAAATACTGGAATTCGGCTGAAACCTGAAGCCAATACAATTTCTTTCATTTCGTTAAATGAAAGTGCACCATCGATAGAGGTAACATTTACCCTTGATTGCATGATTTCACTCGCCTCAATCTCACCAAATTTGGCAATTCCTTTCAAAATCATTTTTTCTTCTTCTGGAGCTGTTTCATCAACTGTAAGATCAATGGCTTCAGACAACTCGCTCATTGTAAAGTTATGACCTCCTGTACCCATCCGTTTATCGATAAATGAGGTAGAGTTAACAAGTATTGAACTCATTGGTTTGAAAAAAGCAACCAGGGTTTTCATCGGTCTGGCTATCAAGCTGGCAATGGCAAGGGGTTCTTTGTTGGCGAATATCTTTGGTATAATTTCACCAAAAACGAGAATTACAGAAGTAATTATAATAACCTGTAAAACAAAGGTTAACACTGGGAAGGTGTTTAAATTGAATAAGAGAGTTGTTATGTATGTGGATAGAATTACAATGGCAACATTGATAAAATTGTTACTAATAAGAATTGTAGCCAATAGCCTCTTGGGTTTCTCGCGAAGCTGAAGAATGAGTTTATCGTTGCGGTGAGTTCCTGACCTCAGCGTATCCATATTGGCTGGTGTTAATGAAAAGAAAGCAGTCTCAGATCCTGATACCATGCCGGATGCAATAATCAGGATAATCATCACAATTATTGAAACGATTGCTTCTATTGAAAAACCTATAAAAAACTGTTCTGTCACAACAGCAAGATGGGTGAGGTAAGGGTCTAAATCCGCGTCTTCCACGTGGTTTAATTAATTATTTAATTGCGGCAAAAATACTAAGAAAAGTATTCATCTGTATCAAAGACTGATATTTAGAAGGGAAGGTCATCTTCCGGAGCCTCCGCCGTTTTTTGAATATCGGTATTATTATCCTGTGCACCTTGTTGAGGAGTAAAGTTTCCGCCAGTACCAGCCTGATGCCTGATCAGGATATTGATCTTTTCAGAAACGATTTCGGTGATATATCTTTCGTTTCCGTCTTTATCGTTGTATTTTCTTGACTTTATTTTCCCTTCAACATATAGCAAATCACCCTTGGCGATGTTTTTTTCAGCTAAATACCGATAGCCAACCACATTATGCCATTCGGTTGAATCTTTCCATTCTCCACTCTTGTCGCGATAGCTTTCAGTTGTAGCCAAAGAAAAACTCATTTTTTTTGTTCCATCGTCAAACTGAAAAGTATCGGGATCTTTACCAACTCTTCCTATTAAAATTACTTTGTTTAAGCCTGCCATAATTTGTTTAAATCATTTTTTGATCCTGCATATACTTTTCAATTAACCGGGATACAGGATAATTAGTTATTTCATTTTGATTGACCAAAAGTATTGAATTTTCAGCTTCTATTTTTTCAATTTTATTCACAATTAGATTGATAAAAACGGCATTTATTTGTTGGTGAGTTAATTGATGTGTATAGCTGTTTGAAATATTATTGATTTGATAATTATCCAGCTTTATTAGGTTTTTTGCTTTAAATTGAGTTAAGGCCACGTCAACATCCAGTTTTTTTGAAAATTCTACAGAAGGAAACTCGTAAAGATTTTTCCAGATATCTTTCTCTCCTCGTTTCTGTAGTAGGAGAAATGATTCATTATTTTCAACTGATTTAACTACAAAATAGTAGAAATAGCGTTTTCTAACGGCTTTCTTTTTGTTCTTTACCGGGTATTGGGTTACTGATTTATTTTGCCATGCAAGGCATCTGTCGTTGAAAATACATTGCGGACAATCAGGATTTTTTGGTTTGCAAAACAATGCGCCAAACTCCATCAATGCCTGATTGAATGTTCCCGGTTTATGATCCGACATCAAAATTGAGGCAAGATGTTCAAATTCTTTTTTTCCTGTAGTGGTGTTAATAGGCGTGGTTATTGCATATATGCGTGATAAAACCCTGAAAACGTTACCATCAACAACCGGCTTTGATATACCAAATGCAATTGACGCGATGGCAGCAGCAGTATAACTACCTATACCCCTGATTTTTTGTAAAGCGTGATAATCAGCAGGTAAGTTGCTATCGAATTCATTAACGATTGTTTTTGCCGCTATCATCATATTGTTTGCCCTATTATAATAACCCAAGCCTTGCCAAAGTTTATAAATATCATCTTGTCTTGCCAAAGCAAGTTTTTGTACATCAGGATAATGGTCAACAAATTTCAGGTAATAATTTAGCCCTTGTTCAACTCTTGTTTGCTGTAAAATGATCTCAGAGAGCCAAATTTTATAGGGATCACGGGTGTTGCGCCAAGGCAAATTTCGTTTATTTACTTCGTACCATTTTATCAATTGTTCGCCAAAATCTGCCATTGGTTATCGAATAGTCTTATTAATAAGTAATTAGATTGAAAAAAAATAAATTGAAAACTACAATGTTACTAAAAAAGTTATATTTTTGCGAGCCGAATAAAATTCTAATATTTAATCAATTAAAAAATAATAACATGACAAAAGCAGAAATTGTAACAGAAATTGCCAACAAAACCGGAATTGAAAAAGTTGCCGTACAAGCAGTAGTAGAATCTTTCATGGAAACAGTAAAAGATACGATGGTGAATGGTGAAAATGTTTACTTAAGAGGCTTTGGTAGCTTTATCATTAAAGAAAGAGCTGAAAAAACTGGACGCAATATTTCGAAGAATACTACTATTATTATTCCAGCGCATAAGATTCCTGCTTTTAAACCAGCTAAAACTTTTGTAAACGAAGTAAAAGGTAACAGTTAATAATAAATCCTAAAGAAAAATATTATGCCAAACGGAAAAAAAAGGAAAAGACACAAGATGGCAACACACAAACGGAAAAAACGTTTGCGTAAAAACAGGCATAAAAAGAAATAACATTTCTTAAAAGCATATCGATAACACAGTGCTATTTATTAGCACTGTGTTATCGTTTTTATTATCTTCTTTTCGACTATTTGTTTGCTTAACAGCAGTTTATCCCCTCGTAAACAAGAGCTACAAAATAGAGTGGCTGTAGTTGTAACACTTTATAAGATTTAATGTGAACAAAGAATTAATTATAGATTCAAATGTTTCGGAGGTTAATATTGCACTGCTTGAGGACAAAGTTCTTGTAGAACTCCATAAAGAGCAAAATAACAACAACTTTAGTGTTGGTGACGTTTTCCTGGGGAAGGTTAAAAAAATAATGCCGGGTCTTAATGCGGCTTTTGTGGATGTAGGTCATGAAAAGGATGCTTTTCTTCATTATCTTGATCTTGGTCCGCAGGTAAGATCATTAAACAAGTTTACCCGGCTCGCAATTCAAGAGAAATTGCATTCACCTTCTATTGAAAGATTTAAACCGGAACGAGATATTGAGAAAACCGGTAAAATTACCCAGGTGTTGACTTCGGGTCAACAAATTATTACACAGATTGCGAAAGAACCCATTTCAACCAAAGGACCACGAATCACCACTGAAATTTCGTTCCCCGGACGATTTATTGTTTTACTCCCTTTCTCGAATAAAATATCTATATCCCAGAAAATAAAAAGCAAAGAGGAAAGAGACCGGCTTAAAAGGCTTATGCTCAGCATAAAACCAAATAATTACGGTGTTATCATCCGCACAGTTGCTGAAAATAAAAAAGTAGCTGAGTTGGATACTGACCTGAGAAATCTCGTTCAAAAATGGGAAAGAATCAATAAAAAGCTTCCACACTTAATTGCTCCTCAAAAAGTACTGAGTGAACTGGATCGTACTTCTGCCATGCTACGCGATAACCTGAACGAATCGTTTAATAACATTTATATTAACGATCCGGTGCTTTATGAAGAAGCCAGGACTCTTCTCGAAACAATCTCCCCTGAAAAAAAGGATATTGTAAAAAGATATAAGGGTAAAGCTCCAATCTTTGAATATTATGGTATTGACAAACAGCTCAGAAATTCATTTGGAAAAACGGTTACGATCAAAAGCGGTGTTTACCTCATTATTGAACACACAGAGGCCTTACATGTAATTGACATTAATAGCGGGCATCGCGTAAACAAAGAACATTCTCAGGAAGAAAATGCCCTAACAGTTAATGTTGAATCTGCTGCTGAAGTTGCTCGCCAACTTCGTTTACGTGATATGGGCGGAATTATTGTTGTAGATTTCATTGATATGCAGCTCGCTAAAAACAGGAAGGCTTTATTCGTAAAGCTTAAGGAAGAAATGGCGAAAGACACAGCTAAACATACCATCCTTCCACCAAGTAAATTTGGGTTGGTGCAAATAACCCGTCAAAGGGTTCGTCCTGAAATGATGGTTCCCGTATTGGAAACTTGTCCGGTTTGTAAAGGCAGTGGTGAGGTAAAAAGCAGCATGATTCTGATAGATGACATTGAAAATAACTTGAACTATCTAATTCAGGATCAAAATGAGAAATCGTTAACTTTAACGGTTCATCCGTTTATCCAATCATATTTCAAAAAAGGCGGATTAAAATCAATCCAGATGAAATGGTATATGAAATACAAGCGATGGATTAAAATCAAGGAAATGAAAAATTACCATTTGCTTGAATACCAGTTTTTAAATAAAAACGGAGAAGAGATTAAGATTTAATAAAAAAGCCGTCTATCACGACGGCTTTTTTTGTTATACCTGATAAAGATAGCCTTTGTCGGCATGAATACTAAGCACTGGTATTGGCGAATGATTAACCATTTGTGCAGCGTATGGCCCTAACCATAAATTAGATAACTCGACTTCCTGCTCAGTTGTTATAGTGATCAGATTCGCATTAATTTTTTTTGCATAATTAAGTGTTGTCTCTGAAATGTTATCAGCTTCAAGATATGTTATGACGTAATTAACATTATTTTCTTTGAAATAATCTTCAGCTTGTGCTACGTAATTTCTGATCCTGTATCTAATATCATCAAGCGTTGAAGTGAATAACCCCAGTATATGTACTTCTGAATTAAAATGCCTGGCCAGTAACGCAGTAATAGGTAGTTTCTGACGAGTTTCCTTGGTGCTGTCAAATGGCATAACTATTCTTTTCAAATCTCTACCCACATCAATCCCACCACGAATAGTAACAACAGGTCGTTTACTACTCGACACAACACGGTTTGCATTGCTACCAATCCAAAACTCTTCGAATCCTGATGATCCATGCGTACCAATCACCACCATAAAAGCATCTAATTCTTCTGCAGCATTACAAATTTCTTTATACACCTTGCCTTTACGAATTATATAATCAATGGGTTTGCCGTGCAACTGGGTTTTGTATTTTTTGATCAATTCTTCGAACCGTTCTTCCACTTCTTTAATCAACTGTTTTGGCTCTGTTGCAAAAATTTCTTTTGAATAATCAAGATGGTTTACCCAAACCAAAGTTATTCCTGATCTGGCTTTTTGTGCAATTGTAATGGCGTGTTCTAGGGCATTGATTGAACAGTCGGAAAAATCAATTCCAACAACTATTGTTTTATTCATAATCGTGAAGTTTTTGATAATTTGTCAATTCAGGAAAATTTATATCATCTTTAATTACCCATGCATTTGGATAATCTCGGTTAATTTTTTGCAAGAATTTTTCTGCTTGCAGCCGTGTTCTGAAGTCGCCGACACGCACCCGGTAATAAGGTGCAGCAAAAATTAGATAGGCTGGTGTATTATTGTATTTTTCGGCAAATGCTTCTTTTATTTCTTCAGCAGTATTTAATGCTTCATTACCCGATTCCATAAATATCTGAATTCGATAACCGGGCATAACAGAAAACACTTCATTATATGCAATATGTAGCTGTAACAGACTATCAATTCTAGGATCACCTTTAATCGTAAGTTCTCCCTGTTGGTTTGATTGGCCATTGACAGCCCATGCCGTAATAAGCAAAATAATTAACAGATATTTACTACTTTTCATATTCTTTCTTACTATAAGCTTAATGATATTCTTTTGCTCTAACGCTCATTACTGGAACGATTGAATTGTTAATTAATTGTTGTGAATAGGGGCCTAAAAATTTATTCGCTGTTGTAGTTCCCTGATCAGTCATAATTGCAATAATATCAATATCATTCTTATTTGTATAATCCAAAATCGAAGATGCTACATTATCCGCATCAAGATGCTCAAGTACGTAGTTCACTTTCTTTTCATTCATGCATTTCTCTGCTTCACGAGCAATGCTATCAATTCGTTTTTTGATAACATTTAAGGGTGAATTATAAATGGCCAATAAATGAATTTGAGCACCAAAATTAATGGCCATCTCGCAAGTGTATGGTAGTTTTTGTTTTGTTTCTAAAGAACTGTCGATTGGTAACAGAATGCTTTTAATGGTATCTTTAAATTCATAATCGCGTCTTACAGTAACAACCGGGCAAGGTGCCTGTGTAACAATTCTGTATGCATTGCTTCCAATCCAATATTGCTCGTAGCCCGAAACACCATGGGTCCCGGCAAAAATCATTTCAGCCTTAATGTGCCGGGCTGCTTTAGTCACTTCCTGGTAAACTTTTCCTTTTCGATAGAGCATTTCAATTTTACCGGTCTCAAGTTGTGGCTGATACTTTTCAATCAACATATCAGCATATGCTTTAACCTCTTTTCTGAGGTCGCGGTCAATTGTATCAACAGCCATCTCATCACTTACTGTGCTATCAACCCATATCAAATGAATTCCTGAGTTAAGTTTTTTTGCAAAAATCAAGGCATATTCAAGTGCGTGCTCTGCGTTTTTGGAAAAGTCGTTTGCAACAAGTATCGTTTTCATGGCAGTTGTGTTTGTTGGGCTTTCAAATACAGCTTGTTAGCTCCATGGGTTTTACATCAAGTTAGTTCATGTAGCTAATGTAAGGTTTTTTTTGATATGCAGTAAGACCTGCAACTGTGTGTTTGCAAAGAGGGTAAGGTGCCTTGTCTGTATATTTCTCATAAATTCAACAGCGATAAATTGTCGAACTAATTGTTACTTTTGCGTTATAATAAAGGCTATAATGAATGAAAATCTGGAAGCTACAAAGGATCATCTGAGTAGTGCAGAAATTGAAATTGAAAAAGTACTCAGGCCGGGGCGCTTCGAAAGTTTTGCCGGTCAACTTAAAGTAGTTGAAAATCTGAAGATTTTTGTTGAAGCGGCCAAACAAAGGGAAGAAGCGCTTGATCATGTATTGCTCCATGGACCACCGGGTCTTGGAAAAACAACACTCTCATACATTATTTCCAATGAATTAGAAGTTAGTATCATTACTTCTTCAGGACCAGTTTTAGATAAACCAGGTGATCTGGCTGGTTTACTTACCAATTTAAATGATAATGATGTTTTGTTTATTGATGAAATTCATCGATTAAGTCCGGTTGTTGAAGAATATTTGTATTCGGCCATGGAAGATTTCCAGATTGACATCATGATTGAAACAGGACCTAATGCACGTTCAGTACAAATAAAGTTAAATCCATTTACATTAATTGGCGCAACAACCCGTTCAGGTTTGCTCACAGCTCCATTGCGATCACGTTTTGGAATCAACTTAAGGCTTTCATATTACGATACACCAACTTTGGCAGGTATTGTTAAACGTTCCGCCTCAATTCTGAAAGTAAATATTGATGAGGATGCAACATTTGAGATTGCAGGCAGAAGCAGAGGAACACCACGAATTGCCAATTTATTATTGCGGCGGGTTAGAGACTTTGCACAAATTAAAGGAACAGGCCATATCGATATGTCAATTTCCAAACATGCATTGGAAGCATTAAATGTTGACAAATACGGGCTTGATGAAATGGACAACAAAATTTTGGTTACTATCATTGAGAAGTTTCAAGGCGGACCAGTTGGCCTGTCAACCATTGCTACTGCTGTCGGTGAAGAATCTGGAACAATTGAAGAGGTTTATGAGCCTTTCTTAATTCAGGAGGGTTATATCATGCGTACACCTCGAGGGCGAAAAGCAACAGAACTTGCGTATAAACACCTTGGAAAAGCATTTATCCCCGACCCGGGAAAATTATTTTAATAAGCTATTAATAATTAATGATGGCAATCCCTGAGAAACAGCGATTACTAGATATATCTTATATACAAGAAAAAGCCAAATCGTTTGGTTTTTTTGCATGTGGAATTTCGAAAGCCGAACATTTGGAAGATGATGAGCAAAGGGTTGAAACATGGCTTGAAAAAGGAATGCATGCTGATATGCTTTGGATGGAGAATAATAAGGAAAAGCGTTATGACCCAACAAAACTAGTCGATGGCGCTCAATCAGTAATCACCGTATCTGTATCCTTATGCTACAAAGGAAAAGCTGCCGGAAGAAAACAATTATAAAATTTCGATGTATGCTTACGGCACAGATTATCACCCTGTTGTGAAGGATAAGCTGTATCAGCTTTTACATGTTATTGAGGAGCATACCGGAAAAAGGAAAGCACGGGTTTTTGTTGATTCAGCCCCTATGCTTGATCGGGCATGGGCTCATAAAAGCGGATTAGGATTTATCGGGAAAAACACCTTGCTGATCAACCGGAAAGGTGGAAGTTATTTTTTTATCGGACATATTGTTATTGATCTTCAGTTTGAAGAATTCAAAAATATAGCTGAAAAAAACTTCTGTGGCAGTTGCACACTTTGCATTAATGCCTGCCCTACTAATGCACTGGAACCTTTTAAGCTGGATGCAAGAAAATGCATATCGTATCTGACAATCGAGAATAAGGGTGATATACATACTTCTTTCAAAAATGAATTTAATGATTGGATATTTGGTTGTGATATATGTCAGGAGGTATGCCCATGGAATAGGGAGCCAGAAATTCATAAAGAACCACAATTTAAATTAACGGATGAATTATTAAAGATGAAAAAGGATGACTGGCATCTTTTAAATGAAAAAAAATTCAATTCACTATTTGAGAAAAGTGCTGTCCAAAGAACAGGATTCAAAGGACTTAAACGGAATATCAGGTATTTGGAAGAATAGATTATTTTTAATCCATAAATTTCGTGCGCATGATTAAAAAACCAGGAAGCTGGATAGCGATTATACTTATAATTTTGGCATTAGTCAGCGGATTTCTTTATATTAAAAATGTAAATAATAAACCTTATCCTGAAAAGATCATTTTTAGTGCTTCGGAACAATTCAAACCTATCTTGAAGCTATTTTTAAGAGATGTAAAATCCACAGTTGAAAAGTTAAAAACTGATGTTTCGCATATTAATGTTGATGCTTTTCCCGTGGACAGCCTGAATCAATATTTCGCAGAACTGACCGGAAAAAGAGACATTCTTTACGGTGTTGTTCTTTTTGGCGACAATATGAATTATGTAATTTTCCGCGATCAAAATTCATGGATTTATACCCACAATAGTTTAAGGGATAGTTTAATCAACTGGCAACGTATAGACAAAAACCTGAAACCAATCCCCAACGGAAACTGGACTGATACCTACAATAATTTTATGAATGAAAATAATTTTGGCTCAGCTAAGACTACTCAATTGTTAGGGGATGAGTACGTGTGGCGTGGAGTAAAAAGCACTTTACCCGACCGGCAAGATCTTTTGTTTCATGTTTTTAAAATTGTTACTGGAGATGATATTGATACCGCTGCTTTGATTTATAAAACATCAGAAATAAGCAACAGGTTTTCAAGGGCGTTACTATTCGAAAACCCACTTGTTTCAATATTAACTGAAGATGAAAATATTGTAAGTCCTATTAGAACAAAAGATACGGCTTTGATTTCCAGATTAAGGACACTTGAAACAATAGTGGGTACTAATTTTCAGCTTTGGAAGAAATCGTTTAATCAACAGGCTCATACTTTTAATTTTAATGAATTCAATATGCAATATTATTCGAGGTTTAACACCATTATGCCTCAATTAGGAGTGAATGGATTCGTGTTAACAATTGCTAGAGATAGCTTGATCGATTCAAAGAAAAAAGTTGACGAAGCATATTTGTATGTGGCATTACTGTGTCTGCTTTTCGCTCTTTTTATCTTTCTAAACACCTTCAATAAATTTAAAAAGCAGCGAACTAAAGTTAAAGCAAGTTTAAAACCGTTGACGAATGAAGAAATTACAAAGCTGATAGCAAATGGGGAAACTGAACATATTGAGTTTAAGTCATCCTTAAGATGGGATTACAGGGATGAAAAGGTAAATAAGGTGCTGGAAGATGTCATTATGAAAAGCATTGCGGCATTTGCCAATGCAAAAGGAGGTACCCTACTTATAGGTGTAAATGACGATCTCGAAATTATTGGCCTTGAACCCGACTTTAAAACCTTAAAAAAACAGGATGCTGATTATTTTGAATTGCATTTGCGAAAAATGATCAATAACCAGTATGGCATTAAATTTTCGAACAGGTATTTACAAATGCAATTGCCAAAAATTGGGAGTGATGTAATTTGTGTCATTCAGGTATTACCAGGAAACAGGGCCTTATTTATGAAAACAAAGGATAAACAAGGCCAGCAGATTGAAAAGTTTTATGTAAGGTCGGGTAATGCTTCGCAGGAAATTTCATCTTTAACAGAATTAAATGATTATATCAAGGAAAGATTCGATTCAGGAAATTAAATCGATCAATAAAATTTTTACCATCTTTGTCTCCTGCCTATGAATTGGTTAATTGTCTGGATAGTTATTTATTTATTGGTGATTGTTGTACTGGCATTACGGCATTTGCGGACCTCCGATTTTGATCAATACCTCGTAAACAATCGAAATACCAAAACACTTCCATTGGTTTTTACCATGCTCGCTACATTGGTTGGCGGTGGTACTTCTATTGCATTAATGGCCCTTGGTTACGAATCAGGTTTCGCTGCTGTAGCTATTGGCATTGGATACGTTATTGGTTTTATGCTGCTGATTCGTTTTGCAGCCAGGATTAGGGTGTATGGTGCAAAACACAATATTTATAGCTTCCCGCATTACCTGAATCATAAGTTTACTTCTTCGGAAGAACCTACATTCTCAAAAATATTCTCAGCTACTGTTAGTGGTGTAAATGTGTTCATTTTCTTTTTCATCCTCTGCGCCCAATTCGTTGCAATGGCTAGTTTATTGAAATTCTCATTTGAAATCGGTTATAATACAGCAGCAATTATTTCAGCGGTTATTATCATATTGTATACTGCAATAGCAGGGTTGTCAGGTGTTATTATTACCGATTCAATTCAGTTTATTGCGATTGTAATCATGATCTTTGTCATTTTTATACCCGGGATTATTTCGGACACTGAATCATTTAGCCGACTGAATGATTTACCGGCAGAAATGTTGAATGGCACCCAGTTAGGGCTAGGATTTTTAATCGGCACCATGATTTTTCTTCCGTGGTCAGTATTGGTCCGTATGGATGTATGGCAAAGATTACTTGCTGCGAAGAGTGAAAAAGTAGCAAAGAGGGTAAGCTTCTGGACTGGAATAGGGATGCTTCCATTCTATTTTATTTTTCCTCTTGTTGGCATGGCCATGAAACTCATTCTTGATTATGATTTACCACAGGAAGAATCTGCTGATGTTGCCTATCTTTTTATTAACAGGCACAGTACGGGATTCATTATGGCATTTGCAGTTGTTGGTCTCCTTTCGGCTTTAATGTCGTCGGGAGATAGTTTTCTGAATATAATATCCATTTCTGCTGTTAAGGATTTTGTGGGATGGGGAAAGAAAAAAGGAGAGGTGTCAAAAGAAAAAGCGCACAACATGATCAGGATAGCAACCATTATTTTTGGCATTATTGCACTTTTTATAGCGCTTGTGTTTCCAAATATTGTTGACTTAATGGTGGTAGGTATTTCCACAATAACCATATTTGCGCCAATTACCCTGCTTGCATTGATAAAAAAGAATGCCTTTTCTTACCGAAAGGCAGCACTGGCAAGTATACTGGTTGCCTTTATAATCAACACATCACTTTTTACCTGGGGAATTATGTTTCCTGAGCAATTCCAGGCCAAGACATCGTTTGTGCCAGCTTTTATTATCGGAAGTCTTGTATTAATTATAGGAGTTAGAATGACGAAAACTAAATCTATTGACAAAAATGGTTTAAGCGTCGACGCTTAAAAATACTGAAGATAAGAATCCCCCCGGCCCCCTTTGGGAAAGGGGGAGTTTGGACTAAGAAAAACATAAGATATAATGACCACTGTCCCGCTTGGGAAAGGGGGAGTAAGGGCAAAGTAAAATATAAAGAAATAATGACACTTTCCATTTTCTCAGACGAATATTTCATGAAAGAAGCTTTGAAAGAAGCAAAAAAGGCTTTCGATAAAGATGAGGTACCTGTTGGAGCAGTCGTTGTTTATAATCAGCAAGTCATTGCCAGGGGGCATAATTTGACAGAAACCTTAACTGATGTTACTGCACATGCCGAGATGCAGGCATTTACCTCTGCTGCTAATTACATCGGCGGAAAATACCTTTTGGATTGCACTCTTTATGTAACGCTTGAGCCCTGTGTGATGTGTGTCGGTGCATCGTATTGGACCCAAATCAGTAAAATTGTATTCGGGGCATATGATAAAAAAAGGGGCTTTTCGTTAAAAAACAAATCTGTTTTGCATCCATCCACAGAAATAATTGGGGGTATTATGGAAACAGAAAGTGCCTCGATATTACAAGAATTCTTCTCTAAAAAACGCAATAACAATTAGTTGTTAATTATTAACAATTGTTAATAACAACTGTTGAAATAATGTGTGTTTAAGACACTATTGATTATTTGTAATGAATAAAAATAATGCTGTATATTTGTGTCAGCAAGCGAAGATAAAAGGCAGGTTTTAGTAAGCCTGGCAAGGGAAAGCAAAAGCGCAAGCTGATGCCGGAACGAGCCATCTGGAAGGAGGAGGACAATGCCCGAGCAATCAGGACGAAGCCGAATCAGGAAAGGCCACAACTCGCAAGAGGGACCGGGGACGAAGAAGCAGAAGCGCAAGCAGAAGCAAATTCAGAATCAGCGAAGACATCCGAGAGGATAAAAACACTGAGAAAGCTGAGACCGGGAGAGAGAAAAAGTGAAATCGCAAGAGGACACGATTTCTAAAGCCTGAAGAAAGGGGAAGCCTTACGAGGTCGAACCAAGTAAACAGCCTCAAACATAACTTGCCACAAGTTTCAAAGCTACGGCAGCGAAACGGGTGAGCCGCGTAAAGATTCGCAAGGATTTTTTCGCGGCTATGTTTTTTATATCATTTTAGTGGTTGAAAACCCGATCCCTGTTCTTGTCAATATTAGTCTGAATTTGCTTGCGTTCATGATAGATTTGCATAAGCAACATACGTTCAGAATCATTATCTGATAATTTAATTTGCTGGCCAATATCTTTTAACATCTTTGCAATCAGTCGTGACTTAAGAGGAAGTATTATTGAATCAAAATATTCTTCGAGATTGTCCTCAGCCTTTTTAACAAATATCTTATTCTTTTTCCAGTTGTCACTCAATTGTTCTTTATCGGCAAGTAATTCTACCACAGCTGAAGAAATCCTTTTTGAAGGATGATTTATAAAATAAGCGCTGTCGATGGCATGGTTCTTCTCCATCGCATTTTCAAACTCTTTTAAAATTTCATTGAAAACCGGATTTTCAAATTTAATTTGATCATTTCGGAAATCAGAAATTAGATAATCAACAATTTTCCACTCCTCTCCCTTTTCGGTTTCTTCATTCTCAACTGTGATATTTAGTTGACCAAAGTTTAAAATCAATTTCATAATTTCATTTTCCAGTGCTGTAATTTCAAGCGGATCAATTTCAATCTGACTTGGCTGTATTCTTTTTTCCTCAATTACTGGAAAATCTTCGTTTGAAGGAGAAGTTGGTCTACTGTGTTTTTTCCTGAGCGACTTGTTTAACTCATTCATTAAAGTTTGCTCAGGAATATCCATTACAATGCTGCATTCCTTGATGTAAACGGAACGACCAATCCCGTCAGGAATATGTGCAATTGTGCTCACAATTTCCTTAATCAGGGCTGCTTTGCCGGCAGGATCACCTACTGTTTCATCAAGCAGTAAATTGGTTTTGAATTTGATAAAATCATTTGCTTGTTCTTTGATAAACGCTTCGACATCGCTTGTTCGATGACTTCGTACATATGAATCAGGATCTTCCCCTTCAGGGAATAAAACGATTTTTACATTCATTCCCTGTTCAAGTATCAAATCAATTCCCCTGAAAGATGCCTTGATACCAGCCGTATCGCCATCAAACAAAATAGTAATATTAGGCGTAAATCGCTTGATGAGTTTAATCTGGTCAACCGTTAGTGAAGTGCCGGATGATGACACTACATTCTCAATACCCGCCTGGTGAAGTGAGATAACGTCTGTATAGCCTTCAACCAGAAAGCAATTATCCTTTTTTACGATGGCATTTCTTGCAAAATATATTCCGTATAAAACTTTGCTTTTGTTGTAAATATCTGATTCGGGAGAGTTGATATATTTAGCAGTAGATTTCTCAGAAGAGAGGATTCGACCACCAAAGCCAATAACCTTGCCTGTAAGGTTATGAATAGGGAAAATGACACGTCCTTTGAACCTGTCAATTAGCCTGTCTTCTTTATCAATGCTTAACCCAGTCTTAGCCAGGATTTCTTTTTTATAACCATTTTCAATGGCATGTTTGGAATAGGCCTCCCATTTGTCGAGAGCATAACCAATTTGAAAATTCTCAATAGCAGTTTCCCGGAAATCGCGTTCTTTCAGATAAGTAAGGCCAATTGATTTTCCTTCTGAAGAGTTAAATAAATTATCCTGAAAATGCTTGGTAACAAAACTGTTTAGAGCAAACATGCTTTCACGTTCATCCAATTCTTGTCGCATTTCAGGTGTTACTTCCTCTTCCTCAACCTCAATACCGTATCGCTTCGCAAGATATTTTAAAGCTTCAGGATATGAATAATGCTCATGCTCCATCACAAAATTTACAACATTACCTGCTTTACCACAACCAAAACATTTGTAAATTCCTTTTGAGGGTGATACCGAAAAAGAAGGTGTTTTTTCGTTATGAAACGGGCACAAACCAAGGTAATTGGTTCCACGTTTTTTTAAGGTAACAAAATCTCCGATCACCTCTTCGATACGGGAAGAGTCAAGAATACTTTGTATGGTTTCAGGTCTGATCAAAATATTGTAAAACTGGATTGCTAAGGTAAAACTTTTGAAGGGTTAAAAATGATAAACCATTGAATAAAAAAAGCGGCTCTGGGGGAGCCGCTAACCAAAAACCAACAATTATGAAATTAAGCAGAATTTTACCCCGATCTCAAGTTTTGAAGTTCGGAGAAGGAAGCCTTAATTAAACTTCCATGAACAAAAGTACTACAACATCAAATAGTGAAATGTTAAGCAAGATTAACAAGTGTTAATAAAAGTTAAAAGCTGTAAATCAACACATTGATGATATACTTTTGTTTTATGAACAAGTGGACAACCACACTTATTATTGCGTTGGTAACTTTTGCAACAATTGGCTTGATGATTATTCAGGTTTATTGGATCAGGGATGCTGTGAAAGTTAAACAAGCTGTTTTTTTCAGGGAGCTTGACCAGGCAATGCATAATGTAGTTATCGATCTTGACATGATGAGGCTACAGGACAGAGTGGTCCGCCAAAGTAAAATCTATAAGCAACGCCAATTGATGGATGAAACATTCGATTCAATCAATCAGGTGATTGTAATGGGAATGGGCGGATGGAGTTCACCAAATGATTTTGATAATTGGTTACGAAGGACCGGAAGAGCAAACATTGCGCTGCAGGAACTGGTTTATAAATATAATGAAAAAGACCAGGGGAGTTTTTTTTACGAGCGCAAAGACCTTATAGATTCTCTCATCTCTAAAGAGCTAAAAGGAAAAAACATTAATACCAAATATGAATTTGGTATTTACAGCCCGGCAACCAATTCAATGATCTTGCAAAAAACCGGCAAGTATCCTGATAAATTATTGAACGACAGTTATTATTTTGATTTATCCCCATTGGGATCACTATATACCTATCCCAATAAATTACTATTACACTTTCCCAACGAGCAAAGCTTTATCGTAAGACAGTTATGGAAGTTATTAGGTATTTCAGTGTTTTTGTTTGTAGTGATTATATTTTCGTTTTCATTCAGCATATTTATCATAAACAGGCAAAAGCGTTTGTCTGTCATGAAAAATGACTTCATTAACAATATGACCCATGAATTTAAAACCCCGATTTCAACCATTGCATTGGCATGCGAGGCGTTGAAAGATAAGGACATTCAAAAGTCAGAAATTGTTTATACAAATTATATCAGTGTTATCAACGAGGAGAATAAACGATTGGGTACTATGGCCGAGCAAATTTTACAGACAGCTGTGCTTGAAAAAGGCCAATTGCGCTTAAAACTTGTTGAGTTGAATATGCATGAGATCATCCAAAAGGCTGTAAGTAGTAAAGATATTTCAGCTAAAGAAAAAGGAGGCACCATTGATTTACAATTAAAAGCAACAAAACCACTTTTGATTGGTGATAAAGTTCACCTGACTAATTTGATGATTAACCTGATTGACAATGCCCTAAAATACAACCTCAATAAACCTCAAATTGTGATCAATACCATCAACAAAAACGGATCATTATTGATTCGGGTTCAGGACAATGGTATTGGCATCAGCAAAACCAACCAGAAAAAAATATTTGAGAAATTATACAGGGTGCCAACCGGTAATGTACATGACTTTAAAGGATTTGGTTTGGGCCTGAGTTATGTTAAAGCAACGGTTGAATTACATAATGGAATGATTAGTGTTGACTCGGAACCTGGACATGGATCGACATTTACAATTGGATTACCTAACGAATAAAGGATTATAATGGGAACAAAGATTAATGTATTATTAGCAGAAGATGACAAAAACCTGGGTAGTGTGCTAAAAGCATACCTCGAGGCAAAAGGATACAGCACTACACTTTGTATTGACGGAAAGGAAGCCCTTGAAACATTTAAAAGAAATGAATTCGATTTTTGCATTCTTGATATCATGATGCCTGTGATGGATGGTTTCACTCTGGCAAAAGAAATCAGAAAAATAGATAAGCAAATCCCGTTCTTATTTCTTACTGCTAAATCGATGCAGGAGGATAAGATTTATGGTTTTGAACTTGGAGCTGATGATTACCTGACAAAACCATTTAGCATGGAAGAATTGTTGTTACGCATTAAGGCCATTCACAGAAGGAGTGAATCAGGGCAGGGTAATAAAACCGAAGAAAGTGTTTTTAGTTTTGGCAATTTTACTTTTGATCATAACAGGCAATTACTGAACAATGGAAAAAACCAGGTAAAACTTACTTCAAAAGAAGCCGATCTTCTAAAATTGCTATGCCAGAACATGAATAATGTACTTGACCGATCTGTTGCACTGAATAAGATCTGGTATGACGACAGTTATTTTAATGCCCGTTCAATGGATGTTTACATCACCAAACTCCGAAAGTATTTAAAAGATGACCCAACAGTTGAATTGATCAACGTGCATGGTGTTGGATTTAAGCTTGTTGTACCTTAATCTTTATTCAAATAAAAGCTATCGAATAGCTGAATAATGACCAAGAGGCAAGGTATCTGCTTTAATTATATTCCAGAAATTATCAGAACCGGGCCCTTTATCTTTGTTGGTTAAAACAATCAAAGTTTTCTTGTATTTCATATCACGGATGTAAAATGTTCTGAACCCTTTCCACCATCCAAAATGGTAAACCGTGCTATCCATTCCATCTTTTATTCGCCAGCCGAATCCATAATTATTTTTTCGCTTCCAGTATTTTTTACTACCTGGTTTAAAGGCCTCTCTTATAACAGAATCTGGTAATATTGTAAACTTATCAAGTGATTGATCAAATTTATACATGTCCTCAACTGATGAGTAGATGTTTTTATCACCCATCACACCATTCAGGTAATCATTTTCCATTTCACGAAATCGCCAACCCCTCTGATAAAATCCCGGAGTCCCCCTATTTATATAAAGTGGTACTGCAGAATCGTCCCTCATATTATAAACAAATGAATCATCCATACCAAGTGGATCGAATAACCGGTCTTTCAGGAATTCATCGAAATATTGGCCTGAAATGGCTTCCACTATGTTGGCCAGAATGGCATAATTTGTATTGCAATAATGAAAACCCCTGTTAGGTTTAAAATAAACATCAGGTGTATATTCTACAAACAAATCCAACATATCGTCATTGCTAAGGGGAATTTTCTTGTTAGGCCATTTGTCCAACGCCAGGCTCATATACCTTGGAAGACCTGCTCTCTGTGTCATCAACCATCTGCAGGTGACATCCTCATATGGAAAATCAGGTAAGTATGATCTGATATCTTTATCATAATCCAGTTTGCCGTCATTATATAGTATCATAATAGCCATTGAAGTAAACATCTTGGAAATAGAGGCAAGTTGGAAAGCATCAGTTGTCCTTAATGAATCACGCTTATAGCGAACATTGGAAAAACCGTAAGCTTTTTTAAATATAACACGACCTTTTTCGGCATATAAAACAGTGCCGTTAAAACCGGTTTTCTTTTGAAGGAAGGTAAACCTGTTATCTAATTCTAACGCCTTCTCAGAAATAACTATACTATCAAGGTTAGTAAAAAGCTTGGTATTAACTTCTGGAAGTAACTCTTCAATAACCTCAGATGTGCTTTCTCTATTGGCACATCCGAAGATAGTTAATAGAAAAATTAAAGCTGCAAGATATTTTAGATAGTTGCTATTCATGAAGAACGCAAATGTAGAAAATTAGCTTTTCAAACAATGCAGTGAAAAGATAGATTTGAAAAAATTATTGAAGAGGAAATTAATTGATCAGTAATTTATTTTTCATCCATTTCAGGGCCTCTCTTTCGCTAAGCCCTGAAAGAGAATGATTCTTAACAAATTGAATAACATATTCAGGATTTGTTTTTGAATACTCTCTTAAAGCCCAGCCAATTGCTTTTCGAATAAAGAATTCGTTTGAATCGGCTAAGGGGTTCAATAAATGATTCCAAAAACGAAGTATTGGTTTTGGCTTTATACTTTAACTGGAAAAGATACATGTTCGTTGCAACCACATATTACCTGATGTCATCCATGCAGATGTAATTTCTTCAATTCGATCAGGATACTTGCTGAAATAAACACCGACAAGATTAGATGCAATATAATCAACCGTATCCCACCATGATTTGTGAATAATAATATATTCGTAAAGTTTAATGC
>CAVWXM010000010.1:0-31763 GCA_963759045.1 uncultured Bacteroidia bacterium
GATCAATATAATCTTTGCCCAGGAACATACGCCGTAACAGTAACGGATGCTACCGGAAATACAGTTGTAGCACAAAATATCATAGTAAGTCAACCTTCATCTGCTTTGAGTGTATCTGTTAGTTCTATTACCAACCCTAATGGAAATAATCCTGATGGAGCGATTAATATTAATGTTTCAGGTGGCTGGGGTGGTTACACTTATGAATGGAGTAACGGTGCTACAACAAAGAATATCGCTGGCGTGCCTGGAGGAACATACACCGTAACAGTAACGGATGCAAATGGTTGTATAGCATTTTTATTAGTAAATCTTGAGGCAGAAGGTTTGTTCCTTAATCTTGAAATCGGAAAGCCAACCTGTAACGGTGATTCAGATGGATTCATAGAAGTATTCCCACAAGGTGGAACAGGCGAATATAGTTATGCCTGGAGTCCTGATATTAGCCAATCCTCACTTGCTTTTGGTCTGTCATCCGGAAGTTATACTGTTACTGTCACCGATATCAATAACCCTGGGTTATTTACTACTCAAACTATTCCTTTAACTGAACCAGATCCATTAGTAATAAATATCATCGCTACCCCTTCAAACGGTGGTGCTACCGGAAGTTTGGAAGCGGATGTAGAAGGTGGAACAGCGCCTTATTCATACTTGTGGAATGATAATGATACACAAACCACACCTATAGCAGAAAAATTACCTACCGGAGAATATGCAGTAAGAGTAGAAGATGCAAACGGATGTGTAGCAATTACACAAGGAGAGGTGGTTCAGGGCGGAGAATGTTTTTCTTCAAAAGAATTGCTTTCTTATAACGGAAATGGTAAAAACACAGAATTTATCATTCGCTGCGCAGAAAAATTTGACAACACATTGAGAATATTCAATCGCTGGGGACAATTGGTTTATGAAACCACAAATTATGACAATACCTGGTCTGGTATTGACGCAAATGGTGAAAATGTTCCAGAAGGAGGTTACTTTTTTGTGTTTGAATATGAAGATGGTGGTACAACTAATCGAATTAAAGGTTCTGTTACAATACTTAGATAATTTTTTTCCCAAAAACTAATAATTCTCGAAAAATGAAAAAAATAATTATACTCTTAATAACAGTTGCATATTTTGGCAGCACTTCTTACGCACAAGAAGAGGCAGTATTTATGCACTACACATTTAATCCTGTACTGATCAATCCAGCGGCAACAGGCTTTAATCCAGACCACCATGATATATTTATTAATGTTCGTTCTTCATGGACAGGTTTTCCTGATGCGCCAAAGACCTATGCTTTAAGCTACAATGGGCCAATTGGCAATCGCCTTGGACTTGGAGCGTTAATTTATTCTGAAAATGTTGCTGCCCTTACTCGTTTTCGGGCTCAACTTTCCTATGCTTTCCGTTTTCAGATCAAAGATGTAAATATGGCTTTTGGTTTATCCACGGAATGGCACAAAATGTCATTAAGTAACTCTATTTCAAACAGTGACTTTTATGAAGATTATATTGGAGATATGTCCATCGAAGAGGCCATGAGCGGCAACAGTGAATTTGATGCTTCTGTTGGATTATATGGTTCTTTTAAAAGAAAATTGTTTTTTGGGATTTCATCTCCTGGCTTGATCCGCAATAAACTGGATAGTGAAAAAGGAGGCGATCTTTTTAAGTATGTTACTTTTAATGTAGGCGGAGAAATCGAACTTAATGATTCAAAAGTTAAACTTATTCCGTCCATTTTATTGAAGAAGGTTAGAAATGTTGACTTTCAAACTGACCTTAACTTAATCGCTACTTTCTTAAATGAACAATTGATCACCGGTTTGACTTATCGAGCCGGAACAGGTGGAAACCTTGGGATCACTTTAGGTACAAAATACAGCTCTCTAAGATTTGTATATACCTATGATGTATATATGGGCGACTTTCAAAAGTACAATGGAGGTTCACACGAAATCACAATTAACTTTCAGTTCAACAGAGCTGCTGGCAATTACGATCGTTCAGCAAAATACAGATAATAAAATAACAGAGAAGATCTAAAGAAATAAAAGAAGTCCTTTAACAATTGGTTTTTGGGATGGCCTCTCTCTATTTAATTAGAGGGGGGCTTCTCTGTTATTATTAACTAAGTTTCAACTTTTATTCCAGTTACTGGAAATAATATTGTTTGCCTTACAGCTGTGCGAGTAGCTCAATGGAGTTTTTTCAATAAAAAGATACATTAGTAAAAATCATAAGTTTTTAAATACCGTGTATAAGGTATTGAAAGGCAAGACATATTGTGGTAATTTTAAGAGATGAAAAAAGCTGCGCTAAATGCTTTTTTCTACTTAGGAAACGAATAAAATTTTACAAAAAATGCCCTTACCGGCAAAACGCAAACTTTCCACCTTTGACCTTTAAAACAATATAAGTTTGTAATTTATCTTTCAATCGATCCCCATGATTGAAAAGAATCAATCCCCCGTTTAGAAATTATTTCCTCCAAAGCCTTTTTAAGAGGCATTCAGACTAAAACTAAAATCAAAAAAAGGAACAATCTCCCCTTATTAAAGAATTCAGTTATATAACTGAGATTCATGATTTTACGATATTTTATAAGGAACGTAGGACAGAATTTCGATCAAAACTAATTAATGAAATTTATTCCAGTTAAACCGAGTTGGATTAAATTTTTTGCCTTTTGCAATCACCGATTAGATTACCGCTTTAAAGCGCTTGTAATCTTCCTTTTCAGTACGTTATTTTCCCAAACTGTACTTGCCTGTGTCGTTTCATGTAAAAGTAATTTAAATGTTTCTCTTGATGAGTTTGGTCAGGCAGTGATAACACCATCCATTCTTCTTCAAGACGCCACTTGTAATCCCAGTGAATTTACAGTCGATATTACAGATCCTCAAGGCAATTCTATTGGTAATATACTGACTTGTGATTATGTTGGATTGATAATGACCGCTAAGGTCACGAAGATATCAAATGGAAATTCCTGTTCAACAATTCTTAATGTTGAGGATCATATCAATCCAATTATATATTGTTCGGATACTACTGTACTTTGTATAGAACCCACTGATCCTGATGACCTTGGTTTTCCTTCAACATGGGATAATTGCGCTACTTTTACAAATGGTGAACTTAATTATTCCGATCAATTTATTGACCTTGCTTGTTTTGCGGTACATGACAATGATACGATAACCAGTCAAATAGAAAGAACCTGGACTATTACGGATCCAAGTGGAAACATGGGCACCTGTATACAAACGATTTATTTGAAAAGAGCAACTATTTATAATATCGATTTTCCCTTACATAGAGACGGATTCATTTTGCCAACGCTTGATTGTAATGATGACCCTAACGATCTGACACTAACCGGAAAACCGACGATTAATGGAAAACCGATTGAAATTGGAGGTAATTGCGAAATCGTAGTTTCATACTCTGATCAGGTAATTGGACTTTGTTCTCCAGCGAGTTATCAGATTCTCAGAACCTGGACAGCGATTGATTATTGTTCAAGTGATTTTATATTAAATGTCCAAATAATAAAAGTCAAGGATCTTACCCCACCAACGATAACTTGCCCTACTGATGTTACAATAGGAACCTCTTCGAATTCATGCGATGCAACGGTAACTCTGCCTTTTGCTATGGCTACGGACGATTGCTCTGAATTTTCAATAGGAGCAGCATGGAGTTTTGGAAACGGATATGGCCCTTTTTTAAATATTCCTATAGGCAATTATACGGTGACTTATACCGCTACAGATGATTGCGGAAATTCTTCTTCCTGTAATATGACTGTAACCGTTGTTGATAATGTTGCACCGACTCCGATCTGTGACTTAAGTATTGTTGTTAATTTGAATGCTTTCGGTACTACAATTGTAACTGCGGCGTCTTTTGATGATAGCAGTTTTGATAATTGTGGCGTCGAAAATATTGCGGTAAGTCGAGACGGAATTAATTTTGGTCCTACAGTTGGATTTAATTGCGAAGATATCGATTCCACTTCAATTCCAGTTACTCTGAGAATTTGGGATACTTCTGGAAATTTTAATGAATGTGTAGTAAATGCAATTGTTGACGATAAAATAGATCCTGCAATATCTTGTCCATCAGCTATTTATCTTGAGTGTAGTGATGATTATACAAATTTGGCTTTAACAGGGGAGCCAATAGTAGATGATAATTGTGAAATCGATACCGTTTATTATAGCGATATAGTTGATTTGAACGCTTGCGGAGTAGGCAGTATAACAAGGATATGGGCGGTTAAAGATAAAAAGGGGAATAGTGCAGCTTGTTTGCAAATGATTTACCTGGAAGATAATACACCAATTGAAGTTACCTTTCCTGCAGATTTTGTGACCTACAATTGTAATGCGAATACAGCTATAATTGAAACAGGCGAACCACAAATAGTTAATGATGATTGTGAAAATTCAAGCGTCGTTTTCAATGATAATGTTTTTAATATTTCGCCTTCCTGCTATTCCATTTTGCGCGAATGGGAAGTATTTGATTGGTGTGTTTATGTCCCGAATAGCGGTTCAGATGAAGGATACTGGGCACACACTCAAATTATTGAGGTACGCGATTCTATTCCTCCTATTTTAACTTGTCCATCAGATACAATTATCGGAATGTTGTCTGCAAATTGTGATGGTGTTTTTGTTAATATTCCAATAGCTACTGCCACGGACTGCAACCCGGAAGTAACAATTACGAACGACTCTCCTTATGCTGAAAATGCTAACGCTGATGCAAGTGGATTCTATCCAACTGGTATTCATCAAATTAACTTTTTTGCTGATGATGCTTGTGGAAATTTAACTTATTGCAGTATGCAAATTGTAGTTGTTGATGCAAAAGCTCCAACGCCAATTTGTTTAGAAATTGCAGTAAGTTTAGATTTGGACGGAACGGTAACTATAACACCCGAAATGATAAATAATGGAAGCTATGACAATTGCACTGAGGCTTCTAATTTGATTTTGGAAGTCAGCCCAAATTCCTTTACTTGTGATGAATTGGGTGACCAGGTTGTCTTGCTCACCATAACAGATGAGGCTGGAAATAGCGATTATTGTGAAACTACGATCTCGATACAGGATAATAATGCTGTTTGTCAATTGCCTTCCGCAAAGATTGCCGGGTTGATATTGACAGAATCGGGCGATCCCGTTCAAATGACTGATGTAATTCTAAGTGGTAATTTAGCGGATACCATTATTAATGATGCAACGGGTTATTTTGAATTTTCAGAGCTGCCAATGGGAGCCGATTATACCATCACTCCCGGCAAAGATAGATTTCCATTGAATGGCGTTTCAACCTTTGACCTGATTTTTATTCGTCGCCATATTTTGGGCATCCAACCATTAAGTTCACCTTATAAAATGATTGCATCTGATGTGAACAGGTCTGGAAATATCAGCGCATTTGACATGGTTTTATTAAGCAAATTAATCCTTCAAATTGATACGGTATTTACCAGTAATACTTCATGGAGATTTGTGGATGCATCCTATGTTTTTCCTGATCCTTCGAATCCATTTCAAACTATTTTTCCTGAAAGTATATCCGTTAATGACTTAAATCAGGATGAACTAAGCCTTGAATTTTTGGGGATTAAAGTAGGTGATGCAAACGGCAATGTTAATCCCGCTCAGCTTAGTCAAAGTGATAGTAGGAATGAAGACAATCCACTATCACTAGAAATTCCAAATCAAAAGTTGGAAGTGGGAAAAGAATATTCCATTCCAATTAATGTTTCCGAATTTGAAGAAATACTTGGTTATCAATTTACACTGGAATTTGATTCTCAGGCTTTAGATTTTTTAGGGATCGACCAAGGAATGTTGCAAGGGATAGATGAAAACAACTTTGGCTTTTCCTATTTGAACCAGGGATTGATTACTACGAATTGGCTTAATCAGGAAAACACAAAATTGAAAAAAGGAGCGTCCTTATTTCAGTTAAAATTTAAATCCAGAAAAAATGTTGAGCTTAAAAATTTAATAAAAATTAATTCAAAATTAATTGACGCGGAAGCATATAATTCAGACTTAAAAATAATGGACATTGAATTATTTTATGATGCAATTTCTGTTGATAATACCATTGCTTCAGAAGGAGTAATTTTGTATCAAAATCATCCTAACCCTTTTGATAAGAATTCCATAATCGGATTTGAAGTGCCAAATGGAGGGAATTGTAATTTAACTATTTTTAATATAAATGGACAACCGATTACTTCTATGAATATAGATGCCATAAAAGGTTATAATGAATTTGTTGTTCATAAAAATGAAATGAATAAAAGTGGCCTTTATTATTATCGCCTAACAACACCAACAGGCAAATCACTGGTCAAAAAGTTGATAGTGAAATAGATTGAGTTGATTTTAAGATTAGTCTTTTTAAATAGGGTTTGATAGAGAAGGTAGTCCTTCCGCCCGGAAGGACCCTTCTTACCCTTTTAAATACTTTTGAGTAAATCTTATATTAAACTAATTAATGATTGGAAAAATACCTCATTTTGGGTAAGATTTTTAGTTAATTTTATATTAATTTTATATGTATAAATAAGGTGCATAAAATACTGTAAAACAAAAGTTTAATTATATATTTTTATATCCTTGTTTAAAATTAATAATTATTGAAAGTTTGAGAAACGAACTTACTTGTACCAATAACTTATATACCCTTCCTCAATAAATTTTTCTCGAGACTTTCCTTCCATTTTTTGAAATATTCCCCCTCATATTCGGGCTTGGCTTTTTAGCAATTGAGCAAATAGTTTTGAATCAATTGTTTCATTTACTTTCTGATTTTCGGAAAAAAATAAAGTTAAACTCGATTGCAGATTTACGATTTTTAACTTTTGTTAAATACAATCCCATGATACTTAAAACTTTAATTTTTATTTTTTTAATAATGGTTATTCGGGATGCAAGGAAAACTTATTCAAACGAATAAACAACGCTTTATTTCTTTGAAGGATTAATTCGAAATAATAATAAAATTATTTTTGAAATACTTTTTAATTTTTTGCAACAAAAACAAACACTATGACGAAAGCCTGGGAAATGAATTCGAACAAATTATTTTTAACCAAAACATATCCAATTCTTTCTTTAGGCTTTCCTTTTTTTGTTTCAATTCTTGTTTGCTTTATAAAAAATACTTCATTTACTTTTGGTGGCGGCATACTTTTTTAAGGTAGTATGTTTTTCATTTAGGGAAAAAGGAGATAACCAGCCACCCAAATATTGAATAATTAATTTTTCCCCTCTTTAGAATAGTGAAAGCACTATTGTGTAGTTGCAAACCATTGGCACTTTTAGATAATCGTCAATGATTACATACAGAAAATTTTGACAATCAATAAATACGAAACTCCTCTCTTGTCCTGAGGGTATGACTGATGGACAGAGAGTGGTTTTTTTTAAGTTGAAGTGTGAAGATGGATTTATTGATGTTCACCATAAAGTTGAAATGAGGTTTGGTACTTAAAAAGTTAAGTCTAATAAATTTGAAAATTTTAAATATATATTATTTTTCTTCCATACAAAAATTACCTTCTTTTGGGTATTTTAATTGGAGATCAATGTCGTATATTTGTATATGCAAGTTTTAAATATATCATACCGAAATACTCATATCCCACAAATCACCATGAACCAAAACTTATAACAAATTATAATTCTTAAAACAAAAACATGACATAATAAAACTTACTATCCAGGAGAGAGCCTGAGAAGAGCAAAAGATTATTCCCATGACATATTACGTATCTTTTTTTACTTCTTAAACTCTTACCAGAAAGCATCCCCCCGTCCATTACAGCTTTCAATAAATTTTATTGATTTAGTCAAAATCGGAATTACTGAGATAATTCTTTTTGCCATTGGTTGGTACATGGTGACATTTAACAATGCACCGATTGTCCAATCCAGGTACTTTTTTGAATACGATTAAATAAAATCAAAATACTTGAACATCAATTTAGGCTTAGGAACGAATTTACAATCTTATAAACAATAACTATAAACTGGATGAACAAAGTGGTTTTTACTTTTCTAGTACATTTTCACGATTTATATCACGGGGCATCTTCAGGATGCAAGTCACATTATTTTGGGATGATATTAACATCATAATCAGAATCTAATTTGATGTCTTTGTTTTTTCAGAATCACAAGAATAGTAATTACTTCTTTAAGTTCTATCGAGAACTAGAGCTTTTATTACTTCCTTATTTATTTAACAACCAGGCAATTATGCATTTTTTATATAATATTTTATTAACCAAAATTTTTAATCTCATGAAAAAAACAGAATTAAGGGCAAAAGTCCTTTTATTTTCGGTTGTTTTCTTCTTTATGGGTATGGCTAGCTTAAGCGCTCAGTATGTTGGGCCTGATGAAGCTACACTTATCCTAAAAACAGAAATCACACCTTTAGAAGACCAAATTCCTGGTGCTTCTGGTCAAGATTTGGTTAACCTTTATTTCAAGGTTAATTATTACAACAGTATTGTTTCCGACATTGGTGAAGGAGCTGAAGTTGGTGCTGCAATTTATGACAACAAACCAACAGGAAAAGCTCAGCATCACACCAATGGTACTGTTACCGCAGCTAACGATGATCCTTTTTTAAAGGATGAAATTGAAGCTTTGGTAGGCTATGTTGATAATCTTCTTGCTGATTAAAAGTAGGACTTTGATTAAGCTAACATTTATGAACAAAGACTTGAGAGTCTTTACTTTAATTTACAATTAACCAAAATTTTTTAATCTCATGAAAAAAATAAAAATTACACAATTTTTGTGTGTGCTTTGCTTTTCGCTCTTTAGCATGCAAGGCTTCGCGCAACTTACACAGTTTCCGGGAACGACGGGCCCTGTACCTTCAACAGGTACATCAGGTTCTTCCAACTTTACTGCTACTGTTACAGGAGCTGGTGATCTTGGAAGCGGTTCAAACCTGGATAATGTGACCATCACCAATTTAACGCATACCTTTGATGGTGACCTGGAAATCACAATATTTGCTCCGGGTAATGCTGCGTCCTTATTCTTGTCAAACAACCGTGGTGGATCTGGAAATAATTTCATCAACACCGTATTCATGGATGGCGGTACGCCAATTGCATCTGGATCTGCTCCATTTAGTGGTACTTTTGCCCCTGAAGTTGGAGGTAGTTTCGCAGCTGTAAATGCTACGGGTGTTGCTGCAGATGGAGACTGGAGACTTGAAATCCTGGATCTATTTGGAGGTGACTCTGGAAACATGAATGATTGGTCAGTAGGATTAGAACTTCTTGCGCCTCCTCCTCCAACTGGCGGCGGCGGTGGAGCATGTTCTATCTTATGCCCAGCGGATATCACTGTTACAACAGATCCATTTGCAGGAAGTGCAGACTGTAATGCATATGTAGAGATCGATCCTTTAGAAGTAACAGGAGACTGTGATTTATTTACAATAGTAAACGATTACAATGGTAGTAATGATGCATCTGATACTTATCCATTGGGAGAGACAGAAGTATGTTTCGATATCATAGATAATCAAGGACAACCCTTCCAGTGTTGTTTCTTAGTAACGGTAGAGGACAATACTCCACCGGTATTTGTAAATTGTCCTGACGACATGACCATCAATCTTGATGCTGGAGAATGTGCAGCAGTATTAGACTTTAGCATCACAGCATTTGATGAGTGTACCGTACCACAAGGAGGTGCAGTAGAAATTACGAATAATAACGTATATTCTGAAGCATCTATGAACAATGGACTTGGTTGTGGTATTGGCGGATGGCAGGCATTGGCTGCTTATAACTTAACTGCAGTAGGTGTTCCTGATGATGTGCTCATAAACAGTGTAGAGTGGATTATTTGGAATACCGTTGGAAATCCAACAGCGACAGTGAATGTTTACGAATATTCAACAGCTATTCCAGGCGGTAATTTGAACTATGCCAACATGACTTTACTAGGAACAGGAACGGGAACATTGCCACCTGCACCAGGTGGAGCTGGAAACGGAACTGCTCATAGTATAGATTTAGATGTACCGGTATTAGTTAGCGGTGGAAATATAGTAGTTGAGGTAGTATCAGGAAACAGTGTATTTGCTGCTGGATTTATCGTAGGATCAAACTCAAATGGTTATTCAGATGGAAACGGTTATTATGCATCCACTGCATGTGGCGTGCCACAGCCAACACCACCTGCGAGTATAGGATTCCCAGGACTTAACTATATGATACAGTTACTTGGAGAATTCCCAGCTCAAGACCCAGGATTACCAGTAGAGGCAGATCCAGGCAACCCATTTGCATCAGGTGATGCCTTCCCAATAGGAGGACCATACTGTTTGCTATACACAACATTTGATGATGAGGGTAACTCAGCAACCTGTGATTTCTGTGTAACGGTACTGGAATTTCCAAATCCAACTGGATCTTTGACTTGTAATGATCACGTAAACATCTCATTGGATGAAAACTGTGAGTCATTAGTAAGCGCAGATGATATCTTGGAAGGTGGACCTTATGGTTGTTATGACTTCTATGAAGTTAACTTATTCTACGATGCTGGATTGACTGATCCAGTACCAACAAGCCCATTATTAACTGGAGCAAACGTTGGACAGAACTTGTGGGTACAGATAGTAGATCCAAACAGTTCACAAGGAAACAGCTGTTGGGGAACCTTGTTTGTAGAAGATAAGATTATTCCTGCATTAGATTGCAGTGCGTACGCAGTTGATTGTAATGACCTTACGACTCCAGGATACGAAAGAGAAGTTCCAGGTGGACTTTCTAGTGCAAGTGTTGAAGATGGAGGAATGTGGGCTTCAACTGGTATGTTTGACAATGACTTCCCTATCAGTGGAGCAGGTACAGTTACCGATGTAAATGTCTCTTTGGACATTTCACATACATGGGTAGGAGACTTGACGATTTCTATTACCAGTCCTGATGGAACTTCAATAAATGTATTGCAAAATGCTTGTGGAGCTGCAAATGATATTGATGTAACCTTTGACGATGAGTCGCCAAATCCATTCCAGTGTGCTGGAGCACCTATCCTTAATGGAGATATGATGCCACAAAATGCACTTTCTGGATTTGACGGAGAGACAGCAGAAGGAGTTTGGGTAGTAACGGTTAATGATCCGATAGGAGGTGATGGTGGAAATATCAACAATATTACCCTTGAAGTAGAATTCTCGGGAATAATGATATCTGTTCCATTCCCAGTATCTGATGATGTTACCATAATAGGAAACAATCAGCCTTATACATTGATTGGTTTTGATCCATGTGGACCAGCTACATTGACTTATGAAGATGAAGAAGAAGCAGGAGATTGTGTCAATGATGATTTCATCAAGCAGGTATTCCGTACCTGGACAGCAGTGGATCAGTCAGGAAACTCAACATCATGTACTGATACGATTACAATAAATCGATCAACAATTGATGATGTAGAGTTCCCAACCAACAAAGATGGCTTGGAAGATCCTTACATCCTTTGTACTGATGGAGATACTTCTCCTGATGCAACCGGATATCCTACACTTAATGGTCAACCTATCCTAAGTGGTGGTGCTTGTGAATTCGCAGTAGATTATGAAGATCAAATCTTCCCAATCTGTGAAGGAACTTACAAGATCATCCGTACTTGGACAGTATTGGCATGGTGCCCAACAACTCAAATCGCTACTGATATTCAAATCATTAAAGTAGTTGATGATCAGGGACCAAACCTAGTTTGCCCAGCTGATATGGTTGTTAGCACAGGTCAAAGTGATTGTACTGCAAGTGTGATCTTGCCAGCACCAACACTTTCTGATGCTTGTTCTAATAGCACTTCTTATAGCATCGAAGTTTCTCAAGGTTTATTGGTTGGAAATACCCTTTATGGTTTACCATTAGGAATTACATTAGTTACTTACACTGCAGAAGATGCATGTGGTAACGAAGCGGAATGTACTTTCCAGATTTTGGTAGAAGATGGGATTCCACCAATTGCAATTTGTGAATCATTCCATGTTGTTGGATTGACTGTAAATGAGCCAACATTAGTACCTGCATTGGTATTTGATGATGGATCATATGACAACTGTGATTTAGTAGAATACAAAGTACGTCGTATGGATAATCCTAACTGTCCAGGAAACGATGCTACTGCATTTGGAGACTATGTACCATTCTACTGCTGTGATGTTGGAGGTCCAAACGTAATGGTAGAATTACGTGTACGTGACGCTGCAGGAAATACCAACAGCTGTATGGTAGAAGTTGAAGTTCAGGATAAACTGAACCCAGCTATCCAGTGTCCTCCAAACAAAGTATTGGATTGCTATGCTGATCCTTATGATTTAAGTGTAACAGGAGTAGCTACAGCTAGTGATAACTGTAGTGCAGTTGTAACACATATCGATCAAGGATCAATTGACAACTGTGGTGAAGGTACTATTTTCCGTATCTGGACTGCAACTGACCCAGGTGGACGTACTGCATCTTGCGTACAAACTATCCAGGTGTTGAATAGCACGCCATTCTTTATTACTGATACAAACTGTTTCAACCAGAATCCAAATGATGGTGTAATCTGGCCATGTGATTATGAAACAAACACATGTGATCCAGGTCTTACTCCTGACATTACAGGAGAGCCTACTATCATAGAAGATGGTTGTGATTTGGTTGCTGTAACTTATGAAGATCTTGAGTTGCCAATCCAGGCTCCAGCTTGTTTGAAAATACTTCGTGAATGGTATGTAATCGACTGGTGTACCTATGATCCTAACACAGGAGAAGGTTACTGCGAATACACTCAGATCATTAAAGTATTGAACTCTGCAGATCCTGTAATTACTTCTTCTTGTGATGACGTAGCTTTCTGTAGCTATGATCCTGACTGTGAAGATGGAGAAGCAACACTTGTTCTTGAAGCAACTGATGATTGTACTGATGCTGCTGATTTGAACTACTACTACTGGATTGATGCGTTCTCTGACGGAACAGATGATATCCATGCTGAAGGTTCAGATGCAAGTGGAACTTACCCACTAGGTACGCATACGATCCGTTGGGATGTAGAAGATGGCTGTGGAAACGTAGCTACTTGTACTTACCAGTTTATCGTAGCTGACTGTAAAGCACCAACTGCTAACTTGTTGAATGGTATCGCAGTAGATATCATGGAGAACTGTGAAATCGAAATATGGGCTAATGATTGGGATAACCCATCATCACCTTCTTTCGATAACTGTGGAATTGACTACTGGTTAGTACAATCTCCATCACAAGGCCCAGGTCAGACAACTCCTCCTTCGACTGCAAGCCCAAGCTGGACATTTACTGAAATAGGAACACAGACAGTTGATATTTGGATCCTTGACATTAATGGAAACTGGGGTTATACTTCAACTTACATTATCGTTCAGGATAACGTTCCTCCTTTCTGTCCTACTCCTGGTGGTGCAGCTATCAATGGTACCATTGATACTGAAGAACGCTGACTTTGTACAGAACGTAGAAGTTGATTTACAAGGAAATGTTCCAGGATTACCAAATCCTGATGTAACAGGTGCTTTTGGTGATTACGGATTCCCAGGATTGGTTGCTGGTGCTAACTACACTGTAACTCCTGAGAAGAATGTTGATCCATTAAATGGTGTTACTACTTATGACCTTGTATTGATTAGCAAGCATATTCTTGGAATTGAGGCTTTGGATTCTCCATACAAGATGATTGCAGCTGATATCAACAATTCTGGTTCTATTTCTACTATCGATATGGTTGAACTACGTAAGTTGATCCTTTTCATCGATACTGAATTCCAGAATAATACTTCATGGAGATTTGTTGATGCTGAATTTGTATTCCCTAACGCAAGTAACCCATGGGCAACTTCGTTCCCAGAAATATTCTCAGTTAACGATCTTAACGGACAAGCTTTGCTGACTTCGTTGGTGTCAAGACTGGTGATGTTAACGGTTCTGCTATTGCTAACGACTTACTGAGTGGTGACGATAGAAATGCTGTAGGTGACTTGATCTTCAACATTGATAACGTTGACATGGTTGCTGGTGAAGAATACACTGTTGACTTCAACGCTAAAGATTTCGCTAACATCTTAGGATACCAGTTCACACTTGCATTTGATAAGAATGCAGTTGAATTAGTTGACGTTGAAGGTGGGAATTAGCTAACTTGGATGCAAACAACTTTGGTATGAACTTACTTGAAGAAGGAGTGATTACTACTAGCTGGAATGCAACTAACGTTACTTCTTTAGACAATGACGCTACTGTATTCAGTTTAACTTTTGTTGCTAAGTCTAATGCTCAATTGAGTGACGTAATTAACGTTAACTCTCGCTACACTAAAGCAGAAGGTTACAACAGCAATGCTGAACTATTGAATATCGGATTGACATTCAACAATGGTAAAGTAGTAGGTGGAGATTTCGATCTTTACCAAAACCAGCCTAACCCATTCAAAGCTGAAACTGTAATTGGTTTCAACTTGCCTGAAGCTAGTGCTGCTACTTTGACTGTTTACGATGTATCTGGTAAAGTATTGAAATTGGTTCAAGGTGAATTCGCACAAGGTTACAACGAAGTAACTATCAACCGTGCTGAATTGTCTGGTGCAGGTGTACTGTACTACCAGTTAGATACTGACACTAATTCAGCTACTAAGAAGATGATCTTGATCGACTAATCTCGATTAAATCATAGATACTAGCTCAATAGCCGGTTTAAGAATGCTTTGAAATCGGTTTTTGGGATGGCCTCTTTCCCGCTTCGGCGGGAAGGGGGCTTTTTTTTAGTGAGACTACTATTCCAGACACGCAGTGCCTGGAATAGTTTAGTCGAACTAATCCCGAAAGCAAAGCGTAAAAGCTTCTTTTTATTCCCTTAGATATCCAAATTATATAATTGCAAACAACCTTTATTAATATTTTTTTTTGCACCTACTTATATCATTAAACCACAACCTTGAAGGGGCATCATATTTGTATTTCAAGTATTAACCAATAAAGGTTAATGAAAATCATAGAAAATATATTCAAAGAGACTTATCTTTGTGCTTTATTATAAGAACATATCAGTTGCTTAATTAAACGGTTTTATGATGATGAAAATCCCATATGCACTTCCAGTAATTATTTTTTTGACTTTTTTATCAGGGTGTTCAGAAAACAATACAAGAAGGACAGAAAAAATAACAGACTCTTCCAAAGTTAAAATATTTGAAAAGGTACCTGCTACTCATTCCGGGATCACTTTTAATAATGAATTAATTGAAGATTTTAATTTTAATCATATTCGATACGATGTTGTCTATCAAGGGGCCGGTGTAGCGGTCGGCGATATCAACAATGATGGCTTACCCGATTTTTATATTTCAGGAAATATGGTACATGACAAATTGTATCTCAACAAAGGGGATATGAAATTTGAGGACATTAGCATAAAGGCACGAATCGGTTTGGAGGACAAATGGTCTACCGGAGTAACGATGGCAGATGTTAACAATGATGGATTTTTAGATATATATGTATGCAAATACTTGTTGGATGATCCTGTTAAAAGAGAGAATGTATTGTATATCAATAATGGTGACCTTACTTTTACGGATCGCGCGAAAGAATATGGAATTGCCGATCGAGGATATAGCACCATGGCCAATTTTTTTGATTATAATAAAGATGGATATCTTGATCTTTATGTAGGAAATCAACCGCCTGTTTCACGTTTACAAAAAACGACACAATCACAGCAAATTGATTATACTTATTCAGATCAATTATATCGCAATAATGGAGATAACACTTTTACAAATGTTACCGAAGAAGCAGGGATCACCAATTATAATTTCACCTTGGCTGTGACCGTAAGCGATATTAATAATGATACCTGGCCGGATATTTATATCGCTTGTGATTTTGAGGAACCCGATGTATACTATGAAAATAATGGTGACGGAACTTTTACCAATGTAATTAATGAGAAAATGAGACATATAAGTACATTCAGTATGGGAGTTGATATTGCAGATATCAATAACGATGGATGGATGGACCTATATGTTGCAGATATGGTTGCAGCAGATAATAAAAGGTTGAAGTCAAATATGAGTGGTATGAATCCTGAAAAATTCTGGGCACTTGCCAACTCAGGCTATCATCTCCAATACATGTTTAATGCATTCCAAATAAACAATGGTAATGGAACCTTCAGCGAGATCGGTCAAATGGCCGGTGTATCAAATACCGACTGGAGTTGGGCAACCTTGTTTGCCGATTATGATAACGATGGCCTCAAAGATCTTATAGTTACGAATGGGCTAGTTAAAGATATCAAAAATAATGATTATCGCCGACGTCGCAAAGTGCTTATGGACTCCCTGGCTAATGAATTTAGGGAAAGAGGAGAGCAGCCTGCGCTTAATCCAATGGATTTTATTAATCTGGCTCCGTCAGTAAAATTGAGTAATTATGTTTTCCAAAATAATGGAGACTTGACATTTACTGACCGGGATAAGGATTGGGGTTTTGATGAAAAAACATGGACACACGGTGCAGCTTATGCAGATTTCGATGGAGATGGTGATATGGACGTTATTTTAAATAACATGAACGATATAGCTTCACTTTATGAAAATAAAGCAGTTGATAATAACCTGAATGGATATTTAAGGATTAAACTGATTGGAGATAAGCTCAATCTCAACTCACTCGGTGCAAGGGTTTGGCTCTATTATGATGATGAGATGCAGGTTCAGGAAGTTTCTCCGGTAAGAGGATATTTTTCAAGAAATGAAGAAATTCTTCACTTTGGAATAAGCAATCGAAAAACAGTTGATAAAGTAGTTGCATGGTGGCCTGATGGCCGGCAAATGACTTTGACAAATGTTAAAACCGACCAATTGCTAAAACTCAAACAAGCTGATGCAAAAGAAACCAATCTAAATCCTTATCCTGCTAGCGAAAAAATGATGGAACAAATAGCTGCAACTGAATTGGGCGTGGATTTCAAACATAAGGAAAATGATTTCGATGATTTTGCCAGAGAGATTTTATTACCGCATCGAATGTCCCATCTTGGGCCTTCTTTAGCCACAGGTGATGTAAATAATGATGGATTAGAAGACTTCTTCATTGGCGGGCCTTCCGGACAGGCAGGAGCACTTTACCTCCAGGAAACAAATGGCTTTGTTCGTTCCACAAGTAATCCCTGGGCTGTTGATCAAAAATCTGAAGATGTCGGTGCTTTATTTTTTGATAGCGATGGAGATAAGGATCTCGACCTTTATATCGTTAGCGGAGGAAATGACTTCAAAGAGAACGATAAAGCTTTGCAAGACCGCCTTTATATTAATGATGGCAAAGGTGATTTTAAGAAAGCCATTAACCGATTGCCATTAATGATTACAAGTGGTTCAAAAGCAAGGGCAACGGATTTCGACGGTGACGGCGATCTCGACTTGTTTATAGGTGGCCGCCAGCTTCCCGGAAAATATGGCATTTCTGTCCGAAGTTATTTATTGCAAAATGATAATGGGAAGTTTATTGATAAAACAGACGAATTAGCTCCGGCACTTTTAGAAGCCGGTATGGTGACGGATGCGATCTGGACAGATTTTGACAATGATAATGATGAGGACTTAATCGTAGTAGGTGAATGGATGCCGATTTCAGTTTATCGAAACAACTCCGGAAAATTTGAAGACATAACCGAGGAATTAAATTTACAGAATACCAATGGTTGGTGGAACACGATCAGCTCTGCTGATTTCGATGGAGATGGAGATAATGATTTTGTGATCGGCAATCTGGGATTAAATATAAAATATAAAGCATCGGAGTCTGAGCCTTTCAAAGTCTTTTTAAAAGATTTCGATGACAATGGCACCCATGATGTTTATCTGGCCTATTATGATGGCGATGGTGTTTGTTATCCGGTACGTGGCAGAGAATGTTCCTCACAACAGCTACCTTTTGTCAAAAAAGAATTTCCAAACTATGCTACTTTTTCTGTTGCTACTGTAGATGAAGTATTAGGTGAACGAAAAGAAGGCGCGATTACAAAAGAAGTTAAAATCTTTGAATCTATATACCTGGAAAATAATGGGGATAATGGGTTTGTCATTAAGGCTTTACCAAATGAAGCACAAATATCTCCCATCTTTGGGATTGTTCCTTTCGACTGGAACAATGATGGTCATCTTGATTTATTGACTGCCGGTAACTATTATGAAAGAGAAGTGGAAACTACCAGAAGCGATGCAGGTATTGGAAATATTCTTTTTGGAGATGGCGCTGGCAATTTTACCGCTGTCAATTCAACGTTGACAGGCTTGAAGGCATATAAAGATGTAAGGGAGGTGAAACTCATCAAAGATGCCGAATCCAATCCGCTGATTATTATTGCTAACAATAATGATTTTATGGAGTTTTACCGGCAGACTGAGAGACCACTAAATTAACTTTTAACAATCAATAGGAGCCACTTCCCAGGTTTCGGTAAACGAGGCAGTCCAAAAAGTCTATTTTGTAAAAATATTATTATTCCCGGGAAATTAAAGATTATCATTTTGGACGGCTTCTATTGATTTTAACGATTGTACAGTAAATGGAGTTTAAGTTTTAATTTTTTTCTTATTTGATTTTTTCTTAATACTATTTTTCATACATTTACCACTTGTTAAGCTACTTCCAATCCGTTTAATTCATACATAAAAATATATTAGATTGAAAAATACCATATTTATGGTATACAGACTTTAATTCTTTCTTGTATATTTGTCTTAACATTTCTATAATACATTTGACAAATTATAATCATTAAACCCGTTTTATTCTAATTTTTGCATTCTCTAATTTAAGAACACGCTTTTGCCGGGTTCTTGATTTTGTGTTATGCTTTAATCTTTCCCAAAATCTGTTTTCCCATCAACCGAAAAAACGAGGCTTAAATAATGCCTTTCACTAGGCGAAGTCCATCGTTTTGAATTTATTATTTTCAACAAGTTTCAAACCCAATCCTGTTTTAAATTTTTATAGGTAATTGTTTTAGTAAGAGAACTTTTAAAACTTCGCATGTACTTATTTTATGAAATAGTAACATGATAATTGAATGAAGCTATCTCATCTCTCTTCCTGAAATACATTCCTTTCATCGATTCAATGATCAGCTGTATGGCCATAAAGTGTCGCCATATGGTATAGGTTTGTTTTGCGTGAATTGAAGTGATGAACTCAACTGGCTATAATAGAACTATTTATAAATCTTATAATTCTATCATTTATGTTTAAACCTTATTTTTTAATAACTAAACTTAATCTCATGAAAAAAACAGTATTAAGGCCTAAGACCCTTATGTTTTCCCTGGTTTTCTTCTTTATGGGCATGGTTAGCTTAAATGCTCAGTATGTTGGGCCAGATGAAGCTACTCTTCTCCTAAAAGCAGAAATTACCCCTTTAGAAGACCAAATTCCTGGTGCTTCTGGTCAAGATTTGGTTAACCTTTATTTCAAGGTTAATTATTACAACAGTATTGTTTCTGACATTGGTGAAGGAGCTGAAGTTAGTGCTGCAATTTATGACAACAAACCAACTGGAAAAGCTCAGCATCACACCAACGGTACTGTTACCGCTGTTAATGATGATCCTTTTTTAAAGGATGAAATTGAAGCTTTGGTAAGCTATGTTGATGATTTACTCAGCGATTAAGCGAGTACTTCACCCTTTATTATATAAACTCCTATACTAAGAACAATCGATTGAATTTTATAAAATATTTAAACTAATAAAATATCTCATGAAAAAGATAAAAATTACACATTTATTGTGCGTGCTTTGCTTTTCGCTCTTTAGCATGCAAGGCTTCGCGCAACTTACACAGTTTCCGGGAACGACGGGCCCTGTACCTTCAACAGGTACATCAGGTTCTTCCAACTTTACTGCTACTGTTACAGGAGCTGGTGATCTTGGAAGCGGTTCAAACCTGGATAATGTGACCATCACCAATTTAACGCATACCTTTGATGGTGACCTGGAAATCACAATATTTGCTCCGGGTAATGCTGCGTCCTTATTCTTGTCAAACAACCGTGGTGGATCTGGAAATAATTTCATCAACACCGTATTCATGGATGGCGGTACGCCAATTGCATCTGGATCTGCTCCATTTAGTGGTACTTTTGCCCCTGAAGTTGGAGGTAGTTTCGCAGCTGTAAATGCTACGGGTGTTGCTGCAGATGGAGACTGGAGACTTGAAATCCTGGATCTATTTGGAGGTGACTCTGGAAACATGAATGATTGGTCAGTAGGATTAGAACTTCTTGCGCCTCCTCCTCCAACTGGTGGCGGCGGTGGAGCATGTTCTATCTTATGCCCAGCGGATATCACTGTTACAACAGATCCATTTGCAGGAAGTGCAGACTGTAATGCATATGTAGAGATCGATCCTTTAGAAGTAACAGGAGACTGTGATTTATTTACAATAGTAAACGATTACAATGGTAGTAATGATGCATCTGATACTTATCCATTGGGAGAGACAGAAGTATGTTTCGATATCATAGATAATCAAGGACAACCCTTCCAGTGTTGTTTCTTAGTAACGGTAGAGGACAATACTCCACCGGTATTTGTAAATTGTCCTGACGACATGACCATCAATCTTGATGCTGGAGAATGTGCAGCAGTATTAGACTTTAGCATCACAGCATTTGATGAGTGTACCGTACCACAAGGAGGTGCAGTAGAAATTACGAATAATAACGTATATTCTGAAGCATCTATGAACAATGGACTTGGTTGTGGTATTGGCGGATGGCAGGCATTGACTGCTTATAATTTAACTGCAGTAGGTGTTCCTGATGATGTGCTCATAAACAGTGTAGAGTGGATTATTTGGAATACAGTTGGAAATCCAACAGCGACAGTGAATGTTTACGAATATTCAACAGCTATTCCAGGCGGTAATTTGAACTATGCCAACATGACTTTACTAGGAACAGGAACGGGAACATTGCCACCTGCACCAGGTGGAGCTGGAAACGGAACTGCTCATAGTATAGATTTAGATGTACCGGTATTAGTTAGCGGTGGAAATATAGTAGTTGAGGTAGTATCAGGAAACAGTGTATTTGCTGCTGGATTTATCGTAGGATCAAACTCAAACGGTTATTCAGATGGAAACGGTTATTATGCATCCACTGCATGTGGCGTGCCACAGCCAACACCACCTGCGAGTATAGGATTCCCAGGACTTAACTATATGATACAGTTACTTGGAGAATTCCCAGCTCAAGACCCAGGATTACCAGTAGAGGCAGATCCAGGCAACCCATTTGCATCAGGTGATGCCTTCCCAATAGGAGGACCATACTGTTTGCTATACACAACATTTGATGATGAGGGTAACTCAGCAACCTGTGATTTCTGTGTAACGGTACTGGAATTTCCAAATCCAACTGGATCTTTGACTTGTAATGATCACGTAAACATCTCATTGGATGAAAACTGTGAGTCATTAGTAAGCGCAGATGATATCTTGGAAGGTGGACCTTATGGTTGTTATGACTTCTATGAAGTTAACTTATTCTACGATGCTGGATTGACTGATCCAGTACCAACAAGCCCATTATTAACTGGAGCAAACGTTGGACAGACCTTGTGGGTACAGATAGTAGATCCAAACAGTTCACAAGGAAACAGCTGTTGGGGAACCTTATTTGTAGAAGATAAGATTATTCCGGATTTGGAGTGTAGTGCATACGCAGTTGATTGTAATGACCTTACGACTCCAGGATACGAAAGAGAAGTTCCAGGTGGACTTTCTAGTGCAAGTGTTGAAGATGGAGGAATGTGGGCTTCAACTGGTATGTTTGACAATGACTTCCCTATCAGTGGAGCAGGTACAGTTACCGATGTAAATGTCTCTTTGGACATTTCACATACATGGGTAGGAGACTTGACGATTTCTATTACCAGTCCTGATGGAACTTCAATAAATGTATTGCAAAATGCTTGTGGAGCTGCAAATGATATTGATGTAACCTTTGACGATGAGTCGCCAAATCCATTCCAGTGTGCTGGAGCACCTATCCTTAATGGAGATATGATGCCACAAAATGCACTTTCTGGATTTGACGGAGAGACAGCAGAAGGAGTATGGGTAGTAACGGTTAATGATCCGATAGGAGGTGATGGTGGAAATATCAACAATATTACCCTTGAAGTAGAATTCTCGGGAATAATGATATCTGTTCCATTCCCAGTATCTGATGATGTTACCATAATAGGAAACAATCAGCCCTATACATTGATTGGTTTTGATCCATGTGGACCAGCTACATTGACTTATGAAGATGATGAAGTAAACGGAGATTGTGTCAATGATGATTTCATTAAGCAGGTATTCCGTACCTGGACAGCAGTGGATCAGTCAGGAAACTCAACATCATGTACTGATACGATTACAATAAATCGATCAACAATTGATGATGTAGAATTCCCAACTAACAAAGATGGAATTGAAGATGATTATTTACTATGTGCCGATAACTTTGCGACAGACGATGAAGGACATCCACATCCAAGTGTAACCGGATATCCTACTATTAATGGTCTGCCTATCCTAAGTGGTGGTGCTTGTGAATTCGCAGTAGACTATGATGATCAGGTTCTTCCAATCTGTGAAGGAACATACAAGATCATCCGTACATGGACAGTATTGGCATGGTGCCCAACAACTCAAATCGCTACTGATGTTCAACTCATTAAAGTAGTGGACGATCAGGGACCAGACTTAGTTTGCCCAGCTGATATGGTTGTTAGCACAGGTCAAAGTGATTGTACTGCAAGTGTAATCTTGCCAGCGCCAACACTATCTGATGCTTGTTCTAATAGTAACTCTTATAGCATCGAAGTTTCTCAAGGTTTATTGGTTGGAAATACGCTTTATGGTATTCCATTAGGTATTACAACTGTTACTTACACTGCAGAAGATGCATGTGGTAACGAAGCGGAATGTACTTTCCAGATTTTGGTAGAAGATGAGATTCCACCAATTGCAATTTGTGAATCATTCCACGTTGTTGGATTGACTATAAATGAGCCAACATTAGTACCTGCATTGGTATTTGATGATGGATCATATGACAACTGTGATTTAGTAGAATACAAAGTACGTCGTATGGATAATCCTAACTGTCCAGGAAACGATGCTACTGCATTTGGAGACTATGTACCATTCTACTGCTGTGATGTTGGAATGGATGCATCTGGTAATCCTTTAACTGTAATGGTAGAATTACGTGTACGTGACGCTGCAGGAAATACCAACAGCTGTATGGTAGAAGTTGAAGTTCAGGATAAACTGAACCCAGCTATCCAGTGTCCTCCAAACAAAGTATTGGATTGCTATGATGATCCTTATGATTTAAGTGTAACAGGAGTAGCTACAGCTACTGACAACTGTAGTGCAGTTGTAACACATATCGACCAGGGATCAATTGACAATTGTGGTGAAGGTACTATTTTCCGTATCTGGACTGCAACTGACCCAGGTGGACGTACTGCATCTTGCGTACAAACTATCCAGGTGTTGAACAGTGATCCTTTCTATATTACTGATACAAACTGTTTCAACCAGAATCCAAATGATGGTGTAATCTGGCCATGTGATTATGAAACAAACACCTGTGATCCAGGTCTTACTCCTGATATTACAGGAGAGCCTACTATCATAGAAGATGGTTGTGATTTGGTTGCTGTAACATACGAAGATCTCGAGTTGCCAATCCAAGATCCAGCTTGTTTGAAAATACTACGTGAATGGTATGTAATCGACTGGTGTACCTACGATCCTAACACAGGAGAAGGTTTTTGGGAGTATGTCCAGATCATTAAAGTATTGAACTCTGACGATCCTGTAATTACTTCTTCTTGTGATGATGTAGCTTTCTGTAGCTATGATCCTGACTGTGAAGATGGAGAAGCAACATTGGTTCTTGAAGCAACTGATGATTGTACTGATGATGCTGATTTGAACTACTACTACTGGATTGATGCGTTCTCTGACGGAACAGATGACATCCATGCTGAGGGTTCTGATGCAAGTGGAACTTATCCAATCGGTACGCACACGATCCGTTGGGATGTAGAAGATGGTTGTGGAAACGTAGCTACTTGTACTTACCAGTTTATCGTAGCTGACTGTAAAGCACCAACTGCTAACTTGTTGAATGGTATTGCTAGTAGATATCATGGAGAACTGTGAAATCGAAATTTGGGCTAATGATTGGGATAACCCATCATCACCTTCTTTCGACAACTGTGGTATTGATGACTGGTTAGTACAATCTCCATCACAAGGCCCAGGTCAGACAACTCCTCCTTCGACTGCAAGCCCAAGCTGGACATTTACTGACAGCTGAGATCGGAACAAACACAGTTGATGTTTGGATCCTTGATATCAATGGTAACTGGGGTTATACTTCAACTTACATCATCGTTCAGGACAACGTTCCTCCTTTCTGTATGGGACCTGGTGGATTCACTATCTCAGGTGATGTTTCAACAGAAGAAGCTGAAATGGTTGAAACGGTAACTGTAGAGATTGAAGGTAACAATCCTGGAATTCCTGATCCCAGACGTAACTGGTGTAACTGGTGCATATGGATTCCCTGGCTTACCAGTAGGTGGTAACTATGTAGTAACTCCTGAGAAGGATATCGATCCTTTAAATGGTGTATCTACTTATGACCTTGTCTTAATGAGCCAGCATATTCTACAGATTGAATTGTTGCCAACTCCTTACAAGATTATTGCAGCTGACGTTAACAAGTCAGGTACTGTATCTGCTGTGGATATGGTAGAATTGCGTAAGTTGATCCTTTTCATTAATACTGATTTCCCTGACAACACTTCATGGAGATTTGTTGATGCTGAATTTGTATTCCCTAATGCAACTAATCCTTGGGAAACTTCATTCCCAGAAGTATTCTCTGTAAACGGTTTGACTGAAGATGAAATCGGAAACTTCGTAGCCATCAAGATTGGTGACTTGAACGGAAGTGCATCTCCAAACAGCATTGCTGGAAGCAGTGAAGATCGTTCTAATGGAGAATTGGTATTCGCTATCGATGATACTGAAATGGTAGCAGGTGAAACTTACACTGTAGATTTCACAGCTAAAGATTTCAAAGGAATCTTGGGTTACCAGTACACGTTCGCTTTTGATAATAATGTTGTTGAATTTATAGATGTACAAGCTGGAGAATTGACTAACCTGGATGATAATAACTTTGGTATGACAATGCTAAATGAAGGTATCATCACTGCAAGTTGGAACAATTCTGATGCGGTAACTCTTGATAATGACGCAGTATTATTTAGCATGACATTCGTTGCTAAGTCAAATACTCAATTGAGTGATGCGATTAGCTTGAATTCTCGCTATACTAAAGCAGAAGGTTACAACAACAACCTCGATAAACTTGACATCGCTCTTGAATTCAATGGTTCAACTGTTGTTGGTGGAGATTTCGATCTTTATCAAAACCAGCCTAACCCATTCAAGGATGAAACGGTTATTGGATTTAATTTACCAGAGTCTACTTTCGCAAAACTTACTGTTTATGACGTTTCTGGTAAAGTATTACGCGTAGTTGAAGGAGAATACACTAAAGGATATAACGAAATATCTTTGAACCAAGCTCAATTGGCTGGTACTGGTGTACTTTACTATCAATTAGATACTGATACTAATTCAGCGACTAAGAAGATGATTCTTATCAAGTAAATTTTATAAAGCTCAGTAGCCGGTTTAAGAATGCTTTAAAATCGGTTTTTGGGATGGCCTCTCTCCGTGCGAAGTTGGAGGGGGGCTTTTTTTATTGTTTGACAAGCCTGTTTCAGAGACACAATGACTGGAACAGACTTGTCAAACTAATATCAATAACTAAAAAAATCGCTATTGATTATTTTAACCAAAAATCTTTTTATTAGAGTAATAAAAGCAAGTTGGGTTACACCTTGCAGATTAGGAATGAGAAATTATAAATTGAGTATTCATTATAATATCGATAAAGAGAAATTTTATCATTGACCAAAAAAAAAGTTTGATAATATAATATCTATTACTATATTAGAGCAATATCTCTATATTCCTAATGACATATCCGATGAGATTTTGTCCCAATAGCTGCACTTATATTTTTTGTAACAATTGATTTTCGTTCCAAAAACGATAACAAAACAAAGTTCTTAATAAAATTGATTGTACAAAACGCATTTCATTAAATTCCTAATTACTGTATTTAATTATTTTAATGAAGTGATTTAAACTTTTTTAAAACAAAAAATTAATTGGTAAATATTTGACATTAATTGTTAATCTAATTTTCCATTAATACCCGAAATCAAGCATAAGAAGTTTTTAAGAAAGCTTATTTTAAAACACAAAATAATCACCTGGAAAAATAAATTTTCATTCTTGAAATAGCATGGATTGGGGCAAATAAAAATTTATTGCACAAACTGCTTGAATAAGATTTTATTTATAATTAACCAATAAATTTTGAACAAGATTGAGAATCAATTTATTTACGTATGAAATTTTTTAAGCCTGGCTATTAATTTATCAATCAGGTCATTATTTTATCATATTTTTTATTAAACAAATTTTTTTAAAATGAAGAAACAAAATTTTTTAAAAAACGGACAAAAACATCTTTCCTTAAATTTTAGGATAATAGGAATTTTTGGCTTGATAGTTTTTGCATTATTAACACAGAATGTTGTTAGTGCTCAGACTACTTCAGGTGAAAGTTGGTCAACAACACCTACTCCTTCTTCCAGTCAGCAAAGCTCTACCCTTATTTTAAAAACCCAAGAGGATGTTCAGGCTTTTATGACCCAAGAAAGAGTAAAACCATTACCAGGCGATTATGAAATCCCAGCTTATATTTCTTCAGGGAAAAAAGTGGGCGATGTTTTTAATGAACTTAAAAATAGATACCCTGAATTTTATGGAATTAGCAAATCCCAATTGCTTGATGCGGTTAAAAGTAATCCAACGGGGTATACTAAGATGTTGGATGAAAATAAGGCGATCAGAAGATATTTTGATCCGAATAGTAAGTATTAACTGCTTTTGATCTTTGCTTATTTTTAAATATAAAAAACAAAAAAAATGAAACAAATTTTAATACATTCGAAATTTAGTCCCAAAAAACTTCTTCTCGTCTTATTTGTTCTTTTGGGTGGTTATACCTTACAGGCACAAATAACTTATTGTGATCAACCTCAAACTGGTCCCGGATTCCCATGTGATCCAGTATGTGAAGCTGCTATCTGCGCAGCGGATCCTTTCTGCTGTAATGTATTATGGGATGGGATTTGTGCAAATGCTGCCGCGTCAAATCCGGCCTGCGCAGATTGTACACAAGCTGGTGGCGGTTGTGGAATGTCATTACCTTGTGAGGATATCGGAAACGGTGTACTTTTTTGTTCTGATCTTCCCAGTTTTCAAGAAGAGGCTTGTAATACTGTAACAGAGGATTTTGAGGGTTCTAATTTCCCAAATAATATTGTTGCCTGCGATTTTCTACCTATAAGTACTGCCGGTAGTTGTTTATACCCTGCTGGAGAAATTCTTCCAGGTTTTGAATTTCACTCAGCTCCTGTAGGACAAATGGTAGTTGTAGGTCCATTTTTTGGCAACACCAGTACCATGGTTGGACCGAATTTCTTTGCTGATAATGGCTTTATTAATTTTGATCCTCCAGTTGGTAGTGTTGGTTTCGAACTTCCTAGTACAGGATTTTTAGGCCAGACGACTGTTAGTTTAATTGGATCTTCAGGTTTAATAGCATCACAAGTTGTTTCTCCGGGAGGATTTCTTGGATTTGCCAGCGATGATGAAATTATAAGGTTAGAATTTTCTGGTTCTACAGGTACTGGAGGCGAATTGCTTGATAATCTTGTTTTTGGCGAACGTTGTGGTGGCGGTGGCGACCAACATTGTGTTCCGGATGATTGTATTACAGTTACTTGTCCGGATGATATTACCGTATCATGTATTCAAGATTATGAAATAGATGCGGAAAATGCTACAGCAGAATTTAATTGCCAAGGTGTTGAAACTTTCAGATACGCAGATCAACCTCAAGCCACAGGTGCTGCAAATTGCCCTGGAACTGTCTATGAAATTGTCTACCATGTAGGGGATGATTTAGGAAATGTAGGTTGTTGTATACAATTAGTCACAATAGATAATCCTGCACCAGTTGTTAGTGTAATTGCAGGTGAGACCGTGGATTGTTACGAAGATATTGTTACGGACGAATCCGATGCAACGGTTACCACAAGTTGTGGAGAAGATTATTTTTTGAAAATTCTTCCTCCGGTTGTTGAAGGGGAACATGAGTGCCCTGGTACAACTTACACTTATGGATATCGTGTAAGAGATAATTGCGGAAGAGAAGTCATTACCAACCGTGTATTTACTATTGGAAATAATGCTCCTCCAACTATTGTAGCTCCACCGGATATGACTGTTTCCTGTGACTTTTTCGCTAATCTGAATCCAGATTATGCAGAAGTGACAACAGGTTGTACTTTAGGATATTCCACCACAGTAACTGGACCAACAACAACGGGTTCTGCAAACTGTCCCGGAGCCACTTATACCTACACTTATACGGTAACGGATGATTGCGGACGTACCGCAAGTGATACCCGTAAATTTACGATTGTAAATGACGGCCCTACATTTTTGAGTTGCCCTGATGTTCCTTTACAATTAAATTGTGAAGACGAAGGATGGGAACAGGTTATCCAGGCATGGTTGGCTTCCGTACAGGCAGAAAGTTCTTGTTCAGCTGCCTTAAATGTAACCAACAATTACAATCCAAATACACAAGGTTTGTGTATCAACAACGGAACAAAAATCGTAAGATGGTTTGCAACCGATGCATGTGGAAGGACTTCCGTTTGTGAAGGAATGGTCATCATCGCGGATACCGAAGCACCAGTATTCGTAAGCGCACCAGAGGATGAATTGGTGGTATGTAATTTTATCACGCAGGATAAACTGGATGCCTGGGTAGATGCACATGGATATGCAGAAGTAGAAGACTGTTGGGATAATGTCAACTGGTCCACCTTCCCTAATAATCCAACGATTAACTGTGAAGGCAATCAAGGCCCAACTTCACTTACGGTAACGTTTGTGGCAACAGACGGATGTGGCAACAAATCATCAATGGATGCAACGTTCACGGCACTTCCAGCAATGGGCGGCAATGGCGGTTCAAACGAAGATGTAGCTGCAGAGAATTTACAGTTGTTCCAGAATCAACCGAATCCATTCAGTGATCAGACTTCGATCAGTTTCTATCTTCCTGAAGGAGGAAAAGCAACGCTGTCGATCTATGATGTAAGTGGTAAGTTGTTGAAGGAAATCAGAGGAGAATACAGCCAGGGAATGAATGTAGAAGAAATCAGTAGAAGTGACTTGCAAGGAGCGGGCATGTTGTATTACAAACTGAGTACAGCAACCGAAACAGCAACACAAAGAATGATTCTTTTAGATTAATTCTGATTTGTTTATTAAAAGATTAAAACCCTTCTCCTTCGGGAGAAGGGTTTTTTTTTGTCTTAATCAGTCTAATACTAATTCAATAGTATTCCTGATAGCGGAATGATAAAAAATGTTATTTAAAAGAATTGTAATTATTTTTTGTAAATATTTAAACAATGATTATATTAGAGTTTAATAATCGCTTATTTTAGGCATATCTTGATTATTAAGTCCCAATAGCTGCACAATTACTAATTTCAAAGGCAATCCTTATTTATGGGAAAATGGAGTTGTAAACTCCTACTTATCCATTAAACAAAATTCTCCAAAAGCTGATTTTAATTTTTTTTAAAGCTTAAAAAGCTCTGATGCTGACCTGCCAAATCTTCATAATATAGTATAAGGCGGCCAGGGGCATCACATATATTATTTAATTTATTTCAATTATTTCATTAAAACAAGAACTTATTATGAAGACAAATCTATTATTTATTTTGCTTTTTGCATGCGGGATATCATTCGCGCAAGTGAGTCCGAATAGCCCGCAAGGTGGAGATCAGGATACTCCTGTTCAATCATTTTCTGATATTAACCTGGATGATATTAATTCGAATTTGGGATCCCAGTTTAATGAAACTAATGCCAAAGTTAGGCCTTCAATCGGAACAGGAGCAAACAACTCTAGGATGGCAGCTACTAGCTATACAAACCGACCTGCCTTTGAAGCGGATGCTTGTAATCTTGTAACTGAAGATTTTGAAGGTTCTAATTTCCCTAATAATATTGTTGCCTGCGATTTCCTGCCTGTTAGTAGTGCGGGTAATTGTTTATACCCGGCTGGAGAAATTCTTCCAGGTATTTCTTTTCACTCAGCACCGGTCGGACAAATGGTCGTTGTAGGTCCATTTTTTGGCAACACCAGTACAATGGTAGGACCAAATTTCTTTGCTGATAATGCATTCATTGACTTTAATCCGGCAGTCGGCAGTGTTGGTTTCGATCTTCCACCTACAGGATTTTTGGGCCAGACTACCGTTACTATCATTGGAACTTCAGGTGTATTGGCATCAGAAGTTTTTACTCCTGGGTTCGTTGGATTTGTTAGTGATGAAGAAATTATCAGGTTAGAATTTTCTAACTCTACAGGAACTGGAGGTGAATTAATCGATGATCTTTCTTTCGGACTTCCATGCGGCGGTGGCGGCGGCGACCCACATTGTGTTCCGAGTGATTGTTTGATAGTTGAATGTCCAGATGATGTTACCGTAGATTGTATAGAAAACTATGAAATAGATGCAAACAACGCTAACGCTTTTTTTAATTGTACTGGTGAAACCGGTGGTGGGCAGGTTGAGACGTTTAATTATACCGGAGATGTGCAAACGTGGACAGTACCCGCAGGAGTGGATGTGATTACTATAAATGCCTTTGGTGCTCAAGGTGGTGCTAATATTGTAGGCACAGCCGGAGCATTAGGAGGTGATGCCTCAGGGACCTTAATCGTCACGCCTGGCGAAGTTCTCAATATCTATGTTGGGGGCATGGGAACGCTAACCGGAGGTTTCAATGGTGGAGCTGATGCTGGAATAGCAAACTGTGCGAACTCACGCGGCGGCGGCGGCGGCGGCGCTTCTGATGTCCGTCAAGGTGGTACCGCACTCGCTAATCGTGTCATTGTTGCAGCTGGTGGCGGTGGTGCTGGTGGTCAGCGGAATGCAGGCTGTGGTCCTGGATCCGGCGGCGCTGGCGGCGGCGGCTATTATGGCGGCGGCGGCGGCGGCGGCTATCAAGGCTCAGGCGGCGGCGGTGGAACCCAAACTGCTGGAGGTGCCGGTGGAATTGGAAACTTTGGTGGTGGTAATGGAATTGCCGGAACCTTAGGTAATGGTGGTAATGGAGGCACAGCGCCTGCCAATAACCAGGGCGGCACTAATGCCGGCCCTACGGGTGGTCCCGGAGGAGGACTGAGCGGTGGTGATGGTCCTACTGGAAGCCCTGGCTGGCGTGGCGGCGGCGGCGGCGGCGGATCATCTTATATTGATGGTCTCATAGGTGGCCAAACAAATAGTGGAACGAGTACTGGAGATGGTGTAATTGAGATCGTTTATGGTAGTGGTGGTG
>CAVWXM010000011.1:0-105313 GCA_963759045.1 uncultured Bacteroidia bacterium
GTGGCATCGATCCGCACACGCACATGCAGCTGCCATTCATGGGCACCGTAACCACCGAGGACTTCTACTCGGGGACAGCAGCGGGCCTGGCCGGCGGCACTACGATGACGTCAATCGACTTTGCTATCTCGAATCCACAGCAGAACCTGATGGAAACGTACATTCAGTGGCGCGAATGGGCCGAAAAAGCGGTAGCCGACTATAGGTTTCATGTTGCGGTTACGTGGTGGGACGATAGCGTCTACAAGGATATGGGCACCCTCGTGCGCGACACAGGCGTCAACAGCTTCAAACACTTTATGGCGTGCAAGGGCGCCATCATGGCCGATGACGAAATACTCGTGAACAGCTTCTCGCGGGCTCTCGAACTCGGCGCGATACCGACCGTGCACGCCGAAAATGGTGCACCTCGTATTCCGGCTGCAGAAAGAGCTGTTTGAGAAAGGCATCACGGGTTCCTGAAGCGCATCCGCTGTCACGCCCGCCTGAGTGCGAGGCGAAGCTGGTGCGTATTCCAGGTATAATTCTTCAAATGCAGGAATCAGGTTACCATATTTATTTTTAAGCGCTGAACTGCTGTTTGCCCATTCACTGAACTTTGCTTCAAATGCTTGCTTCATCTGAACACCTTTCATGCGATGGATGCCTCCGCTTTCACCAATCATTTTTTTCCATTTATTAGAAGCACGTGCATGTTTTGTAGCATATTGAATTCTTATTTTAGGGTCAGTCTCCGAGTATTTATTGAAAATATCCAGCCGGTTTTGACGCAGATTAATGATTTGAGGGTTTTGCACATTGGCAACAAAATCAATAGCATAAGAGGGTAAATATTCGTTGGTACGGGCCGGATACCCAAAAACAAAAGTAAAGTCACCTTCGTCAACACCATCCAATGAAATAGGGAAGAAATATTTTGGTTCATAAGGAATGTTGTCTTCGCTATATGCAGCAGGTTTTCCATCAGGGCCAACATAAATACGGAACAATGAGAAATCACCTGTATGACGCGGCCACATCCAGTTATCAGTGTCGCCACCAAATTTACCAATGTTTGAAGGGGGTGCTCCAACAAGTCGGATATCTTTGAATATCTCTACAATAATCATATAATACTGGTTGCCCTTGAAAAAAGGTTTAATGAAGGCTTTATATTCCGAATCTTTTTCAAAATTCTGAATGATGGCTTGTGCATTTTCATTGATCAGGGCATTGCGTTCTGCTGTTGTCATGTCATCTTCTACACCATTCATTACCTCATCGGTAACTTCACGCATATCGGTCATCATTGTGACAGTTAGTCCCGGGTTCACTAATTCCTCCTGCTGAGACATCGCCCAGAAACCATCAGTCAGGTAATCGTGTTCAATAGTGCTGTGTTTTTGGATTTGACTGAATCCGCAATGGTGGTTGGTCAATAAAAGGCCTTTGTCTGAAATAATTTCACCGGTACATCCTCTTCCAAAAAGCACAATGGCATCTTTCATACTCGATTGATTGATCGAATAAATGTCTTCTGCAGTTATATTCATCCCCATCGATTGCATCTCTTTTTCATTTAACTGCTCAAGCAACATAGGGATCCACATGCCTTCGCCGGCGAAGGTGAATAATCGGGTAATAATTATTAATGATACAGCTATTGTAAATGATTTGCGATTCATGTTATAAGGGATTAATAGTAAGGCATCAAAATTATTGAAAAATTGGGTTGGAATGCTTTTAAATTAGTCTATTGTAACGGCTTAATCTACAAAATTATATTTCTGTTATTGATATCCAACTTGTCCTCAAACCGAATCATTGCACTGATCAAACGTGCTTTTCAATGGAACGTAAATATTAATACTTGGTTTTAACAGTAATTCATATTCAATTTTTCGGAAAATAAATAGGGAAAACATGAACGATGTGTCATTACTATTTGCATATCTGTCGAGTAAAATCGAAATATATGCGTATATTTGTCGATTATGACCGACAAATATATCAATAGGTTATTAGAAACAGTTATTAATAATCAGCTTTTTTCAGGTAAAACTATTGTTTTATTGGGACCAAGGCAAGTGGGTAAAACCACATTGCTACAGGTGTTAGTTGAAAACATGAATAACCTGATATGGCTTAATGGAGATAATCCTGAAGACAGGGAGATACTCAATAATATAAATACTACCAGAGCTATACAGTTATTTCCAGAAGGGTCGTTGATTGTTATTGATGAGGCTCAGCGATTTGAAAACACAGGTTTAACATTGAAAATAATTCATGATAATTGCAAAGATATTCAACTAATAGCAACAGGGTCAAGTGCATTTGAAATTACAGATAAAATCAAAGAGGCATTAACAGGTAGAAAGTGGACATATAGAATGTTTCCTATTTCATTGAAGGAGGTACTCAATCATTCGAATACACTTGAACTCATCCGGTCACTTGAAACACGCATGATTTATGGCTCATATCCAGAAGTAATAAATAATCCCGGCAAAGAAAAAGAAGTACTTTTTGAATTGGTTTCGGATTATTTATACAAAGATATATTTAGCCTTAAGGATGTAAGAAAACCAGCAGCTTTGGAAAATCTAGTCAAAGCAATTGCTTTTCAGACAGGAAACCAGGTTTCTTATCGTGAATTATCTAATTTGGTGCAAATTGATAAAGAAACGGTTGAAAAATATCTTTACCTATTAGAGGAAGCGTATATCATTTTCAGGCTCCCTTCGTTTTCCAGAAACTTACGCAACGAAATCAAACGATCCCGAAAAATTTATTTCGTGGATAATGGAATGAGAAATGCAGTTATTAATCAGTTTAACCCACTTGGTTTGCGCAATGATATTGGCGGTTTATGGGAAAACCTGATGATTTCTGAAAGAATGAAACATAACGAATACAACCGGCTGTTTCGCAACTCCTATTTCTGGCGAACAAGCAGGCAGCAGGAAATCGATTACTTAGAGGAATATGATGGTAATCTTTTTGCTTATGAATTTAAATGGAAACCAAAAGAAAGTTATCGGTTCAATAGTACTTTTACAAAAACTTATCCTAATGCCAAAACGCAGGTTATTAATAGGGATAATTTTTTAAACTTTGTATAATACGTTTCAGCTTATATTTTCATTTCTTATAACTAATTCATCCTCAAACCGAATCATTGCGTTAACCAATCGTGCTTTTTCGAAATAATGCAAATCTTCTAACCGAATGTCAGCTGTTTTAATCATTTCCTTTTCTAACAAAACTCCCCTTTGTATTCCATTCAAAAGCGGTTTTTCCGGCGTAATCCATTCTTTTCCATTGAAAAAAAGTATGTTGGCATAAGAAGTATCTGTAATCAAACCGTTTTTAACAATTAAAATGTCGTCGCAAGCTGATTTTTGTTTGTAAAGTTTATCGATGGCGGTTCTATCAAAAAACTTATATGCATAGGAAATATGATCGTCGGAAACAATTTTTAGCGAATGTGTTCTGGGAATAAAGTAGGGCATAAGTTCTACTTTTTCAATTTGGGTTGAATAAATCAACCGGCATTTAAACAGACCTTTACTCGGTACATCTGTTAAATGCTGGTGAAGTACTTCTGGTAAATTAAAACTGATCTTACAACCGAAAAGTGCTTTTCTTGAAGCATTCATCCTTTTCTGGTGGAACTCCAGGTTTTCGAACTTCCCGTTTTCAAAACGAATGGTTTCAAGTAGTTTCAATATTGTTTTTAAGTAATATGACTCTTCCAGGTTTTTCAAACGCTGGAAGGTCGGGATTAAACCGGAATATAGATTTTATCAATTAGCTCCTGGTATTCTTCATCGTACTTGCTTTTAGCGGTTATACCACCTCCGCTTTTATAAACCAAACCTTCGTCGGTTTTTTCAATAAACCTGATCATCACTCCACTATCAATATTTTCTCCGTCAAATATGCCAAATACGCCGGTATAAAATCCCCTTTCATATTGTTCAGCTTCCTTTATGACTTCAATTGTTTTTGATTTTGGGGCTCCGGTAATTGAACCAGCGGGCAACATTTTAAAAATAATATCACCAAGGTTATCCAAATAGTTTTTTGGCAACTCACCACTTATTTCAGAACTCATCTGATACAATTCGTTCCGATGAGTTTTTATGTGATCGATATATTGAAACCTTTCTACAATTACTTTTTTTGCAACCATGCTCAGGTCGTTGCGGATTAAATCAACAATGGTATAATGTTCAGCCAGTTCTTTTTTGCTAGTCAGTAATTTGTTTTTGGCGTCAGGTATTGAGGCGTTTATAGTACCTTTCATAGGAAAAGCACTGATTTTTCGGCCCTTGATTTTAATAAAAGTTTCCGGCGAAAAAACAACAAACTGGTCTTTGAACCAAAGTTTGTATTTGGCTTTGCTCTGGTAGAAAATATCTTTTAAAGTGTAATTCGTTTCTATCTTGCTCGGAAGTGTCAGGTTTAATAAAAACGAATTGCCATGTGCAATATGTTCCTCAACAAAATGAAAAGCTTTTTGATACCTGGATTTATCAGCAGGCTCAAGTTGAAACTCCAGTTTCTTTTTTACACCAACTTTTTTTTCACTATTCGTAACACCATTTACATCAAACAATACTTTTTTCGTGTCCACTTCACTTAACGGACAAATCCATGGTGTTTTTTTGTCGAAATCGACAACAAAAATAAAAGGAACCCGCTCCTTACCCAGCAGGTTTAGAATTTTGATAGTTAGGCTTTCCACAGTTCTCGTTTGTTTAGCGAATGTATTAAAATTAACGAATCATTCTGTTTGAGATGCTGTCTTATTACTCATATCTGGATTTTTCCATTTAACAGAACTTAACATCAATTATAAATACTTATGAATGCTTAACATCAGTTAACGAGATATTTATATTGCTTTGGGCTCATTATTCACCAAGCAAACATCATCATGAGAACGATCTCTTTAATTTTATTGACAATCATTTATTCAACTTCTCAGGCACAGGTAATTGAGCATAGCGATGGGAGTGTTGATGAAGCAAAATCAAATTCTGCTGTTTATTATTCAGAAAAAGGAAGGTTTCATGTAGCGCTTCAGGATTTCACTTTCGGAATTACAACCGGACGTTTTACTTTGAGCAGTTTAAGCCTTAGGGCTGGATATTCTTTTACCAACAGGGATATTGCTTATTTAAGTGGGCGATATACCTGGAATCCACGGGCAGGTTATTCAAATGCCTTTGAAACAGAAGTTTTTTATCGGCGGTATTTTACAGATAAACAAATTCAGCCTTTCGTTCAGATAGGTGCCGGTGTAGGATATATAAAGTATGCTGAAGAAAATGATTATAAAAATGGTCATAAGTTTTATGGAATATTAAAAGCTGGTGCAGGTGTTTCTTTCAGGTACAAAAGATGGGGTTTTGAGCTTGGTGTCCAAAGCAATTATAATCAATATTCAACAGGTCGGATCTCAATTGCACCGATTGTTGGTATTTCTTTCTCTTTTTGAAATCGTATAAAACTTAATTTTGAAGAAAACAATTATTTGTGCGATTACTGATTATTGACAATTACGATTCATTTGTATATAACCTTGTTCAGATAGTTGAACAGGCCGGCGTTTCGGATTATCTCATTCGAAAAAACGATAATTTGTTGTCATTAAACGAATTTGAGTTTGATAAGGTGCTTATATCACCGGGTCCGGGTATCGCAAATGAAGCAGGCCAGTTGCTTGAGTTTATCAGAAAATTTTACCGTACAAAATCTATACTGGGTATTTGTTTAGGGCACGAAGCGATTGCAGAAGTTTTTGGCGCTTCAATTGTCCAGTTGCCAGAACCTTTGCATGGCATAAAAAATGAGGGTGAAGTGATTGAACCCCATTATATTTTTAACCACTTGCCAGAACGGTTTACAATCGGTCATTATCATTCATGGATATTGGATGAATCAACCATGCCTTCATCGTTAAATGTGATTATGCGTGATGAAAACTGCTTAATCATGGGAATCAGGCATCAACGATTTGATGTAACCGGCTTGATGTTTCATCCTGAGTCGGTAATGACAGAGTATGGACAGGAGATGGTTGAAAATTGGCTCAGAAGTATATGAAAATAGGAGACTTCTTAATTTTCAAATTGCCACATTTTCAAATTCCTTATTTCATCGCAATTGTCTCAATCTCCACCAATACACTCAATGGTAATTCTTTCACTGCGAAAGCAGCACGGGCCGGTGGGTTTTCAGGATAATACTTTCCGTAGACTGCATTCATTGCTGCAAAATTGGCCATGTCGTTCAACAGGCAGGTTGATTTGATAACATCAGCAAATGTATAACCGGCTTCCTCCAGCAGGGCAGCAATATTTTTCATCACTTGCTCAGTTTGCACTGTTATGTCTTCCTCAACAACCTTTCCAGTTTCCGGATTAATTGGAATTTGACCAGAGATAAATAACATTCCATTGGCTTCAACAGCCTGGCTATATGGACCAACTGCGGCAGGTGCCTTTGATGTATGAATTATTTTTTTCATTATATTTTCTTTTCATCAAAAGTAATAAAACGGTTACTTCATGAAGCGGATGCTAAGTGGATAATTGTAACTATTTCCATTGAGTACCCTTACCGTATTGATGATGATCACAAAAGTGCTGAAGATTCCAAGTAATGGCAATAATAGAATGCCAACGGCAAGGAAAACACTTAATGCTCCTGCAAATAAATATATGGCTATGCTGATTTGAAAATTCATTACATCACGCCCATGTTGATCCATTTCTGGCACTTCGTCTTTTTTTAATACCCAAATGATCAATGGTGGGAAAATCAAAATAAATAGCCCACTTAAATGCAACCAGGTGAGCCATTTTCTTCTTTCCGATTCGGGCATTTTAGGTTGATTTTCTTCCTGCTCTTTTGTCAGATCTACCAAATCAACACCCAAAGCTTCGGCAATCTGGCTCAGGGTATAACTTCGAGGGTCAACCTCGCCACTCTCAATTCGCTGTATAGTTCTAACACTTAAGCCTGTCTTTTCTGCGAGGTCTTCCTGGGTCATGCCTTTTTGTTTTCTTAATTCCTGGATTTTAATCCCTAATTCTTTTGCATCCATGTTCTTCAGATTTGTTTGGCAAATGTCAGCTATAATTTTCGACAGCACAACTAATTTTACCCGTCATTTTAACGACATACGATAACCAGGTCTTACAAGGAAATCATTTTATCGGCAATTTGAATTAGTATTATCAGTTACATTTGCCTTATGGATAGGGACGATATTATGAGGGTAATTAAAGATATCCGCTTTTGGATTTTCTTATTTTTTATCCTACGTCTATTTGGTATTACTGATGCACCATTAGAAATGGGCCATAGCTGGCGTCAATCGCTTACAAATATGATTGCCCGAAATTTTCTCGAGGTTATCACCTAATATTTTTTATCCGAGGATTGATATGGCTGGTGATCTTACCGGGATTTTAGGTTCTGAATTTCCATTCTTCAGCTACCTGATTTTTCTAGTCGCAAAGGTTTTTGGTTATGATCATTGGTACGGACGATTAATCAACCTTGTAATCTCCAGTGTTAGTATGTATTACTTTTTCCTGGTAGTGAAAAAATACTTTAGCGAAAGAATTTCTTTCAATGCTACAATTATTCTTATCGTATCCATCTGGTTTTCATTTTCAAGAAAAATCATGCCTGACACATTTAGTGTTTCACTGGTCATCATCGGTTTATATTATGCCTTAAGTTATTTCGAAAAAGGGAAAATTAAGCAGTTTATTGTTGTTTTTCGGGTTTGTTACTTTAGGCATTTTGTGTAAAATACCTGCGCTGGCGTTAATGAGCGTATTGGCCATTCCAATGGTTTCTAAATATCCTGTTAGGCGCAAAATAACTGTTGTATTAACCGGTACAATTTCTGTCTTGATTGCATCTCTCTGGTATTTTTATTGGGTGCCTTACCTGGTAGATACCTATCAATTTAAATTGTATTTCCCAAAAGGTTTGATTGAAGGACTTAATGAAATTCTTCAGTATCCTTTTGATACCATGGATAAATTCTGGTTTACATCATTTTATTCATTTATCGCGTTTGCAATTTTTATCGTAGGATTTGTATTGATGATTGTGAAAAAAAACAAGTTGCTTATTTCAGTGTTTGCGATTGTAAGCGTAGTATTTATCGTGTTTATTCTCAAGACCGGAAGTGTTTTTTCGCTGCATAATTATTACATCATTCCTTATACACCCATTATGGCCTTAATTGCCGGTTTTGGGTTGTCGTTCATAAAAATTAAGTGGCAAATTATTGTACTTGTATTGATCACCTTTGAGTCGCTGGCGAATCAGTCGTACGATTTTTTAATAAAAGACAGCGAACGCTATAAATTGGAACTTGAATCAGCTATTGAAAATAAAGTCAATAAGCATGACTTGATTATTGTAAATGGTGCTCCAAGTCCACAGACCATGTATTTTCTTCATAGTAAAGGTTGGAATGTAGAAAATGAGCAGTTGTTTAAAGATGATTTTATCGAACAAAGGATCAATAAGGGTGCTAAGTATCTTATCATTGATAAACATCGATTAAATAAATCATTTTCATTTCCGGTAATTTATCAAGATGAGAATATTGATGTTTATCAATTGAAATAGCGCTAAATTAATGCGTATACCACTTTTGAAAAGCCATTTTCAGTAGTTTTACTTTTTTCATTTTAAAGGTTTCTTTATGTACAATCCTCCTGATTATTACCAGCTTGACGAACTGCTAACAGACGAACACAAAATCATTCGCTCCTCCATTCGTGATTGGGTTGACCGTTCTGTTAAACCCATTATTGAAGAACATGCCCAAAACCATACTTTTCCAGAGCATCTGATCAAGGAAATGGGTGAGATTGGTGCATTTGGTCCTTTCATTCCTGAAAAATATGGTGGTTCGGGATTGGATCAAATCTCTTATGGCTTGATCATGACTGAACTGGAAAGAGGTGATTCAGCTATTCGATCAACTGCTTCAGTTCAAACTTCACTGGTGATGTACCCGATATTTGCTTTTGGCTCGGAGGATCAAAAAATGAAATATCTGCCAAAATTAGCTAGTGGCGAATGGGTAGGTGCCTTTGGATTGACTGAACCCAACCATGGATCAGATCCGGGGAGTATGTACACACATTACGAGGACAAAGGAGATCATTATCTATTAAATGGTTCCAAAATGTGGATCACCAATTCGCCTATTGCAGATGTTTCTGTAGTCTGGGCAAAAGATGAATCCGGTAAAGTTCATGGCTTGATGGTTGAGAAAGGAATGGCAGGTTTCACTGCTCCTGAAACCCATGGAAAATGGTCGTTACGCGCATCATTGACCGGTGAGCTTGTTTTTGATGATGTGAAGGTGCCGAAAGAAAATCTGTTACCAAATGTTAAAGGATTGAAAGGCCCATTGATGTGCCTGAATTCTGCCCGTTATGGTATTGCCTGGGGTGCAATCGGTGCAGCCATGGATTGCTATGATGCAGCCTTACGGTATACCCTGGAAAGAAAACAATTTGATAAACCCATTGCTTCTTTCCAGCTTCAGCAAAAAAAACTGGCCGAAATATTAACCGAAATTACCAAAGCCCAATTGCTGGCCTGGCGATTGGGAACCTTGAGAAATGAAGACCGGGCAACACCTGCACAAATCTCCATGGCCAAACGCAACAATGTTGAAATGGCCCTAAAAATTGCCCGTGATAGCCGACAGATACTTGGTGCAATGGGCATTACCGGTGATTTTCCGATGATGCGCCATATGATGAACCTTGAATCGGTAATTACCTATGAAGGAACACACGATATTCATTTACTGATTACCGGAATGGATATAACAGGGATTGCGGCTTTTGAGTAAGGACTTCCATCAATTTTTTTGTCATACTGAGCGATAGCGAAGTATCTCCATTTAAATACAAAATTTAAATGCTTTAAATAGGCGGAGATCCCTGCCTGACGGCAAGGCAGACTTCATTCCTCTTCGCTTCTTTCAGGATGACAGAGAAGTTTTTTCTAGTAAAAAAATGGCGCATCAAATCAATGATGCACCATTTAACCAAAAACCAACTATTGCTATCGGGTAACAGTACCCGTAGGAAAGCTTAAATTTTGTCCCATTTCATAAACGGTATGGTCAACTGCTGAAGCAGGAATTGGCTGCACCAGCGGTTTTAGTGTAAATGGATTAGGGCTGTTGTCAGGATAAGGTTCAACACTGATCACTGCCATTCCTCCGGCAATATCCGTTGGGAAACTCAAGTCCTGAAGGTGCATTCATTAAAAAGTCTTCACCCGGGAAAGAATCCATCAGCACCATTCACATCAGGCAAAGCCATGCTTCCGCTAAATGGATCAGCGTCATCAGTTGCCATGGTATTGGTAAAAGTTCCTGTTGTTACGGGCTGTCCGTTAATCACGACCCAGCCTTCATATTTCCATCCATCAGGAAGTTGTGGAAGATTCAAACCAACAGTTGGTGCTCCGGTTGCCAGGTCTAAAAACCAGATACCGCTGTTCTCATCTGTATCGGCTCCATTCGTTGGTGTTGCCAGAATATATTTTCCGGCTGCATTTGAAAAATCTCCAACCAGACCGGTAGTTACTGAAGCGCTTGCGCCTGAAAAATCACCTGCCATCATCTTTGTAGCTGAAGGAGCGGGATCAGAATCATTTGCAGGTTCAATGGATAGGACAAACGCTGTCGCATCATTAACAAAAGATTCATCTAACGAAAAAGTTGTTTTAGAAAGTGAACCCATGTCATCCACTGTAAAAGTTCCGGTTGAAACCGGGGTACCATTCGCAATTAGCCAGCCTTCATAAACATAGTCAGCCCCAAGGTCTTCCAAACCCGAAATATTCAGGTTTATGTTTTTCATTGTGTTTGTGGGTGTCTCATCTTTCTTGCACGATGTAATAAGCATCACAGCTGCGAGACTCAATAGCATTAATTTAATTGTTTTCATTTTTAATCATTTTTAATTAGAATATTGTTTCTGTGAGTGCAGTATGAATAGAAGAAGGAAATAGTTGCCTGGAGGGAAGGAGAATTTTAGAAGAGCATGGTTTTGCGGGGTTTAAAATTAGGTGGGATAGGGGGAATAATGGAATAATGGGGGAAAGGAGTGATGGAGTAATGGAAATGGGAAATATTCAAGATTTAAAGGAGACAGCTCTTCCAGATTTGTAGTCTGGCAGAGCAAGAAGTCCATGATTTATAATCATGAAAGGACTAAAATACTTGTGCTCAATTTTTGGATAATACTGCTATTAAAACAGACATTAAAACAATTTTTATTAATCGATTATAAATCGAAATCCCTTACTTCGGAATTGCAAATTCCGAAGAGCGTTAAGTGTTTAGAAAATATAGGCGATCCCTATTTTAAAATTCAATCCCCGGACATGGGTTGAAAAATTATCCTGCTCATTTACTTTAGTGATGCTGTTAAAATACCTTGCTGATCCGCTGATTTGAAATGATTTTGAAAATTGATAATTAATGCCTGTACCTAAATAAGTATCCAGGTAATAATTGGTAAATGTAGGATGACCCATCATTTTTTCACCAACAACATCCATGGCATCGCCTTCATGCAATATCCGGGAAGTAAATTGAGTGGCATCTTTCAGGGCACGGTTATAACGCAGACCCATTTCAATAAACCAACTGAACCTTGAAAAACGAATCATGTTGAATTCAACACCCAGCGGAATGGATAAATAGCGTACCTCCTGGTGGGTTTCCAACTCCGACTGCATGGGTTCACCATCCGGGAAATAGTCTTCACCCGGAAAACGATAAGTGATTTCGGTACCAATCTCTCCAAAAGGTGTTGGCATTGGAACGGCTGATGTGTTTTCTTTTTCACCCGTATCCATGATATGCTCGGTTGATGTATCATAACCAAAATCCACAATTGATTTTGACCAGCTCCGCACTTCTGATTGTCCTATTCCCGCAACCAGTGTAAACCTGTTCGATAAATAATATCTTAATTCCAATCCCCAATTATTGGAATACAACAACATATTACTGGTTTCCAACTGACCGGCACTTAGATTGCCTTTAACGTAAGCAGAGGTGAAAGTTGGAAGGAAAGAAGCACCAATGCCAAATTTACCTTTGTTATTGATTGGTGCCAATTTCTTACGCTGCTTTTCATCAGTAAGTTTGGCAGCTGTAGTTGTATTATGCTGCAAAGGGATTAAGTCCGGAACAGATGGAAAGATTGCGATTGTTCTTTGAGGAATTGATGCGATTTGAATATTATGCTGATTGGTGGAAGATGAAAAAGTCATTATGGATTCACCGTTACTTTCATTCTTGCCAGCCCCGGTGTTATTCATTTTTACCAAATTATTGGACGTTGAAAGAGTGGCTGAATTTGAACCTTCTGTTTCTACCCGACCTCCAATACTTGCACCAGATGATGCTGCTGATTTGCCATTTTTGATGCTTTTTCCATCGGATTGTTTTGTTTTGTCATCATGATAATCCACCCTGATACTGCTTGCCATTTCTGAAATTTGAGTTAATTGATTGTTCTTTTCCGCCGGTAAAATGGGTTGCTTCTTTGAAGCAGTATTCGCGGAATGGTCAGATTGATTTGTTTTTTTTGTCGACTCAAGTTTATTTTCATTGACGGTTTTAAAGCTTTTATTTGCCGGGGTAGGTTCTTCGGTTTTTAATAAAGTACGATCTTCATCTTATATTTATTGAGGTTTGAGTCAGTAAGTTTTCTTCAACTGTTGATGAAGCATTATTTTCGCCTGAGGCTTTTGAAATTTGTGAAGATGAAACTGGCCCTAAATTATTTTCTGTCCCTGCATTTGAATTTTGGTTCGCCTGATCTGGTTTTTCAGTAGCTGATGAAAATTTATTTTCAACAGGATTATCTAAAGTATTTTTTGGCCATAGGATCACCAGCAATCCAATCACCATCAGGGCACCAATTAAATAAAGGTACTTCCATGGAATAAAGAGCCCCCTCTTTTTCTGAATCACGGGCAGCACATTATTCCAGACATCCTCCGACGGAACATTCCAATTGTCCTTTGCCGGCGTGTCATCCGATAGATGCTTTTTAAAATATGACTCTAAATTGTCTGCCATAGCTGTATTTTTAAAATTCCAGTACTTTTTCCAACTGATTCCGCAACATTCTTTTCGCTTTGAGCAATTGAGTTTTTGAGGTATTCTCAGAAATGGATAATATTTCTGCTATTTCCTTATGTTTATACCCTTCAATCACATAAAGGTTAAATACAACCCGGTATCCTTCGGGTAAGTTTTGTACAAATACCGTGAGTTCTTTCGCCCCAAGCGTTTCAAATACATTTTCATCATAGGCAATCTTGTTCTCGTAATCATCAACAGTTTCTGTAAAATTTAGTTTTTTCCATTTTCTTAAATGTTGCAATGCGGCATTTACCATCACTTTATTTGACCAGGCAGAAAACGCTGCTTTTTTTGGATCATATTGCTGCATTTCTTTAAATACACTGATCAATCCTTCCTGTAACATATCCTCTGCTTCCTGCTTATTATGGGCATAACGCAAACAAATCATAAACCACTTGACCCTATGCATCTCGTACAATGCCCGCTGTGCATGGGCATTATTGCGCAAACACTTCTTTATAATTTTATTTTCGTCCTGCTCCACAGCTATTTTCCGGGCGTATTATTTGTTGATAATCAGGGTAATTTGTCGTGAATATATGAGTTGCCTTACAGGCAATATGCAAGAAGTAAAGAAATAGTTGCCTCAGTGAAAAAAGTAATGCAATAAAAAGACCCGATCCTGAATTCAGGATAGGGTCTTTGGTTCCATTCTTTCTTGTTGGTGTCGATACCAACAAAGGGAAGGTAAATTAAAATGATTATTTCTTAATAATCTTTTTGGTAAATACTTCGTCTTCAGCTTGAATGTTGATCAGGTAAACACCGTTTTTCAGTTTACTGATATCGATCATTTCCTCCCCGGCTTTCAGTTCGATTTGTTTTACCAGTTGCCCGGCGGTATTGTAAATGAATATTTCCAGATCCTCATCTTCCTCTGAAACGACGAATAATTCATCCTGGGCAGGATTCGGATATACTTCAAACTCGTCTACAATCAGGCCACTGAATTTCCTGTCGGTTTCTTTGATTTCAAGCTTTGCTTGATTGGTCCGCTGGTAACTGATGTAGATGCTGTTACGGTGATGTCATCAATATAAACATCATCCCTGTTACCACTTGCATCGCACATAAACCTGAGTTTCATATTCGTTGGGAAATTCACAGCCGATTCAAGAATGGTTACTGTAGAAACATAGAATGTACCATTATTGAAATCTATACCCTGGTCATAATCAGCAACTGTTATCCAGCTTGAACCATCAAAATACTGCAACCAGAAATCCTCATTCGAATTATCCATGCTTATCGCGATGAAGTAGAATTCAACCTGCAATTCAACATATCCAGCAGTATGAACATCTTCACCATTTGTCATATAGAAAGATGAAGCCACACCTGAATTATCCTGGATATCAATTGCATCCTGTCCGCCATAAGCATAAGTTCCGCTTGTATAACGTTTGCAATCACCGCCACCATCGGTCCAGATACCCCATCCAGCTTCGAAATCAGAATAGCTGAGGGTTACTAAAGAAGGTGCAGAAGTTACTGTGACATAACCGGTCTTGGTTTCAATATCTGAACCTGCAGAGTTGGTTGAAGTCAAAGTCACATCATATGTTCCTGCATTGGCATAAGTCACAGATGGATTCTGGGCAGTGCTTGAAGAAGGTGTTCCTCCTGTGAAAGTCCATGACCATGCGGTAGGTTCGTTTGTTGAGAGGTCAGTGAAATTCACTGTACCGCCTTCAGCCACTGATGTATTGTCAGCAGAAAAATCAGCAACAGGCACTAGTACAACATTATTAACCGTAATATATGCAGTCTTTGTTTCAACATCTGAACCCACTGCATTTGTGGCAGTTAAGGTAACCGTGTAAGTTCCTTCATTATTAAAGGTTACAGAAGGATTTTGTGCAGAACTGCCAGATGGGGTTCCCCCCGCAAACGACCAGGACCAGGATGTAGCATTAGTTGAAAGATCTGTAAACTGAACGCTTTGGCCTTCATCAATGGTTGTTACATTGGCAGTGAAGTCAGCAACAGGAACTGGTAAAACCGTAATATAATTAGTCTTTGTTTCTGTATCTGATCCACCATCATTGGTAGCTGTTAATTCAACAGTATAATTTCCGGCAACATCATATTGTACGCTTGGATTTTGTGCAGTACTACTGGCTGGATTACCACCTGCAAAAGTCCATGCCCATGAGGTTGGAATATTTGTTGAAGCATCTGTAAAGTTCACTATTGCACCTTCGGCAACGGTGGTTGCATTGGCTGAAAAATCAGCAACTGGAGCAACAGGTACTGTAGTTGTAAATGTAACTGTATAATCTTCAACTTCACCATAACTGAAGGTTTCACAGGATGTTTGAACTGCATTCCATTTCATGGAAACCCTCATGCGGGTAATACCGGTGGCACCAGCAGGCACATCAAAATTACCTGAAACAGTTCCTGAGCTAACTCCACTATAGACTTCTTCACCGGAATCAGTAAAATCACCATTTTTATTGTAATCAATCCATACTTTCCAGTATTCTGTATATGTGCTGCTTGAAAAACCAGGAGTTAGCGAAACACCAACATTTGCACCTGCTTCCATAGGAATATTTTCACTGGTAAAGTCTGTGTAGCCGGCAGCTCCTGAATTATTGGAATAAGCTCCAAATGTTACATTACTGATCCACTCATACGAAGAGTTGTTGCCTTGTGAGGTACAATAAGTAATTGGGGTGTCTTCTACAACAATATAGTTGGTTACTGTTTTGGTATCGCTGCCTTCAGCATTGGTAGCTGTTAAAGTAACACCATAAGTACCTTCAGTATTATAGTAAACTGTTGGATTTTGAGCTGTGCTGGTTGATGGTGTTCCTCCAGGGAATGACCAGCTCCATGTTGTTGGATTACCGGTTGACTGATCCTGAAAATTAACAGCTCCACCTGTTCCAACATAAGTGGCATCAGCTGAAAAATCAGCTACAGGAGGAACCGGTACAGGAGGTGTATAATAGAAGGAAGCAATTTGCGTTTCCCAGTTCCATCCACCACCTGAATACTCAGTTGTGTACCAGAATGTAGCATCATCTGAAGGGTCAACTGACATCATTGAATAGTCACCCCAGCGATCAACTCCGGTTTGTGAAGCTGTACCTTCCAGGATGCTTGTCTCAGAAATATCCAAGACGCCAAGGCCACTTGGTGCACCGGCTGTTTGTCCGGCTACACGAATAGAGGGATAGGTTGATGATCCGGAAACTGAATAGCCAAGTCCGATATCTCCATTACCATTCATGGCAATACTCCCCATCCACCTGTGGTTACCGTCAGCAGGAGCGTAAGTACCTTGCTGGTAAATACTCCAGTTACCTCCGGTATTTCTTAATTCATACCAGCGCACACCTGCACGGCTACTTCCAACATTTACTGTATGGTTGGTTACCATGGATTGGTGAGTACCAAAGTTACGATACTGTAACCTGTACATTAACCTGCTTGCTAATTCATCAAGCACTTGGCTTGTACCAGGTTGGTTGACGAAATGCCGCTATAGGAGAATGAAGCAGTTGCTAAAGTGCTGACCAAGGGTTGACAGTCGAATTGTTGGTGTTGTTCCAATCCACGTCTACTTCCCAAATTCTTAGTGAATTGGTTCCGAGGTTAACGAAATAATTTGGATCTCCTCCGGAGGTAAGGTGGGGCCATCAACATCAGCTGGAAGTAAACTTCCATAACTTGTGCTCAGGCTAAAAAATACCATTTGTGCATTTGCATCACCAGCTATCATTGCATCACGGTCAAGAATACAAATACCTCCACCAGCAAAATTTAGTGAGCCGGATGAGAACTGGTTGATTGCAAAATAATAACCATCAGGCCATATACCAAACTTTGGATAGTCAGGCATATCAGCAAATTCGTATGCATAGCGATTCCATGCACCTGTTGGATCACCTGTTTGAGAAACAGCTACCAATTCATAAAATGGTCCGTTTGGATAATTTGGCAAAGAGAATTGCGATACCATCCATACGTCAGCATATTCATCATATAATACGATTGGGTCACCATCATTTGTTGAACTCCAGGGGCCTGTAAAACCATCCCAGATGGTGATAATATCAGCAGGGCCATATAATGAAGTTCCGCTTTTATCCCATATTTGAAATGATGAATTTACCATTTGCAAGTAATGATTTGGTCCAACATCACCTTGTGTATCCGGAGGTGCTACTCCTGCTAAATTGTCAACACCGGCAAAGTTTTCGCCAACAGTTGCTGTTTCGCGGGTAGAAGCCATTTCATCCTGTAAAACCGGATCAGGACCAACCATTACAGATGGTCTTTTAAATTCTTCCAGGAACCCGTCCATATTCTTGATCACTTTTTCTTTCCATGACCGGTCACGCATAATTGGTTTTAGCGGTGCTACTTCGTGTAATTTTTTCGAAACATCGAAATGAACCGGTGTTTTGATTTCTTTTGGTTTAACGCTTTGATCCTGAGCATTGATCTTGCCAAAGGGCAAAACAATCAATAAACATAAAGCAATTAATAGGGCATAATTTTTCTTCATAACTTGTAGTGTTTAGTTAATATTCGAATTTAAAATTATTGAGATTTTCCATCGAAGGGATGGAGTACTGATTTTGAATAATAGGACACTTATTTTAATCATTTAAAGATTCGATTAAAAGTTAACAAAAAATGCCTAAATTCAGTGTTTAAAGGTAAAAGTACAGCGATAGTTAGCGCAAATAACTTCCAGAGTTACCACTTCAATTTAGCATTTAAAACCGATCACAATTCCATAGAGAGTCTGTCCAAATATAAAATAATTTCTTGGTGTGACAATTTATTTAAAAATATTTTGATCAAGAAAACCAGCAGTAATTTTTTATATATCCCTGAAATCTTTCTTACGGTTCAGTTTTAAATCCTGCAGTATTGAAGCTTTAACATTGATTGAAAAATTCCAGCTTTGGCGAGGACCGATTGGGATCCAGCTGAAACGCATTTCCCAGCAATGTAAATCGCGGTAAATGTTAATGGAAGTATATGAAAGTTCATTATTTGTAAAATCCCATCCTGTTCGGAGTGAAACTTTCCATTTTGGTGTAATATTTATTTCGCCACTCAATCCTAAAGTTTGAACTACATTGTTATCAATGGTTCGGCTTTGGTTGACATATAATTCTTTGGTTAGGTATTGAAAACTATAACTGACGTTTAGAGACCACGGAATGCTCCAGTCAACAAAATCATCAGGGTTATCCTGGATTTCTTCCCATTCGTTTTCTGTTGCTTCTTTTGGTTTTTCTTTCTTGTCAAAAGTTTTTTGGTTAAGCCTGTAATTAATGCTGAGGTTCCAGGAAGTATTTACCCATCTAACAAGCGATCTGTATTCATCCCAAACAAAGCGGTTAATTCTTTTACCCTCTTCTGTAACCATATACGGATCCCAAAGCGAAGCATAATTAATGGATAGATCCTTCCATATTTTTGTTCGTCCCGAAACTGCTATATATGACATGTTTAACGAATCTCTCGCCAGGTCATAATTTCCTGAAAAGCTCAGGTTTTCAATCAGTACAACCTTTTTCATGCCGGTGATGGTATCTTTCTTCGAAGGGACCTTTATTTCGAGATTGTTGTTAAAATTAAATGTTATGGCTCCGGATTTTTGTCCGGGCGGTGTTCCAAATACAGAGTTGAACTGTGAATTGCTAAACTTGGAATACTTTATTTCATTGCCTTCAGGGTCATTATATGTACCATAATATCCCCAGAAATCGCTGCTAAAATCAGGCTTATACGAAAAACCAATACTTGGTGTAAAAACATGGCGGATAGCGCGCACAGGTCCCTTCTTGAACCTGAGCATACCATATACTTTTGTGGTTAAGTTGCTACTGATCGAGAAATCAAAAGCATTACGGAAGCCACTGATAGTATCCGTTTTTAAGCCGGGGAGTATTGTGTCCGTTCTGTTGAACACGGTATCGTAAACATAATACTGTTCTACGCTCTGGCTGTACATCCTGTCGGTAATATTGATGGAATTACTCAGGGTGAAATATTTCAGTATTTTTAAAGGTAAACTGATCGGTATTTTATGAATTGCACCATTCTGCATTTGGTGCTCAATTGTTCCCGGTTCAAACAGCAGCGAATCGAGGGTCTGGATTTGGTTTTTTGCATTTAAAGCATATGAAATGCTTAGGTCTTCATAAAACCTTTTTTTACCTCCCGATTTGCGTAATGGGTAAAAACGATTTACGTTGAAATTTATTTCCGGTAAACTAACATCTACCTGATTTGTTTTTGTGTTTTGGCGGAAACTTCCATTGATAGTTAAAAAGTATTTTCCTGCCCAGCTTGTCTGGTAGGCAACACTCGACTGGAATTCGTTTGAAAGATAGTCTTCAACATCAACCACATTATACTTTACATAATTGCTTGTTACAATATTCACATTTGCAGTAAATGAGCTGCGTGGCCTTGCTTTTGGATCCTGGCTGTGTGTCCACCGGATACGAAAATCAGTTGTTTTGGAATAATCGGGGGCATCTCTGGTCCCAATAACATTTTGACCGTATCCAAAATCAAAGCTGCCACCGTATTTATATTTCTTTTTGTATCGAAATCTTGGTTTAATTGCCCAGCTACCGCGACTGTAAATGTCGCCTAAAACCTGTAAATCCATATAATCGTTTATTGCCCAGTAATAGCCACCATTTTCAAGGAAAAATCCCCTTGTATTCGATTCGCCATATGTTGGAATTACAATACCCGATTTTTGACCGCTTTTATTGGGAAATATCCCGAAAGGCAATGCCAGCGGAGTTGGCATCCCTTCAATTTCCATATATGCCGGCCCTGTCACAATTTTATTGTCTGGGATCATCCTTGCCTTTTTAAACCTGAAAGCAAAGTGTGGATTTTCCTCAAGATTGCAAGTGGTGTAGGATCCGTGAAGTACATCAATAATGTTGTCTTCTTTCTTCTTTACTTTTTTCCCATGCAAAAAACCTTGGTCATCTTCTGTAATGACTTGTTGTATAATCCCTTTCTCGGTAGTGAAGTTATAAGACATCTCCTTGGCTTTAAACGTTTGATCGCCTTGTGTAAACTCAGGCACACCAATCAGTTTTCCGGTTGAATCCTCCACCCCTGATGCGTAAACGACATTTGTATTAAAATCAACTTCAATAAATGCAGCTTTTAACGTAATATCCTGGTAAACAACTTCAGCATCACCGTATAAAAACACTTTCCTCGAGGCAAGTTCCTGAACAATTGAATCCTTTGCGTTTCTTGTAACCTGCGCATCGATGACAGTATGTTGACTGGCAGTTTTTAAAATGGTATCACGCACAGTGAAGCTGTTTATGATTGTATCTTTAGAAATGGTATCGCGAACAAATAATGTATCTGCCAGATTAACAGCTGAATCAGGAAGCAGATATGATGACAAGATCAAATCATTTGCTTTTAGGTTGTCCAGACTTAAAACCAGCGATAATAACCAGATCCATGTTAATAACTTACCGAATGAAGAACCTTTAGGCAAAATCCTTTATTTTACTTTTGATTTAAACGGGGTTTAGCCGTTTGAATTGCAAATATAATTCCAAAAATTTGATAAATTTTGAATGAGAAGTTTGCTCAAAGTATTATTTGTGTTGCTGTTTTGCTCAGGGCTTTTTCATCAGTCTCTGGCTCAGAACGGCAGTAAGATTGAAACGATTGTAATAGATGCAGGACATGGCGGTAAAGATCCGGGCGCATTGGGCAAGCGTTCAAAAGAAAAAGATATCGCCCTGGCTGTTGCACTTAAAACCGGTGCCTACATCGAAAAAAACCTTACTGATGTAAAAGTAATTTATACAAGAGACAACGACCGTTTTATTCCGCTGCACCAGCGCGCAGAGATCGCCAATAAAGCAGATGCTGATTTTTTTCTGTCAATTCACTGTAATGCAATTGAATCAGGCAATGCATCGGGTGCTGAAACGTATATCATGGGCTTGCATAAAAACGAAGAGAACCTGAATGTGGCTATGAAAGAGAATGCAGCCATTCTTTTTGAGGAAAATGCCGATGCAGAATATGCAGGATTTGATGCGAACTCAATTGAATCATATATTCAGTTTAATTTGATTCAGGATGAAAACCTGGACCAAAGCAGTGCGTTTGCTGATAACATTCAAAAGCAGTTTAAAGATCGGGTTGGGCGCAGGGACCGTGGTGTGTACCAGGCCGGTTTTCTTGTGCTATGGCGGACGGCCATGCCAGGTGTATTGATTGAGTTGGGGTATATCAGCAATGCTGAAGAAGAAAAGTTCCTTATGTCAGAAAATGGCCAGGTATATATGGCATCGGCTATTTACAGGGCTTTCAGGGACTATAAGGCAGCATATGAAAAAGAAAACGTCAAACCAAAGGTAGTTGTACAAAAGAAAGAGGAACCTATACAAAAAGATGTTGTTGAACCGGAAAAAAAGGTAGTTGCTGAAAATCAAATTATCGAAACCGGCTTAAATTATCGTGTTCAATTTTATACCAATTCAAAAAAAGTTGTTTTACACGATAAGCGATTTAATGGAATAACTGATTTACAGGTTTATTATCATAATGGATTATACAAATACACTTCTGGCCATTTTAAATCGTCAAATGAGGCCAAACAGCACTTACCACAAATAAAAAGTCTGGGTTTTAAAGATGCATTTGTGGCACCTTTCGATGGTGATGAAAGAATCAGTTTTGACCGTGCCCGCCAAATGGAGTAAGAAGGAAACCATTAGCATTGATGAAATTTTAGGCTTTACAATAAGCTTTTATTACTTTTGTTGAATAACATTTTTTCATTAATTTCGTTAAAAAACTAAACCTAAACTATTAAAGTGAAACGATATAAACCGGTATTCATAGGTATTACCTTCATATTAGCGATATTCCTTTTTGTTTGGGGGTATAATTTTTTAAAAGGGAAAAATATATTTAAAGAACAGGTTAAATACTATGCTAAATATGGTGATGTTAGCGGTTTAACTGTTGCCAATGCAGTAATGATCAATGGTTTGAGAATTGGCCAGGTAAGCAGCATTATATTTGATCAGGATATGTCAGGGAATATTGTTGTTGAATTGGTACTTCATAAAGATTTTCCGATTCCCGCTAATACAATTGCCCGAATCTTTAGTGCCGATTTAATGGGCTCTAAAATGATTGATCTAAAACTCGGAGATGCCATTGATCTGGCTAAATCAGGTGACACATTAGCAAGTTCTACAGAAGCCTCTTTGAAAGATGAGGTAAATGCACAGGTTCAGCCAATAAAAGTAAAAGCCGAAAATTTGCTCTCCTCAATCGATTCATTGGTTGTTGCTATTCAAACAGTATTTAACGAAAGTGCCCGGGAAAGTTTAAAAAGAAGTTTTGATAACATCAGTCAGACCTTTAGTAACCTGGAAACCACTACGTCGAACATTGATACGCTTGTGGGTGCCGAAGCAAAGAGAATCGCTTCAATTCTTCAAAATGTGGATTCGCTGGCATACACACTTAATCAGAACAGGGAAGGTATATCAAACATTATTGCTAACCTGGAAACATTTAGTGATACCTTAACAAAAACAGATATCGCCGGTACATTTGAAAGGGCCAATAATTCACTTGCCCAATTGGAAATCAATTCTTACGCAGATTAACGAAGGGCAGGGAACCCTGGGCATGTTGATGTACAACGATACACTTTACGTTGAAATTGAAAGATCCGCCGAAGAATTGAATAAACTGTTAAGGGACATCAGGGAAAACCCAAAACGATATGTTAAGTTCTCTCTATTTTAATTGCTTTAATTCTTCTTCTGTTGTTTCCTCAGATTTTTTAGGTTTTATAAAAATATCCTCTTTCGTTTTTGGCCTCAGGTATTCCTGCCAATTAAAGCCTTTAAGTGTTTTCATATCTTTTGGCAGTTCGAATTCAGGGTACATTACTTCAACGGGTTTTGAGCGGTAATTAATGGCTTTTACATCACTATCTTTTAAACGTATCGTCATGGCACTGGCTTCCGCAAGGTTTATCCCGATAAGGAACCCATCATCTTCACGGATATAATAAACAGTCTGTGCATTACCATCCACATTGATTTTGTATAATTCATTTTCTTTAAAATAAGCTATCATATCTTTTCCCCTGATTTGGTTAAATGAAGTTATACTGTCTTTCGAAACAATAAAAGCCGTGTTATACATTACTAGCGAATCAACCTGGTTATCAGAAACAATGATGTTTATCGAATCGGCAGTAAGTTGGTTTGGTCCTGACCATAACACCGGATCATAATACAACCTGATCGTGGAATCCTGCATATTGTAGGCCATCGAATCGCATTTGCCCTGCATATCTTCTCTAAAAAAACGAACATTATAATAACATAACATCCTTTTCGCTTTTCGATCCTTGTCAAAATACATCCACATGGTATCCGAATGAATATACATCGAATCGTTGTCATCGTAGGTTATTGCCATGGCACTGTCAGTAATGTACGATTTACCCTGTTTATCCCACATTTCGCCAAACTTACCTTTGATGAGTACCTGGCGCTGCGTATCAAGCACGGTAACATGGCCATAAGCTTTGCCGAAATATGTTTTGTTATTGTATAAAATGCTATCCGCAGTAATAATTTGCTCAGAACTACTAATGGAAGGTCTTTTGCTTAATTGCGAAAAATCGGACTTGGTATCATACCACCCGTCTTCAGTATAAATGGTGCTTTCTTTTCCCCGAATCACAGTGGGCCCCTTAAAATATGCCGTTTCATTTAAAGTATTATAAATCAATGTGTCAGAATAGGTTTCAGAATCAGTATTAGTTAAAATAACATCTTTCTGAAAGTAAAAGGTTTTATTTTCAGTTTGGTAGTATCCCTGTTTGCTAACTAAAGTGTTATCTTCATTAACAATCGTTCCATCATTATCATAATATGCTGTTTTATTATTGCGGTTATATACCAGGTGCTCGGTTGTAAGTACCGTATTTTTATCCACCAATTTCACATTGCCGAATAATTCAGCGGTCCGTTTATTCCCATCATACCACATTCTGTCACCATACACATCTACGCTATCATTCACATCAATATACACATTACTAAAGGCTTCAAAATTATTGTCCTCGTTATAAAGGTATGCGCTGTCGCAATAAAAGCGGGTTTTCTCCTGCCTGATGATTACATCGCCAAGTAGGCGTTCCATTCCCAGGCTTTCAGTAAAACGTTGAATCTTGGTTCGCTCAACATGCACCTTCGATTTTTTTTGTGCGAACAATTCTGATATGCCGCCCAGATACAGCAGAAACAACATGGATAATATTAAAATTCGATTAAGCATATCTTTATAAGTGATGCAAATTTAATCAACTACTTACAGTGGTGCTAACCAATAACTCAATTGGCTCAATTTTGTTTTACTATTTAGAATCTTTAGGGTCATCATTTTTCCTACATTTGGCCTTTGTTTTTAAGACCAGTAAGATATATTTTATGAATTTTGACCCAAAGCACAATAACGCTGAAAGCCGCTGGAAAGCTGGTTATAAAGCACGAAAGGATGCCAATCAGGATGATTATTCACGCATCGGTTTTATGTCGGGCCTGGAAGTACATCAGCAGCTGCTAACAAAGGAAAAATTATTTTGTCATTGCCCAGCCGGGATTTATAATAGTCATGATGATTTTGATGCAGAATTGATCAGGCATATGCGGCCTACTTTGAGTGAATTGGGTGAATATGATGGTACGGCCTTAATGGAGTTTAAAACCCGTAAGGAAATCAAGTATCGTATTAAAAACACCACTGCCTGTACTTATGAAGTAGATGATACACCACCATTTCCAATGAACAGAGAGGCACTAGGAGTAGCATTGGAGATTTCTTTATTATCAAAACTTAATGTAGTTGGTGAGGTACATATTACACGAAAACAATACCTGGATGGCAGTATTCCAACAGGTTTTCAACGCACAGCAATTTTGGGTGTTGAAGGCGAGATCGAATTACCATATAAAAAAATCAGGCTGATACAGCTGAGTATCGAAGAAGATTCGTGCCGTGAGATATCTGATATAGGCCATGTTCGGGTTTATAAAACCGACAGGCTTGGCATGCCACTAATTGAAACCGTAACTTACCCTGATTGTTTGAACCCTATCGAGGTGAAGGATGCCTGCGATTATATTCGCTTTTTAAACAGAAGTACCGGCAAGGTCAGAACAGGTATTGGAGCAGGTCGTCAGGACGTGAATGTGAGCTGTAAGGGCGGTTCCCGAGTTGAAATCAAAGGCGTAGCACATACCAAATGGATCCCCGAATTAACCCACAATGAAGCGTTCAGACAGTGGTCGTTATTACTCATGCGTGATATGCTGACCTCAAAAATCAAATCACCTGAAAAGTGGAAGATCAGTCATATTGAAATACACCAAAGCAATTTAAAGGGAGTTGAATTACCAGATCATGCTGAAAAACTGGTTGCAGTTAACTTGCCAAAATTCGAAGGTGCATTGTCATGGTTCACCCAGCCAGGTAAGATGTTCGCTGATGAAATTGCTGAGCGATTAAAAGTTATTGCCTGCATTGAGCACCCAAATTTAATACACTCCGAAGGGTTTGATTCAAAAGTAAATGATGCTCAATGGAATGATATCAAGGAACTTTTAAAAGCCAAAAACCAAGATGCTCAAATCATCATTACCGGGCCGGCAGATGATATTAAAACAGCATTGGAAACCATTGAAGAAAGATGCCAGATGGCATTGGAAGGTATTCCAAATGAAACCCGTAAGTCATTCGAAGATGGAACAACTATTTTTGAACGGGTGCTTCCTGGCGCCGATCGTATGTATCCGGATACCGATTCAGCGCCAATTCCATTAGATGATGATTATATCGATGACCGGAAGAAAAATATGCCGGAGGATATCATCGACAGGTATAAAAAATTAAAAGCCTGGGATATACCGGAAGATACTTACACTTATATTTTTTCAAAAGACTACTTTCCAATAATCGAACAGATCATCGATGAACTGGAAATAGAACCAAAATTCGTTGGAACCTTCTTCGGCCATAGCCTGAAACATGCGCAGGGACAATATGTGGGATCTGATGAATTATTTCCAACAAAAATATTTAAGTTGTTTGCTTTCCTGAAAAAAGAAAAACTGGATGTCAGGCTATCACAAGCCATGCTTCCCGAATTGGTGGCCCACCCTAAAATGGATTTTGACTCAATATTGCAGGAGATGAAATTTAAGAAAGTAAAAGAAAAATTTCTTTTGGACAGTATTCCGGTTTTGAGAGAAAAGTTTAACAAAGAAAGTAAAAGGAAAGATAAAACTGACCGGGTTAACTGGGTAATGGGACAGCTCAGAAAACGTGCGATGGGCAACATGAATTTAAGCGAATTAAGCAAGAAAATATAATTGAAATAAACGATTACATTTTAGTAACAACAAATCATAAATAGAACATAAACTATTCCCCTCCTTGGAGGGGCTAGGGGGTGGGTTCTGATGAAAAGAAAGATTATACCATACAATCACAAACTAAAAGGTTTAGCTAAAGCTTTAAGGAAGAATATGACCTTCGCAGAGGTACTATTGTGGAATGAAATAAAGCAGAAAAAAGTACATGGTTTCGATTTTGACCGACAAAGACCTATTGACAAGTATATTGTAGATTTTTACTGTAAAGATTTAATGCTTGCAATAGAAGTTGATGGAATTACTCATGAAACTCAAGAAGAAATTGAAGACGATCAGAAAAGACAACAAAGGCTTGAAGAATTGGGAGTAACGGTATTGCGATTTGATGACAATCAAGTTAGAAACGATATTGAAAATGTAATTAGTGAGTTAGAAGGGTGGATTGAAGACTGGCAGGAGAAAAATCCTGACTTAAGTTTTCCGGGAAGAGTACTTGAAAATTGACCCACCCCTAAATCCCCTCCATGGAGGGGACTTTGAAATTAAAGAATGACTCTTTTTTATGATTTTTACTAAGAACCAAAGAAATTAAAACAATTAAAAAAAGGCAGAAAATAAATATTAGGTGAATCGTTTAATATTCCCCTCCTCGGAGGGGTCTAGGGGTGGGTTAATAGAAGAAAATCAATAAACATGACCGAAGATATTTTCCAGGGATACAAAGGTGATGCACTTGAGGTGTTGAAAAAGTATGAAGTTCGCGTATGGGGCACAACCAAAGTGGAAACCACACGCGGAATTTTTGAAGGGACAGTATTGCCACGGGCTGAAAATGATGATGATAAACATATTGTTATCAAGATCATTACAGGTTATAATATTGGGGTTGATGTCCGCACCATTACAAGCATGAAAGAGACAGGTTACAAAAAAGCCAATTATAAAATTCCTGAAAAGCAATTTCCGAATACCCCTGGTTTGCCGAATGTAAAATTGTTTGGAACCGGGGGAACAATAGCCTCTCGTCTTGATTATAGAACAGGAGCTGTAATCCCGGCATTCTCTCCCGGAGAACTTTATGGCGCAGTACCTGAATTAGCTGATATATGCAATCTTGATACTGAAAAAGTATTTGCTGTTTTCAGCGAAAACATGGGCCCCAAGCAATACATTGCGCTTGCCAAAGCTATTGGAAAAGAAATAGAGAATGGAATTGATGGTATTGTAGTTGGTCATGGAACGGATACACTTCATCATACAGGAGCAGCTTTGACATTTATGTGCCAGAACCTGCCGGTTCCTGTTGTACTTGTTGGTTCTCAGCGATCATCCGACCGACCAAGTTCAGATGCAGCACTAAATTTGATGCATGCCATGAAAGCGGCCGGACAATCTGATATTGCCGAGGTAATGGTTTGCATGTTCGGACCAACATCCGACGAATATGGCTTACTGCATAAAGGTACCCGTGTTCGTAAAATGCATTCTTCTTACCGTTCCACATTTCGAACTATCGGTGATACGCCACTTGCACGCATCAGCCGCAAAGAGATCAACCCGATCAAGACTGATTACAATAAACGCAGAAGCGATAAGAATGTAAAAATTCTTCCTTATTTCAGTAATGATGTAACCATGTTGTATTACTACCCGGGTATGAGACCTGATACGCTTGATGCACTGGTTGATGCCGGTTATAAAGGTGTTATTATAGTTGGAACCGGTTTGGGCCATGTGAACAAGGAGCTTTACCCGGCCATTGAACGGGCACATGCAAAAGGAGTTCATATGTATATGACCTTGCAAACCATCTGGGGTTATGTGCACATGTTTGTTTATGATACTGGACGTGATATGATGGCCAAAGGAATCATCCCTGCAGGAAATATGTTGCCCGAAGTAGCCTGGGTTAAATTAAGCTGGATATTAGGACAGACAGATGACCCGAAAAAAGTAAAAGAAATGATGTTAACGTCTGTAAATGACGAAATCACTTTGCGCGAACCTTACAATGGTTACCTCGTTTACCAGGGAGGTGTGCCAGATGTGGATGATTTTGTGAAACGGGTTTATAAATAGTTTTTTGTAGTTGTATATCAGTTTCTTTGTTTTGGGTGGGTTATACTTATTCTTGCAGACTATACAAGTAATTTAATCTCTTCTTCCCACAAATCACTATCAGGTGTCTCAAGGATGATTGGCATGTCATCAAATCGTGGGTCGTTCATCATCCGGCGAAAGACTTCCAATCCAAGCAATCCTTTTCCAATGCTGTCATGGCGATCAACTCTGGAAGCCAACTCTTTTTTTGAATCGTTAAGATGAATGCCTTTCAGGTACTTGAAGCCAACAATACTTTCAAACGCTTCAAAAGTAGTTTTGTAGCCTTCTTCTAATTTTATATCATATCCTGCAGTAAAGGTATGGCAGGTATCAAGGCAGACACCAACACGGCTCTTGTCTTCCACCTGGTCAATAATAGCAGCAAGATGCTCAAATTTATAGCCAATAGCACTGCCTTGGCCGGCAGTATTTTCAATTACAGCAACAACTCCCTTTGTTTTGTCGAGGGTGATATTTATTGATTCTGCAATATTTGCGATACATTCTTCCTCCGAAATTTGTTTCAGGTGAGCACCAGGATGAAAATTTAAAAGTTCAATCCCCAACTGTTCGCAGCGTTGCATTTCGTCTAAAAAAGCTTTACGTGATTTTGCAAGGTTTTCAGGAACCGGGTTTCCCAGGTTGATCAAATAACTATCATGCGGCATGATGTATCTGGTATCATAACCATACTTTTCGCAGTTGCTTTTAAACCCATCAATATTCTCAGTGGTCAATGGCTTGGAATACCATTGTTTTTGGTTTTTTGTAAACAGCGCAAATGCTTTTGCACCGATTTTATTTGCGTTAACAGGTGCGTTTTCAACACCACCTGATGCGCTCACATGGGCACCTATGTATTTCATATTTTGTTGTTTCTTTTTTTGTTTGTCAACCTGACTGGAATGAAGGATCTCCGCTTAATTTTCACTCAAAATGTTATTTATTCAGCGAGGATCTTTCTCCGCCAACTGGCAGATCAAGATGACAATATTCATTTTTATAAGTAATTTTTAATTAATGAAACGAATCCCTCAATATCTTCTTCGTTAGTATCCCATGAACACATCAGCCTGACTTCCTTTACATTACTTTTTGATGATTCTCCTACTAAGGATGGTTTTTCATTCCAGACATGGAAAAAGTACTCCTTTTGTAATTTAGGAATCAATTCGGGCGGCATAGTGCAAAAAACACCATTGGCCTTCACGTTCTGGGTGAGTTTTAATTGCGGGAATTGCGAAATGGCCTTTGCTAATTTCTGTGCCATTAGGTTGGCGTGTAATGCATTTTTCTTCCATAGGTTGTCAGTCAAATAACGATCAAACTGGGCAGAGATATAACGCATTTTCGAATGCAATTGCATGCCTTGCTTACGCAGATATTCAAAATCATTGCCTTTCTCTTTTCCAAAGAAAATGACTACTTCACCAAACATTAAACCGTTTTTCGTGCCACCAAAGGAAAGTACATCCACACCCGCATCAACTGTAATGCTTCTAAAATCTGTCTCGAGTGCAACCACAGCATTGGAAATACGAGCGCCGTCCATATGCAGGTACATGTTATTATCATGAGCAAAATCAGCTAGTGCCCTAATTTCGTTTGGTGTATAAATGGTACCTAATTCAGTAACCTGCGAGATGCTGATGACTTTAGGTTGTGCATGGTGTTGAAAACCAAAACTCGTCAAAAAAGGTTTTACATGTTTAGGCTTTAATTTACCATCTTCAGTTTCAACTTTTAAAATCTTGGAGCCCATAAATTTTTCAGGAGCAGCACATTCATCCTCGTTAAGGTGAGCAGTACCAACTGTTACCATGGCATGATACGACCGCATCAATTGCGAAATGCCCAGCACATTAGCAGCTGTTCCATTGTATACAAAAAAAACGGCAATATCAGTTCCGAAGTGTTGTTTGAATTTATCGATGGCTGATTCGGTAACAGGATCATCCAATTCACCATATGCTTCATTATGGGCAGGATTAACATCATGCAATACCTGCATAATCTCAGGGCAAACGCCTGACCAATTGTCACTCGCAAAACCTTTTTTCAATTTCATAATTCAAGTTTTAGATCTGTTAAATCTTCTTTTTTAACCATTTCCCTCGTAGATAATAATCCACAAGCCGCGTCAATATCCTGTCCGCGTGAAGCTCGGATAGTGGTAGTAAGGCCTTTGGCTTTAAGGGCTGCCTGGAAATCGAGTAATTGTTTCTCATCGGTACTTTGGAGTGGGGTATTGGGTATTTCATGAAACCGAATGAGGTTAATTCGACATCGAATGTCATTTAATAACCTGGCAAGTTCATTAACATGCCCTGGTGTGTCATTCATGTCTTTGAATACGATGTACTCAAATGAAACCCTGCGCTGCCGTCCAAGATCATGTTTCCTGATTTCATCCATAACCTGCTTTATCGAATATTTTTGACTGATTGGCATAAAAGAACGCCTTTCAGCTTCAAATGGAGAGTGGAGGCTTACTGCCAGGTGGCATTTAGAATGTTCCAAAAAATGGTTCATTGCAGGGACAATACCTATAGTGGAAACTGTTATTCTTTTCGGACTCCAACCATAACCCCAATCGGCTGTAATCACATCAAGACTTTGCATTACCTCATCAAGGTTATCAAACGGTTCGCCCATGCCCATGTATACAAGGTTTGTTAATGTACTATGTTCATCAATGCTTCGAACCTGGTTTAAAATTTGGTTGGCGGTTAATTGCCCCTGTAACCCTTGCTTGCCTGTCATGCAAAATAAACAACGCATTTTACATCCAACCTGAGAAGAAACACACAAAGTTTTTCTTTTCTCTTCGGGAATAAAGGCTGTTTCGATAAATCCGCTTTCCGCTTTGAACAAATATTTTTTGGTGCCGTCAGTTGAAGTTTGAACATTGATGGGTGCTTCGAGGCCAAAAACAAATTTGTCATTTAGTAAAGTCCTTGCTTTTTTTGAAAGGTTGGTCATCTCATCAATGGATGAAATATTGTTTTTGTATAACCAATTGGCTATTTGCCCGGCAGTAAAACGAGGCAGGCCCAATTCATTTGCAATTTCAGCGAGTTGATCAAGTGTTTTTCCAAATAGGGGAGTCTTCATAAAATTATAGTGGCACTATTTTTTATCGTCATTCTTTTTATCCTTGTCTTTCTCTTTTTTTCTTCTTTTCCTTCTCCTTTAAAATAGTCTGTTGTGGCATCCCAGCCTTTATCTACATCTTTTTTAACCTGGCTGTTGCCACTTTTATTCTTTTCAGTTTTTTGTTTTTTCTTTCCGACATCTTGTGATTGAGCATTTATTGAAACAGTAACGAATCCAAAAACAAGGACAAGGAATATATACTTAATGCTTTTCAATTCAATTTTATTTTGATGCAAAGTTGGTGAAGTTTTGTGGATTATTATTTCAACACCAATTTCTTGCTCATTGACCCTTCATTTGATTTAATTACCAGAATGTAAACCCCATTTGGCAACTCAGATCCATTATTGCTGATCCCTGACCAACTGATAAAATGATTATTTGGATTCAGTTCATTTTTGAAATCCTTAACAATTCTTCCATTAATATCGGTGATGTAGATCATTTGAATATTATCCTGCTTCCATTTTATTGAAACAATATCAGTAATTGGATTGGGATGTACCTGGACATTCAGATCATCAATTTGACCCTTAACATGGGTCAGGGGATCCTGCTCAAGATCATAACTAAACATTGAACGACCAAAAGTTGCAGCAATAAGTTTATTTGTCGCCTGATGATATACAAGATCAGTGACAACAACATTGGGTAAGTTGCTTCCCATCATTTCCCAAATTGAACCACCATCATACGAAAAATACACACCAACATCTGTAGCTATAAAAATAACCTGGGTATTTGCCGGGCTGATGATAATATCATTAACAGGTGCCTCTGGCAGGTTTGATGAAATGTCAATCCAGTTTTGACCGTAATCATCAGTTTTATATACATGTGCGATATACTCATCCCAGCGGTAGCCAGATATGGTAACATAAGCGACATTTTCCTCCAACGGATCAGCAGCTACACGAGTGATCCATCGTTTTGGAAGTCCCTCTGATATATTTTCCCAGGTATTGCCTCCATCAACACTTACGTAAACATTACCATCATCTGACCCGGTATAAATTATACCGTTATTGATCGGAGAAACAGCAATGGTTGTCAGGGTATTGTAAACCAGGTTCCCATCTCCACTTCCATCGGTCATATCATAGCTAATTGGTGTCCAGGATGCAGCACGATTGTTTGATTTATATAGCCGGTTGCCTCCGAAATAGAGTATTTCAGTATTTGTTGGATCTATCAGCTAATGGACTGCTCCAGTTAAACCGGTCGGTATCGCTTATTCCTGATGTGGCATTTAAAAAACTTGAACCACCGTTGGTTGACCGCCCTAAACCACCGTATTGTGATTCGGCATAGATATAATTGTTGTCTTTAGGATCCACCAAAACAAAAAAACCATCGCCGCCATAAATCCGTTCCCAGTTACCATCAGGGTGGAAAATAATGCGGTTGGTTCCGTTGTCCTGTGTTCCGCCATAAAGCCGCCATGGATTTTGGTTATCCAGTTCACATGTGTAAAACTGGGTTATCGGAAGGGTTTCGTCATGCGTCCATGTGTTGCCACCATTGGTTGAGGTATATAAACCGCCATCATTTCCTAACAAAACAAAATCATTATCTAGCGGGTGTATGTAAACCTCATGCTGATCTACATGTACATTGTTACCTGACTGGTTGCTCCATGTGTTGCCACCATTTAAAGTTCGGTAAATATCAAGCCCAATTACAAAAACGATGTCTGGATCTACGGGATCAACTTTTAAACGCCCGAACCACCAACCGAATGATGAAAAGGCACCTGATAAAGCACCGTCATTGGTTTGTATCCACGAATCACCATGATCAGTGGTTTTATAAACCCCATTAAAATAACCTGTTCTGTCAGCATAAATCGCATAAACAATGTTAGGGTCTGATTCTGATATACTGATTCCAATCCTGCCTTTGCCGGATGCATTTGTAGGAAGTCCGTTTGTCAGCTCTTCCCAGTTTTGTCCGCCATCAAAAGATCGATATATACCACATGTTTGTCCTCCGTAACTTCTTCGATTAGGTCGTCTTACACGTTCCCACATGGCTGCATAAATAGTGTCAGGAGATATTGGATTTATCGCCAGATCAATGCCACCGGTTGAGTCAGAGACATATAAAACTTTACTCCAACCATTGCCTCCATTTGATGTTTTATAAATTCCACGATCATTACTATTGTCGAAAAGCGATCCCATAGCAGCAACATAAGCTACATCAGCATTATTAGGATGGATAACAATTCTTCCAATACTCCCGCTATTTGGAAGACCAATTAGTTCCCAATTTATTCCGGCATCCAATGATTTATAAATGCCAACACCATCGTATGCCAATGAACCCCCTCCGGCATTGGCTTCACCGGTTCCAACATAAACGATGTTCGGATCAGAAGGTGCAATTGCAATATCGCCAATTGATAAATTAAGGGCATCATCAAAAATGGGTTCCCAGTTTTCACCTTTATCTTCTGATTTGAAAATACCACCTGACGCAGCACCCAGATAAATTGTATTTAAATCGCTATGGTGCATTTCCACATCTGTTATTCTACCCCCTATGTTCACCGGACCGGCAAATTCCCACATTCCTGAAGCACGGTTTGCTTCTGCTTCAATTCTCATTTGTTTTGCCTGACTGAGGGCATTTAGGTATGCATCATGGTTTATTTTTTCATAAGGAAAAGCCCGCTGCATAAAAAACCATTCATTTGGTTTCTCTTTAGGTTTATCAGGTTCTTTCGTGTTTAATTTCAGAACAATTAAACAGGTTGCAATCAGCATAAATGAGATGATGGAAATAAGATGTACGCTCTTCATGGATGAAATTTCTTTATGAATGAACAAAGTTAATCACTGAATAAACACCAAATATAGAATGCCGGTTATTTTGGTGATGTAATTTTAATTTTCCTGATTCTGCTATTCAGGCCAGGCGGAAACCAACCAGACCGGATGGAAACACATAAATCATATTCGCCGGGTTCTTTGGGTGCTCGAGCCAGTAAAACTGCATTGTACGAATCATCAAGCCATAGCATCGATATATCTTCCGGTTCACAATATTCAATCAATCGCCCATTTTGATTGAAGGATACACTAAGAAATGTTTCACCATGTTCCTGGAACAGCGTGAAAGCGGTATCAAGCGGGTTAGTTAATTCTACCGGAATGCCAACTAGCGTTCCAGCCCTGAACTCCTTTTTATCCAGTTTATCCAGTTGTATTTCAATTGGTATGAAATTGTACGAATGATAATTATCGATTTTCTCATAATACCATTTTTGCCCCATAATCTCAATACTATCGGGCGCAGGCATCCAATATACATTTTCATCACCTGATATCCTGATGCCTTTACTGGTCTGCATATAAAGGATATCTTTCCCACCAAGCTCAGCCTCCATCAAATTCAGGTCGTACTGGTTTTTCCGGTAAAGCATATAGTCAAAGGTAAATGCAGTTTTACCGGTGTAAAACAAATACTTGGCAGCTTTCTGGTAAGAATTTGTAAAAACTACCGGTCTGTCTCCAGCCAGATCTTCTACCTCCTCTGCCCATTTATCCCAGCCATGGAACTCACCCTGTAGTGCATGCTCACGATTACCGGGTAAAATATCATACACAAGGTAAACTCTTAAAAACATTAATAGTAGAAAACTGATCAAACTGAGCACATAAAAGGTTTTATGGATTTTAAGATTTGCCTGGATTGGAGGATATGCCAAAATCATCAAAGGAATATAGGCAACAGCAGTCCAGTTTCCTTCAACCGGCCCGTTCATTGTTAGGAGCAATCCGACAGCTAAAATCCCAATCACATTAAACTTGAGCGAACGTTCAAAATCATCTTTTACTTTATTTTTAAAAGCATAATAAAGCACAACAAAGGCAACAATTGGATTCAATATACCCAACTGACCCAACAAATAATTAACGATGTTCATTACGTCAAAAACGGCATCACGATTTCTCTCAACAAGATGAAAATAAAAGGTGATAAAATCATTTTGGATTTGCCAGAAAAGGTGAGGTAACATCAAAAAAGCTGATATTATTAAGGCAACCCAGAAAGATTTCCGTTTAACCAGTTTGAGGTTTGATACAAAGGTGAAAAAGATAATCAGTACACCAAGGTATTTGCTGTACATCAATCCGGCCACGGCAAAAGATAATAGCAATACGTTCTGCCAACTGTTGTTTTTGAGGTAATTGCGATAAAAATAGAAGAACAGAACAGTAAAGAATATCAAAGGTGAATCGGGGATGGCAATAAATCCAAAAATCTGAAAAATGAAAATGGAGAATAAAAAAGCAAAATACAAAAGGTAGTTTCTGACTTTTGCCATGTCTGCAATCAGGATGATATTAACAACCGACAATATGCTGACAAATAGCCGAACACCTAATTCATTAGGGAAAATCAAATAGCCCAATTTGATTAATAAGGCTATCATGGGTGGATGATCGTAATAACCCCATGCCAGTTTTGTGGAATAGAAATAATAATAGGCTTCGTCGTGAAGGAGTTCAGTAAAGTATGATTGTAGCAGGTTTAATACAAACCATGTTCCTAACAAGAGGTAGAAAAACTTTTTTGAATAGAATAAAGATTGCTCTGATAAATGGTTCAAACCTTTAATTTATGTTGCCAGGCAAAGTTGAGAAAAATCTTTGGATTAAAGATTTAATTAAAGATTAGTCAGAAGTATTCACATTTTTACGTGATAAGAGCCCTAAAATAGCGGTTATAACCGCTATTCCACCTCCAATGGCAACAAATAACTGGTTCAGGTTATCAAGGAAATCCTGATTGGCCATGGCAATAAAGCCAAATAGTGCAATAATAATGATAAGCAGTGTAGCCCTGTATCCCTGCCATGTTCCAGCCTTTTTGCCCATTTTTAATTCAAATTCGGCTACTGAAGCTTTTGTTAAACTACCCAGTACATATCTTCTGAAACTGATGTTCATAAAATTGATACGATCGCATTTCTTTATAAGGACCCCTTTTTCTAAAAGCCTGTAAATCGATGCTTCATTGCGCGGATTCATGATCAGGTCATCAGCAAAATCGTGTAAGATGTATTTTTCCTCATCTGTGCATGAATTAACCAGGTCCTTGTAATATTTTCCGGCAAGTGAAATTATTTTTGCTATGATGCGTTCTTCCGGATTTTCACAACTTGTTTTCATACAATGCAATTCATTATAGTTGTAGATTGCCTGTTCAAATTGTTTCAAGTAATCGCTCGCATTCATTTCTGCCTCAATTAAATTTGGGATTGAAATTGGACGAGCCTTTTTATCGCAATGCTTTTCTTCGTCTTGCCATGAATGGTGATATTTAACCGGCAGAGGTTCGATGATCAATATTTCCAAAAGCTGGTGTAAGCCTTTGAACAATTTAAGCCATTCTTCATATTTAGTATCTCCCTCCTTTGCTTCCTGTATCAGGTTTTCGTAATAACTTAATATCGAATGTGGATGAACCTGCGACAACATGATCAACCGTATATCATCACGGCCCATTAGTTCCCTTACAATGCTGAGTTTGTTCCTGATGGTCCCAAGATCACTGAAATTCCAATCAAGATGATCTATGAAAACGGTGAGAGACAGTGGTTGCTTTTTGATGTCGCTTATCTTGTCGTTAGCCTTTTTATCTATGCTTTTAAGTAATTTGTTGACATCCGTTCTGGTGTTTTTAATTGCCAGTTCATTCGACCAGTCAATACATAATGAATTTGCGCTTTTACGAACATCATCATATAGCTCGTTTGTATCATCAGCTGATGATTGGCGGTAGATTAAAATATCCTTGTTTGCAAGCATTTGGTTTTTCAGGATATCACTAAATGACTGGTGAGAATAAGTTTCGATGACATTCAGGCTGAAAATCTTTGTTGTTCCAAATTTTATAAGATGGTAAAGTACATAAAGAATAGTAACAATAAGCAACCAAAAAAGCAAATTGAAAACAAATTGCAAACCTTTGATCATGCCACGGTAGCCATGTGTTTTAAAAGGGTTTACAAATCGCAATAATTCCACTTCACTTTTGACTGACATCAGCTCAGGCTTCTTTTGATCAATGTCGGTAGTGTTGCTCGAGTACTTCAGATAAAGGACATCATCTATCAACGACCAACTTATCGAATCATTCGCCAATTGATTATAGGTTATAGCCTTATTATCAGAAACATAATCGTCATAAAAGGGCCTGAACAAATAAATCAGTTTATTCCAGACATTGGTTTGCATTTTGTTTTCTTTCAGGAGTGATTTTATTTCTGCGTTAATGGGTTGGATAGTGGTATTGTTCTGGAAGGCAGTGTATATTCCTTTTGATCTTCTTTCTATTTGAACAGAATCAATTACAGTTGTTCGGTTTATAGATTTATAATATGCTGCCAGTTTTTCATTTCTGTGCTCATATTTTTTCATCAGTTCGAACTGATTATGTTTGGTACGGAGCCACCTTTCAGTGTTGTAGGCGCTTTCATAAAATTTTAAAGCTGGTATTATGCCAAAAAATAGTAAAATTGACAGCAGGAATATGGCATAATTCTTATTGTAATTATCAGCCAATATGAGCTTACGTTTTGCCAATATAAAATGCAATAGGTAGATGGAAATGAAGATGACGAACTGGAAGAATAATACCAGCAGGTAACCCTGACCATTCATAACCAAAAACGAAAGCAGGTTGATAATCACAAGGAGTGTAAAATTAAAAATTGCGAACCATTGACGTTGTCGCTTTTTTAGCGGGTTTGCATTAAGTATCCAATGCGCGTAGCCGAACAGCATGATCTGTAATGCAAAAGTGGACGCAATGGCCTGCTGGTCACTCATGAAAAATACGAAAGGAATTGTAATTAAAAACAATATCCCATTCATCCATGTCAAGTATTTGTATTCATTGTTTAAATGAAACATTGGACGAGTTAATTGCATGATCAGGTTTTTATTTAATTTCCATTGCAATAGTCGTTCGATGGATAATAAAAACAATACCTGTATAAAAATGAGAAAGAAAAATGCACCAAGCAGCAACATTGTCATTGTAAACACTTGTGCATGAAATGACTTGTCGGCTTCGCGGTTGTACATAGTAACCATGTATAACGGCAGATTTGAGATTGGTTTGATATATGCCCGGTGTGGCTTGTTGTAATAATTTAACGAAAACAAAAGGCTTTTTTTGCTGTAAAGAGCAGATTGAAGGTATTTACTGAGGTTTGATTCATTCAAAAGGTTTTCCATCAAATTGTGCTCTTTGTTGGAATGAAACCAAACTTTTCCGCTTTCATCAATGATGCAATAACTATAATTATTCAGCATAATTGGATCAACAATCGAATAAAACCGTGAGGTCAAACCAATCACCTCATTTTCTGAATCGCTTTTTTTCGATAGCGCAACTTTATGGTTGCCTGTTGTAAGTGAGAGTATAGACTCGAGCCTGAATTTACGATTTGTTTGATCGGGTAGGTACCATTTATCTTTCTGGTTAAAATAATCTCTCGTTTTTATGCTAATTAATTGACTTGCAGCGTTAAATGGAGTAAGCTCCAGCGTCTGCATACCATCAACATTAGCCCAGAAGACAAAATCAGAATATTGGTAAATAGATGGATAAATCAAATGACCCGTGGAGTCATTTAATATATCAACCCATATCTTGTTGCTAGCTGGGTTTGGGCTGTTTAAGTCATCAATACTTTCATAATTGTTGTCAAATATTTCGAGTTGCTTATAGGCAAGCTTGATTTCCTCTTCAAAATTATTGGTGATTTCAGTTGATAATTCCTGAAGATTATGGTCAACTTTCAGTAAGCCGGATAAATTTTGTGTTACGAAAAACAAAAAGAGTGCGGCGATAGAACCACCAAGCAACAATGATACCGCCGAGTTAATTACAGTACTTGTATCAAGTCGCTCAATTTTGGAAAGTACCTGAAGCTTGATAATGGGTAAACTGAAAATAATTAAAACAAGGAGTACCGAAAGCGATATAACTACCCATGGCGGAATGCTCCTTTTCGCAGCATTATAGCTTTCTTCTTTCATAATACCTCCCACATGCCAATACTCCCCGTTTACTTTTAACGGTTTCAGGAATAATTTATAAGGATTATTTGAAATAGAAACATTTGTTAGTTCGCCAGAATAAATCTTCCCGGCATATAATGATGTTTTTCTGGGAAATAATAAAAGGGAATGATCAGCGCTACCGTTTTTATCTTCTTCAATTTTTTTTATTGTTTTCTCAATTTCCGGATCAATATCAAGCCTGGTTAAATTTAAAAGTAAATCCTCATTTAAGGAGTTATAAACGATGGTAGAATCCCTGAATAGCATAATACCATCAAATACATCCTGCCGTTCAAGTCCTTTTATGAGGTTTTCATATTCAGTAGTAATAACAACATCAAAAATCAGGGTGGGTGATGCTATACTTATGCGGACGTTGTCCAGGTAGTAAAAATCCTTTATATTCTTTTGATAAAGTATGTTAGCGGGGTTTTTTTCTGAAACATCAATGATATCTACGATATTGAGGTCTTTATTAATATGGCCTTTGTTTTTAATGTATTCATTAACCTTGTCTTTAATCACTTTCTTTCTGTAACCATCTCTTAAATACCAAACGGAATCATATATTTCTTCAACCCGTTTCATGATTTTAGATTCCAGGTTGGCAGCATTGCTGCTGTATGAAGAGATCTTATTATTAATGTTGTTACCCATTTGTTCCAGTACCCTGAAGCGGGTTGAAATGATGCGGCTTTCTTTACCTGCCACATAAAAATTCATATAGAATATATAGGCCAGTGCAAGGAAAGATAAGGTTCCGATAATAATCCAGAAGTTGGTGTTTGGTTTTGGTGTTTTTAAGTTCATTTTAGCACGGTTTTAGAGACACAAAACAGCAAATATGAGTTGAAAATGCAAACCAAATGTAGTAAATTATAAATTGTTTCTCAAGAAGAAACGACAATAAAATGGGTAGTATGGAAATTAAAAATCAATACTGACTTGAAGATATTATGTTAATCAACTTGATTTTAATGAAGTATTTGGAATTGAAAAATAATAAAAAAGGACAACCCATCAATGTGGATGAGTTGTCCGTTTTAGTGGAGAATATCGGAATCGAACCGATGACCTCTTGACTGCCAGTCAAACGCTCTAGCCAACTGAGCTAATCCCCCTCCGATCGCCGAAGTCCTGCATAGCCGCAGCCGATGATTAACAACCTTTACCATACCTTCTTTAGCGAGCGTGCAAATTTATAAACTTTTGCACAAAACCTACATATGCCGTTATGATTTTTTACAAAAGAAAAGTAGAGATATTTCGAAAGTAAAATGAACAGAGGCCATCCTTCAATAGGTAAATATAGCCTTAACTAAATTTATCAGCCATGTTAAAAACCATTTGCCGTCAAGCGGTTAGATTGAAAAGACATGTTGTTTTTAGCGCTATAACAGATTTGCTCTTCCAGCATGTACCGTAAGTTAATTTGCAAAAAGTTTTAGCTAACTACAATCAATATCGTTTATGTCCTGTTGTGCTTCATTGAGTGCCTCTTGCCATGCATCTCTGTCTGCGCCGGTTAGGGTAGCACAATTGCCGTAAGGTTCTAAGGCGTCAATGTATGCCTGGTATGCTGCCTTATATGCAAGGCAGTTTTCCTGGGTTGGATCGAGTGAATACGCCTGTAAAGCGTTAGTCAATGCCTGTACCTCGTTTTGAAGATCGGAGGCCCATGCCGCAGAACAGCCTGCTGGTGTGGTTTTCTTGCAGCCCATTGATCCGAGAACCACAAATGCCAGAAATGAAATTAAGAAGATTTGTTTGCTCATAATAAAAGTGTTTTTAGTTTATAGTACGTAAAATTATAATTATTTCTTTTTCTATGCAAATACCTTGGCCAGAACTTTATCAGACTTAGCTGTATATTCATAAATCTTTGAATAAATCATACATTTGCTGAGCTGAATTTTTCCAAATGAAACGACTCTTCGCTGCCATTAAAATCGCACCTGACGAACACTTTTTAAGCATCTATTACCACTTACTAAAACAGTTCGAAGATGAACGCATTAAATGGGTTGAGCCACATAACATGCATTTGACCTTGAAATTTTTTGGGGAAACAGCAGAAGAAAAAATTCCTGAAATAGAAGATGTTCTGAGCAATGTTGCAGTAGCAAATAAGCCTTTTCAGTTCAGTCTAAAAAGCATTGGTGTTTTTGGCAGTTCATATCGCCCACGCGTTATTTGGCTTGGAATTAATCATGATGAATTGATCAAAAACATGGCAAGGGATTTGCATAAAAAATTGGAAATAATTGGCTTTACCAACGACCGGCAGAACTTTGTACCACACCTCACAATTGGCAGAATAAAAAAGGAATTGATACACAAGAGGTCATTCCAGCAAAAGATTGACCGGTTTAAAGATGCGTTTATTCAGGATGTTGATGTGAATGAAGTGATATTATTTGAAAGTATCCTTAAGCCAAAAGGTCCTGTTTACAAAGTAATGGAAAGTTTTAGTTTAGGCATCTCGAAAGGATAAACATTGTTTCTAATCGTGATGAATGGCAAAATTCTTGATTTGAAAACAACAAAACAAATTGAAAACAGTTATTAGATAGAAATTTTTTACTTTAGCCAGCAATAATTTAGAAGGATTGAAGCGTAGGATTTTTTACATATTTACAGCCATTTTGGTATTTGTTAGCCTTGATTTTTATGGTCAGCAAGCACCTGTATTTACGCATACTTATAACAGCATTATGTTCTCGAATCCCGGATTTGCCGGAATGCGCGAAGGCATATGTGTAAACGGTATTTACAGGCAGCAATGGGCTGGTTTTACCGATATCGATGGTGATGCAGTCTCACCGCAGGACTTTCTTTTAACTGTGGATTCACCAATTAAATTGCTTCACGGAGGTATTGGCGGATCAATTATACAGGATAAACTTGGGCAGCAAAGTGATATTGTCGTTCAACTGGATTATTCTTTTCATGCAAACCTGTCTATTGGAACTTTAGGTATCGGTGTCGGAATGAACCTGGTAAACAGAAGCATCGATTTCACAAAATTTGACCCAACTGATGGCAATGATCCTTTACTGCAAGGGGGAAACGAAAGTGATATGCGGATAGATGCCAGCTTTGGTTTGTTCCTTAGTCAGCCCGGACAGTATTATGCCGGAATATCAGTTGCCAATATCCTGCAGTCTGAATTTAAAAAATTTGATTTTAACGAGTCCGGCGAAGTGCCTACTACCGATCGCACATTTTACGTTACTGCAGGTTATAATTTTGTATTCCCAAATAATCCGCAATTCGAAGTTGAGCCTTCATTTTTCATACTAAGCGATCTGGCATCAACACAATATAATATTTCTACTATCGTTAAATACAATGATAAGTTCTGGGGAGGTTTAAATTACCGTGTACAGGAATCGGTTGGTGTTTTGGTAGGTATGCGATTCAAAGATTTTAAAATCGGATATTCATATGACATCATCACGGCCCAGTACAAAGTTGGAGGAAGTCATGAGGTGGTTCTCGGCTACTGCTTCAAATTTAAAGGTGACCGATCTAAAACAAGTTATAAAAACACACGTTATCTGTAATTAATTGGGCTGATTTAATATTAAATGTTTGATTAGTTTTATATTTTTTTAATTTTGACGCCCTTAACTTTATAACATTGAGTAAGATTAAACGTATTAAATCAAAATATTAAACATGAAAAGACTGGTATTATACTTGATTGTAGTGGCATTTCTGGCCAGTTGTAGCAATTCGGGTAATGGCGAACTTGTTGGTACACGCAAGAAGTCCAAGCCTTTTTATCAACCCGATCCTTACGGAATGGTATTTATCCCTCAGGGTAGTTATACCATGGGTGCTGCAGATGAAGACATTACCAACAGTCATTTAGTTCAACCCAAAACCATTTCAGTTTCTGCATTTTTTATGGATGAAACAGAAATCACTAATGATGAATACAGACAGTTTGTATATTGGGTGCGTGATTCAATTGCCCGAACAATGCTGGGTGATGTAAGGCCCGATGAATTCCTGATCGAAGAAAATATCAAAACAGGTGAGGTTTACGACCCTCCATACCTGAACTGGAAGAATGAAATTGAATGGGATAGCGAAGACCAGGATATAAGGGATGCATTGGAAGATTTGTATTTACCGGAACATGAAAGATATTTCCGCCGTAAAGAAGTTGATACACGTAAGCTCATGTATTCATATTACTGGGTTGATTTACACGCTGCAGCGAAAAAAGATTTTAGTGAAGAAGCTGATTACCGTAATGCAGGATTGTCTAACCGTCCTCAAGGTTTACGCGACCGCTCGGTTTATGTGCGTAACGAAATGATCTCTGTTTATCCTGATACGTTAGCATGGATTCATGATTATACGTATTCATTTAATGATCCATTAACTGAAAAATATTTCTGGCATCCGGCTTACGACCATTATCCTGTTGTAGGTGTTAACTGGAGACAGGCTCGTGCATTTTGTATTTGGAGAACCGAATTCCTTAACAGTTATTTACGCGGTAAAAAAGGTCAGGTTGATTTGGCTGAATTCCGTTTGCCAACAGAAGCTGAATGGGAATGGGCTGCACGTGGTGGTTATGGATTAAACCCTTATCCATGGGGCGGACCATATACCAGAAACGAAAAAGGATGTTTCCTTGCTAACTTTAAACCATTACGTGGTAATTATATTGCTGACGGAGGTTTACGTACAGTTATTGTTGCACATTACCCATCAAATGACTGGGGATTATATGATATGGCCGGAAATGTTGCCGAATGGACCAATAGTGCATTTGACCCAGCATCTTATAACTTTACATGGGACATGAATCCAAATTATACGTATAATGCTAAAGAAGATGATCCTCCGGTGATGAAAAGAAAAGTTATTCGCGGTGGTTCATGGAAAGATGTAGCACATTATATGCAGGTTACAACAAGATCATACGAATATCAGGATACAGCTAAATCATATATTGGTTTTAGAACAATCCAGCCTTTCCTGGGAAGAAACAAAGGCGATAACCCAAACAAGGCTTCCCGAGTTTATAATTAGTAATTAACAAAACAATCAACGAATTTCAAATTTAAATTATTATGGGCTTATTTAGTTTTACACACACAAGGCGTTACAGGACCTTTATGGCCAAAGTTTATGGATTGGGTGCTTCAGTTGTATTGATTGGTGCATTATTTAAAATTAACCACTATCCAGGTGCCGATCTTATGCTAATCGTCGGTCTTGGTACAGAAGCCATTATTTTCTTCTTTTCTGCATTTGAACCGCCATTCACTGAACCAGACTGGAGTTTGGTTTATCCTGAATTAGCAGGAATGTACGGCGATGTAAAAGGTAGTGAACTGAAAAGAAAATCTGCCACAGAGCGTCTTGATGAAATGTTTGAAAAAGCCAAACTTGATCAGGATACCGTTGATAAACTGGGGATTGGCATTGAAAAACTGTCAGAGAATGCAAGTCAGCTCAGTGATTTAACTGGCGCAGCTTCAGCAACCAATGATTTTACAGCAAACGTACAAACCGCCTCAGATTCTGCAAGAGTTTTTGGTGAATCTGTTGCTCGCGATGCTGAAACAACTGGCCATTATGCTGATGCTTTGCAAACAACTATGAGCTTATTCCTCGAAAGATTAGAGCAATCAAGTAGTTCAACATCAGAATTTACCGGCCAGATGGAAACATTAACAAACAAAATGACCGAGTTGAACAAGGTTTATGGTAATATCCTAACAGCTATGAATGTTAATGGGTAATAAATACCTGTTTTTAGAATACCAAACAAATCCATTAACTAAAAGAAAAATAACAAATGGCAGGATATAAGGAAACCCCACGGCAAAAAATGATCGCGATGATGTACCTTGTACTCACAGCGTTACTTGCCTTAAACGTGTCAAAAGAAATTTTGAATGCTTTCCTTGTGGTAAATGAATCCATGGAAAGCTCAAACGGAAGCGTAGCTGCTAAAATTGAAGATGCTTACGCAAAGTTCCAGGTACAGTATGACTTAAATAAAGACAAGGTTGGTCCATTTTATATTCAAGCTCAAAATATCAACGAAGAAGCAAAAAAATTGGTTGAATATATTGAAGACCTCAAACTTGAATTGGTAAAGATAACAGAAAGAAAAACCACTGAAGAGGTTTTGGATCTTTATTATAAGGATACGATCATCAATGGCACAAAAATGAATATGCTGATGCTTGAAAACGTACCTACAAAAGATAAATATGATGCAGCTACTACCTACCTTGTTAAAAGAGGTGATCAAACAGGTGAAGGAGAAGCATATTTATTCGCAGAAAAAATTGATGCATACAGGGACATAGTTCTTAAAACTATGAATTTACCAGACAACTCAACCAAAATCGGACTGATTACGAATATGCCCGGTGTTACCTATCGTGATGCTGATGGACAGAAGCAAGATTGGGAGACGCACAATTTTTATACAACTATTCTTGCAGCGGATATCACTATATTGAACAGAATTATTGGTGAAGTTATTTCAGCACAATACAATGCAGTTAATTACTTGTATAGTTCTGTGTCAGAAACCGATTTTAAATTTGATAAAGTTGAAGCTAAAGTTATCCCAAAACGCACCTATGTATTCAAAGGTCAGGATTATGAAGCCGATGTTCTGGTTGCCGCATTTGATGAAAAGTTAAATGCAACAATCAAATATATGAAGGGAGCTGATACTTTGACAGTGGCAAATATGAGTCGCGCAACTTCAGTTGAAGGACAGGCAGGTCTTGGAAAGTTAAAATGGAAGGCAGATAATGAAGGCATTCAAAAGTATGCAGGTGTTATCGAAATGCTTGATCCTGCAACAAATAAAATGACCCCTTATCACTTTAAAGGCGAATACATCGTTGCTCCGCCAGCACTGACAGTTTCACCACTTAAAATGAATGTATTGTATATTGGTGTTGATAATCCGGTTGGCATTTCATCTCCGGGTATCCCATCTGACAGGATTCAGCCAAGCATCGGTCATGGTTTATTAAAACGTGATGCTGAAGGTAGTGACTGGACTGTTAGAATTGATAAAATGCCAAAAGGAGTAAGCAAAACCACTGTAAGCGCCACTGCAAAAATAGATGGAAAAGATCAGATGCTGGGAAGTGTTGAATTCCGTGTTAAACGTGTACCTACACCTAACGCTGAAATTGCTGGCCAATCAGATGGACAAATGGACAAAAACAGGTTATTGGCCGCCGGTGCCATCATTCCGAATATGAGGGATTTCGAGTTTGAGATTTATTATGAAGTTACCGGATTTACGTTTGGTACCATTGTTAATGGTGACTGGATTCCTAAAAATGTTCGCGGAAACCGTTTTACAGATGAGATCAATAATATCATCAGAAATGGCAGACGTAAACAAAAATTTATCTTTGAGAATATCAAAGCCAAAGGTCCGGATGGAAGTATGAGAAGTTTGAATCCGGTAAACCTCGAGTTAAAATAAAAACATAAAATAAATAATAATGAAAAGTTTGTTTCTTGCCTTTTGTTCATTCATATTAGTACTTGCGTTTAGCGTAAGTGCGAATGCACAGATCATAGACGAAGCACCATTGGATGGCTTATTCGAGGATGAAGGGATTGATAAATACAGGCCTATGCCTTACCCCTCAATACGAAAAGCCGATGTAATGTGGTCAAAAAGGATATGGAGGGAAATTGATTTTAGGCAAAAGTTCAATCAGAAATTTTATTTCCCTATTGAAACACAAGCCAATTGGAAATCATTTATTGTTACAGTGCTGGATGCTTTGAAAGAAGGTAAACTTACTGCATATGATATCTCTAATACCGATGAATTGTTGGTTCCCATTACATACAATGAAGTAATAGGTAGGCAAACTGATTCTGTATACCAATTAATGCAGAGGCCTTACCCACCTTATGAGGAATTTGATACAGTAATCTATACTGAATTCGACCACACCAAAGTAATGAGGTTAAGGGTAAAAGAAGATTGGTATTTTGATAGCCAACGTTCACAAATGATGGTTCGCATTCTGGCTGTTTGCCCCATTATGATCAAGGAACGTAACGGTCAGGAAGTAACCGAACCTTTGTTCTGGCTATCTTATCCCGAGTCACGTGAGGTATTTGCAACTGCATTTGTATTTAATGAATTTAACTCGGCAGCCAGGTTAACCTACGATGAGTTATTCTGGAAACGCTTATTCGATAGTTATGTTTATAAAGAACAAAATGTTTTTGACAGAAGAATATCGCAATATGCTACAGGAACCGATGCACTGCTTGAAGCTGAACGGATCAAAATGGAGATGTTCATGTTCGAAGAAAACCTATGGCAATACTAAGCCATTGATAATACTATAAAACTCCTCAATTTTTGGGGAGTTTTTTTTTGCAATATTTTGTATGTTTTACTCATCAATGAAATCCCCCTCTTGTCAGGGTCCAGATCTGGGTATTCTTTGGCAGATTAATTAGTTTTGTAGTTCGATTCAATTCCAATGAAGGATATTTTTGAAACCCCTATTATGTATTTGAAGGGTGTAGGCCCGAGGAAAGCCGACTTGCTTAAAAAGGAATTGGGTATCGAAAACTTTGAAGACCTGCTCAATTACTATCCTTTTCGATATGTTGATAAAACAAGGATATACAACATAAGTGATGTAACAACTGACACAACCTACTTTCAGTTAAAGGGTAAAATACGCAACATATTAGTCGTTGGAGATAAGCGGGCAAAGTATATTACAGCTACTTTTCAGGATGATACGGGCGAAATCGGACTGGTTTGGTTTAGAGGATTAAAATGGATAAAAAACATGTTTTCTCCAGACAAGACGTATACCATTTTTGGAAAGCCTTCCATATTTAAGAACCGTTTCAATTTTGTACATCCCGAAGTGGAAGAATATATAAGCGCAGAGGAGGAAACACTTACGCAAAGGTTCGAAGGTATTTATAGTTCAACAGAAAAATTAAAAAATAGTGGTCTTGGATCACGTGGTATTGGCAAACTCGTCAAGCAATTAATCAGTCAAACCGGAGATAGTATTCTGGAAAATATACCAGGTTATCTACTCACTTCTCAAAAACTAATAGGACGAAAAGCTGCATTAATCAATATTCATTTTCCAGAAAAACCAAAAAATATAGAGTTCGCCATCAGAAGATTGAAGTTTGAGGAATTGTTCTTTCTTCAGTTACAAATTCTAACAGGAAAACAGGAAACCAAAGAAAGAAGCCAGGGCCATGTTTTTCAAAAAGTAGGACGATACCTGAACGATTTTTACAAGAAGCATCTTCCATTTGAATTGACAAATGCGCAAAAAAAAGTCATCAGAGAGATAAGGGCTGACTTTGGTGCTGGTAAACAAATGAATAGATTACTTCAGGGTGATGTTGGGAGTGGTAAAACCATAGTGGCCTTGATGAGCTTATTGATTGCACTTGATAACGGTTTTCAGGCCTGTTTAATGGCCCCGACTGAAATTCTTGCAAACCAACATTATAACAGTTTAAGTGAGCTATTGAAGAACATGGATATAAGGCTTGCCTTGTTGACTGGTTCAACTAAAAAGGCAAACAGAAGGCCTATACATGAAGACTTATTAAGTGGTGAGTTGCAACTGTTGATCGGCACACATGCGGTGATTGAAGAAACGGTCAAATTTAAAAAACTTGGTTTTGTCATTATTGATGAACAACATCGCTTTGGTGTTGCTCAAAGAGCCAGGTTATGGCAAAAAAGCACCATACCTCCTCATGTGTTGGTAATGACTGCGACTCCGATTCCACGAACACTGGCAATGACTTTTTACGGTAATCTTGATGTTTCAATCATTGATGAATTACCCCCTGGCAGGAAACCGGTAAAAACTGCGCATTATTTTGAATCGAAACGATTGCGGGTGATAGGGTTTATGCGTGAGCAAATTAAACAGGGCAGGCAAATCTACGTGGTTTATCCATTGATCAGTGAATCGGAAAAACTTGATCTAAAAAACCTGATGGATGGGTTTGAACATATCCAGCGCGATTTTCCAATGCCTGAATATTTAGTAAGTGTTTTGCATGGTCGTATGAAAGCCGATGACAAAGATTATGAAATGAAAAGGTTTGTCGAGGGGAAAACAGACATTATGGTTTCAACAACTGTAATTGAGGTTGGTGTCGATGTTCCAAATGCATCAGTGATGATAATTGAAAATGCAGAGCGGTTTGGTTTATCTCAATTACATCAGTTACGCGGCAGGGTTGGACGAGGGGCTGATCAATCCTATTGCATCTTGATGTCAGGTAACAAAGTATCTAATGAAGGCCGGACACGCCTGGAAACGATGGTAAGAACTAATGATGGATTTGAAATAGCAGAAGCTGACCTGCAAATCAGGGGTCCAGGCGATATTGAAGGAACCCGGCAGAGCGGATTGCTCGATTTTAAAATTGCCAACCTTGCAAAAGACAATGAATTGATCGTTAGAACAAGGAAACTGGCAGAAGAAATCCTTAAAAACGACCCCAAACTAAATGTCCCTGAAAACAAATTGCTGAACCAGCAACTGTCTAAACTCAGGAAAGGAAAACAACAATGGGGAAAGATCTCCTGATCCGATTATTAGCTTGTTATTTTTGAAGCAGGCTCACACCCTAAACTCTTTTTAAATATTGTACTTTTGCACTTCCAAAACAAATAATGAATAGTAAATGAAACTTTCATATAACTGGCTGAAGCAGTATGTTGATATTAGTGAAACCCCTGAAGAACTTTCCCTCATTTTAACAAATATTGGTCTTGAAGTTGAAGGTCTTGAAAAATTTCAATCAATAAAAGGAGGTTTGACTGGAATTGTTGTGGGCGAGGTAAAATCATGTGAGAAGCACCCTGATGCTGATAAACTTAGTATAACTACAGTAGATGTTGGAGGTAATTGTTTACTTCCAATTGTTTGTGGGGCGCCTAATGTGGCAAGCGGCCAGAAAGTACTTGTTGCTACTGTTGGAACCACCTTGTATAGTGGTGATGATTCTTTTAAAATTAAAAAAGCCAAAATACGAGGTGAAGTATCTGAAGGAATGATCTGTGCTGAAGATGAATTAGGTTTAGGAACGGCTCATGATGGAATTATGGTTCTGCCTGATAATGTAGAAGTTGGGTTGCCCGGAAACCAATATTTTGATGTTGAAGAGGATTATGTATTTGAGATTGGCTTAACACCTAACCGTGCTGATGCAGCCTCACATATTGGATCTGCAAGGGATATTGTTGCCGGATTGAACAGGATTGCAGGAGAAAAAGTAAAATCATTAAAACTACCATCAGTAGATGAATTTAAGGTGGATAACACCTCTCTTGATATAGATGTTGTAGTTGAAGATACAAAAGCTTGTCCACGGTATGCAGGTGTTACCATTTCAGGCATCAAAGTTGACGAATCACCCGGCTGGCTAAAGAACAGGTTGAATGCAATAGGTTTGAGGCCGATTAACAACATAGTGGACATTACTAATTTTGTGCTACATGAAACGGGCCAGCCTTTGCATGCATTTGATGCTGATAAAATAAAAGGCGAAAAAGTGATTGTGAAGAAAATGCCTCATAACACTTCATTCATGACCCTGGATGAAATAGAACGCAAATTGGATGCAGATGATTTAATGATCTGCAATATGGAAGGTGGCATGTGTATCGGCGGTGTTTTTGGTGGCATTCAGTCAGGAGTTACAGAAAGCACAACAAAGGTATTTCTTGAGAGTGCCTATTTTGATCCATCGCATATCCGAAAAACCTCAAGGCGTCACGGATTGCAAACCGACGCTTCATTCAGGTTTGAGCGTGGTGCCGATCCAAATATTACCGTTTACGCATTAAAGCGTGCTGCAGTACTTTTTAAAGAAGTCGCAGGTGGTACAATTTCATCTGAGATAAAGGATGTATATCCTGAAAAAATAAACAAATGGACTATTGATATCAGTTATCAAAATGTTGACCGTTTGATTGGTAAATCTATCGAAAGAAACGTCATTAAAGACATATTAACTGATCTTGATATTGAGGTAGTCGAAGAAACCGAAAACGGATTAAAGCTGTTAATCCCTACTTCTAAAGTAGACGTAACCCGCGAAGCTGATATCATTGAAGAGATACTTAGGATATACGGGTACAATAACGTTGAGTTTGAAGAAAAGATCAATACCTCAGTTAGCCTTCGTGTTAAGCCTGATTTGGAAAAGATCCAAAACCTTATTTCTGATCAGCTTGTTGCAAAAGGCTTTGTTGAGATCATGAACAATTCACTCACAAAAGCATCTTATTATATTGACAATTCAGCCTTCGATGAAAAAAAGAGTGTTCATTTGCTCAACCCATTAAGTAGCGATCTGGATGTAATGCGTCAAACACTTTTGTTTGGCGGCCTGGAAGTGGTTGCGTACAACAGTAACCGCAAACTAAACGACCAAAAAATATTTGAATTTGGAAATGTTTATGCCAAATCATCTGATAGTGAAAAAGCGGGTTTATCAAAATATTTCGAAGAAAAACACCTGGCTTTATTTATTACGGGTAACAAAGAGCGTGAACTTTGGAACGTCAATCAACAAGCTGTAGATATTTATAACCTGAAAGGAATTGTCGAGAGCGTTTTCAGAAAACTTGGAATTGATCTTTCCAGGATGTCAGTTAACGAACTTAAGAATAGCAATTTTGAGTCAGGACTTGAATATATATTAAACGACAAGCCTTTGATTGTCATTGCTAAACTGGATAGAAGTTTACTTAAATCATTTGATATCAAACAGGCTGTATTTTATGCTGACATGAACTGGGATAGGGTAGTAAAGGCACTTCCAAAGCAAGACCATAAATACGAAGCTGTTGCCAGGTTCCCTTCAGTAAGGCGTGATTTGGCTTTGATAATCGACCAGAAGATCAGGTTTGAAGATTTGAAAAACACTGCCCTAAGTTCAGAGCGAAAATTGCTGAAATCTGTTAGTATATTTGATATTTATGAAGGTGATAAAATACCTGAAGGTAAGAAATCATATGCGCTTTCGTTTGTGTTACAGGACAAGGAAAAAACCCTGACAGATAAAGTAATTGACAAATCGATGAGAAAAATACAACAAACACTTGAGAAAGAGTTTGGTGCTGAATTGAGGTAGTTACAAGACAATATGGCGGTATAATTTGTGTTATCAGATAGATACATTTATGATCAATCAGTATTTAATATAGTATTTCACTAATTTTATATCCTGAATTTCAACTTAGACAATGGAATTACAATCAATAAAACAACGGTTCGGAATTATTGGAAATTCATCCATACTCAACCGAGCTATTGAAGTTGCTACTCAGGTAGCTTCAACCGACTTAACTGTACTGATAACCGGTGAAAGTGGCGTTGGTAAAGAAGTTTTTCCGCAGATCATACATCAAAAGAGTACCCGTAAACACGGCCATTATATTGCTGTAAATTGCGGTGCCATTCCCGAAGGAACGATTGATTCGGAATTATTCGGGCATGAAAAAGGTTCATTTACCGGGGCACATGAAGCCCGGAAAGGATATTTTGAAGTCGCTGACGGTGGAACAATTTTTCTTGACGAAGTTGCAGAACTGCCGCTTTCAACGCAGGTTAGGTTGCTGCGGGTCCTTGAATCAGGTGAATTCATGAAGGTTGGTTCTTCGAAAGTGATCAAGACTAACGTAAGGGTGGTTGTGGCAACAAATGTTGTTATTCCGGTTTCAATCGAAAAAGGTGACTTCAGGCAGGATTTGTATTATCGGCTGAATACGGTACCTATTTTTGTTCCACCACTTCGTGACAGAAAAGATGATATCCATTTGTTGTTCAGAAAATTTTCGGCTGATTTTGCTGAAAAATACCGCATGCCTCCACTACGGCTTGATGATGATGCGGTCAGAATATTGAGAAATTATTACTGGCCGGGTAATATCAGGCAATTAAAAAATGTAACCGAGCAAATTTCTATTATTGAAAAAGATAAAGAAATCAATGCCGAAACTTTGAAAACGTACTTACCGGGAAACGAAACCCCTGAACTGCCAGTACTTTACAAACGGAAAGAAGAGGAGAGTTTTTCAGAAAGGGAGCTTTTATACAAAGTGCTTTTTGAAATGAAGAAGGATATGACAGAACTCAAAAAAATTGTATCCAACATGATTGAACATGGTGATCATGAGCCTACGGTGGAGCAATCCAAAGCTTTAATGGTGAAGGATTATTCAGACGATATTCTTGGCCGACAAGAAAAAATACACGAAGTACAGATCTCTCACCCTTCTGATGAAAATGGTGATTATCACCCAACTGAGGTTATCGAAGAGTCGCTTTCATTACAGGATAAGGAAAACGAAATGATTAAAAAAGCACTCGAAAAACATCATGGGAAGAGAAAAAATGCTGCAAAAGAATTAGGTATATCAGAGCGAACACTATACCGAAAGATAAAAGAATACAATATCAAACAATGATAAGCAGGATACATAGTTTAATCTTGTTATCCCTTGTCAGCATGTTTACTGCAGGATGCGGGGTATATTCGTTTACGGGTGCATCTATACCTCCTGAGGCAAAAACAGTTTCTATTCAATTCTTTCCGAATAGGGCTCAACTTGTTGAGCCAACATTGAGCACCTTGTTTACAGAAGCCTTACGTGACCAATTCGTGAATCAAACCAACCTGATAATGATCGACCGGAACGGCGATATGGCACTCGAAGGGGAGATTGTGGGCTATGAAACCAGACCAATGGCCATACAGGGCGATCAAACAGCAGCGCTGAATAAGTTAACAATTACAGTGAATGTAAGGTTCGTGAACAAATATGAACCCGATAAGGAATTTGAACAAAAATTTGCTCAGTTTATTGAGTATCCATCCGATTCAGATTTAAACGCAAATAAAGCTGAATATATTGATGCCATAAATGAGATGTTAACGACTGACATATTTAACAAGGCAGTAATCAACTGGTAAATATCTGATCAATGGACCGTGATACATTTTTAGAATATCTGAAAGATCCTAAACAATTGAAAACTGAATCCATACAGGATTTGACGGAAATGATCACTGATTTCCCATATTTTCAATCAGCGAGGATTTTGCTGCTGCTTAACCTTTACAAGGAAAAACATTTTCGTTTTGATGACGAATTGAAAACCACTGCTATTGTTGCCAACAACAGAAGCATTCTGAAACAACACATCGACAATATGGACAAACAGGCAAAAGCTGTTTTGTTACCTGATGAAGATGTTGAAACCAAAAAGATGACAAAAATAAGCAGGTATCAGAAGCAGAAACTGAAAAAAAGATTGATAAATCGTCGCGCCCGATTGATGATTTAATTGATGAATTCATTAAGAATGAACCAAGTATTTCCAGGTCGCAGGCCCGGTTTTTTAATCCGGCAGAAGCTGCAAAATCAAGTGTTGTTGATGATGAAAATATTGTTAGTGAAACACTTGCAAAAATATTTTTTGATCAGGGCAAGTTTGAAAAGGCCGTCAGTATTTATCGAAAATTAAGTTTGAAATTTCCGGAAAAAAGTAGTTACTTTGCAGCCCTTATTTTAAAAGCAGAAGAAGAACTTAAAAAATAAAAAAAATGTACCTTTTTGTATCGATATTAATTTTGGTGGTTTGTGTGTTGTTGGGTTTAATCGTATTGGTCCAAAACCCAAAAGGTGGTGGCCTTGCTGCAAATTTTACCGGTTCAGGTTCACAGTTTATGGGTGTTAGGCAAACTGCTGACTTTCTTGAAAAAGCATCCTGGTCGTTAGCCATTGCATTGTTGGTATTGAGTTTAACAGCCACCATGATTATTCCGAGAGGAACCACTGAATTTGGCCCTCAGGACACACAGTTAAGAGATCAGATTAACGATATTCCGACGGCTCCTGCTCCTGCTGATTTTCAAACTCCTCCTCCAAGAGAAGATGCTGATCCGTCAGGTGAATAGTTAACTTAAAAAAGATTTAAAAATGTCAGATTGTCATAACAGTCTGACATTTTTTTTTGTTCTCGGCTTTGGCATAAAATATGACAAGGGAAGTTGTCTAATCGAAGATTAAATTATAAAATATATTGAATTATGGGAAAAGTAAGTATCCAGCCGATAGGTGACAGAGTTGTTGTTCAACCTGCCCTCGCAGAAGAAAAAACAGCATCCGGTATTATTATACCTGATACAGCAAAAGAAAAACCTCAAAGAGGAAAAGTTATCGCTATTCCAGCTGAGAACAAAGAAAATCCAATCACTGTGAAAGTGGGTGACCAGGTACTTTATGGTAAATATGCCGGTACTGAAATCAAAATTGATGGTAACGATTACCTGATCATGAGTGAAACAGATATTCTGGCAATAATTTAAAAGAACAAAATCAAAAGTTTAACTAATAAAAAAATAAGAAAATGGCAAAGGACATTTTATTTAATCATGAAGCAAGAGAAGGCCTGAAAAAAGGTGTAGATGCACTTTCAGCAGCCGTAAAGGTTACTTTGGGACCAAAAGGTCGTAATGTAATTATCGATAAATCATATGGAGCCCCGCAGGTTACCAAAGACGGAGTTACCGTTGCTAAAGAAATTGAGCTGTCGGAACCGATCGAAAACATGGGAGCTCAAATGGTAAAGGAAGTTGCTTCGAAAACAAACGACCTTGCCGGTGATGGTACAACTACAGCTACTATTCTTGCGCAATCAATTTTTGTTACCGGACTTAAAAATGTTACAGCTGGTGCAAATCCAATGGATTTGAAACGGGGTATCGAAAAAGCAGTGGCAGCAGTTATTAAATCGTTGAGAAGCCAAACAAAAGAAGTTGGTGATAACAATGATATGATAGAGCAGGTTGCAGCTATCTCTGCCAATAACGATCACAGCATTGGTAAGCTTATTGCCCAGGCTATGCAAAAAGTTAAAAAAGAAGGTGTAATCACTGTTGAAGAAGCAAAAGGAATTGAAACTTATGTTGATGTAGTTGAAGGTATGCAATTCGATCGTGGATACATTTCTCCTTACTTTGTTACTGATACAGAAAAAATGGAAGTCGTTTATGAGCAACCACTCATCCTTATCCACGACAAAAAAATCAGTGTAATGAAAGATCTGCTTCCAATTTTGGAAAAAGCAGCCCAAAGCGGAAAAGCTTTGATCATTATTGCAGAAGATGTTGAAAGTGAAGCATTGGCTACTTTGGTAGTAAACCGTCTTCGTGGATCATTGAAAGTTGCTGCTGTAAAAGCGCCTGGCTTTGGTGACCGCAGAAAAGAAATGCTTGAAGATATTGCCATCCTGACCGGCGGTGTTGTTATTTCTGAAGAAAAAGGATATAAACTAGAGGATGCTACACTTGAAATGTTGGGTGAAGCTGAAAAGATTTCTATTGATAAGGAAAACACAACCATTGTAAGTGGTAAAGGCGAAAAAGACAATATTGTTGCCCGTGTTAACCAGATTAAGGCACAAATCGAATCAACAACCTCTGATTACGACAAAGAAAAATTACAGGAACGCATGGCTAAATTAGCCGGTGGTGTTGCGGTAATTTATGTAGGTGCTGCTTCGGAAGTTGAAATGAAAGAAAAGAAAGACCGTTTTGATGATGCACTCAACGCGACCCGTGCTGCTATCGAAGAAGGAATTATCCCTGGTGGTGGTGTAGCATTGATTCGTGCTGCACAAAGCCTTGAAAAGGTTAAATGTGAAAACGATGATCAGCTAACAGGTGTGGCTATTGTTAAAAGAGCATTGGAAGAACCACTTCGTCAGATCGTTGAAAATGCTGGCATGGAAGGTTCTGTAGTGGTAAATAAAGTAAAAGATGGTAAAGCCGATTTTGGTTTTAACGCTGCTACTGAAGTTTACGAAAACCTTTACAAAGCTGGTGTTATTGATCCAACTAAAGTAACACGCATTGCACTGGAAAATGCAGCTTCTATTGCTGGTATGCTCCTGACAACTGAATGTGTATTGGTTGATCATAAAGAAGAAAATCCTGCTCCTCCAATGATGCCTCCAATGGGCGGTGGTGGAATGCCAGGAATGATGTAAAAATAACATCACTATATATATTCAAAACCCGGTTTCATTTTTTGGAATCGGGTTTTTTGTTTTTCATTAAAAATACTTTTGAATTATTTCCTTCCCCGATAATTGACAGGGTGACTAAGAGGGGGTAAGAGAGGATAATAAATTAACCATTAACAAATGTGAACTTAATCACCTTCGTATTCTATTCTGTAAAATTGAATTTACATTACTTTTGTAGCATGATACTGATGTTAAAACAAAATTCTATAATACTACTTCTTTTAATACCGCTGTATATTATAGCCCAACCCGAGAAACTTGAAATCCCGGTCGAAACCGAAACGGGTATGATTAAATTCACTGAAGTAGTTGATGAAGATGGAACCAAAGATGAATTATTTAACAGATGCGTGTACTGGTTAAATGACTTTTATAAAGATCCAACCCGTGTTACTACTATCCGCGATGTCCCGACAGGTAAAATTGTTGGACGTCATCAATTCAGGGTTTATTATTTTGTTGAAGACAGTATAAAAAAAGCTGGGGGGATGGTAAGATATACTTTTGCCATTGAATTCAAAGACAACAAATACAGGTACGTTATAGATAAATTACTGCTTAAAGCGCAAACAAATCTACCTGTTGAGAAATGGCTTAATAAGGATGACCCTGCTTATGATCCGAGATGGGACGGCTACTTGCAGCAGATAGCAAAATATGTGCAGGACTGGTCCTCCAGCCTGAAAGAAAAAATGATACCTGAACCTGAAAAAGCAAAAGACGATTGGTAGTCCATCGCATGCTTTATTTTAATTATTTTGCAAGTATATTTTACACTCGTTTTAAAGAATGCCAAGAAGAAGAAAACGTGACCTGATCATTAAGGGGTTTTCCAAACTCCTGAAGGAAGACAAGCTCAAGATTGTCTCTGAATTGATGGACAAACAGGTGGAAAGCATGGACCTGATGAAAAGCTTCTGGCATGAAGATCATTCGGTTCAGAAGATATTTGACGAGTTCAGTGAAAACACCATATCTAATTTTTATATTCCTTATGGCGTAGCTCCAAACGTAATTATAAATGGAGTGAATCACCTTGTTCCCTTGGTTATCGAGGAAAGCTCAGTAGTTGCTGCAGCCTCTTCAAGTGCACGTTTTTGGTCGGAACATGGAGGCTTTCATGCCAAAGTGGTAGATATGGTTAAAATTGGCCAGGTGCATTTTTTGTGGAAAGGAGATCACCAAAAACTGCTTGATGTTTTTGATGATCTAAAATCAGCATTCAGGGAAGCTACCAAGCATACTACAGCCAATATGGAAAAACGTGGCGGTGGCATTCTGGACTTTGAACTAATTGATTTACGACATGAACTTGATGATTATTACCAGATCAGGGTATCGTTTGATACGGTTGACTCGATGGGTGCAAACTTCATTAATTCCTGTCTTGAGGAGTTTGCGGCTGAATTAAAATCCTTTTTTAACACAAATGAAATATTTGAAGGTGAAGAGAAAGAATGTACCATCATCATGTCCATCCTTTCAAATTATACCCCCGATTGCCTGGTGAGGGTTTGGGTTGAGTGTAGTTTTGAAGAACTGGATGATCTTGATAGTGAACTTACTGGTGAGGAATTTGCCAAAAAATTTCAGACAGCTGTGAAAATTGCCGAACTTGATGTTTATCGGGCCACGACGCATAATAAGGGAATATTCAATGGCATTGACGCTGTAGCCATAGCAACCGGTAACGATTTCAGGGCAATTGAGGCTGCCGGACATACTTATGCTGCAAGATCAGGAAAATATAAAAGCCTTTCGTATGTTGAGCTGAAGGACGGAAAGTTTAAATTTGAGTTGGAGGTACCATTGGCAATGGGTACGGTTGGTGGACTAACCAGCCTTCATCCGTTGGCCAAACATTCTATTGAGATGCTGGGGAATCCTTCGGCAAAAGGATTAATGGAAATTGCTGCAGTATTGGGTCTGGCAAATAATTTTTCGGCCATTCGTTCTCTGGTAACCAAAGGAATTCAAATTGGGCATATGAAAATGCACCTGATGAATATTTTAAACCACTTTGAAGCAACTGAAGTTGAAAAGGAAAAAGCAACAGAATATTTTGTGGGCCACAAAGTGACTTTTGCCAATGTAAGTGAATTTATTTCCAAACTACGTACAACTTGAAAACCAAAAGCTGGTATGCGCATGGTAAATTATTGATTACGGGTGAATACCTTGTATTAGAAGGTGCTAAAGCACTTGCTATTCCACTTAAACCCGGACAATATCTTTCGGTTAAAAAACAAAAAGAAAAAAAACTTTCCTGGACAGCAATGAATCCTGATGGCCTTTGGTTTCAAGCAATACTGCAGTTGCCCGGGCTTGATGTACTTCAAACAACGGATAAAGGATTATCACAAAAATTACAATCAATACTGTTTCATACCAAAAGATTAAACACCAATTTTTTATGCAAAGATGTAGGATACAGCGTGGAGACCATCCTTGAATTTAATCCTGAATATGGTTTTGGTTCAAGTTCAACACTGATTGCCAATATGGCGAAATGGGCTGAAGTAGATCCGTTTGATTTGCAAAAAATTACTTTTGGCGGATCAGGTTATGATATTGCCTGTGCATCAGCAAAAAACCCAATAGTGTTATCAGTTGGAACAATGGAAAACCAAAAAGTTGAACCTATGGATTATTGACTTTCCTTTCTACTGATCAATTCTACTTTGTTTATCTGGGTAAGTAAACAAAAGTCGACCGAAAGCATTACAAACCTTTAAAAACAGTTCGAGTTTTAGCAGAGATGATATTGATGATATTAATGCAATTACCAAGGGAACTTCTTTTGTGTCAGATCATTACTGCATTTGAGCTATTTGTTGAAAGAACATGAATTATCATGTCAAAATTTTGAATAGAAAACCGGTTCAAACACTTTATTTCCCTGATCATAAAGGCATCGTTAAATCATTGGTGGCTGGGGCGGTGATTTTGTGCTGATGACAAACCATTCCAGCCGGGAGGAATTTGAAAAATACCTTAATCAAAAAGGTTTTGATACTTACTATCGGTTTAGCGAGCTGGTTTTATAATATTTGATATTTAGAGCTTATTTTTAACAGATTAATAAACACTTACCATTGACAAATAATACATCATCAAGCGGCATTAAATCAGGCATTGTAAAATGGAAAAGCCCGTCCAATATTGCACTGGTAAAATACTGGGGAAAACACGGCAACCAGTTGCCCCGTAATCCTTCACTAAGTATTACCCTGCGCGAGTCGGTAACAACCACCGAAATCGAATACAGCATTAAATCCAAAGCAGAAGGCTTGTCGCTTGACTTTTATTTCGAAGGCAAACCCGCCAAAGATTTTGCTGATAGAATTGGTAAATTCCTGAACAAACAATCAGCGAGTCATCCTTGGTCTGAACCAGCTTCATCTTAAAGATAAATTCGTCCAATACCTTTCCGCATTCATCAGGGATTGCTTCTTCCGCATCAGCCTTCAGTGCGCTGGCCCTGGGTTTAATGAATGTGTCAGCAGTTTTTAGCGGGAACAAAAAATCAGATGCAGATTTTTACCATACTGCTTCTGAACTTGCACGATTGGGATCGGGAAGTGCCAGCCGTTCAGTCTACGGTGGTTATGTGGTTTGGGGAGCCCATAAAGACTTTCCGCAATACAGCGACAATTACGCAGTACCCGTAACAACTAAAATTCATCCGGTTTTCAACGATTACCACGATTCCATATTGATTGTGAGTGGAGAAACAAAAAAGGTGGGTAGTTCTGCCGGACATGCCCTGATGGAAGGTCATGCTTATGCGCAGGCACGCTACGATCAGGCAAACCGGAATTTAATTGCAATTCATCAGGTGCTCGAAAACGGTGATCTTGATCAGTTTGTTGAGATCGTCGAAAATGAAGCTCTCAGCCTGCATGGTTTGATGATGTCATCCAATCCCGGTTACCTGCTGATGGAATACAATACGATACAAATGATCAACATCATCAGGGAATTCAGATCAGAAACCAAAGTACCACTCTGCTTTACACTGGATGCCGGCCCGAATGTGCATTTGCTCTATCCCAACCAATACAGGAAGGAAGTTCAAACACTCATCCAATCAGAGTTACTTCCACTTTGCGACAACAACAGGTGGATTGATGATGGACTTGGGAGTGGGCCGGAGCAGATTATTTAACCCCCTCTGTGTCTCCCCCCGGAGGGGGAGAGTAGGACAATGTAATTTTCTTATGACATTTATCCCCCTTATAGGGGGATTATAGGGGGTCTTTATTAACTTTGTTAATAGTAAAAAGTACCAATTATGCAACCAAGATCATTCATTCTCACTTTCAGGTAATATTGTTGATTTAATTTCCGAATCAATATTCAAAGGAACTGTTCATATCGAAAATGGCTTCATTAAATCCATTGTAAAAGATGAAACGGTGACGGAAGCCCATTACATCATGCCGGGTCTGATCGATGCACACATCCACATCGAAAGCTCCATGCTGATCCCTTCTGAGTTTGCCCGGCTTGCAGTAGTTCATGGAACCGTTGCAACCGTTTCCGATCCGCACGAAATTGCTAATGTGCTGGGAATTGATGGCATCAAATATATGATTGACAATGGCAAAAATGTCCCGTTTAAATATTATTTCGGTGCATCGGCCTGTGTACCTGCAACACCTTTTGAAACTGCCGGAAGCAAAATTGGATTGGAGGAGTTGGAAACATTGCTTGCGATGGATGAAGTGAACTATTTATCAGAGATGATGAATTTTCCGGGTGTGATCAACCGCGATGAATTTGAAATGCAGAAACTGGCAATTGCCAAAAAATATAATAAACCTGCTGATGGCCATGCACCGGGAGTAAAAGGTGAAGATGCAAAAAAGTATATTGAAGCCGGAATAAGCACCGACCATGAATGCTATACCATGGAGGAAGCGCTGGATAAAATTCAATATGGCATGAAGATCCAGATCAGGGAAGGAAGTGCAGCCAAGAATTTTGAGGCATTGATCGATTTAATGAAAGATCATGCCGACCAGGTTTTGTTTTGTTCCGACGACAAACATCCGGATGACCTTGTTGAAGGCCATATCAACCAGATGGTGAAAAGGGCGATAGCCAAAGGTTACGATCCAATTAAGGTGCTGAAAAGTGTGGTGCTCAACCCGATCGAACACTACAAACTTAATGTTGGCAGACTTCAAACCGGCGATCCTGCTGATATGATCGTGGTTGATGATTTGAAATCGTTTTCCGTAAAACAGACTTACGTAAACGGGATCAAAGTTGCCGAAAACGGGAAGACACTTATCAAATCTATCGAAGCTAGGCATCCAAATAAATTTCATGCGAAACCCATCAGTATTGATCAAATACAGGTGAAAGCTGACAGTGACAGGCTAAAGGTGATTGCAGCCTATGATGGAGAACTGATTACCGGCCTTGAATACGGGAAACCGAAAATTGAAAATGGATTTGCAGTCAGCAATGTTGATGAGGATATTTTGAAGATGGTGGTGGTAAACCGTTACCAGGTATCGAAACCCGCAGTTGCTTTTATTAAAAACTTTGGTTTAAAAACCGGAGCAATTGCATCCAGTGTTGCACACGACAGCCACAACATTGTAGCAGTAGGTGTAAGCGATAAACATATTGTTGAGGCCATAAATATAGTGATTGCCGAAAAGGGAGGTGTTACGGTTGTTCACGACAACAACATTAAGATTCTTCCGCTTCCTGTGGCCGGACTGATGTCGGGACTCGATGGATACCTCGTTGCGCAAACCTATCATGAACTTGACAAGGAAGCCCATTTGTTGGGTTCAACTTTACGGGCTCCATTCATGACATTGTCGTTTATGGCCCTGCTTGTAATACCAGAATTGAAGCTCAGCGACAAGGGCTTATTTGACGGGAAAACCTTTTCATTTACAAAAATGTTTGCCTGATTGCTTATTTAGACTTAGTATAAAATATCTAAATAAGTGATATATGTAGATATGTATCTGTCTTTCAAGCTGACTTATTCATAATTTTGCCCAAAACTACACAGGCGTAATGGGGCATCTATTAATAAATATTGACAAGCTAGAATCGGCTGCAAGTAAACTAAGGGCAATATCGCATCCGATGCGTATTGCTATCATTGACCTATTGGCAAAGGATAGTAAACTAAGCGTAACAGAAATATACGAGAAACTTAATATAGAGCAGGCCACAGCTTCACATCATCTTAATATCCTGAAAAATAAAGGTGTTCTTGATAGCAAACGTGAAGGAAAAAAAATATACTATTCTTTGAAAAACGTTACCCTTACTGATATCATCGAGTGTATCAACAAGTGTAATGACGATTAATTTCGACTTATCTATTCGATAATCCAGTCTTCAACAATTTCCCAATTTGCCCGTACCTCAATCACTTTTTTGTTAAACAATACTTTTTCGGGTTGTATTTTATACTTGTAATTTCCGCTGTCCCATTTTTTATTGCCATTGTTATCGTAGATAATTTTGAGAACATAATTAGTCGGGTCAAGGTATTGGATGGTAATGGTTGTGTCAGATGAAAAGTAGTATTCTTTCAGAATTTTCTGTTTTTCATTCATTAACTGGAATACATAGGGTTGTTTAACGGCCGGTTTTACATTAAGTACAAACACGCCAAAATCACGTAGCGATTTAGTAGCAAACCTGTTAGAGCTTTTTTCGTTGTGGTATCCATTCCAGTCAATAACAGATGAATCAGGAAAAGTAATATTATACCTTGTTTCTTCAAGGATTTCAACCGGGATTTCTATTTTCATTTTCAGTGAATCGATAAACCTGTAACCAGGCATATAAGTCGAATCTTCAACAACTACCAGCAAAATAGAATCAGATATCACTTCACTAATTGGATGATAAAAATAAAACTCGGGCTGCTGGTTCAAACCCAGTTTCCCACCTTTTATATTTGTTTTGATATCAAGGTATTCTATTTTTTCATCTTCTTTTTTTTGCTCTCGTTTTGATAATGTTGGTTTGTTTCGGGAGGGATCAAGTTTGAAATAAAGGTATTCAACCGAATCCTGGTTGTGGGTAATCAGCACTTCGAGTGTATCTAACGGAAGCTCTTTTAAAAACCAATTAATAGTATCCCGGTTTTTCGAATATTCTTCAACATACCATATGGTATCTGCAGTAAAATTCATTGGCAGAAGCTCAATATTTTCAGCAGGCCAGGTAAACGAAAACTGAATATTGTTTTTTCTTATTACTTCGGCTTTCAGTAACCGTTGTGTACTGTCTGTTTCCTTAAACAATGACAATTCGATCTGTGGAAATTTTGATTCATATTCATGAATATAGTTATGTATTAAAGAGTCGCGAAAAATTTTGGCTGCTTTTTCTTTTAATGTATCAGACACAAAAAATTTAGTGGTATCTGCCCGTAATGAATCAAGATCCAGCAGTTCGACAAAAAAAGGTTTAATTAAAGTATCCAGAAAAGCGATCTCTTCACCGGGTTGATCAAATATGTAATTGGCATTTAAGTCTTTTAAAGCAAACATGAGGTACTCGTTATCGCCAAGCCCGTTAAACTGGAAATCGCCTTCCTCAGTTGTTTTACTCACATAATAAGGAATAACATTAAATGGCAATGAATCAAGTGGTAAGGTGTCATTATTGTCTCTATAAAGCAACACAAACACAGCTTCAACCGGTTCAAGATCAAATGAGTTGATGACATTTCCAAAAAGACTCAATGAATCAACTTTTGTTCCGGTTGAAAATATATAGGTGTAATTGAGCAGTGGATTTTTTTCGGTCAAATCTACAATAGCATCAGCAAAATAAATTGAGTAGGTCGTGCTGTCTTTTAGTGGTTCGTTGAACTTAATTTGCAAGGATTTGCCTTTTAATTTAAAATCAGGTAACTCCTTCATGGGTGGAGAAATAATAGCCTTTTGGACAATATTATCAAGTTCAATAAATTCATCAAATGTGATTGTGATTTTATTTGCTGTAAAATTTGCCGATCTGTTTTCTGGAATGGTTTTTAATACCTCGGGAGGCGCCATATCTTTTGGTCCACCACCAGGTGAGCCGGGGTGTGCACATCCAATGATGATGAAAGTTACCAGCGTAATGATGAAGTAGTTAAAAAATCGTCCCATTTATGTTTTATTGTAGACAAAGATGCAAATTTATCACTTATTTGGTCAGGCCTGTATAGTGGGGAAACGATAACCCAGTTTTGAAAAATGTTCCAGGAAACGGGGTAAAACATATAACATATTCTTTGATGCTTTAACGCTATCATGAAAAACTACAATGGAACCTGGCCTTGTCGTTTGTATTGATTTTTTAAAACATTTTTCAGGACTAAGTTCAGGTACATAATCCTCAGTTAAAACCGTCCACATGATTACCCTGAACTGCATTTTTAAATAGGGAATCTGGTTTGGATAAATCCTACCAAAAGGCGGTCTGAATAAATGCGAATCAACAACCTGTGTGCATTTTTGAATATTTTCATAGTATGCGTTGGCAGGAGTTTTCCAGCTATTGAGGTGGTTAAAAGTGTGATTGCCTGTTCTGTGCCCTTTTTTTAATATCTGCTGGTAAGTTTCAGTGTGTTTTTCCACATTTTCTCCAACACAAAAAAAAGTCGCTTTTGCACGATATTGATCAAGAATATCAAGGACTTTAGAGGTTATTTCAGGATGTGGCCCATCATCAAAAGTCAGGAAAATTTCTTTCTCAGAAGTTTTGATTTCCCAAATAAGGGAGGGGAAAAATAATTTGAGTAGATGGGGTAACCTTGTATTCATTCAAACAAAAATACGATTGTTAGGACACTGAATAGCATGATTTTTTACTTTTGCGTAAAATCAATTGAAGATGAAAAAATTAGTATTACTGCGTCACGGCCAAAGTCAATGGAACAAAGAGAACCGTTTTACCGGGTGGGTTGATGTTCCATTATCCGAAAAAGGTATTGCTGAAGCAAAAAAAGCCGGTGAGGTATTAAAAAAGGAGGGCTTCAAACCTAAACTGGCATACACATCATACCTGAAACGAGCCATTAAAACTTTGTGGCTTGCGCTTGAAGAAATGGATATGATGTGGCTACCGATAATTAAAAACTGGCGACTGAATGAAAAACATTATGGCATGTTACAGGGATTGAACAAAATTGAGACTGCTGAGAAATATGGAGCTGATATGGTGATGCTTTGGCGCAGAAGTTTTGATACACCACCGAAACCACTTGCCACCGAGGATGAAAACAATCCTAAACTCGAACTAAAGTATGCAGAATTGAAAGCAGAAGAGATACCGCTAACCGAATCTTTAAAGGAAGTAATTGAGCGAATGGTGCCATACTATATTGCTGAAATTGAGCCCAGCTTAAAAGAAAAAGGAGAAATTCTGGTTGCTGCTCATGGCAATAGCCTAAGGGCATTGGTAATGCACCTCAAAAATATGAGCCGTGAAGAAATATTGGGTTTCAACATCCCTACCGGCATTCCTTATGTTTTTGAATTTGATGATGATATGAACTTTCAAAAAGATTATTTCCTGGGTGATCCTGAAGAAGTTAAGAAACTGATGGAACAAGTAGCTAACCAAGCTAAAGGTAAATAATACGACCCTTTAAAAGAATATTTAATGAACAAAATCTGGGTTATCCCCGATATTCATGGATGTGTAAAAACAGTCAAAACCCTGGTTGAAAACCAGATTGAACCTGATAAAAAAGATCAATTGATTTTTATAGGTGATTATATTGATCGCGGACCTGATAGCAAAGGGGTGATCGATTACATCATGGAATTGGAATCACAGGGTTACCAGGTAAGGAAACTGATGGGTAACCACGAAGATTATTGTCTGACAGCATGGGAAGAAGACCAGGATGTAAGAAGTTTTTTAGGAATCAGGCCCAAAACAAGCACACAGAAAGAGTGGGAAACATACGGTGGCAAGCAGGCCCTTGAGAGCTGGGATGTTGCCCGTCCACGCGATATTCCACAAAAATATATCGACTGGATGAAAGAACTTGAATATTTTATTCAGGTTGATGATTTTGTGGTAGTTCATGCCGGCCTTAATTTTGAATTAGAAGATCCCTTTGAAGATAAATATGCCATGATCTGGCTAAGGGAATACCAGCTTGATGTTTCGAAATTAAACAACAAAACCATTATACATGGTCATGTGCCTGTGAACCTCGAATATATTGATATGGCTGTAAATGCCAAGGGACCACGTGTGATAGGAATTGATAATGGTATCTATTTCTCAAACCGTCCCGGTTATGGCAACCTTGTCGCGCTGGAACTTACAACCATGGAGTATGCTGTTCAATCGTTAATGGATGATGTTGTATATGGGAATTTTCAGTAAAAGGTAAAAAAGGAAATCAAACATTTTTACCAGAATTGAAAATTTGATAAAGGATATTTTCTTAGTTGACTAAATAATACCATACACATGATTAACGAAGAACAACCTAAAAACCCCTTACATGGTATTAAGTTGTTAGATATTTTGGAATATCTTGTAGAGAAACATGGATGGGATGAATTAGGAAAAAGAATTCATATTCGTTGTTTTACGCATGATCCTTCAGTTAAATCGTGTCTAAAATTTCTAAGAAGAACACCATGGGCCAGGGATAAAGTTGAGCAATTATATCTGCAAACGGTTCAGAAATAAGAAATTTCAATTAAGTATTATGACTGACGAAACATTCGTTTTCAGGTAAAACAATTCATTTTCGGTTTTTCTAATTGTATTTGTTCGCCTGTTTCTTGCATCGATTTTACAGGGCCTTGTTGCATTTTTTTTTGGTATATCCGATCTATATACAGGTTGGCAGATGATTGATGGCCGGTTTATGGTAGTTTGATAGAGGTGAAAAAACTAATCCGAACAAAAAAAAGCAGATTGATGTCTTGTTTAACCACTATGAACCTGAGCAAGTTGATATTGTGCAAATCGCTTATCTGTTTAAACTCCAACTTAGAAATATGAAAATCAGGGTTTTTAATGTTGATTCTGATTCCTTCAATAAACGCATCTTCACCTATCTGAGATGTTGTAAAACCAACAGGCAAAAAAGGACCGTTAAGTTATACCGTTAAGGTACAATAATGCCGGTGATTCAGATTTCTCTTTTTGACAAAGTCTCTTAATTATTTTCTAAGTATATGCCTGTAAATAATTTATTATCATGAGATGTCAAAATAACTACTTTTATGAAAATATTTATTTTGTAATAAACTAATTTGACTAACCAATTAATGACTGCAACAAATCAAAATGCCGACTATTCAATAATCAATACCGAGTTGAAGAAATTAAATGCTGAAACTGTCGGCGCAGCTTTAAATCAGGAAGTACAGTTATTTCAGGATTTTACAGATCGGTTTGTTAAAAGCATTGATGAGTATAATTCCAATGCTGCAGGCGTATTAAATAAAGGCTCACTACAAGCTTTACTCTTTGAAAACGAACGTTTCAGCAAAACTATTTTTTCGTTGTTGGAAGAAACTATTGAGGAAAAAACACCTTCATCGCTGGAAGAAAAAATGAATAAGTTCATGATTGATGCATATCAGCATTTGGAAATTATTCCTGAAAACGAATCAATCTCTGAACAGATCAGGATTGTACGATCAAAGAAAAAGAAAAGTGGTGTTTTTTTACTCATGTCGAAGTTTCAGCCAAAAACACCGGTTGGATTAAAAACTGAAAGTGATAGTGCCTCGCTTGCTTCATACAAACAATTTCCAAACCGAAATTTCTTCTTTTACTATTTAATTCTAAGTAATCTTAAAAAACAATTTGACCTTTATAATACTTTTATTTCAAATCTTGTTTTGCTGCTTAATCATTTATGGAACCTCGACAAGAAACGGATTGAACAATTCAGCCAGTTTGCATCAACAAATTTTCAAATCGATTCAGTTGCTGAAATCTTAAATATTGATTATCAAATTGATGAAATAAAAAAACTGGTCAATGATTTCAGCACATCAAAAGATCAAATTCCTGAAGGAATTAACATCGGAATCAGTGATTTTTTAAACGATTTTTCCTCTGGAAAAATTATCGAACACGATACTTATCAGAGCAAATCTAACTTTGAAAAAGAGGGAGAACGGTTGGTTAATGAAATGATTAAAAACCAGCAAAACTGGCAACATTCCATTTTTCTTCTTGCTGAGAATTGGAAATTGGCTCTGGAGATAAACTCCGTCAGGTTTAATATTCTAAAACAATTCTTTAATTTCTCGCAGATGATGGATACCCGCTATACTGAACCGGTTGAGGAAATTATGGAATTAATAGACACTTCGTTGAATGAGTTAAAATTGAATGTTGAAAAAGCAGGCAACAAAACAAACACAAAGTTTAAGCAGCATTTTTCGGATGCCAAAGTCGAATTCAAGCGAAAATTCAGGTTAAATTATATCCCTTCGTTAAAGGAAATTATTATTAAGTCAGAAATTCCCAAGGCCATTGATGGCATCGAAACTGATACATCATCAAATTTTAAGGGGATCTCGGACAAGCGGTTTGTGACCAATAGGCCGGAATACAACCGACCTATTGAAAAGTCGGAATTCCAGAGTATTTCACCTCAGGAGTTGGTAGGCTACGAATTAATACCTCAACTGAAGGCAGTCTTTCCCAACTTGAAAACTACATTTATATACCATGTTCAGTCATTTGAAAAAAAAGTAGCCGAAATACCTGAAATTATTGATTTTACTATTGATTCATCGATTTCCTTTTTTGAGAATGAGGGACAAATTACCGAATCAGTAAAGATTACTACTGAGGGTATTGCCAGGGCCGAGAATAAGTTGGAAGAAATATACAAACTACACCATTCTTTTATTCAAACGGAAGTTGAAACCCTTAAAACTTCAATTGACCAATTCGTAAATGAAATAGCCTCAATTGCCGATTCAGAAAGTGCTTCCCAGATTAATATGAGGATCGTTAAACTGCAGGCCATTGCAAAATCAAATGAAATCAGGTTAAATATCCTTAACAAATTAAAGAACTTTATACCTATCGCCGTTAGTAATTTCAATAAGGGCGTTACCTTTTTATGGAAGTCTTCTGAAAAAATTGGCAAGCAGTTCAAAGTAGAAGAAAAACAGCAATTTATTACTTCTGATACTTCCGATTATCTGACTGCCACTGAAGAAACCATAAATAAATTGCCATATATCTATCAACGCTTATTTAAAATTGAACCACTAAAATCTTTTGAACTTTTTATCGGGCGCGAGAAGCCCGCTGATATGCTGTCAAACGCATATGCTAAATGGAAAGAAGGACGATTTGCACCTGTGGTTATTATCGGAGAAAAAGGGTCGGGAAAAACAACCATTTTGAATTGGTTCCTGAAGACGAAGATTCAAAATGACAAGGTGATATTACTCGATTTACATGAGGTAAATAAAACACCTGAAATGTTTTATAACGAGATTGAAGCACTGGTAGCCGACAAACGTAATATAGGAGCTTCTCCATCTGTTAGCCGGAATACCATATTAGCAATTGATGGATTAGCCAGGTTGTTTACAACTGAAATAAATGGCTTTAAATACCTGATGAAGACCATGAAACTGATTTCGGAAACCAATTCACAGGTCTTTTGGATTGTCTCAACTCATTTGTATTCGTGGTATTACATTGATAAATCGTTTAACATTTCTGATTATTTTGCTTATCATATTAAGCTGACCGACATCAATGCAGAAGACCTGAAGCACATTATAGAACGACGACATAACATGAGTGGTTTTAGATTGATTTACGAACCCCTGCCAGCAACTAAATCTTTTATCAGGTCAAAAAAGTTAAGCCATGAAAAGATGCAACTCGAACTTGAGGAAACCTATTTTAAAAGCTTAACCGAGTTTAATAACAACAACCTGTCGCAAGCATTTTTGTATTGGTTGCGCTCAACGTCACGACTTGAGGATGATGTGATTTATATCCGGCAGATCAGTGAAATAAAAAACAACTTCATTAAATCGATTTCGCTACCAAAAATGATTACACTGAAGAATATTTTGGTTCACAATGGGATAACCATCGAAGGGCACGCCCGCAAGTTTAACCAGGATATGGAGTTAAGCAAACTACACCTCGATCAAATGAAGGATGATGGACTGCTGATAATGGCCCAGGATTACTATTTAATTAACCCATTAATCTACAGCCAGATTATTAATGAGTTGTACATCCTAAACTTATTGCATTAATTTAATGATTTTTGAACATGAGCTACTTTAATATTTACTGTAACACGCGTTTTACTTTGCTTTTATCTGCTCTTTTTATCTTGTTCATTTTTTCGATACAAAATGGTTATAGCCAGAATCAGGATTCTATTCCGGTCAAGGAAGTAATTGCGATCGACAAGCCTACTAATGAATCAAATTCCAAGCCGGTTAATACGTTAATAAAAAATGACACTGTGCAGGTCAGTCAGACCAGGCGGGAATCATTTCGTCCACCTGGACTTGCCGATGTAATTTCAGTTTCAAATATTATTTGGACGATTATTACACTGATTGTAGGTTATTTAATGATCAATCTGGTGCTTAACCTGCTCAATAACATCGCCAATAGAAATAAGAAACGCGAGTTTACTATTAAGCGAATTATCCCAATTATAAGAATCTTAAGTTGGGCTTTTTTGATCTACTTAATAATTGTGGGAATTTACAGCCCGCCGGCTGCAACCGTTTTCGCCTTTCTTGCATCTGTAGGCGTAGCTGTTGGATTTGCTTCGCAGGATTTACTCAAAAATGTGTTTGGCGGCCTGGTGGTGATGTTTGACCGCCCTTTTCAGATTGGGGATAAAATTGAAGCCGGAAAATATTACGGTGAAGTCATTGAAATTGGTATTCGTTCAACTAAAGTGGTTTCACCGGATGATTCTGTTATCACTATTCCCAATAGTGAATTTATGATGCAATATGTATCCAACTCTAATTCTGGAGAAAACAATTGCCAGGTGGTGGCTGAAATTTATTTACCGATTGATATCAATACTGATAAGGTGAGACAAATTGCAACCGAGGCTGCATTGGTGTCCAAATACGTTTTTCTGAATAAGCCTGTTGTTGTGCTGTTTTTCAACGAATTCAAAGACCGGCGATCGATTCTTAAAATGCGGTTGAAAGCTTATGTTTCAACCCTTGACAAGGAATTTGTTTTTAAAAGTGAAATGACAGAATTGGTAATAAAAGAACTAATCAAAGAGGGAATAATAAAGAATGATAGCGATAGAGATTTTAACTAGCCTCAGCAAACTTTGTTGTCAAAATAAATTGAATGCGAACCTGTGAGACCCTTTAGTTAATTTTTGTGAAAAATTATATCAACATTTGTTTATTCACTTACTTCGCTTAAATTATTAATTAAAAACATCATGAAAAAGCTATTTAAATTCATCTCTATTCTCATTCTTGTATTTGCTTTTTCAATTACAGCGTTTCCTCAAAAGTACCTGAAAAAAATACAGGAACGGAATGAATTGAGGGTTGGAATGACAGCAAAACAACCACCTTTTGCAATGAAAACCAAGGAGGGCAAAATTATTGGTTACGAAGCTGAGCTGGCTGAAATGTTAGCCAACGCTATGGAAGTCAATCTTAAAATTGTTGAAATACCGTTTACTGATCTTCTTAATTCGTTAGAAGATGGTAAGGTAGACATGGTAATGTCAGGAATGACAATGACAATCAAAAGAAACATGAAAACAATTTTTGTTGGGCCGCATTTACTATCTGGCAAATCAATTTTGTTTCGTTCAGATTTTTTTTCAAACACTGATGAACCTCAGGATTTAAATAATAAAAATGTAAAGATTGTTGCTTTGAAAGGCTCAAATAGTGAAATCTTTGTTAAAAAAGAAATCCCTGATGCTGTCTTGATTCCTGCACTGGATTATGACGAAGCCATCAAAATGCTTGAGGAGAATAAAGTACAGATTATGCTCGCCGACTACCCAATATGTGCCTATACAGCCCTGATTCATCCAGAAAAAGGATTATACACAATCGATCAACCATTAACAATAGAGCCCATTGGGGTTGCATTGCCAGTTGATGCTGCACACTTCCAGAACCTGGTCGAAAACTTTATAGGTGTGTTATCTCTAGACGGAACTCTCGCAGAGATGCAATCGTATTGGTTTGATTCAGGCGAATGGATAGATCAAGTAAAACCTTAAAAAGGGATGGTAATCTTTTGATGAATCTTAATCTTGGACTTTTATCTTAAGTGGATTATTCTCATTATACATTTTATGCTCAACTATTGCAGATGGCATATTGAATCCATTCTCAATAAGCAAATCTTTAACTTCTCGCATTATTCTGCTTTTTAATGGTTCTCCCAACTGTGACTGCTCTTTTTTTGCAGATTTAAAAATATTAATCCAGAACATAACTTTTATTGAGATCGAGCTTTCACCCAGTTCCTCAAGTGTTACGTTAGGTGCCGGCTCTTTTAGGATCCCTCCGAGGGTTGTCAAATGATCCATGATTATTGTTCTTGCGCTCTCAATATCATCAAAAGTATCCAGACCTAGCAGAAAATCAAGTCTTAAAAGTCCATCCCTGGTATAATTTGTAAATACATTTGTAATAACCATTGAATTAGGGACATAAATGTCTCTTCCATCTACTGTTTTGATTTGTGTTGTCCTGAGATCAAGTGCTTTGACTGGTCCTTTCACACCTGCTACTTCAATTATATCTCCAACATTAAAAGGACGGTTAATGGCTAACAGAATCCCCGCAAGAAAATTCTCTGCAATATCTTTAAAAGCAAAACCGATAATAATAGCAGTAATTCCTGCTCCTGCGAGCAGACTGCTTGCAAAGGCTCCAAATCCAAGATTGAATAGTGCAAATGTAAATCCAATGATAAAAAAAGTCCACTTAATAAATTCACCTAGAAATGAGGAAATGATGCTGTCTTCCCACCTTTTTTGTATTCGTTGTTTAAATATCCGATACAATAGCTTGCCTAAAATAATGAATACAATCAATACTGTAAGGCTAACCAAAATATCGGGTAATTTATCAACAATTGATATCCAGAAACTATTGAAAGATTGAGTAATGTTATTATACATGATGATTTAGATTTATTAATATGTAAATATAAATTAACAGTTGTTTTAATTTCTTTCTGAACTTGTAACTTATGATATGAAACTGAAAATGGATCCTGTTTCCAAAAATAATTTTTGCAATCTGCTTAAAACATCATATCCAGGGTTGCTTTGGATTTTTTATTGTGAATATAGTCCTGTTTCTTCCTAAGCTGCTTATGTTTAGGTAATGCCAAGAACTGTTGAAAGTGCCGTTGCCAAACCTAAAAAACTAAGGAAACCGGTAATATCAGTTACTGTTGTTAGAATAATTGAGGAAGAGGTTGCCGGATCCTGGCCAATTGCTTTTAGACCAATCGGAATGATAGCACCTGAAAAACCTGCGATAACCATTGAGATCACCATGGAAATGGCAATCACAATTCCAATACCTAATGAAGCTGTCCAGAAATAAACAATTAACCCCGTTGTAAATGCAACTGCAATTCCATTAATCAGGCCTACCATAATTTCTTTTCTTGCCAGCTTAAACCACTCTGAAATCCTGATTTCGCGTAAAGCGAGACCACGGATAGTAACGGCCAGTGCCTGGGAGCCTGTGTTTCCAGATTGCCCTGCTACCACCGGCAGAAAAACAGCCAGGATAGTAATTTGTGCAATCGTATCCTCAAACATTCCGACGACCAATGAGGCCAGGAAAGCAGTAGCAAGGTTTATTTGCAACCAGGGAAGTCGTGACTTAATTGCCACAGATACTTTTGACAAGGCTTGTTCCTCACGTCCTGCACCAAACATAGCCTGAACGTCTTGGGTGATTTCTTGTTGTGAGGCACTGATAAGTGTTTTATTCCTGATCACACCTAATAGTTTGCCATTGACGTCCGTGACCGGAATCTGGAGCAGGTTCCATTTTTCGAGGATTAGCAACACATCTTCCATCGAAGAAAGGGCAGTAACTGCAGGAGCATCTTGTATTAAATCTTTTAGTTTTTCATCAGTATCAGCGATGGCAATGTCCTGTACCGGTATTTTCCCAAGTAGCAAGCCGGTTTCATCAATTATGTATATAGTCGTTATCCGTCTGTCTCCAAGTTTTCTGATTCTCACCAATACATCCTTCACCGTGTTTTCAGGATAAAATGTTGTAACAGAGGCTTCCATCAGGAAACCAGCCGAACCAGGCTGATAGGAAAGAAAGTCTTTTATTTCCCTGGCTATCACTCCCGGCAATAAACTTAATTTACCCTCGATTTCTTTTTTGTCCAGGCGTGAAAGCAATCGTGCGCCTAGTTGTGTATTGATTTTCGAGAATAGCTGAGTGAACAAGGTCTCGTCCATCTCTTTAATAACTTCTGCTGCAATATCCGGATTTATAAAAGAGAATACCTCAACTGCTTTACCTATTGGCAAGCCGGTTAGATAAACCAATATTTTTATAACTGGAAACGATTCAATTGTTAAAGCTGCCTCCTTTGGGAATTGCTGAAAATACTCTTTAATCAGGTTTTGTTCAGCTATTGTAGTGTTGTTTTCCATTTTAGATTTCTTTTAGGTTTTGTGCGGCCTATTTGCTAATACTCTGTAAAAATCCGGTCATGCCAATCCTGTATAATTCACCCAAGGCATTGCTGGTTTCTACTAAGTCACTTGTTGCATCCTTGACTGTTCTGCTTTTATTTTGACGGGTTGCCTTAAAATTTAATGTGCCGATCAGTCGTTCGGAACTATCAATTACAGCAATATCCTGAAGCTCAAGCCAGCCAGGATGATCAGCTACAGATTTAATATTTGCTTCGGCGAAGAATTTTGGAATTTCAGTAATCATCACAGAGGACAACTTAGATGAGTTTTTTTCATTTAACAGATCATTTGTTTTCACAACTCCCTCTAACTTGCCCTCTTCATCCACTACATAAACCTGTGAGGGCATTGGTCGTTTTTCCTGTTTGCCGATTGAAATAACTTCCTTAATGGTGATTTCTTTACGCAAACTCAAAGCAACCGGCCTCATCGATGCACCAATGGAGTTTGCTGGAAATGAAAGTTTTTGCTTTAAGGCAACAGATTTTTTTGAAGATAGCCCATTCACCATTTTGTTGCGAAACACTTCATTGCATTGTCTTAACAATAGTTCAGCAGTGTTTATGTCAATTTTCTCCAATATTCGAACGGAAATTTTGGTGTCCATTAATTCCAGGCACTTTGCCCCTTTGTAGCTATACATCTTACTCAGGATGTTCACAGTGAGATCCTCGGGAATTTTATTGAAGAATAATACTATAACATCTTCATTCATTTTTTCAATTGCTTGTGCTGCCGCTGTTGGGTGGTCAGTAATAAATTTCTCCAACAATATTTGATTTGTTTCCATTGTTATTTCTTTTTGATGAGGGCTGAAATATTTTCATTAAACTCTTTTGCAGGAACACTAAACTGTCCTGCTTCGGTTTCCACGACAACCATCGTGACATCGATTTTTGTAATAATGCCCTCGATTTTCCCGATTTTCACTCTGTCACCTATCTTGTATCTTTTACGTACATAAAAAGCAGCTAAAATATTACTCACCGAAGTTCTGGCACCAAGTCCAAAAGCCAATGCTGTTGCAAAGAGCATAGAAGCAAGTATAATATCGATAATATCAATCAGGAATTTTACCTCAAACCCTATCTGATCAATGGCAATAATGATGGCTACTAAGAGAATCAGATACTGAGCAATCTTTCCTAGCGTGTTCGAATGGTCAAGACCAATTTGATCGCCAAAAGATGAAATGGCCCCAGCAATAAACTTACCAAAAATAATGGCTGCAGAAATGATCAATATGGCTGCCAAAACATTTGGAGAGTATTTAAGGATTTCTTCCATCCATTTTGTAACAAATGACAGACCCAAAATATTTGCTGCAGAAATAAATGCCATCAGAAGGATGATCCAAAAAAATACCGCTCCTATAAACCTTGCAGATCGGTCCATTTTCATATACTTGTTATTTTGACCTACAAGGTTGGCAATATACCTCAATAGTTTTATAACCAGGTATTTGACAAAACGGGCCAGTAAATACCCAAGACCCAATACAATAAAGGCCATGATTATACTTGGATAAAGGTTCCATAAATCTTCTTTAAAATTTATGGTCAATTTATTGAGTTTTTCTATCATCAGAAATTATATTTTGATTTTTTCACAAAGTTTATCAGAGAATAATGAATGTCAAATAGATTAAATTATTTGACTGTGTAATTTTATCTATTTATAGTTACAATTTACATACTACGACTTAAGTAAAAATAGTCATTTTCCAGTATAAAGATATTGCTGGGTGTTAAATCCCTTTTAGTAACCTTCCCAAAATATCAGCTCCTGTAATTATTCTTTTGCCTTCTGTTGTCCAGTAAAGGATAACATCTGTGTCAATAGGAACATCTGAATCAACATCAGTTTTGCTTTTTAGGTTTTTTAAAAGAGTATCAAGGTTTGTGGTTTTATCGGATACTTTTACCGGAATATGGCAATACTTTTCTATTCCTTCATAATTATTTCCAAATACTTCAGATCGAATAAATCCATCAGCATCCAATGCTAATTTAGGTTCATTGTTTTCATCCGTGAATATGATCCACTTCTCTCCAGACCGGTTTATTTGCTGAATGAAAGGATCATTTAATTGATTACTATAAGAAGGGAATATAATTTTATCATTTTCACTTGTCAGATTGATGATGCTTGCCGGAATAATATCTTCACCTTCTTCTATGACGGTTTTGTCATCGAGGGATAAAAAATTAATTGCCCCTCTTCCTTCAACATCGCCAATTTCACTATCACGATCCTCGATGTGTTTTCTGATAAATAATTTGATATTTTTTTCTGAGAAAAACTGAACCGATTCTTTTCCGAGCCATCTATCCAGCATGAGGGCACAAGGTTTAGCAACCGGGTATAAAATGAATTGATAAAACTCGAAGAACTGGTGACAATAGCGATGCCATATTTAGGGCATGCCTGGAAAAATAAGCTTGTGGAATGATCTCCCCAAAAAAAGTAATAAGTACTGTTGAAAAAACAAATGAAATAACTCCGGTCATAATCGAATCAGACAACAAGGTCAAGAGGACATTTATACCAACATTTCCCCATAAAATGGTTGTGAGAAGAAAATTAGAATCCTTTCTCATGGCTAACACTTTTTTTGCACCAGTAGTATGTGCTGTTTCTGCCTCAATTTCTAGACGGAGCCTTGTTAAGCTGAAAAAAGCCAGATTAAGTCCTGAAAATATTGCTGATTGTGAAATACATATTGCAATACCTATCCATATTAATAATTCATTCATATCTGTTTTTATTAAGAAATCAAAAATAGTTTGTGAAGATAAACCATTCTGCCAATATATCTTATTCATTTTCAAGAATTGTGTCACTGATTTCCTGAACCTGTTCAAATTGTATAATCTCCTCTTCGTTTAACAGCAATTCTTTAAGGGCCAAAAGAATTTGTCTTGACGATTGAACAAATGCCCTGTTTGCAATAATTGCAGTTGATACATTTAATATCCTCGATATGCTTGCTACTGATGGCCTGCGTGGTCAGATGCACAAATTGCCTGTCATCATCCCTGAGCTGCTTCAAAGTTTTTAATATCGCTTTTGTTTTGTCTTTTTTACCATTTTCTTCAACAATCTTATCAATCTTTAAATAGGTTTCAATTAATCGCTTTCTGAAATGGGTGTATTGGTCATTCAAAAAAATGTTATCGGCATTCTCAAATTCTTCAAAATCATGTTTTACATCTTTAAAGGTTTTCGCTGAATGCAAGGCCATTCGTGCAGCATGCAGATATCGGTTCAATTCTTCCGGTTCTTCTTCTGTTAATTCATGTCCCTGAATCAGGGTTGAAAATGTAAATATTTCGGCTTGCAACAATTTTACATTTTCATATTTTTCTTCTGGTGATAATGTCTTTTTGTTTCTTTTCAGAATTGCTATAGTCGTATTGGGCAAAAACAAGATTTTCATCAATCTTTAATAGACTAAGATTATAACGTTGTACATTCTTGACCAAATGCAATGTTTCATTTTTCAAGGCAGATATTGCTGCTTCTGGCAACATCAGTCGTAGCGTTGTTGATAAACAAGGTAATGGTAGTTTTTCGGTCGGGAAATGATTTGGCAAGCAATTTTGAAAACACATGAATTAGGGGATAAAACACCACCACCCCTAACAATATTAAATATGGTATGAAAAAGGGCTAATCCAATAACTGCATTATCAGATGTATTGATAAAAAGTCGAACAATATAAACCAATACAGGCAGTAAGATAAGGGCCAGTATTCCTGTGATCATATTAAATGCAAAGTGGCTATAGGCAACCCTTTTCTTCACCTGTGCCCCGCCTATAGATCCCAATAAAATAGTAACGGTTGTTCCAACATTGGCGCCAATTACCATTGCTGTAGCCGAATCAAATCCAATGATACCTGCATTTAGGGTGGTGAGTATAATGGCAGTGGTGGCTGAGCTTGACTGCATAATGGCAGTAAGTAATATTCCAATCAACAGATATACAATAATACCGTAGTTTGGGATAGTGGCTATATCAAAGCTTGTCGGTAAAAACTTCTACACTGGTTTTCATGTAGTCGAGACCCATAAACAAAAATCCAAACCCTACCAGCAGTTTACTTATGTTGGAATATTTTTCTGACCTTCCAAGAAAAATAAGGCCCAATCCACCCATTCCAATCAAGGGCAAAGCAAAACTCTCTATATTTACTTTAAAACCAATTGATGCAACGATCCATGCTGTAACTGTGGTTCCGATATTAGAACCAAGAATCACCCCAATGGCATTTTCCATGCTCATAATACCTGCACCAACAAAAGCAAGAACCATTAAAGAAACAGCTGAGCTACTTTGAAGAATTGAAGTGACAAAAATGCCGGAAAAGATGGACTTAACTTTACCGGTTGTATATACCCTGATCAGACGTTTAAAGGCTCTCCCGGAAAGTTTTTTAATGGATTCTTCCATCAAAAACATCCCGAACATAAATATACCGAGACCGGCTAATAATTTCCAAATATCAAAACCTTCAAACATAATTTGCTAATTCATATTAGGTATAAAAACCACCTTTTCCAATGTTTGGAAATACGTATGCTGTTTTGAGTAAGTAATACGCTAATCAGTAAAACTATAACTTTAATTCGTGGTTTGCAAATACATCCATTTCTACTAAAACAGGACAATGATCTGAATGCATGGCTTGAGGAAGAATCGCCGCACGTTCGATTTGATTTTTCATGTTTTCAGTTACCATATTGTAGTCAATACGCCATCCCTTGTTATTAGCCCTTGCATTGGCACGATAACTCCACCAGCTATAATTGTGGGGCTCCTTATTCAGATGCCTGAATGAATCGATAAAACCTGTTTCCAGGAAACCGGTCATCCATTCCCTTTCCTCAGGCAAAAAACCAGAAACTGTTTTGTTTCTAACAGGATCATGGATGTCAATCGCTTCATGACAAATGTTATAATCGCCGCAAATGATCAGTTTTGGGCGCGTTTTTCTTAATTCCGTCACATAATCCTGGAAATCTGAAAGCCATTGCATTTTAAATACCTGGCGTTCATCACCACTTGAACCAGAAGGATGATATACACTAACGACAGAGATATCGCCAAAATCAAGTCTTAAAAAACGACCCTCATGATCATACTTTTCAATGCCTATTCCTGTTTCAACATGATCAGGATCTTTTTTTGTCAGAACTGCAACACCACTGTAGCCTTTCTTTCGTGCTGAATGGATGTAAGTTTTATAGCCCATTGTGGCAAATTCAAACACAGGGATTTGATCAGGTTGTGCCTTGGTTTCTTGTATGCAAACGATATCCGGATTAGCCGCTTCAAGCCAATCGATAAAACCCTTTTTAACTGCTGCCCTGATGCCATTAACATTGTATGATATTATTCTTGTCATTGATAAAATTTGAGCTAATATATGATTTTTGATTCGACTGATTTCTACATGTATTTATTATTAATTTTGCGCTCCCATGACCCGACGTAAAAAGATTATATATAGGCTTTTACGCTTAACCCATAAATTGCCTTCAAGACAGTTAATGGTGGTTTTGAGTATTATCATCGGTTTAATCGTCGGTATCATTGCCGTACTAATAAAAAACGCAGTTCATTTAATCCAGGGCTTGCTTACAGGTGGGTTTTCAGAAGATTATTCAAATTATATGTATGTCATTTTGCCATCCATTGGTATCATTGCTACAATCTTTTTTGTTAAATTTTTCCTCCGACAACCTGTCAGGGATGGAATTCCAAATGTTTTGCACGCGATATCCAAAGATCATGGGATTTTAAAGCGACACAATATGTTTTCCTCTTTGGTGTCGAGTGCGCTAACCGTTGGATTTGGCGGTTCGGTAGGACTTGAGGGGCCAACAGTTGTTACCGGAGCTGCCTGGGGTTCCAATATTGGGAAAATGCTTGGTTTGAATTACAAGCAAATTGTATCGCTTGTTGGTATAGCTGCTGCCGCCTCATTATCAGCAATATTTAAAGCACCTATAGCTGCAATAGTATTCGCGCTTGAGGTGATACTGTTTGATATGACAATGACTGCATTAGTACCATTGCTGGTATCATCAATAGTTGCTGCCTTAACATCCTATTTTTTTCTTGGCCAGGATGTACTTTATCCGTTTGAAGTAGTGAGTAAATTCAGGTTATCCGAAACACCTTATTATCTTGGTTTAGGATTGTTTGCATCCCTTGTTTCAGTTTACTTTATCAAGCTTTACGTTTTCAGCGGAAAGGTTTTTGATCATATAAAAGGCTGGTTTTTAAAATTCCTGATCGGAGCCACAGCTTTGGGGGGCATAATTTTTCTATTACCATCACTTTATGGAGAAGGTTATGAAGCCATTAATCAGGCATTACGCGGGGATTTTAGTTTTGCATTTGACAATAGCCTTTTTTATAGTTTGAGGGACAATATGCATGTAGCAGTTATTCTCCTGTTTGTTATTGTAATGTTTAAGGCTGTTGCTACTTCACTGACTTTTAGAGCTGGCGGTATCGGCGGTATTTTCGCGCCCACCTTGTTTATTGGTACTATGACAGGATTGCTTTTCGTAAAAGCATTAAATTATTATGGAGCTACCAATTTGCCAGAAAGCAATTTTGCACTGGTAGGTATGGCAGGCCTTTTGGCAGGAGTGGTTCATGCCCCTTTAACAGCCATCTTTCTAATTGCAGAAATTACTGGCGGATACGAATTATTTCTCCCGATTATGCTGGTTGCTACAACCTCATATTCCATGTCACGCTGGCTCGAACCCAAATCGATTTATACCATTCAGCTTGCGAAAAGAGGGGATATGCTTAGCCATCATAAAGACAGATCTTTATTGTCGATGATGTCGGTGAAAGAACAAATTGAAACTAACTTTTCAACAGTTGATGTGAATGCCAACCTTGGGCAACTTGTTAAAATAATAGCTGATTCAAACAGAAATATTTTCCCTGTTATCGACAGCGAGAAAAATTTCTACGGTATTATCTTTCTTGATCAGATCAGACATACTATGTTTCAGACTGAATTGTATGAAGAAACTCAGGTAAAAAACCTGATGTTTAAACCTTCCAAAATAGTGGAAATTGATGATGATATGGAAACAGTTGCTTCTAAATTCCAACATTCGGGTAAGTATAATCTTGTAGTATTGGATGGGGATAAATACGTTGGATTTGTATCACGGGCCAATATATTCTCACATTATCGCGATATATTAAAAGACTTTTCTGACGAGTAGAATTAACTTTTCCTTGTTGCAATTTACATATCGATCTCATCTTTGGTTTTCGCTTTTATTTTCCCCCGATATTCAAACACAAAACCACTTTCAAGGATAATTTAAAAACTAGTCCTGATATGATTTGTTATAAGTTGTTAATAAATAGGGAGTCAGTTCGAAATAGGCATGTTCAGTCGCAAATTAATCTGTAAATTTGCCTCCTAATTATTTACAATGATCTATATCACACGAAGAGAAAGATTTAATGCAGCACATCGCCTTTTTCGGGAAGATTTTTCAGAAGAGAAAAACCTCGAAGTTTTTGGAAAATGCTCTAATCCCAATTGGCACGGTCATAATTATGAGCTGTTTGTAACTGTTAAAGGCGAAATCAACCCGCAAACAGGTTTTTTAGTAAATCTGAAAAAATTGAGCAAAATAATCAGAGAACAAATTATCATCAAACTGGACCATAAAAATATCAACCTGGAAGTGGATTTTATGCAGGGTAAACTGGCTTCAACGGAAAATTTGGCAGTTAGTATCTGGCAACAGCTCGAACCACATATAAAAAGCTTAAGCACTGATTTGCATTGTGTAAAGGTGACTGAGTCAGAGAATAATTTTGTGGAGTATTTTGGTGGCTAAGCAGTTTATCGAACATTTCACTTTTAAAACTGTTTGGCACTTAAATTGACAGGTTAATAATCAATATTGAAAATATGGATCATCCAAAAGAATTATTGGGTTACGAAAAAATAGAAAAGTATGCTCCTGAAAAGCTTGAGCAATTACAATATCATTATAAGGAAATATTAAACCTGCTGGGAGAAAATTCAAAGCGGGAGGGATTGGCAAGAACACCATACAGGGTGGCCAAATCAATGCAATTCCTAACTCAGGGTTATGACCACGATCCTGAAAAAATATTGTTGTCAGCCAAGTTTAAGGAAGATTATCGTGAAATGGTTATTGTGAAGGATATTGAGATTTTTTCACTTTGCGAGCATCATCTTATACCATTTATAGGTAAGGCGCACGTGGCCTACATACCAAATGGATATATAACGGGATTAAGCAAAATTGCACGTGTTGTTGAAGCTTATTCACGTCGATTGCAGGTTCAGGAAAGATTAACAACTCAAATAAAGGAAGCCATTCAAAGGACATTAAATCCATTGGGTGTCGCAGTAGTAATCGAGGCAAAACATTTGTGCATGGCCATGCGAGGGATTCAAAAGCAGAATTCTGTTACAACTACTTCAGACTTTACCGGAGCATTTGAACGTGCCGAAACCCGTGCAGAATTTATCAGTTTGATTTCATCAAAACTCTCTTAATTTTTAATAACAGAAAAAAGTAATCAAATGAATAATTTAAATAAATCATTCAATTACGCTGAAAATCAGCAGCAAACAATACCTATTGCAAAAACATTTTTATCAGGAGTGTTTATGTGGATGTTCCTTGCTTTGGGTTTAACAGCTACTACTGCATATTTATTTGCATCCTCTGAAAGCCTTATTAGTTTGTTGTACAATCCTGAAACTGGTGGCATGTCAATTACCGGCTGGATTGTTATGCTGGCGCCTCTTGGCCTTGTTTTGTGGATGTCAATGGGCTTCCAGCGCATGTCAGCTTCAACAATGGTATTGGTTTTTGTGCTTGTATTCCATATTAATGGGAGCAAGCTTGAGTTTTGTTTTTTTGGCCTATACAGGAGCATCAATTGCTAAGACATTCGTGATCACTTCAGCCATGTTTGGCTTTATGGCCTTACTTGGATATACAACCAAGACTGACCTGACAAAGTTTGGTAGCATCATGATCATGGGACTTGTGGGCATTATTATAGCCAGTGTGGTAAATATGTTTATGCAAAGCCCGATGATGGATTACATTATTAGTTTTATTGGTGTACTGGTCTTTACAGGACTCACTGCATACGATGTTCAAAAACTAAAAAGAATTGGTGCTGGAGTAGATACCGAATCAGAAAGTGCCCGAAAGTTGACTATTTATGGGGCGTTAACTTTATATCTCGACTTCATTAATTTATTCCTATTTTTGCTGCGTTTTTTTGGTAACCGCAAATAGACTAGAATTAACCAAAAACTAAATACTGTAAACTATATGAATGCATACGTATTTCCCGGACAGGGCGCTCAATATGTTGGAATGGGACAGGAATTGTACGAAGCTTCTTCTAAAGCCAAGGACATGTTTACCAAAGCCAATAGCATCCTTAAATTTAAGATTACTGAGGTCATGTTTGATGGTACAGAAGATGATCTGAAGCAAACCAATGTTACTCAACCTGCTATTTTTCTGCATTCTGTTATACTAGCATCTGAATTAGGCAAAGACTTTAAACCAGACATGGTTGCAGGTCATTCGCTTGGGGAGTTTTCAGCTCTGGTAGCCAATAAGACCTTAACATTTGAGGACGGATTAAAACTGGTATTCAAACGTGCTTCTGCAATGCAAAAGGCATGTGAAGTTGAACCATCTACCATGGCTGCAATTATTGGGTTAGAAGATGCTGTTGTTGAGAAGATTTGTGCCGGCATTAAAGAAATTGTAGTACCTGCCAATTACAACAGCCCCGGGCAACTTGTAATATCAGGTTCAATAAAAGGAATTGACGAAGCCGTTGAAAAACTAACTGAGGCCGGTGCCAAACGAGCGTTGGTTTTAAAAGTAGGTGGCGCTTTTCACTCGCCATTGATGGAGCCGGCCCGTCTCGAATTAGCTGATGCGATTAATGCAATTAAATTCAGCAAAGGAAGTTGCCCAATTTATCAAAATGTTACCGGGCAGTCTGTCACTGATCCGGAAATCATTAAAACCAATTTAATTGCACAGTTAACTTCACCGGTAAGATGGACAAGGATTATGCAGAATATGATTGCTGATGGGGCTAACAATATTACTGAAGTTGGACCAGGAAAAGTATTACAAGGACTTTTTAAAAAGATTGACCGAAAGATACAAACGCAAAGCGCAATGATCTAAAATATTAATCCCGCTGAAAAGTGGGATTTTTTTATGTTATACCTTTTTTAATTTGTTGTTGGAAATGGAGATTAACTCCAGTCTTAATAAATCCAATGCTGCTAATGCTGAACGCCTGATGTTTCGGCCACGATGTTCACCCAACTTTAAAAGTTTTGATTGAACACCTGTTGATGTTGCAAGCGCAATCCAAATGGTGCCAACCGGCTTTTCATCGGTTCCGCCGTCAGGCCCTGCAATACCCGAGGTAGCTAGGCTATAATCAGTTTGATATTTTTCACGAACACCTACTGCCATTTGCTCAACAACCTGCTGACTTACTGCACCGAATTTGTACAAATCAACCGGTTTTACCTTCAATTCTTTGGTCTTAACTTCATTTGAATATGCAATGACTGAACCTGCGAAATAATCGGAGCTACCAGCAATACTGGTAATTAAATGTGCAATATACCCACCTGTACAACTTTCAGCAGTTGATAATGTTTTACCACTTTCTTTCAAAAGTTGTCCAATCACTTCTTCAAGGCTAATATCATCAAAACCAAAAACGAGTTTGGGAATTCTGTTTTCAATGAGTTTGCAATACTGGTTAACCTCTTCTTCTAATTTCACTTTGTCATCACCTTGTGCCGACAGCCTTAACCTGACAATTCCAGGCTGTGGCAGATAGGCCAATTTAATGTTAGTAGGCAGACCATTTTCAAGATCCTTGATTTTTTCTGCCAACATCGATTCACCCATTCCATGTGTCATGATGGTTTTGTGGTAGATGAACCCCAGGTTGAACTTATCTCTTAATCTTGGAATGATTTCGTCAGCCATTAAAACCTTCATTTCAAAAGGAACACCCGGCATAGAGACATACACTTTACCATCTTTTTCGAACCACATGCCCGGGGCAGTTCCATTTTTGTTGTGAAGCGGAATACAGTTATCCGGAATTTCGGCTTGTTTACGGTTGATGGGTGATACTTGATAATTTCGTGCCTTAAACAATTGTTTCACCTGTTTGTATGAAGGCTCATGAAAGATGATTTTAGCACCAAAATAATCAGCCAATACTTCTTTAGTGATATCATCTTTAGTAGGGCCTAAACCACCTGTGATCAATATTACATTAGCTCTCTTTCCGGCATCATCAAGTGCTAATTTAATGGCATTTCCCTGATCGCTGATCATCGAAATATGAGAAACCTGTATTCCCCATTTATTCAACTCAGCCGCCATCCATGAGGCATTGGTGTTTACGACCTGGCCGATAAGCAATTCGTCGCCGATGCTTATTATTTCTGCTTTCATTGAATAAAATTAAACGCCTACAACAAAGCCAAGTTCTTTTGGGAGGATTGACATAATAGGAACTTTTGAATGTCTGATCAAAGTTTGCGCTGAGGAACCCATGAAAAACTCAACCAGTTTGTTCTCTTGTTGTGTCATGATCATAATCAGGTTTGCATTTACCTTTTCAGCATAATCCATAATGGCAAACGGAACCATTTTCGTACCGCCATCTTCCTCAATTATTTCCGCCGTGCAAAGTATGTTTGCTTCATCAATAAAATTTTTCACATGGTTAAGTTGTTCTTCCAGTTGTTCCCTGATGTCATCATATCGAAGTGAATAAAAAACCGAAACAACGGCAATTGAAGCATGCATTCTTTTGGCGATCTGAATGGCATTGGTTACTTTTTGCTTTGTCTCAACAGTGAGGTCCAAAGGCAGCAATATTTTCTTAATTTTCTGCAATTTCACATTGCTATTGAAAGAAAAAACCGGCACTTTCGATTCTCTGATAATACGATTTGCTGTTGTACCAATCGCATATGACTGAGTATGCTTATCATCAGGATTTGTATGCGTACTGATTGCGATTAAATTGACATTATAACTGTTTGCAGCATCTAAAATTTCTTCAGCAGGTTTGCCTGTTTGTAAAACATGAACTACATCGAGTCCAGTTTTTGATTTAATATCTTTAGCAATTAAAGCAAGTTGTTCCTCTCTCTTGAAAATTTCTGCCGATCTTTCATCCTCTGATGTAAAATGATGGCGTTTATCAAAGACATATAACAGGATAACTTTATCTGCTAAAAAGCGTAAATTAGGATAGGATAATTCAAGACGAGGTAAAGTTTCATCAGCAAGATCAATTGGGATTAAAACAGTTTGTTTTATATTACTCATTTTATTTTCGTTTAGTTTTGTCTTACAAAAATATTCAAATTGACTTGCAAAGGATGAATAAAACAGAATTAGTGTTAAATCCTGATGGGGCAATATACCATCTTAAACTCCAACCCGGCGATGTTGCTGATACCATTTTTCTGGTTGGTGATCCGGGAAGGGCAAAATTAATAGCTGGCTTTTTTGATGAGATCATTTTTCAACAGAGTAACCGTGAGATCAATACTTTTACAGGAATCTATAAAGGAAAAAAATTGTCGGTACTGTCAACCGGTATGGGTACTGATAATATTGAAATTGTTGTAAATGAGCTGGATGCGCTATTTAATATTGATTTTGAAACCCGGTTGCCAAAAAAAGAACTTACCTCTTTAAACCTGATCAGGATAGGAACTTCAGGTGGTTTAATCGATGATTTCTCATTCGATAATTCTTACATGGTTTCGCAATACGGACTGGGGCTTGATGGGCTGGCTTATTTCTATGAGCAGGGTCCATTTGTGATGGAAAGGGAATTGACCGCCAGTTTTATAAACCAGATGGGTTGGGACGATGACCTGCCTAAACCATACGCAGTTGCTGCATCTGAAAAATTATTGTCAAAACTGACTTCAGGTTGGAAAAAAGGCATTACGTTAACTGCACCTGGTTTTTATGCTCCCCAGGGAAGAGAGCTTCGACTTAAAGTAACTGATAATACCATAATCGACAGGGCAAAAAAATATCACTATGGGGGCTTCTCTGTTACTAATTTTGAAATGGAAACTTCCGCATTGTACTTGCTTTCGGCCATGTTGGGTCATCATGCTCTTACGGTATGCGACATTATTGCAAATCGTGTTACCGGTGAGTTTAACCACGATTACCAAATCAGTATGATCGAGCTGGTTAAAGAGATGCTGGAACGTGTATTAAAACTGTAAAACCTTAGTATGATTCAGGATCGTAAATGGTTTTTGCTTCAATCACTTTTTGTCTGAAATAGTCTGCAGTTTCTTCATCTCCATGCTGCAGATAATAGCGTTGCAGAAACTTTGCGACTTCAGGCCTGCTTCCTTTCTCGACAGCAATTTTGTAGTTTTCAATGGTTTTTAATGTGTCGCCTGTATTGTAATAATATCCGGCAAGATATACATACGGAATATCGCTGTCAGGAAATGAAGTTTTATATTTTTCAATCAGGCTGAGTGCTTGCTCAAACCGGCCACCTTGCAGGTAAGCTTCAATTAATTTTGACTGGTACTTTCTCACATCAGGTGCCATATCAATTGCCTTTTGCAGATTGACAATGGTAAAATCATATACCCTTTGGAAAGTTGCGGCCTCTGATTTTAAGAAATATATATTGGCCGAATCAGATGAACCAAATTCAAGTGCTTTATCGTAATACAAATAGGCTTTTGAAAAATAAAGTATGGCATTTTTTTCTTCTTCTTCAACCTTATCGGGGTTTCCCTGGTTCATATAGCTATCGTATCGCAACATTGCCTGTTTACCATGAAAGTGAGAATAAACATAGCCCAAACGTTCCCATCCCCGTGTATAAGTTGTATCTTCATCAAGCACCTTCCATGTGTATTCTTCAACTTTGTTAATAGACTTTACAACAAATTTATACGGACTGACGGGTTCCGCCATTTTTAATTTCATTTTTTGAAAAAGTCTTTCTGCTCTGTCTTCGTAATAATCTTTACCATCCTCCTGTATTTCAACAGATTCTTTGGTTCGCTTTTTAAATTTGCTTTCGCAACCTGAGAGAAAATTTACTGTAAATACTATGATCACGATACCAATAAATACTTTTTTTAACATAGTATGAATGTTATGTAATTTCAAGATATAAGTAGGTTTGAATTTAGGTTCCATTTGATAGTCTTGATATTTGCTGTTATTTATGAATTTCGTTCAACAAAATGTTCAATAGCAGCACCGGTGTGATTTTTTGCTTCAAGGAAACCCATATGGCCAACCCCATCCAGAATTAATGCCTCACTGTTAGCAGGAATACTTAATTGGGGTAATATTACATCGAGAGGGATACGTGAATCCTGTTTGCCGATGATAAAAAGAATTGGGATTTCAAGTTCTTCTCAATAATTTACGCTGGTCATTTCTGTCGCGCATTCCTTCCAATGCTGCAATTACAGCATCAGGAGAAATTTTGTTTGCTTTTTTTCTAAGAAAATTTATTTCTTCATCGAACTTGACTATGTTTTTCTCAGCGAAAAGCTGAGGAATAAAGCTGCTGATGTATCCAAGCCTGTCACTTTTTACAAGCTTAATTGTTCTATTGCGATTTTGTTTTCCTTCCTCTTCATCTGCTCCTGCATGTGAATGAAAAAGAACAAGTCCATTTAATTTAGCAGGATACAAATCTGCAAAAGCAAGTGCAACATATCCACCCATCGAATGACCGACCAATATACAATTCTCAATATTTTCTTCGAGAAGGATATAGTATACAGCATTCGCCATAAAAGTCATGCTATGGTTTTCGTAAAACACACTGCTTTTTCCAAAGCCTGGTAAATCAATAGCAATAATCGTGTGGTTTTTTTCAAACTTCTCAGTAAACGCATCCCAAATATGATGGTCTTCCAAAAACCCATGCAGGAAAACAACAACAGGCCCTTGTCCGGCTATGGTATAGCACAACGATCCTTTTTCAAATAAAATTGACTTTTCCATGATAATAAGTTTTGACAAAGATAAATAATACCTTCATTGGGCATTCCTTTAGGAGGAATCAAAAAAGGCCTGAAAGTATCAAATTTACCATCAGGCCATTTCCAGAATTTGTTAAATGTTACTATCGAACAACCAGTTTGCCTGATTTTGTTTTTCCGTTGGCATCAATCTTAACTAAGTAAATCCCTTTTGTTAAGTCAGAAACATCGATATTTTCCTGATATAATCCGGTAGTAAGTTGCTTTTCATACTGATTAATGATTTTGCCATTTAGGTCAGAAATCGAAATGGTTATTATACTTCCTTGTACTTAGATTATCGGATATGGTAACATAATCATTTGCAGGATTTGGATAAATAGTTAGACTGTTTGCGAGATCAGGCATTTCATCCAGACCCGTGTATATATCCAATTCGTATTCAGCTGTAGCTAAACCTCTTCCGTGAGTAGCAGCCAGTACTATATCATCAGCATGACGTATTTTTAGCATATCAACCCTTACATTGGCCAGGCCATCATTGGCAGGTGCCCATTCTGTATAATCTTCACTTAAGGTATTGGTTGACCAGATGCCGGTTTCGGTTGCCAACAATGCTTGTTCACTGTTGTCTGGATGGAATATTGCCCACCTGATTGGCATATCAGGCAGATTGGATTCTTTTTCTTCCCAGCTTTCTCCACCATCCTTTGTAAACCAAACCGAAGAAACACCATAATTTGAGAAAGTAACAAGCAATTCATCTTCACTATCACCAATGGCAACACATGATAAATTTGCAGTTGGGAAATCACCACTTCCTATCTCAGTTGTGTTTGGTGTTGCCTGAGCATTAGTTACTTTGAATAATTTACCTGATTGTGTTCCAACAAATAGAGTAGATGTGCCTGCTTCCGAAAACCTTGAGTAAGTGATATGTGAAAACGGAACGGTGGATCCTGTGCCAAGGTTAATAAATTGATAACTCAAATTGTTTGGAACACCGGTTACACGAAATAATTGATCAGCGTAGCTGCCATTAAATTCAACTGCATTCGAATACAGAATGTTTTCCTTGTAGTCATAATCGGCCGGGCTGATGAATGTTCCAGATTCCCCATTAATATAATCAGCTTCATTACCATTTGACCATGTAGTGTACCTGTTATAATAAATGGAAGTGATAAATATACTTGATTGATTTTGATCCCAGAAACAAAATGCCCCGTCGCCACCATCAATCATGTCATTGATATCAAGCGGTGAACCCTTGTAATAAAGCGTTCCGTTATCTTGTAACCCTCCTATATATCTTTTAGCACCTGGTGTTGGGCTAATAGCACAGCTGTAGAATTGCAAAGTATTATACCCCTGGTTACGTTCGATAAAAACAGGGTAATTTTCGTTAGCAGTATTTGTAAGGAATACTCCCCCATCACTGCTAAAAATAGAGGTATTTGGTGATTCGGGTCGGTATTGAATATTATGTTGATCGGCGTGAACATATTCATCACCGCCACCCCAGTACATCAAACTCCAGTCAGAAACATGTCTCCATGAACCGCCTCCATTTCCTGAGCGCCACAAATCAAGCCCTCCGGTAAATACGGCATTTTCATTACTTGGATCAACTTTCAAAATAAATGCGTGCCAGGCTAAAGTTGACCAATCATTATCAGGTTTTGTCAGCTGTTCCCATGTTGCACCTCCATCGTTCGATACAGCCATGTATCGGCCACGGTAATAGGTGAAGGGACCATTTTCGTAACCTGCAGCAAATTGCGCATAAACTTTATCCGGGTTTGATGGGGCTGACGCAACGATTGTTCGCGCTGGAACATTATAATAACTTTCATTAGAAATTTTTGTGTTGTAATAATCATAAGTACTCCAACTCCCTGGTTTACCTTCGTCAGAGTATAATACAGTTGCTCCACCAAGGCCATTCAGGTTTTCCATTGTGCCAATAAAAATTCTTCCATTTGATGCAATTTCAATATCAGCAGGAGTGTATGGTTCGTTTGAAAATCCGGGGATTAATGGCAATACCTGTTCCCAGTTCATTCCACCATCATCAGACCGGTATAATCCATCGGTAGGCTGGCTTTCGTGATCAATTCCCATATAAGTACCCGATGCAACGGCTGCATAAATCACACCCGCACCATCCTCGTCACGAACAGCAATATCAGTGATATATTCAAACATTGTAGTTGAATCAAGTAATTCCCAGGTTTGACCAGCATCGGTAGTTTTGAATATTCCTGCTCCAACACCTGAGGATTCACGGTAGATTATTCTTGCGGTTTGTGCTTCTCCGGTTCCTACATAAAATGTTTCTGTATTATTTGGATCATAAGTAATACAACTGATGGCTAAATTGCCCCAAAAATCACCGATAGGAACCCATTGTTCTTCTGTATCAGTTATGTCATCTGTAAACCACAATCCACCAGTCACACCTCCTGCCCAAACTTTCTTATGATTTGCATCATTCGGATCAAACATGAGGGCGCGAGTGCGTCCACCCATATTTGCTCCTGTACTTTCCCAGTTCAGGTTGGGTTCGAATTCCCGTGAGGATTTCTGTTCATCCATTTTTTGGCGTGTAAATTTATTGGCTTCCCATAACCTTTCCTTTGGTACATAACCTAAGTTTGGATCAACCGTAAGCGTATACTCGTAAAAAGCTGCTTCATCAGGTTTATCAGGTGACTTAATTTCTGAGACTGAATTCTGGGTTGAGTTCTTAAAAAGGCTCGCTTTTTCAAGAATAAAATCTTCGTATTGGCTGTGTTGTGTTTCTTCAGATTGAAAATTAAACAGGCCAACAACCAGCATAACCAATATAATTGGCAGACTAAGAAATAAATATTTGTTTTTCATTGGATATAATTAATAAACACCGATAGTTAAAATACAAATTGGTGTAAGGATTTTCATTTAATTAATTGACAGGGTACTTTTATAAAAGTTGCTTTCACCCTATTGATACAAAATTAAACAATAATCATATTGTTCTCTTTTGAAAACCATGGAATAATTTGATAAATATTTGTTTGAAGACAAAAGTTAACATCCTTGCTATAACCATTATTTTTTAAATAATTGAGGTGGAAACAATGTGATAGCAGATTATTTAAATTGTCGGGGTCGTTCCTGAAATTTATTAAAAGAGATTGTCCGAGGTCGTCTAATGATAATTTACATTGTTTTGAGAGCCCGTCAATTATAGCAGCTGCGCACATCCCATCATCCAGTGAAAACTTTCCTTTGGTTCCTGAACAAACTAAAACAACTTCATCCTGGTCTTTTATTTTTTCTACGAGGGCATCCAGGTTCAGAAAGCCCCCGATGTATATCTTTCTGGCTTTTATGCAGGCATTTAATGCTTTTGTTCCATTGGTTGTTGTTATGATCAGGGTTTTGTTTTCAATAACTTCCCGGGTAAATTCGAGTGGGGAATTTCCAAGGTCAAAACCTTCAATTTTTTTAGCATCTCTTTCTCCACAGAGTAAATATGAACCTGGAACTAATTCTGCTGCTTTTTGTTTTGCATCCTTGACTGAAATGAACGGAATGATTTCTTTGGCCCCATTTTGTAAGGCTGTAATCATAACAGAAGTAGCCCGAAGCACATCGATTACAACAACGATTTTATTTTCAACGGATGTGTCATTTATTGCCAAAGCAAATGGAATCACCTCAATTTTCATTCAATAAAACTATCAATTTATTGTGAATCGTCGCTGGTCGATTTTGTGATGTCTAATTCCTCGTATGGCGTATACTTTTCTTCATGATTCAAAGTTTTATGCCAACCACTTGCTTTTAGCAACAATACAATGCCAACCACTACCAGCATAGCAGGTAAGAAAACATGACCCAATTGAAATTGATGATTGAAAATTTCAGGTAACCAGAAAATAATTCCAAGGCTTGACACGAAAATTCCACCGACGAGATTTCTTCTTGTAGCCATCATGGCAATACCAATTACTATTAATAGGGTTTTCCAGGAGATAATATATTCTTTTATTGGTGATCCGATAATATCGAAATTGTTAAGTAATAGTAATCCTCCAACTAAAACGATTACGGTTCCAAGTATGATGTTTCTGCTGTTTTTGTTTTCCATTTTATTAGATTTTTATAGTATTCGAAAACAAAAATAGGGAGCACATATAGTTTGGCCTCAAACTATTCGGCGAGCGGAGGAAGATTGTCGGTGAATTTTGCAATAAATATATTACCGGTTTATCCAGATTATGAAAACCCATTGATTTCTGATTCGATAAGAAAGATGACTAAATTTACCCTCCAAAATTTGTTTAATAAATTCCTTATGAAATATACATTTCTTTTCTTCTTTTGATTTTCACATCAACTTCTTATGCATGTACTGTAATCGTAGCTGGTAAAAAAGCCACTGCAGATGGATCTGTAATAGTTTCGCATACTGATGCCGGGCCTGATTGCAGAGTACATGTGATGCCGGGACAGTTTTTTGCAGAAGGTTCAATGGCACCTGTTTACTGGGGTATGGTAGATCTTGGCCGACCACTTGGGTGATTATGGGGATACACTTGGATTAATCCCACAAGTGAATAAAACTTACAGCTATTTTCAGTCAGCATACCCACAAATGAATGAATGGCAATTAACGATTGGAGAGAGCACAACCAGCATGCGCGAGGAGTTGAAACTAAATGATTCAACCTGTAAGCAGATCATGACGGTGGAGCAAGCACAGGCTTTCGCTTTGCAGCGTTGTAAAACAGCAAAACAAGCTTTGAAGCTAATTACAGCTCTGATGGAAAAATATGGATTCAGACCATCTTGTGTTGGCGAATCTGAAACATTGGTTTTGGGAGATCCGAATGAAGTATGGGTGCTTGAAATATTTGCTGTGGGAAACGAATGGACACCGGAAAGCGGGAAACCAGGTGCTATCTGGGCTTCTCAGCGATTGCCCGACGACCACATTACCATGATTCCGAACTGGAGTATTATTAAACAAATTGATATCAAGGATACTGACAATTTCAGGGCATCGGTAAATTATATGACTGAAGCTATTGATCGAGGTTGGTATGACCCAAAAAGCGGAAAAGATTTTGTATGGCAGGAAGTGTATACTCCCGTAGCTCGCGAGTGGGCAACAAGCAGGTTTTGGCTTTTTCATGCTACTTTTTCACCTGAACTTACCAGACTTGCCAAATCGTTTTACAACTGATCCTTTCAAAGGCGATGACCAATACACCCAGTTTGTTGAACCATTATCAATTTATCCATTCAGTATAAAACCAAACAAAAAACTAACAGTTCAGGATGTGATGGCTTTTCAACGATCAACATTTACAGGAACCATATATGATAAGGAAAATGCGCCGGGTTGGTATTTTCCGGGACCTGATGGTAAAATGGTCAGAAGCGTACATGCAACTCCATTTCCAACAGCAGAAATGCGACAATTGTTAAAAATTAACCGACGCAGAAATGTAGCTCGTGCCCGTGGCGAATATGGCATGATTGCTCAATTACGCGATTGGTTGCCCAATGAGGTTGGTGGCATTTATTGGTTTTATGTTGATAATGCTTTTACGAGTGCTTATGTTCCCATGTATGCAGGTGTTACTGATGTGGCTGAATGTTATAAAACCTATGATAAGGATAAATACGAGCGAAAACTCGATGAGATGGGTTGTTGATTTTGTAGATAACCTGCTTTACCTGAAGTGGCAGGATGCAGTGAAAGATTTGCATGCAGTTCGGGATCCATTAGAGCAAAGGTTTTTTGAGGAGCAGGAGGAGGTGGATAAGAAGTTTCAGGAATTGTATAAGAAGAATCCTAAAAAAGCGAAAGAGTACATCACTGAACTGACGATTAAACAGGCAAAATGAAACATTAAAAATGTTTCAGGATCTGCGTATTACATTAATTACAAAGTATACGAATAATAAGCAGGGGATATAACTTTTCCGGACCCCTTCGAGCACCTCCCCTTGGAAAGGAGAGGAGAAAAGGGACACTGTCATATTCGAACCGGAGGGATGATTATCTCCGGCACGCAAAAGAAATACTTCTGCAGCAGGATTTCTCAGTGAGCGAAAGATGTTGCGCAAAGCTTATCCTGCGAAATTACAGTTACTTAAAACATTTCATTTTCAGTCCTTCGAATGATCTCATCTTGAAGATCTTCACCAAGATCGTTAAAGTAATCGCTATAACCGGCAACACGCACAATAAGATCTTTGTAATTTTCAGGATGTTTTTGTGCCTTCCGTAAAGTTTTAGCTGTAACTACATTAAACTGGATATGGTGTCCATCCATCCTGAAGTAGGCCCTAATTAACTGAACCATCGAGTCCAATCCCTTTTCAGTTTCTAATAATGGAAGGGGTCAGTTTTTGATTAAGTAAAGTTCCACCGGTTCTGCAAATGATCAATTTTTGCAGCTGATTTAATCACGGCTGACGGCCCTTTGCGGTCAGCTCCCTGGAAGGGTGAAATGCCTTCTGAAAGTGGTTTTTTGGCCAGGCGTCCATCAGCAGTAGCACCTGTTACACTGCCAAAATAAACGTGAGACGTGGTGGGCAACATATTGATCCTGAAATGACCGCCTTTTGTATTTGGCCTGTCCGTTTACAGCTTTATAAAATATTTCAAAAATGGTGACTGCCTGATTCATCGGCATAATCATCATCGTTACCATATTTGGGTGTGTTATTGATCAAATCATTTCTGAGGTTATCATGCCCATCAAAATTTTCAGTAGTTACTGATAGTAAGTCTTTCATGTTAATCAGGTCTTGATCAAACACATTATATTTAATTGAGGTTAAAATATCGGTTAAACTGCCAAGTCCTACACCTTGTATGTAGCTGGTGTTGTATCGGGCACCTCCGGCATTGTAATCTTTTCCATTCGGAATACAATCGTCAATTAAAAGTGACAAGAAAGGAACCGGTATATTTTCAGCAAATATTTTATCAATGATGTTGCTTCCTTTTATTTTAATATCAGCAAAATAGCTGAGTTGTTTTTGATAAGCTTCAATCAGTTCTTCAAATGACTTAAAACTTTCTGGATCACCAGTCGGGATGCCAATTTGCTTACCTGACATTGGATCAACACCATTATGAAGCGTAATCTCAAATATTTTTACCAGGTTAAAATAACCTGTCAGAATATAACTTTCAGTCCCGAAAGCACCGGTTTCAACACAACCACTTGCACCGCCATTGCGAGCATCAACCAAGCTTTTGCCCTGGTTAAGTAATTCCTGGATGATGGCATCTGTATTAAATACTGAAGGCTGACCAAAGCCTGTCTTTAATATCCTGGCTGTTCTTTTGATAAATCGATCAGGATTTTTCTTACTTACCTGGATCATTGAAGAGGGTTGCAACAACCTCATTTCTTCAATTACATCTAATATGACATAAGTTAAATCATTTACAGCATCCGACCCATCTTCTTTCACTCCACCAAGGTTGATCAACGCAAAATCAGTATAGGTACTACTTTCTTTTGCAGTTACGCCAATTTTTGTTGGCGCGGGATGGTTGTTGAATTTAATCCAGAAAGAAGACAATAATTCTTTGGCTGATTCTTCGGTGAGCGTTCCTTCATCAATTTCTTTATCATAAAATGGATACAAATGCTGATCAAGTCGGCCCGGGTTAAAACTATCCCATGGATTTACTTCGGTGATCACCCCAACATGTATGAACCAATAATGTTGTAATGCTTCATGGAAATTCTGGGGAGCATACGCCGGTACTCTTCGGCAGATGGTTGCCATTTCAATTAATTCGATTTTTCTAATCTCATCGGATTCAGAAATAGCCAATTTTTCAAGTGCTTCTGCATGACGGTTGGCAAATAGTATAATGGCATCGGCTGCAATATCCATTGCTTTTAATTGCTCTCTTTTATTGTAGGCTTCTGTATCATTGAAAAAATCAAGTTTCGAGATTTCCTCAGCGATCTCATCCTTAAGGTCAAGAAATCCTTTTTGGAACATTTTTTTGCCAAGTACTGTATGTCCGGGTGCACGCTGTTCCTGGAATTCTGTAAAAACGCCTGCCTGGTAGGCATCAAGCCAGTTTTGATCAAGGTTGCTAAATATCTTATCACGGTTCGATTGACCTTTCCAGAAAGGAATGACTACTTCACGATAAGCTTGTTTTGTTTCTTCATCGGCTTTAAACCAGACCTTAGGTCTTGAATCCAGGGTTTCAAGATCTTCAATCGAGTGAACCGTAATTTCAGGATAGGTTGGAACCGCTTTTGGAGCCGGACCTCTTTCACCTACAATCAGTTCCCCTTTGTTGATGCAGATCTTCTTGTTTTCTAAAATGTATTTAAAGGCCAACGCCCTTTTAACCGGTACAGAAACTTGTTGTGCTAAATCGCTTTTGTAAAACTCTGTAATCAGTAAAGCACGTTCAGCCGATATGCATGGTGTTGCATTCAGGCTTTCTTCTCTGAGTTTTTTTATTCTTTGGTTCATAATTTTATCTTTTAATCCCTGACCTAAAGGAAAGGGCAACTGATAATAAGACTCTGATGTATCAGTACCCTTGTCCATCCCTGACCTGAAGATCGGGGTAACTGAAAACTCAACTTATATATGTCAGTATCCCCGTCCTTCAGGGAAGGGTTAAGGTCTTAACCTCCTATATTTACTTTAAATCCAGCTTCTTCAAAGCTTGATTTTACTTTGTCAATTTGTGATTTTGATGGCTCCTCGATACCATCCATTTTATATTCAATGCCGAAACGGCCATATTTGTGCTTGCCAATTTTATGATAGGGTAAAAGACTCACAGAATATTGATGCTTTAATGTTTGAAGAAAAGCCAGCATCCTGTAAATGTCTGCTTCATCATCATTGATTCCGGGAATCAATGGGTACCTGATATCAATTGGTTTGCCCATTTTATCCAGCATCTTTAAATTGTCAAGAATCAATTTATTACTGACACCGGTATATTTGATATGCATCTTATCGTCAAAATGCTTTAGATCAAATAAAAACAAATCTGTGTAATCAGCAATCTTTTTCAACTTGTCACCTAGCACATAAGCAGTTGTATCCACACAGGTATGAAATTCTTTTTTCTTACAACTTTTTAAAAGCTTTAAGAGGAATTCAAACTGGTGGATTGGCTCTCCGCCTGAAAAAGTGACTCCACCACCTGACTCTTCAAATAGTAGTGTGTCTTTTTCAATTTCCTTCATCACTTCCTTAACAGTATATTCCTTTCCAATGGTTTCTTCTTTTTCAGTTATTCGGCCTTCAATTTTTTCCTGTTTTTTATATTTGAAAATATCAGATGATCGGCTTTCTGGATTGTGGCACCACCAGCAACCCAGCGGACAGCCTTTCAGGAAAACTGTAGTTCTGATTCCGGGTCCATCATGGATGGCGTAGTGTTTTATATCGAAAATAATGCCTTGCATGAGGAAAGTTTAAAGTCTGGAGTTTGAAGTTTAAAGTTGAAAAAACGCTGCGGTCGTTGCGACTTTGCGTGAAAAGAAATTAAGCCATATAGTACATCCAGCACTCGAAAAGGCCCTTGCCTGAGAGGGTATGGGTAAGCTGGATATGTTGAATTAATCGGTTCATTTTAAATGCTATGGTTGTACAAAATTACGACAAAAACATTTAAAATTACAAGTAGGACTTACAACAACTCATTCGCCAAATTGGCCAACTCCGAACGTTCCCCTTTTTCGAGTCTAACGTGAGCATAAATCTCGTGGTGTTTGATCTTATCGATCAGGTAGGAGAGGCCATTTGATTGTGAGTCGAGGTATGGGGTGTCAATCTGGTAAATATCGCCTGTAAAAATGATTTTTGTGTTTTCGCCGGCACGGGTAATGATCGTTTTTACTTCGTGTGGTGTCAGGTTCTGGGCTTCATCAACAATAAAAATCACGTTGGAAATACTTCTTCCTCGGATGTACGCCAAGGGTGTAATCAGCAGTTTTTCACTTTCGATGGCATCGGCAATGCGTTTGTACTCTTTGTCCTGTTCGCCATATTGGTTCTGGATAAATTTTAAATTATCCCACAACGGTTCCATATAAGGATTGATCTTCGATTGGATGTCACCTGGTAAATAACCAATATCTTTGTTACTGAGTGGCACAATTGGCCTTGCAAGATAAATCTGTTTATAATTCCTTCGCTGCTCCCATGCGCCGGCAAGGGCAATTAGCGTCTTTCCGGTACCGGCAACACCTTGTAAAGTTACCAGTTTAACTTCCGGATCCATGATGGCATGTAGGGCAAAAACCTGCTCGGCATTTCGTGGCATGATGCGTGAAATAGCACGTTTTTCAACCCTTTCAACCCGCTGCGTTATTGGATTATAAAAGCCAAGTGCAGAGGCCCTGTCGCCTTTGAGTATCAGGTAATGATTTGGATAAGGGGTTTCTATACCCAGTTCCTCAACACTGCAAAATCCTTGCTGGTAAAGCTTGTCAATCATGGCCGGATCAATATTGTCAATCAATTCTTTACCTGTGTAGAGACTGTCAATATTCTTAATTTTTCCGGTTTCAAAATCTTCGGCAAGAATGTTTAATGATTTCGCTTTCAACCGCAGGTTAATATCCTTACTCACAAGAATGACTTTCTTATCAGCATGATCTTCCTTTAATTTTAGGGCTACATTTAATATCCGGTGATCTGCCTTGTCTTCCCCTAAAATTTTTGTGGCATCCTTTTTTCCTTTTTCATTCATCACCACCCGGAACTGTCCTTTATCTGGACCATTGATCCGGCGCCAGCTGGTCATGGTGAATTTACCTGATATTTTATCCATAAAACGGATAAATTCACGTGCCTCAAAATTTTTGTTTTCGTTCCCTTTTTTGAAATTATCCAGTTCTTCCAAAACGGTAATGGGGATGGCCACATCATTTTCTTCAAAACTGTTTATCGCATTGTGGTTGTATAAGATAACAGATGTGTCAAGGACGAAAATCTTTTTTGCTTTCTTGGGCATAGTCTTCTCACTAATGGTTTTTGCCATAATCTTGCCTGCTTTACTATATGCGTGGAAATTGTGTTAAAATTAAGGTGAATAAAGTTTGTTTGACTTATTTAAAATCAATTTTTCAAACAATATCAGGTTGACAAAATTATCTTGGTTTTTTGCACTTCTTTTCTTAGTATTCGGATGGCATTATCAGCAGTTTACATCTTGTATGCATTTATCTCTAAATTTGCTAGCTGACCAATCAATCTAAAATGAGTGAAAAGAAAAAACTATTCCTGCTGGATGCAATGGCATTGATTTATCGTGCTTATTTCGCCTTCAGTAAAAATCCACGTATCAACTCGAAAGGGCTCAATACTTCAGCTGTGTTAGGGTTTGCAAATACTTTGATGGATGTACTTAAAAATGAAAAACCAACCCACATCGGTGTTGCTTTTGATATGATCGGACCAACCGTGCGGCATGATGAATTTTTAGATTATAAAGCCAACCGTGAGAAAATGCCTGAAGATCTGGCTGCTTCAATTCCTTATCATCATCAGGCTTCTGGAAGGGTTTAATATTCCTGTAATTGGTTTGGAAGGTTATGAAGCTGATGATGTAATTGGAACATTGGCCAAACAAGCAGAAAAGCATGGCTTTTTAACATATATGATGACTCCGGACAAGGATTTTGGACAATTGGTATCAGAAAATATATTCATGTTCAAACCGCCACGCATGGGTAATAAAGCAGAGGTTTGGGGTGTAAAAGAAGTTTGTGAACGCTATGGAATAAAAACTCCAGAACAATTAATTGATATTCTTGGATTATGGGGTGATGCATCAGATAATATTCCAGGTGTGCCGGGGATTGGTGAAAAAAGAGCAAAAGAACTTATTGCAGAATACGGTTCAGTCGAAAACCTGCTTCAAAATACGGATAAACTAAAAGGAAAGCAAAAGGAAAATGTTGAGCAATTTGCAGACCAGGCAATCCAGTCAAAAATGCTGGCTACAATTATTCTTGATGTTCCGGTTGATTTTGATGAGGATGATTTAAAAATGGCTGATCCAAATCCTGAAGCCTTAAAAGAATTATTTGATGAGCTTGAATTCAGGAATTTTGCCAAACGGTTTTTTACCGACTTGTCCTTAAAAGACGGAGACAGTCAAACATCTGTTCAGGCCGAATTGTTTATGGAGTCTGATGTTGAGACGCCAGAAAGTATTTCAGGCAGTGACGTAAAAGACCTACAAAATACAAAGCATAGTTATCACCTGGTTAAAACTGAGAAAGAAGCAAAAGACCTTGTTAAAATCTTAAATAAACATATGTCAATTTGCTTTGATACGGAAACTACCGGACTTGATCCGAACGATTCGGAATTGGTTGGTATTTCATTTTCCTTTAAACCTGGTGAAGCATGGTATGTTCATCTGCCACGGAACTATAATGATGCCACTGCGATAACTAATATATTCAAACCCGTTTTCGAAAATTCCAAAATTCAAAAAGTTGGTCAAAATATTAAATTTGATATATCAATACTCAAGTGGTATGATATTGATGTTCACGGGCCGATTTTCGACACCATGATTGCACACTACCTGCTTCAGCCTGACCTGAGGCATAATATGGATTATCTTTCAGAAACCTATCTGAACTATAAACCCATGCCGATAGAAAACCTGATCGGGAAGAAAGGCAAGAACCAATTGAGCATGCGTGATGTTGACCTGAAATTAATCACCGAATATGCTGCTGAAGATGCTGATGTCACATGGCAGTTAAAAGAATATTTTGAACCAAAACTAAAAAAATCGAGCGCACAAAAATTATTCGATGAAATTGAAATGCCGCTTGTTCCGGTTTTGGCATCAATGGAAGCTGAAGGTGTTAAACTCGATATCCCTGCTTTGAACTTGTATAGCAAAGAGCTTGAAAAATATATAGGGGAAACAGAGAAGAATATTTTTGAACTGGCAGGAGTACAATTCAATATTGCTTCACCAAAACAAATGGGTGAGGTTCTTTTCGATAAATTAAAAATTGATGAGAAGGCAAAGAAAACCAAAACAGGACAATACAAAACGGGCGAGGACATCTTAACCAGACTAGTTCATAAGCATGAAATTATTAGCCACATTCTGGAATACAGGTCGCTGACTAAACTAAAATCGACTTATGTTGATGCTTTACCCGAGTTGGTAAACAAACGTGATGGGAGGATCCATACTTCATATAACCAGGCAGTTGCTGCTACAGGCCGTCTAAGCTCGAACAATCCCAATTTGCAAAATATACCGATAAGAACAAAAAAAGGCAGGGAAATAC